>JAJUHC010000004.1 GCA_029268065.1 Clostridiales bacterium | reverse complement strand
TGCTGCCATGAATCTCAAAAAGCTGGCCATTTGGGTCTCAAATAGCCCTTTGTTTTCTCGGATTTGGCTTATTTTTGCCTGTTATACGCAAAGAACCGCGGTTTTCGTAAGCTGAAAACCGCCGTTCTTTGACAGGCTGAGCACCTCAGGGGTATCATAAATACCCCTGAGGTGCTCACTATCGTATGGCTGAGTTTATTCTTTAAGTCGCCGCGGCGGGCTGAAACAATACTCGACTGTCGAGTCTTTTATAAGATCTTCGCGATATTAAAATTGCACAAGGGCTTTAAGCACGGCAGATCACTGCTTGCCGTAATTTATCCGGGACCGCTTATAAAGCTCCTCGCTAAACGCGGGAGTCAAATACATACTGCCGTAAAGATTGTACAGAGAAGGTTTTTTGGGATTGCAGAACTTGTCCGCATACTTCCTCGCAGCCTCGCGCTGCTCTTCTTCAGTCGTTTTCTCCGTATCGAATGGTTCAGGCAGGACTCCGACGAGCAGCTTGTCTCCGTAAAGCTCATAAATCTTATGCGTATCGTTCATAGCCTGGGGCGCCCAGGCGTCCCATCCCGCCGCGATGATATTGGGAACCTGCTTGAGGATCTGCCCGCAGCTGTGAAGCTCGCAGCACTTGCCCTTCGAGTGGAGATAATCTGTAACGCGTCTCATATAGGGCACGACCATTTCTTCAATAACTTCCGGAGAAAAGAAGGTTTCCTTCTGGGAGCCCCAGTCGTCATGGATGCAGAACCCGTCTATCTGCGGGAAGTACGTCAGGTATTTGTCAAAAATCCTTATGTAAAGGTCGGAGAGCTTGTCAAAAAAATTCTTCACGGCATCCTTCTGTTCTTCGTCGATCATGGCAACGGCGGCGTTCTCAAATTCCATGAAGGAGATAAGGCGCTCATACCAGCCGTTCAAGAACCAGCAGTTGATATAGACGTCCCTGGAAAGGTATTCAGAATTGGCCTTGGCGCAGCCCTCCCAATCCCAGGCCTCTATGTCAGGCCATTTTACCTTGCTTTCAATTTCGTTGGCATCCTCGATAAACGGCTTGCCGGGTCTTACCATGGAGCCGCCGACCTGCGGTACATACTCCCATTCGATACCGAACATGTCGAGGCCGCCGCAGCTGGTTTTTGGGGTATTGGTGCCGTCGTACACAAAGGCTCTGGCTATGTTGTCAGGGTTGCACTTCGGTGAGAAAAGAACCTGCTCCACGCCGGTAAGCTGCCAAACGGGTTTCCGGGCAAACGCCGCCAACTGTCCCTGCTTAGGGGAAACAGGGTAATTATATATCGGCGTAGCCTTGCCGACCGGACGGGGAAATTCGCCTACGATTTTGAGCTCTTTGGAATCATATTCTGGAATTTTCATTTTAAATCCTCCTTGTGTTATTGCCATACCGTTACTCTGCAGGGAAACAGACATCCAGTCATCCAATTATCCGCACTGCCCCCATTCCAGCCATAAGCAGCCTCAGGCCAATTCTACCGCTAAGCCTTACAAAGCTGCAAAACTCCTTGAGGGCTTGTCCGCCCCTCTTGTGAAACAACGGTACCGCATATTTGTGACTCATGCCGCAGGTGATTCAGACGTGAAATACAATGCTAAAAAATGTTGTATCCGGCCATGTGCCCGGTACTCACGGCGTTTCTGAGCGTGCCCATTCTCGTGGCGCAGTCGCCTACGCAGACGACCTCGCAGTCAAGCTCTCTGTATAGCTCCTCTCCCAAAGCAGTGTCCGGCGTTATGCCCAGGGCAAGAACAACGTTGTCGCAGGGTATTTTTCTGACTTCCCCGTCCTTAGACACGACGATGCCGTCCGACTGAACATCTTCCATTTTCGTTTCGCAGAGAATTTCCACCTTCAGCTCATCAAGCTTTTCCATAAGAGCCGACATGTTCATTGCGCTCACCCCGGCTCCAAGCTTATTGCGCGGCTGCATATCTATAATGGTTACCTTTTTGCCCTGCTCTGCCAAAACCCAGGCTGCTTCGCAGCCGGAGAGTCCTCCGCCGGCGATTACGATGCTTTCGCCCAGCTTTACGCTTCCGGTTTCCACGTCGACCACCTGACACACATTGGACTTGCCCCTAAGAAAAGCAGGAAAAATGAGAGAGCCCCCGTTTGCAACTATGACGACGTCGTAATTTAGTCCCTTCAGCATCGAAGCCGTGACCTCGATTCCAGTTTTGACTGTTATATTCGGCCTTGAAAGCACGTCCCTTATCGACCAGTCAAGGTAACTGCGGTTGTCCTTTTTGAAACTGGCAAGCGAGGCCACCTCAAAAATGCCGCCCAAACGGCTGTTTTTTTCATAAAGCGTAACGTCGTGCCCTCTCGAGGCGGCTACGCGCGCCGCTTCGAGCCCGCCCGGGCCGCCGCCGATTACCGCCACTTTTCTGCGGCCTGTCGGGAGGGGGATCTGGGCATAGATTGTCTCGCGCGCGTTTTCTGCGTTAACCGAACAGCATGTCGGTAGCAGGAAGGTGTGAGTATTGTTGATGCACTGGTTGCAGCGAACGCAGGGACGTATTTTTCCCGCGTTTCCGTTCATCGCCTTGCGCGGAAGATCCGGATCGGCGTAGAGCCCGCGGGCCATCGCCACCATGTCGAGCCTGCCGGAAGCTATCGCTTCTTCAGCCTGTTCTATTGTAACTGAACCCACGGCGCATACGGGAACGTCCACCTGGGCTTTGAGCCGGGCCGCCTGCTCCAGGTTGATGCCATGCTCGAAATACAGAGGCTGAAACATATAAGGCGCGTGCCTGTGAACGTTGTGAAGACCTCTCGAAACATGGACGAGATCAATCCTGTCCTGGATATGCCTTACAAACCATACCACCTCGTCGAAGGTCGGGGACCCCGGAATCATGTCGTCGAGGCTGATGCGGTATTCAATGTTCAGACGTCTGCCGACCTTTGCCCTTATGGCGCCGAGAACAAGATCGGTGAAACGTACGCGGTTTTCAAGACTCTGAGGCCCGAAGTCGTCCGTGCGCTCGTTAAACACTTTTGAGAAGAACGCGGCGGATATCTGACCGTGAGCGCCGTGGTAAACGATATTGTCTATGCCCGCCTTAACGCAGCGTTCGGCGGCGTTCGCAAAATCCTCTGCGATATTGTTGATTTCATTCAGGCTCATGTCGGCGGGCATTATCTCAACCCTGTCCTTACCGCTGTCGCCTCTGTCGCTATAAGCCTTGATTTCGCCCTTAGCGACGGCAAACAATTCTATCGCCGCTTTGCTGTTATACATATGAGCCATTTCGGCAAAGCGCGACAACGCAATATGCGAAGAATCCGACCCCAGGCGGAGCATAAAACCGCCGCGCACCTGGTCGAGCGGTTCGCGGTTGACCGGCGTGCAGCCAAGCGTTATCTGCGCCGCCCCGCCCTGCGCGAACTTGCGGTAAAATTCCATTACCTCAATCGACATCAAATCGCCGCTTGGAGACAAGTGCGGATTCTGCGGTGATAAAATAATCCTGTTCTTATATGTAAGTCCGCCGACTTTGATCGGCGCAAACACGTTTTTAAATGCTTTCATTACAGCCTCCAAATTTTATTGTTGAATCCGATAAACAGTCTCTCACCACTATTTAAGCAAATTATAACAGCGGATAAGTAAAAGCAAACAAGCAAAAAGTTATGGAATTATAACTAAAATTCCGACCTGCCGTCCGGAAAACGCTCCTTGAACCATCGGCTGACGAATTTGATAAACTTAAGCGTCTCGGGCGAGTTATTTGAGCTTAGCCACGCAATGCTGATACGCTCGCTTGAACGGAAGCCCTCTATCGGTATATATCTGAGATTGCGTGGTTCAAAAGCCTCGAGAAATCTCGGCATAAGCATCACGCCTGCGTCCGATTCAACCATCAGCAGGGCGGATTCAAGCTCTGACGCATTGTAGGTGATGTTCGGGCGAAAACCCAGCTGGGCCCACTGTCGCTCGGATTTTGCGCAAAGGCCCGGCGAGGATGTGGTATCGACGGCAATGAAATTGAGCGATTTGAGTGTCTCTCGGGATATTACTTCGAGCGCGGAGAGCGGGTTCTTGTCGCTTACGACAAGGTTTATCGGGCAGCTGAGAAGATGCTCATTCGATATGTGCGGAGCCCCCTGAACATGCTCGTAAGGAGCAAAGATGACGTCCTGCTCCCGGGTAATCAGCGAAGGTATTACATTGTCCAGGATTACGTACTGATACGTTAAAAAAATGTCCGGGTTAAGCCTCGAAAATTCCACGGCTATCTCCGTGAGGAGACGGCGTTCGATATGGCCTTTGTAGCCCACTTTCAGCCGCTTCTGCTCTATCAGCTGAGACATATGGATGTCTCGTATGGCATAGTCGCACAGTTGCAGGACGTCCTTTGCGTAGCTGAGGAAAATTTCTCCCTGCTTTGTAAGCTCAACCTGATGCTGGTTTCGGATAAAAAGCTGGCAGTTAAGCTCCTTTTCAAGGTTTGCAATCTGCTTGCTGATGGCAGTCTGAGCGACAAAACACTCTCTGGCCGCCTTTGAAAAGCTGCGGTGATTTGCGGCGGAAACCATGTATTTCATTTGCTGAAGCGTCAAAGTACGTATCCCCCCCTTTTCAAAAGTAGAAATCGTCATCTACATCTGTATCAATTTAACATTTTACTATAATTTAACCCCATTATACAACAATATTTAGTTATTAAGCCATAACGATTTGATATTGTTCAAAATTCAGCATCCGTGCTAAATTTTTTTTGTCCATTTTTACTCTCTCACCGCGATAAATAAAAGGTAAAGGAAAAATTAGGAGGTTACTTTTAATGTCTAACGACAGCAAGGCTATAACAAGGCGAGCTGTTCTTTGCGGGTGTATACTTGCGGTACTGCAGCAGGGTAAGCAGTTCATTCAGCCCGCGATGTCGCTTATCAGCGAAGCCTTCCCAAAGCTATCTACCACAACAATTCAGCAGCTCATCAGCGGTGTCGCTCTTCCGACCCTTATAGGCGCTCTGATAGCCGGACCGCTCAGCCGCTTTATCTCACGCAAAAAGCTCGCGCTTATTGCGTCGGCGATAATCACGATAGGTGGATTTTGCCCGGTATTCTTCACGAATAACTTCACTGCTATACTTGTCCTTCGCCTGTTCATGGGCCTCGGACTCGGAATGGCCTCTCCCTGCGCCGTTGCAATAATAGCCACATACGTCAAGCCGGAATCCAGAAATAAATATATAGGGATAAAAGAGGGCGTAGCAGCAATAGGCGCTTTCTTTGCAACGAGCATCGCCGGTCTGCTGGCGGAGGTGTCATGGACGGCAGTATTCTACATGTACCTGTTCGGCGTGGCGGCTTTCATTCTGGTTGCAGTGCTGCTGCCGGAGGACAAGCCGGCCGCGAAGGTTGAAAAAACGGAAAATACCAAGGAAAAGTTTAAGCTGAATGCTTTGCTTGTCACTGCGCTGCTTTTCGCTTTCGCGTATATGCTCTTCTTCAACGCAATCGGACTCAACATCGCGTTTTACATGAAGTCCACCGGCCTTGGAGGCGCAGCAAAGGCGGGATATGTTTCATCCATGATTTCCCTCGGCTCAATTGTGGCTGGTTTTATCCTTGCCTGGATTGCAAAGGTGTTCAAAAACGCCACGCTGGGAGTTGGAGCGATCTGCCTTGCGCTCGGATTCGGCATGCTCGCCTTTGCTCAAAACATCGATGTATGCCTCGTGGCGGCCTTTCTTCTCGGTTTGGGCAACAACATCTGCGTCGCCCAGGGGACCTTCATATGCACAAAGGCGTCGAAGCCGAGCTTCTTCGTGCTGACAACAGGCCTTTATGTCGCGGCCGTACATCTGGCTCAATTTTGCACCCCCTATGTTATCAATTCGCTGGCCGGTAAATTTGCCGGGTCAATGAACGTCTACCGCTGGAAATACGCCTTTGTGGCGTGCGCCGAGCTTGTTGTCGGAGTTGTCGTGGCAATTGCCATAAGCATAATCCTTAAGAAACGTGAAACGGAAAACGCCGGTCTTGCCGAGTAACGAAAACAGCAAAGAGAACTAATGAAATGAAAGGAAGTCCTTAAGGAAGCCGGCTCATAAGTCCGGATTCCTTAAGGAGGAGGACGATGTGATGAGCCTGAAAAAAGACAGAAATTATTATATACACAGCGCGGTTTCTCTTTTAATTATGCTGCTGTTTAGATTTCTTCCTGCCCCGGAGCCAATCACACCAATGGGAATGAACATATTAGGCATAGTTATAGGCGCGATATACGGCTGGAGCACTGTGGACATGGTATGGCCCAGCATTGCTGCGCTGCTTCTCCTCGGAAACAGCGGTTATTGCAGTGTAAAAGAGGCTTTTGCCCTGGCTGTCAGCAACGACACGGTGCTTTTTGTGTTCTTCCTGCTTTTGTTCAGCGGTATTCTGAACTATTCGGGAATAGCAAAGGCGATAGCCTCAAGAATAATATCCTCAAAAAGAGCGGAAGGAAAGCCGTGGATGTTATCTCTGCTGATACTGCTTTCGGCCTTCATTCCCTCCATGGCTATCGGCGGAATACCGATAATGCTGATCTGCTGGAATATCCTATACCAGATATCCGCCCAGGTCGGGTACAAAAAAGGGGACGCCTGGCCGGCGCTGATGACGTTCGGAATAACAATGTGCGCAACGCTCGGAATGTGCTTTTTCCCCTTCCAGATTTCGCCTGTTGGCATGTATGGGATACTCAGCGCGATAGACAAAAGCATGCAGGTCGCCTACGGCCCGTACATTGTATTTTCGATTGTTTTTTGTGCGCTGATAATGGCCGGATATCTGGCGATAATGAAGTTTTTTCTGCGGCCCGACGTCAGTCCGCTCGGAAGTTACCGGTTTATCGGAGAAATAGAGCCGCTCACTTATGAGCAGAAGGTTTCGCTTTACGGAATACTGGCAATGATTGTTTTGCTGACTGTGCCGAACCTTCTGCCGAAAACCTTCCTGATCAGCAAATTCCTCTCAGGAATCGGGAATACCGGCATAGTTGCGTTTATCGTCGGCGTTTGCCTTTTGATAAGGCGCGACGGCAGACAGGTTTTTCCGATAAAGGATGTCGCAAACGAGGGAGTGCTGTGGGGCATGATGTTTATGTTCAGCGCAGCGCTTTTGGTATCCGGCGCGCTGACAAGCACGAAAACGGGAGTAAGCGTTTTTCTTGCGCAGAACCTCTCTTCCCTGTTCTCGAGTCAGAGTCCATACACTTTCGCGGCGCTGATACTTATTCTGGTTTTTTTATCCACCAATGTTTTGAGCAGCCCCGTAGTCGCCATGATCGCCATCCCGATTGCATATACCTTTGCGGGAAAAACCGGTGCAAGCATGATGGCCATGATGGCGCCCATGGTCTATTTGGACAACCTTGCGTTCATGCTTCCGTCGGGCTCGCCCACCGCCGCGATAATGTACGGGAACCGCGAATGGATAACGGCAAACGGAATAATGAAGTATTCGGTTATAATGATAGCGCTCGTGTATATTATCACGCTTGTTGTGGGCATACCGCTCAGCAATCTGCTGTTCTGAGAAAACTTGCCGGCGCAAACAACGATTACTCCCTGCTCAGCTTCGCAATCATGAGCCCCCCTCGTGTGAAAGCGTTGGTTTGAGCGCAATATACCACAAAAGGTACCGGCTCGGTTTATAACTGAGCCGGTATCTTTTGCCCAGATACCTGTAACTTCAGTTTGCGAATGCTTTGGCGTAAATGATTAGTGCTCCCCTCGGACTGAGATAAATAATAACGGAAGCCCTTTTAGCGTGTCGAAAGCTGGTGTCAGGCCGGAAAAGCGTTCTTGAGAAATATGTTTTTTCTATTGACTCTATTTGGCTTATTTGTTATAATCACTGCCGAAGCGTATGAGACTTTCAAAATATTATAAGTTTTTGTAGTGGCAAAGGCGCCGAACTATGTTATAGTTCTGCGCTTTTTTGTTTTTATTTTGTAAGGAGAGGTTAAAAAATGAGCACGAAAGTAATCCTGGATACCCTTTGGGTAGTTTTGGCCGCTATACTGGTATTTTTCATGAACCTTGGCTTTGCAGCCGTTGAAAGCGGATTCGCGCGCCAGAAAAATGCGGTAAACATTCTTTCAAAAAACTTTATTGTTTTTGCAGTGTCCTCGCTCGGCTTCCTTGTACTGGGCTGGGGTCTTATGTTTGGAGACGGAAACGGCTTCGTAGGACTGAGCGGTCTCTTTATGGCGAGCGGCGCCGACAATTCGCCTGCGACAGGAGAGCTTTACAAGGGAGTTTATTCCGCAATATCCTGGGCCGGAGTCCCCTTCTGGGCGAAATTCTTTTTCCAGCTTGTATTCTGCGGAACCGCCGCCACAATAGTATCAGGCGCCGTTGCCGAACGCATAAAGTACATATCCTTTATCGTCTTTTCGCTCTTTCTTACCATGCTAATATATCCTGTCGTCGGTCACTGGGTATGGGGTGGCGGCTTCCTTGCAAAGCTTGGGATGCTTGACTTTGCCGGCGGAACGGTAGTTCATTCCGTGGGCGGATGGGCGGCCCTGTCTGGAGTCATAATACTGGGGCCCAGAGTCGGTAAGTACGGAAAGGACGGAAAAATCAATCCAATTCCCGGCCATAATCTGAGTCTGGCTACCATCGGCGCTTTTGTCCTGTGGCTCGGATGGTTTGGCTTCAACCCGGGCTCGACTATGGCCGCGGATCCTGTCGCCATTTCGCACATTCTCGTCACCACCAACACAGCGGGCATCATCGCCGTACTCACCTCCACCGCGACAGCCTGGATAGTGATCGGCAAGCCCGATTTGGGGATGTCCATAAACGGACTCCTCGCCGGTCTCGTTGCCGTCACTCCCAGCTGCGCATATGTGAGCGTAACCAGTTCGATGATCATAGGAGCTGTAGCCGGTGTACTGGTTGTTCTTTCTGTAATGTTTTTTGACAGGAAGAAGCTCGACGACCCTGTCGGTGCGCTGTCCGTTCATCTTGTTCACGGCGTTCTGGGCACATTGTTTGTCGGTCTTTTCGCCCAGGACGGAATCGCGGGCATCTCTACCCCTAACGGACTGTTTTTCGGCGGCGGCTTTTCGCTGCTCGCAAATCAGGCTCTGGGAGTCGTTTTGGTTGGAGCGTTTGTTTTCGCAGGTTCGGCAGTTATATGGCTCGTGATAAAGGCCACAATCGGGCTTCGCGTTACCGTTAAAGAGGAAATTGAAGGGCTTGACATAGGCGAGCACGGTCAGCAGTGCTACGCCGAGTTTGTATCCGTTGACTACACAAACGCCGCCGAGAAGCCAGACGAAGAAGTGATTCCGGCTGCCGCTCACGGCGCCGTACCCATGGAACAGGCAATCCCGACTCAGGTTGTTTCGGTGCCGGAATCGACGCCGGGCTTCAAGCTCTCTAAGGTCGAAATAATCACAAAACAAAACAAGTTCGAGTCGCTCAAAAACGCCATGGACAGAATCGGCATCACCGGCATGACGGTCACAAACGTCCTCGGCTATGGGGCTCAGGGCGGGCACACGGAATATTACCGCGGAGTGGAATTTGAAACCAATCTGCTTCCGAAGGTAAAGGTGGAGATTGTTGTCAGCAAGGTTCCCGTAAGGCTGGTTATCGAAACCGCCAAGAAGGTGCTGTACACCGGAAATATCGGCGACGGCAAAATCTTCGTATACAACGTGGAGAACGCAATCAAGGTTCGTACCGGCGAAGAGGGCTACGACGCTCTTCAGGACGTGGAATAAAAGACTAAAAAAGTCTCCCTGCGGCTGCCGCAGGGAGACTTTTTTAGTTTCGTGTTCAAATTCTGTCTGTATTCCA
Source organism: Clostridiales bacterium (assembly GCA_029268065.1). GTDB lineage: Bacteria > Bacillota > Clostridia > Oscillospirales > Oscillospiraceae > DUPK01. Next base: position 121,773 of record JAJUHC010000004.1, on the reverse strand, counting down.
GCCAGGCTTGGCTCTAAATTTTTAGCGGTATGCCGTTCTGACAAGGAACGGAGACCTGGCATTTTCCGCAGCCGTACATTGGATTGTACTTGGCCCTGGTTCCCTCTACGAACGCCTGGCAAACGAACTGGTCCTTCCCTTTTTCAACCGTGATGGCATTTGCAGGACAGCGTCTTGCGCAGGCGCCGCACATCGTGCAGTATTCATATATTTCCCTGTATTTCCGTGCGCTCGGCTCAAAGGGAGCGGTTGTAACAACGCTTCCGAAGCGCCCTGCTATGCCTCTTTCGGTTATCAGGCCTTTCGACAGGCCAAAAGTCCCCAAGCCGCATATGTAGGCGACATGCCGTTCCGACCAGCTGCTCGTGAGCGGCAGCCCGTTAAGGTTCCTGTAAGCTCTGAATCTCGAATCCAAAGAGGGGATCACCGCCTCGAAGCCTGCATTTTTAAGAGCGGCGGCAAGATGCTGTGAAAGCTTGTCTATTATTATCTGCCCCTCCCACCTGCCGTGAAGCCACTCCACAGAAGGCTCCGTCCTGTCGGAAGCATTGCTGCTTTTTACTGTTTCGGTGAAAGGCAGGAAAAACGAGATCACGCTTTTAGCATCCTTAAGCCACTCGCACGGGGCAAGAAAGCCCTCCCCTACTATATTTGCCTTTTTGTATTCATCAAACAGAGGGTCGCCGGCGTCGCCGTAACCGAATAAAGGCTGATTATATATTTGGCGGCCTGAGTCAAGAACGTTCTCCTTCAGGTTCGACAGAAATTCGGACGCCACGGCTTCCAGCATGATTCTATTCATCCTAAACTCCCCCTGCTTCTGTTTATGGCCAAAGTAACCTTTTTCTCGTACTCCTCAAGCTCTGCATTCCATTCGTCGGAATATTCCTTGTCGTTCCGGTGATCGGGAACTGGATAATTTTGGCTTATATACTGCCCAATATACGTCGTTACCTTCTCGGCTCCGCTCGAATTCAAATGGTAACCCTTGTCCCTGGTGTCGGTCAGCCAGTTTAGTCCTATTTCATCTCGACATAAATTCAGATCCAGAAATGTTATATTCTTTTGCTTAGCGTATTCGGATACCGAGTTATGCCTGGCGTAATTCCATGATTGCGAGGTCGGCATCTCAATAAACAGCAAAGGTATATTTTTTTCCGCGCACAACTCCGCGATCTTATTCAGGTACATCAGATTGCCGCGCTTGATCGCCTCCTTTTCGCTCGTCGGTATCATGTATTCATTTCCGTAATACGGGTCGATTTTGTTGCTGATGCCAAACCCCTTGGACTTGCTTTTCCAGGTATGCAAGGGTTTTTTCGTGAAATCCTCAAGCAAAAGAGACTTCCAGCGGTCGTGAAACTCAACCACCGGAAAGGCGTTCTGAACTCCGTTGGAGATGGAAATGTTCAGTCTCATAGGATCAAGCCCGCCCTCGAATATCGAGTCGGTTTCAAAGATTACGAGCTTGGGATTCTGACACGTCAAAGCTTCCTTGAGAAGGATATAAGCCTGACGCACCGTCTGCCTGGCCTCCCCGGACACATACGAAGCGTAGCCCTGATTTCTCCACAGGACCATCGGCGAAAAAGCGCTGTAAAGGTCGCTGTTGCCAACTGCAATTATATCGAGGCTGTTAATCGGTTCTCCGTAAAAGCCTCTCGCATTGAAGTAATTAATGCCGTTTTCCCTGATATTGTGCTTGGGAATGAATATGTTTGAAGTCACGGTGAGCAAAACCGCAAAAACACCTAAAAAGGCAACGGCTCTGACCAGAGGACGGTATATATGGCATTTTCTTTTATATGTCGCGAGAAGAGTTATCATAGCTGCTCCCAAAATTATATATTGCAATAAAAAGTGCCGTATTGCTCCGCGGGCTGCGGCCTTCTGCTTGTAAATGAAGCATTGGCGGCGCAGGAGTATTATAAGCCATTTGAACCTTCGCCGCAAGGTGTTTCTCGATAAATTCCGCATCTGCGCTCAGAAATATGAGCCCTGCCCGGCAGCCCGCGGAATAACGCCCCGTTGCGCTCACGCCCCGATTTTCATCGAAAATCGGGGCGTGAGTTTAAGGAAGGAAAGCGCCTTATGCGTGATGATTGTCGGCTCAGTCCGAGGGAATGTCAGGATATTACGAAGGTGGCGGTTATCTTTCCCGAGCTTGAGGAATTTGTGCTGGTATTGGCCTGCAAGCCCGCGGAGTCAAATACCTTAAAGAAGTTTGCGGCAACTCCTGAGAAGGTATATCCCGATCTTGCGGAAAGGTTTATTGTTGCCGTATACGTTCCCGCCGCGCTGAAGCTTGTAACGGTTTTGTTGCCTCTCTTCCAGGTTATGCTCGAGGATGTGAACTGGTCTGTCGCGGTGACCGAGGTCGGGCATGTTCTGCCGAGGCCGACCTGCCCGCTCAAATGGACTTCGGAGATGCTTACCGTTCCCGCTGTAACCTTCGCGGTAGCGGAGCTCGTGACCGATCCGGTATAGCCGCCGGTCCCCGTAACAGTGACCTTGATATATCGGTTGCGTTCTGAAGGCTCAACGGTGTAAGTTGGCCCTGTGGCTCCATCAATATCAATATATATGCCGCCCGGCAGCAGAGAGCTCTTCCATTGATATGTCACCGTGGCGCCAGCCGGTACGGTATTTGCCGTCAGCGTCTGCCCGACCTTGGCTGTGCCCGTGATGGATACAGAGGTCAGAGCGGTTGACGCCACCGGACCGACGTAAGCGCTTGTGTAGCTGCCTGTATAGATTCCGGTTCCCGTAACCCTTAGCTTGATATACTTCTGATAATCAGCGCTCTGAAGGACATAGGTGCCTGATGTTGCGCCCTCAATATCAGTGTAGGTACCGCCGGAAGTCGGGGATGACATCCACTGGCAGCTTACCGTCGCACCGCTCGGGAGCACGGACGCTGCGCTCAGCGTATTGCCGCACTTTGCAGTTCCGCTGATCGAAACACCTGTGACCGGTGTGGTTACGGGTCCCGCCGAGGCGCTGGACACGGAGCCGGCGTAATTTCCAGTTCCCGTAGCGGCGACCTTTATATACTTGCCGACGTCGGCCGACTGAGTCGTGTAGGTAGCGGATGTGGCGCCGCTTATGGCGCTCCATGTGCTGCCGTTTGTGCTGTTGTACCACTGATATGTCACCGTCGCGCCAGACGGCGACACTGCACCCGCGGTTAGCGTATTCGTGCTTCCGCTTGCCCATGCGGCTGTGCCGCTTATCGCGCCTATGCTGTCAAGGGAGCGTTTCGCAACCGGTCCGACGCTCTCGCTGGTCGCTGTGCCGCTGTAATTGCCGGTTCCCGTGGCCTTGACAACTATGTACTTGCCTATATCGTTTACGGTAAGGGTATATGTCGGGGAAGTCGCTCCCGAAATATCGGTGAACGGTCCCGAAGCGGACGAGCCGCTCTGCCACTGATATGTCACTGTCGCGCTGAATGGAGCCACAGCCCCGGCGGTCAGCGTATTTGTGTACTGGGGGGTGCCCGTGGGCGCCGCAATCGATGTGATGGGATAAGTAACTGGCCCTATACAGGCGCTCGTTGCCGAACCTCCGTAGTTTCCCGAGCCTGTCGCCCTGACCTGGATATAGTATCCTACGTCGGCGTTTGTAACAGTATAGGTATTCGAGGTGGCCGAGGCAATGTCGCTGTACGGACCTGTGGGCGAAAGCGACCTCTGCCACTGGTAGGTGACAGTCGCCCCGCTCGGCACGACCGCTCCCGCCGTGAGCGTCGAGCCGTATTGCGCGCTGCCGCTTATGGGCCCTATCGAGGACAGAGACGTGGCAACCGGACCGACGCAGCCGCTCGTAACGCTGCCCGTGTATCCTCCGTATCCGGTAACCTTGAGCTTTATGTAGTAGCCCTCGTCAACGGTCTTAACTATGTAGGAGCTGTCTGTCGCGCCCGAAATGTCAACGTAGGCGCCGCCCGAGGATGTGCTTCTCATCCACTGATATGTTACCGTTGCGCCGCTCGGGGTGAGGTTGTTAACGGCGGCAAGCGCATTTCCAGCGGCGGGCGCGCCTGTGATTAAAACTGTCCCCGTTATTGCAGCGGCGGAAACCCTCACAGGGGAGGAGCCGACCGATCCGGTGTAACCCCCGGAACCGGTGGCGACTACCTTAATGTAGTAGCCGTAGTCTCCTGCCTGGAGAGTATATGAGCTTGCGGTAACTCCCGTAGCTGTCCATGTGCTTCCGTCGGAGCTTCTCATCCACTGATAGGTCGCGGTAGCGCCTGAGGGCAAAACACTTGCGACGGAAAGCGTATTTCCGACGCTGGCGATGCCGCTTGTTGTCACCCCGGAAAGCGGACAGGCCAGGACGGGGCCCGAGAAATCGCTTGTTACAGAGCTGGAGTAATAGCCGTAGCCGGTGGCGGCAACCTTGATGTACTTACCGTAATCATTCGAAGTCAAAGTATAGTGGCTCTCGGTGGCGCCTGTAATATTCGTATAAGGCCCTCCAGCTGATCCGCTGCTCATCCACTGATAATTCGCGGTGGCGCCAGATGGCGTAAGCTGACCCGCGATAAGGGTGTTCCCCACCTGGGGCGTGCCTAATATCGCGCCTATCGCAGTCAGGTCAAAGGTCGCCGAAGCGTTAATCGATACCGTGTAGAAAATGGAATTGAACACATACTTGGAAAGAGAGGGCGTAAAGGAAAACACGGAAAACACCAGCAGGAGGAACAGCAGCACACCCATTCTCCTGAAGGCTCCCCCGCTCCTTTTCTGTTTATTCAATGCGCTCCCCTCCTCGCCTCATGAATATCCATTTGCCTGCTCGGCATCCACCTTTATTCTTACCGACTGAGCTTTTCCGGCATACTGGGCATTATCCTCGCTCTGCGGCCATATGACCGTCAGGGTGTAGCTATGTGTGGTCTGAGTCCCGTGGTTCAGGTAGATCCAGCCGCCTCCCGCTGACGGGTATGTTCCGTTCGGCGTCAACACATACATCAGCGGTATGACCTTATCGGAGGGATCAAAGCTCACGGAAATCAGGTATTTCATCAAAACCTCGCTGGTATCGGCATCCTTAAAGTTCCGTATATGAAAGGAATAGACCAAAACGCTGCCGGGCTGTACGCTTCCGATCGATATTCCGCCGTTTATGCTGGGAATCGGAGTCCCGTTGAGCGTCGCGCTTATAGGCACATAGTCGAAAGCAACCTTAGCCGCAACAGCCGTATCGCTCGCCGATCTCACGACCGTATAACGTGAAAAGCTCGCGACTGTTACCGAAAAGGTGACCAGCACCAAATATGCAAGAAATAAAGGCAGCCTTTTTTTCATCGTCAACACCTAATTTTTCGAGCGCTTCAACCTGCCTGCCATATCAGGGAACTTATAAATCGCGAAAATCAAAAGAACCATAACGAAAATGCCGATCGGCGTCCTGAGAAACAGTGTTATATTGCCGATCGAGGGGATACGCAGGACTACCCTTCCCTCTATATCGGACTGGGATACAGACTGGTCGGGAGCATTGTTAAAGTCTCCCTTTGTTATGAACCTTGCGGATTCCCCATCCTCTATTCCGACTATCCTGTGCGTCACAAAGGTTCTGCCCCAGCGGTATGTCACGATGTCGTTTACATGGTAGTTTTTCTGCTCGCGCAGGATAAGCATGTCGCCTATCTCGTAGGTCGGGCGCATGCTGCCCGAAATTACGACTACCTGCGTAAAGCCGAAGACCTTCGGGAGATTATTTTTAAAGAATACGCGGGCAACTATTGTATAAAGATTCAAAACAAGCATTATCGTCAGCGTGGCCGCCATAATAATCTGGAGAATCTTTACAAGCTTACTGCGAAACATAAATTACCCCGTTTCAATTGGATTCAGCGTCAATTGTTATATTTATAATATAATAATTTCTCGTCTGCCGCTTGGCGAGCTCGGTATCGTTCTCATCGCTTTCCGAAATCCACTTCCACTGCAGGGTGTAGTATGTATATTCCCCGGAGGAGAGCTCCTTTTCATTGATGACTATTTCATCGGCTCTCTTCCATTCGCCGTCCCCCACATAGCTCTTGTCCGTTTCCGAAATGCCGGAAAGCAGCCTGTATTTTATCGGCAGCCTGTACTCGGATTCGGAAAGCTTCAGCCAGTACTTCAGGCTTGAGGAATCGGGATTATGCAGCCTGAACAGATACTGTCCGCTAGCACCCGGGGCTATGACCTTGTCTCCGTTGATAAGTCTTACGCCCGTGTCGTCGCGCGGGGCGAAAATGTCCACCTGAGAGACCTGCGTCCAGACCTTTGCCGAGCCGTTGTAATTGTCTTCCGCCCGGATTTGCGGACCGGAACTCGGCTGAGCTGCGGTAGGCTGAGTTGCGCCGCCTGAGGATGGCCTGGAGGAAGGACTCGGGCTCGGTTCCGAGCTTGCCGCAGGCGTCGCGGCGGGTGTCGGAGTCGAGCCGGGCGTCGACGAGGGTGCGGCCGAAGGTTTAGGAGCCGCAGATGGTTGAGTGCTGGAAGGAACGGACACGCTCGGCGCAGGAGAATTGCCGGCTGAGGGTCCATTGGATGCCCCCGGGATATTTGCCGAGGCGCTGCCACCGCCGGGATTGGCAGCCGAGGGGTTCTCGCCCGGTCCGCCCGCGGAGTCCTGTGAGGCCGCCACGCTTTTTACGCCTGTGACCGTCATTTTATTATCGCTGTCGCTGAGCTTGAGTTCGATTTGAACGTTTATGGTTTTTAAGGATATCTTCACAAGGTAGTCGCCGTTGTCGAGCCTTATAGTCTGGGCCTCGCTTATATTCGGCGTCTTTTCGACTTCCACATTGCAGGAGGCTATCGGCGCGCCGTTTTCGATGGCGCTTATGGTATGGCTTCCCGGCTCAACCTCAGAAAAGTCAAAACGGCCTGCCGCATCCGTCCTTGTATACCTCGGCGTGCTTCTGAGCTCGACAAGCCCGTTTGAATAAGGGGTTCCGTCTGAAAACAGGATTCTTCCGCTCACGCTGAAGGTTTCCGACACAGCGGGAGTCGGTGTCGCGTCGGTCTTGAGCCTGTTTCCCGGAGTCAGAACGATGGTGTCAATGAGCTTGCCGTAATAACCGATGCCCTGAACGGTTTTCCCGATCAAAAAACCGGTTGTGGAAAGCGTGACGGCGGAAAGAAGCATTATTATCGCAAGCAGCAGGCTGCGTCTCTTTTTCCTGTTAAGTCTGATTTCCCTTTCCAAAGAAACATTCAAAAGAAACACCGCCTTTCCCCGGGAATCCGCCCTGATAGTCGCCTTTCGTGCTTAGACTCACCCCTGCAGCCTTTAGACTGCAGGGGCAAGTGAGCTTGTTTAAGTTTATTATGCGTCGAGCTGCGTGACTGTGGTCTGGATAGCGAGCGTGACAGTTGCGGTTCCGCCGATGCCGAGAGCTGTGTCGGAATCATCAGTCTGAGCGGCTCCCGCAGAATCAAAAGCCCACGCCCACTTCAGGTCTACCGTATTCGTTACGGGCGTCGTACCGTCAGAAGCGTTTATTGAAGCTATTTTCATCGCATCCTGAAGAGCGCTGAGCGATGCATAGGTTCCGCCGCCATCATATGATCCCGTGAGCTTTGCGGAATATCTCTGCGTACCGGTGCCGAGCGTGTAATAGATGGGGATGTTTCCGGAATTGGTTTCAGTAAGGACAAAGGCAGCCTCGACCTTCACTTCGCTGAGGTTTTCAACCGTGAAGCTAAGCGTCCCTGTGGTTCCCGGAGCAATGATCTTTGTTGAGCCCGAGCCGTAAACGCCGGCGTCGCTGTGCTTAAAGATGTCGATGGCGCCGGAGTTCGAGGATTGAGTAAGGGTATGCCCTCCGCTCCCATCCTTCAGGTTAAAGGCGAATTTGGCTACGCGGACGGTATCCGACGCGGTTACCTGTTGCGTGTACTTTGAGTAAGTGCCTGATACAAGGGACGCTGTAATCAGTGTCATGACAAGGGTTAGCGCCGCCAGCTTCATTGAAAGACTGCTTTTTTTCATATGTACTTCCTCCCGTTTATTTTTAAGACGTTCACTTTTTTGGGTTTTCATCTATATTGGATTTATTTGCTTCATTATCATTGCCGGATTGCTTTTCGTTTTCCAGGCTGGAAATCATCTTCCGCATCCTTCTGATTTCCGCCTCTATATCGTCCGTGGACTTGAGCTTGGGTCTGTCGTAGAGCTTACGGCGTATAAAGTCATAAAGGATGAACAGCAGGAGCGGCAAAGCGATGAACACTACCATTCCGACCGGAGTCTGCATGAACAGCGCGGTATTGCCAAGCTTTGAGACAACGATTACCATCCTGCCCTCTACGGCGCCGGCGAAAACCGGAAGTCTGTCTTCTGTGTTGTTGTTATCACCCTTCGTAATATACTGGCGAACGCCGTTTACCAATTTCACGTCGACTATTCTGTGAGTAATAACCGACTTGCCCTCGCGGAAGGCAATAATGTCTCCCCTTGCAAGGCTGTTGGGGTCGGTTTCCCTTACTATAACGAGGTCTCCGGATTTTATCGCCGGGTACATGGAATCCGACAAATCGATAAAAGGCTTGAATCCGAGGAAGCTCGGTACCTTATCAGGAAACATAAAGGATTTGACTATTATAGTGACGTTTGCGATAAGTATCGGGATCAGTATGATACACAGAATCACCCCGAATACAGACATCGCCCTTTGACCGGCAGTTCTGACCGCTGATTGCTTTTTCATTGACAGTCCTCCAATTTTTCAAGAAAGGCCTTGAGCTTTCTTTATTAAAAACAGAACTGCATACAACATCGATAATCAGCTTGCCGCCGACGCTACAAGCCCAACGTATATGCAGTACTCTTAAACAAAAAAAGCTACTGCAATACATGGCAGTAGCAGCTGGCTGCCCTGGACGAACCGAGGGCCCTAGTAGCTTTGCGTCGCAAGCTTTCGCTTGCTTTGCCTTTATTACTTTGTACGATTCAATTCTGGCCGCAAATTTGAATTTACTCTAAAAAACAGATGCATCTGTAAAAAAAGGCAATAAAAAAAGCTACCGCAACGACTATGCAGTAGCAGCTGGCTGCCCTGGACAAACCGAGGGCCCTAGTAGCTTTGCGTCGCAAGCTTTCGCTTGCTTTGCCTTTATACTTATACCTGGCCACATTCTAGCATGTGAAAGAAAAATTGTCAATATTTTTTAAATTTATTGTAGGATTTATTAACAAATGGTTATTTTTTATATTAAAATCGGCTGAACATATCTATTATCCTCGGTTCATTCCCATACAAATCCGCATAAATGAAAACGGACATGGGTTGCCGCCGAAACGCGGCCGCAACCCATGTCCTGTATTACTAACCTATTCCTCTTCCCAGTTGTGCCAGACGTTCTGGACGTCGTCGTTGTCCTCGAACATGTCAAGCATCTTCCGCATGTTCTTTATGTCGTCCTCGCTGCTGAGCTTTACATATGTCGAGGGAACCATCTCCACCTGAGCCGAAAGAAATTTGTAGCCCAGCTTTTCCATCGCGTCCACTACCGTTTGGAAGTCGTCCGGATTTGTGTAAACCTCGAAAACCTCTCCCTCATTGGAGAAATCGGCGGCGCCCGCTTCAAGCGCGTCCTCCATTACCTTATCCTCGTTCAGATTACCATACTCGTTGTCGATTACGATGACGCCCTTCTTTTCAAAAGACCAGCTCACGCAGCCCGTAGTGCCCATGTTTCCGCCGTACTTATCAAAATAGTGGCGCATCTCCGACGCCGTGCGGTTGCGGTTGTCGGTCATCGTCTCTACTATTACAGCTATGCCGCTGGGACCGTAGCCCTCGTAATTGATGCTCTCGTAGTTTGAGGCATCTCCGCCTCCGAGCGCCTTTTCTATCGTACGCTTAATATTGTCATTCGGCATATTCGCCGCCTTGGCCTTTGTAATCACCGCTGCAAGGCGGGAATTGTTGGCGGGATCCCCGCTGCCGCCCTCCTTTACAGCAACCATCATTTCTCGTGCTATCTTCGTGAAAGCCTGCGCGCGCTTTGCGTCCTGCGCGCCCTTAGTTTTCTGAATATTATGCCATTTTGAATGCCCAGACATAAAGCCATCTCCTAAAATATGTTTCGAGGTATTCTACCATAAAATTGTCCGCGCGGCAACACTAAGAAAATGCGCCAGGCGAAAAAGCGCCGAACTCGAAGGCTGCTCGCAAAACGGCGGGCAGCCGTCCGCACCGGCTTTGCGGCTCAGCCGAATCTGCCCGTTATATAGTCGCTTGTCTTCTGCTCCCTCGGGTTCACAAACATCTGATCCGTATCCCCCTCTTCAACGAGCGTGCCCATGAGCATAAAGCCCGCCCGGTCGGCCACGCGCGCCGCCTGCTGGATATTGTGAGGAACGATGATTATCGTGAAACGTTCCTTAAGCAGCTTTAAGGATTCCTCTATCTGAAAGGTCGATATGGGATCCAGCGCCGCGCAGGGGCGGTCAAGCATTATAACCTCCGGCTCAAGGGCGAGTATGCGGGCTATGCAAAGACGCTGCTGCTGCCCGCCCGACAGGCGCAGCGCCGGAGAATGCAGCTTGTCCTTTACCTCGTCCCACAGCACTGCCATGCGCAGAGAATTTTCGACTCTTTCAGCAAGCACAACCTTGTTTTTTATTCCGCTCATACGGGGGCCGTACGCGATATTGTCAAAAATCGACATGGGCAAGGGCACCGGCTCCTCAAAAACGATGCCTACCCTCCGCCGCAGCTCTGTTATGTTGAAATCCGGAGAACGTATATCCTTGCCGTCAAGGAGTATCTCACCTTCCGTCCGGGTTCCCGGAATCAGGTCGCACATGCGGTTTATCGCCTTCAGGATTGTCGTGGTACCGCTGTTTGCGGGGCCGAAAATCGCATAGATTTCATTGTATTTTATATCTAAGCTCACGTCTTTTATAGCCTGGTGGTCATGATAGTAGAAGTTAAGGTTTTTGATATTGATTTTTGCCCTATTATCCATGTTCCTCCCTCTAGCGGCCCTTGGCCACGAATTTGTTAAGCAGTATGTTCGCGGCGACGTTTATTATAAGAATGAAAACTATAAGCAGCGCCGCCGTGCCGTATGCCCTCTCCATGGATATCCCCTCGCGCGCCAGAATATAAAAGTGCACAGCCATGGTCCTTGCCGGAGAAAAAAGGGAGGTCGGCATCCTGAGCGCCGAGCCGGCGGTCAGGATTACCGCAGCCGTTTCCGCTACGCAGCGGCCGATTCCGAGAATAACGCCCGTGATTATGCCAGGCAAGGCCGACGGAGCTACCGCGCCCACTATGGTCTGCCACTTTGTTCCACCCAGCGAGTAGCTGACATCCCTGTACATCGGGTGCACCGCGCGTATGGCATCCTCCGATGTGCGTATGATCGTCGGAAGTATCATCACCCCGAGAGTAAGGCCGCCGGATATAACCGACCACCCGAGCTTGAGGTAAATCACAAAAAAGATGAACCCGAATAGTCCGTAAACTATCGACGGTATAGCGGCCAGCGCTCCCGCGCAAAAGCGGATGATCCTGGTCACCCTGCCCTCTCGCGTATATTCGGTAAGGTAAAAGGCAGTACCCACGCCTAGGGGCGTAGCCACCACAACGGCAACCACGGTCACGAGTAGCGTACTGACAATGGTTGACAGTATGCCTCCCGAGCGTCCCATATCTCGGGGCACCTCGGACAGAAACTGCCAGCTGAGCGTTGGAAGCCCTTTTACAAGAATGTAGGCCATAATGAATATGAGCAGCAGAATGACGATGACCGCCACAGCCCATATAAGCGTTTTTGCAATGATCTGAGACTTCTTGGGACTTATTCTCACGCTAGTCTCTCCCCCTTTGCACAATAAGCTGGGCAGCGGAGTTCAGAAGCATTATTATGACAAGAAGCACTATACCTGTCGCAAAAAGAGCCTGCTGGTGCTCGCCCGAGGCGTATCCCATTTCTATGCCTATATTCGTCGTAAGGGTTCGGGCCGGGTCAAGTATGGATTTAGGCAGCGCGACCGCGTTTCCGAGAACCATTATTACAGCCATCGTCTCGCCTATCGCTCTTCCCATCCCGAGAATAACGGATGTCATTATCCCGGATTTGGCGGCGGGTAAAAGCACCGAACGGATTGTCTGCCAGTGCGTTGCCCCGAGCGCAAGCGAACCCTCCTTGTACTGACGAGGGAGAGCGAGAATCGACACCTCCGATATGCTGACTATGGTAGGCAGGATCATGATCGCAAGAATAATGGAACCCGCTAGCACGCTGAGTCCCGGTCCGCCCAGAAAATTCCTGATGGCCGGTACAATGAACGTGAGTCCCCAAAAACCGTAAACCACCGACGGTATTCCGGCAAGCAGCTGGATAGCCGGCCTCACGATTTTGCTTACCGCCGGAGGCGCGAATTCCGTGAGAAAGATGCTGCAGCAGATTGCCGTCGGAACACCCAGCAGCGCCGCCCCGACGGTTACGGAAACCGAACCGACAATCATGGGAAAAATTCCGAAGGCTCCCTGGCTTGGCGCCCACTTCATCCCGAAAATGAAATTGAAAAGCCCCACTTTTGCTATGACCGGCACGCCTTCTATCAGAATAAAGACGGTTATAAGCGCGAGCACCGAGAGCGTCGACAGCGCTATGAGGAAAAAGCCGTTACCGATCAGTTTTTCTTTCAGATTGTTCACTTTCAGCTCTCCTTCCCCGTGGTAATCAGCCCTTCGGCGGCGAGCAGCCGCTGCCCCTCCGCGGAGAGAGTGAAGTCTATGAACTTTTTTGTGTCCCCTTCAGGCTCAGTATGGGTAACAAACAGAAACGGGCGGGAAAGACGGTAGCTGCCGTTTATTATATTTTCGCGGGAAGCGGCGATTCCTTCCATTTCCAGGGCTTTGACCTTATCGTTTACAAGCCCCAGCGATATGAATCCTATCGCCGCGGGGTCATCCTCGACAAGCTGCCTTACAGCGCCGTTGGAGTCCTGAACCATGGCCTTGGGCGTAATCTCAGCGCCGCCCATTACCAGGCTTTCAAAAGCCGATCTCGTTCCCGAGCCTTCCTCGCGGGTGATGACATGGATGCTTGAGTTTGAACCCCCGAGCTCTCCCCAGTTGCTTATTTCGGCCGTGTATATACCGCGTATCTGCTCCATAGTAAGGTTTGCAATCGGATTTTTCGGATGTATTATTACGGCAAGCCCGTCTTTTGCGATTTCCACATACCACAGGGACTTCTCTTCGGTTGTAAGCTCCCTCGAGGACATTCCAACATTGGCGGTGTCGGACTTGGCTGCCATTACGCCCGCCGAGGACCCTCCCCCCTGTATGTCGATCAGTGTTCCGGGATTCAAATGCATGTATTCCTCGGCCAGCGCCTCCGCAAAAGGCTGTACCGAGGTCGAACCGGCAACGATAATGCCTGCCTTGGTTTTGTTACCGCAGGCAGACAGCAGGCACATTGAAAATATTAAAGCGCACATCCATACAGCCTTGAATAAACGTACTGCAAAACTGCGCCTGGAGGCTTGAAATATGATTAAACCCAGCTGTGAGGATCCGTCAGAATTCGAAGGCCTGTCCAGTCCACTTATCATCCGATAATCTCTCTCTTCCCACTTGCGTCTATGGCTGCTTAACATATCTTTTACAATCATTTTACCATATCGTCTACATCATGGCAACACTTGTGAAACAAAACGCCTAACTTATTCGCCATTTTAAAAAATATTACAAACTATAACGGGGAACTCACCGTTCCCCGTTATTATCCGCATAAATATTTCTTAAAATACCAGGAGAGAATCTCCCGTATTCACGGAGGCTCCAACCTTTACGCAAACCGACGACACAATTCCATTCACCGGAGCGATGATCTCACTTTCCTCGTTTGAAACCGCAAGGGTCAGAAGAAGGTCTCCGGAATTCACACGATCCCCAGCCTTTACCATCAGAGAGCGGACAGCGCCGGCCATGGGGCTTGTCACTACGGCTCCTGCCGGAGCGGTCTGAGTCAGCGGAGCTGATGAAACAGCCGCAGCGGCCGATACGGAAGGCGCAGAGGTTACGCCGTCGGCGTCCTCCACCGACACAGCAAAGGTTTTGCCGTTAACCCTTATGTTATATAATTTCATACAGATTACTCCTTCATTTTCTTGCTACTCTTCTGCTCTGGAATGCCTCCAGCCTCCCGCTGAGCACCCAGTTTGAAACCGTCCTGTGACGTTCTGGCGCCACTGGCGCCGCTATGCTCTTGATTTTAAAGTTTGCGGTGCCCGTATATGCGGCGATCGCGGCGGTTATAACCGCCACAAGTTCCTCGTCCTCGGGCTGCATTCCCGGAGCGGCCGCGGGCAGAACCGTATCCTTAGTCATGATGGGGGCCTGATCAATTTCATTTGTTTTCATAGGTCCGTATATTTGCACTCCAATCGTTGCCGCGCCTGAAACGGCCGCAGCTGTCAAAAAATAATAACATACATCCGAGTGAGGCGAAACCCCTAAAAACGTTTCCGTCGAAAGCTCTTCTTCAAATCAAAGCGGGATATTTCCGTGTTTTTTGGGCGGCAGGGTCTGGCGTTTTCCTTCGCACACGGCGAAGGCGCTAATTACCCTGCTTCTTGTTTCGGAAGGCTCTATGACGTCGTCAATATAGCCCATCTCCGCCGCCGCATAGGGACCGCTGAATTTGTTTCTGTACTCTTCGATCTTCTCCCTGCGCTTTTCCTCCGGGTTCGGAGCGGCATTTATTTCCTTCTTAAAGACTATATTGGCGGCCCCGTCCGCCCCCATAACCGCTATTTCCGCAGTCGGCCAGGCGAAGGCGAGGTCCGCGCCCAGACCCCTGCAGCACATTCCTATATATGCGCCGCCGTAAGCTTTTCTTGTAACGACAGTCACCTTCGGCACCGTGGCCTCGCTGTAAGCGTAGAGCATCTTCGCGCCGTGACGGATTATCCCGCTGTGCTCCTGTCCGGTTCCGGGCAGAAACCCCGGCACATCGACGAGCGTGAGGAGAGGAATATTGAAGGCGTCGCAGCGGCGTATAAAGCGCGCCGCCTTGTCCGAGGCGTTTACATCGAGGCAGCCGGCAAGAAATTTGGGCTGATTCGCTATGATTCCGACGGTCTTTCCGCCCATACGGGCAAAGCAGGTTATAATATTGAGCGCATACATCGGCTGCACATCGAGTATCTCGCCGTTATCGACGATGGACCGAATGACGTCGTACATGTCGTATGCCTTGTTGGGACTTTCGGGAACTATCGTATCGAGGTTACCTGCTTTCCTGTTTATATCGTCGCAGCAGGGA
This sequence comes from Clostridiales bacterium, assembly GCA_029268065.1. GTDB lineage: Bacteria > Bacillota > Clostridia > Oscillospirales > Oscillospiraceae > DUPK01. The sequence goes on along the minus strand of JAJUHC010000004.1, from coordinate 106,474 downwards.
TATTCGGGAGCGTTTTCCGCATTGTTTGAGGGAAGATAAGCCAGAAGGTTTTTTATCTGGGCTATGCAGGCGGCATCGTCCGGGGCTATAAAGTGAGCGACCCCGCTGACCTTATTGTGCACCGCAGCTCCGCCCAGGTCCTCAAAGGTAACGTTTTCGCCGGTGACGGTCTTTATTACGTCAGGGCCGGTTATAAACATATTGGACGTCTTGTCCACCATCAGAATAAAGTCGGTGATTGCCGGAGAATAAACGGCACCCCCCGCGCAGGGACCCATTATCGCGGAAATCTGGGGTATGACGCCGGACGAGATCGTATTTCTGTAAAATATCTTGCCGAACCCGAAAAGAGAGTTTACCCCCTCCTGTATCCTCGCGCCTCCGGAGTCAAGGAGTCCGACAATCGGGCAGCCGTTCTGAAGGGCATAGTCCTGCACCTTGACGATTTTTTCGGCATGATATTCTCCGAGCGAGCCTCCCAGAACCGTAAAGTCCTGTGCAAAGGCGTAGACCATTCTGCCGTCCACCCTGCCGTATCCCGTAACCACACCCTCGCCCGGGGCTTCCGTCTTGTCCATGCCGAAGTTGGTGCATCTGTGCTTCACAAAAGTATCCATTTCCACAAAGCTGCCTTGGTCAAAAAGGAGTTCCAGGCGCTCCCTCGCGGTGAGCTTGCCTTTTGCGTGCTGGCTTGCTACGCCCTTTTCGCCTCCGCCGGCCTGGACGCGGGCTTTTTTCTCTCTGAGTATCTGAAGTTCGCTCATATTTCTTCACTCCTAAATAATGACGGTACAGGTATCCTGCGGTATGCCGTGTTCTGTCCATGTAATTATATTCTCATCCTTTATCCCCGTAAAGTCATTTTTTTGCCTGATATTCGAGGCTTTCAAGGACCGCAATAAAAACTGAAGAGCTCCGGAAAGACTATCCGGAGCTCTTTTACGATCATTAATACGATATCAGCTGCACCTTGTCGTCGTCCACGGTCAGAGAGATATTTTTGAACGGCTTCGCGTAATTGTCGATTATGAGCGCAGCCACCTTATCCTCTATTTCCTTCTGGATGAACCTTCTGAGGTTCCTCGCGCCGTATGTGACCGAATATGACTTCTTTATAAGGTAGTCAAGGAGGCTGTCGTCGTAGGTGAGCGCTATTCCCTTTTCTTTCATGCTGCTCTGCAGCTCGCCCAGCATGATTCTCGATATGGCCCGGAAGTTATCCTCGGAGAGCCTGTTGAAGTAGATGATCTCGTCTACCCTGTTTATGAACTCGGGACGTAGGAAATCATTCAGGGCTTTGATCGCCTTTTCCCTGCCCTGGTCGTTAAGGCTCATATTGAAGCCTATCGCGCCGTCCTTTTTGTCGCTGCCCGCGTTGGTCGTCATTATTATAACCGTATTTTCAAAGTTCACCGTCTTGCCGTGAGCGTCGGTTATCCGTCCGTCGTCAAGTATCTGCAAAAGGATGTTCAAAACGTCCGGATGCGCTTTTTCTATCTCGTCGAACAATATGACGGAGTAGGGCTTGCGTCGGATTTTCTCCGTAAGCTGTCCCGCCTCGTCGTAGCCCACATACCCCGGCGGCGAGCCGATGAGCCTCGAGACGGTGTGCTTTTCCATGAATTCGGACATATCCAGTCTAATAAGGGATTCCGGCGTGTCGAACAAATCCGCAGCGAGGCGCTTGACAAGCTCTGTTTTTCCGACGCCCGTGGAGCCTACAAAAATGAAGGAAACCGGCTTACGCTTGGCGGCTATGCCCACCCTGTTGCGTCGGATCGCCGCGCACACGGCCTCCACCGCCTCGTCCTGGCCGACAATGTGCTCCTTAAGCCTCTTGTCAAGCTTCGAAAGCTTTTCGTATTCGTCTTCCCTGATGCTTACCGCCGGAATTTTCGTCCACAGCTCGATAATGCGTGCAAGATTGTCAATGGTCAGCTCCGGCATGCCCTCTCTCTGAAGCATCGCCAGCTCGTTTTCAAGCTGAATGTCACGGCTGCGCAGAACTGCGAGTCTTCTGTAGCTTTCCTCGCTGTTGTCGGAAAGGAGCAATTCTCGCTCCTTGGCAAGATCCGCCCTCTCCTTGGATATTTCGGCGATTCTCGCAAAGTTTTTGTTCTTCAGGTTCACATCCGAGCAGGCCTCGTCAATAAGGTCTATCGCCTTGTCTGGCAGGAAACGGTCCGTAATGTAGCGTTCGGACAGTATGACGGCCTGACGGCACATTTCCTCAGGGATTCTGACCCCGTGGAAGCTCTCGTAATACCGTGCGATTCCTTTGATTATCTCGACAGAGTCCTCTATGGACGGTTCCCCGACTATGACCGGCTGGAACCGCCTCTCAAGCGCGGTATCCTTTTCAATATGCTTTCGGTACTCGGCGAAGGTCGTGGCGCCTATTACCTGGATCTCGCCCCTGGACAGGGCGGGCTTAAGTATATTGGCTGCGTTCATAGAACCCTCGGCGTCTCCGGCGCCGACTATGTTGTGAACCTCGTCAATAACGAGGATGATGTTGCCCTGCTTTTTAACCTCGTCTATAAGCCCCTTCATGCGGCTTTCAAACTGCCCTCTGAACTGGGTACCGGCTACAAGAGCCGTCAGGTCGAGCAGGAACACCTCCTTGTCTCGGAGCTTATACGGCACCGCCCCGTCCACTATCCGCTGGGCGAGGCCCTCCGCTATCGCGGTTTTTCCGACGCCCGGCTCGCCTATAAGGCAGGGATTGTTCTTCTGCCTGCGGTTCAAAATCTGAATAACACGTTCAGTTTCCTCTTCTCGGCCGACTATCCTGTCAATTTTTCCTTCCGCAGCCTTCTGAGTAAGGGAAATGCAGTAATTGTCAAGATATTTGCGTTTCTGCCCTCTGCCCTGGTTATCTCTCTCCTTTCCAGGAGACGAGTGGGTGCCGCCTCCCGGAATCTGAGTCTCCCCTGATTCGGAGTTGAACAGGCGGTTAAGGAAGGGAAACGTGGCGGTCTTTCCCTCCTCCGATTCTTCCTCATCTTCAATATCGGCCAGGCTCTCGGCTCCCCCGAAGGCGTCGAGCATTTCATTGGATATCCCGTCAAGGTCCTCGTCGGAAATGCCCATCTTCTTCATTATATCGTCAACCGGCTTGATGTTGAGCTCCTTGGCGCACTTCAAGCACAGTCCTTCGTTTGTAGATTTGCCGTTTTCCATCTTGGTTATAAAAATTACTGCCACATTCTTTTTGCATTTCGCGCATAGTGTCGGTTGCATATGCTACTCCTTAATTTGTCCCCGTTCTTTTAGGGATCGTAAAATCTTAATATATTGAATCAGATAACTGATGAATGCCACAATCATTACAATAATCGCAAATGTTATCATGAGCGTCGCGTACTGCTTTGGAATGTCTTTCAGGAGCATCAGCAAGGCACAAACAACAACAAAAACCACTGTCGCGCATTTCCCGAAATAATTCGACGACGGCATATCGGTCAGCTTATTGTATATTAGCAGTCCGCCGACCGCCATAAGCATCTCTTTGATGAAAAAGATCACGACGGCCCAAACCGGAACCAGCTTATCTATCGTTATGCAGATCAAAACGGCGAAGGTCATTATCTTGTCGCCGAGAGGATCCAATATCCTTCCGAGCTTGGACACCATGTTGTACTTCCTGGCTATTCTGCCGTCCAGAAAGTCGGTAGCCGCCGCCAGAAGATATATTCCGGTCGCATATATCTTAGCGTTGCCCGAACCGCTGAAATATGCGGCCACAAACACCGGCACCAGTATTAATCTGAACACCGACAGCATATTCGGAATGTTCAATCAGATCTCTCCCAACTTATCAGACTCCGAAAAAGGCGGCGAGCAGATTGTTTCTCATCAGCCATTTTAGAAACACGGTTTTGTCGGCCGTTTCATCGGGGAATATTCCGCCAAAATACCTCATTGCCCAGGCAATGACAAAAAGGATCAGCATCCCCTTCACCGCGCCCAGCGCGAAACCCCCGGCGCTGTTGAGCAGCCCGAGGCCGGGGAGCCTGAAAGCCGCATCCAGAACCCGCATAACAAGAAACAGGACGATGGTCATAAGCAGGTAGGCCACCATAAAGGTCAGAATATACGCGACCGAAGAGGTTACTTTATTTGATACCGCCTTTTTGAAATCCTGCCCGACGGTTGTCACCGTACCCTTCAGTTCCTCTATGATCTTTTGCGCGGTGCCCTCGAAAAGGCCCATCTTCAGCAGGCTGTCGAGCCCCAGCGTGCTCAGCTCATCCTTAGCCGACGAGGCGGTATTTGAATTTGCCTGCTCCTTCTTTGCCTCCAGCACCGAGCTGTCGACGAATTTGCTCACCGTCGGCTCTATCATCGGCTTAAACCTGTCGGAATATGTATTGGCTATCACGCCCGCCCCATAGAATGAGGCAATCATAATAACAATACCGCTTATGCTTACAATAAAGCCCTTCTTTACGCCGTTTATGACCGAAACCGCAACAATCAGTACCAATAAGAGATCTATTATTATCGGCAGCATCTGGAGCCCCCTTTCAACGACCGCCGGATCCCTCCGGCCGGAAGCCTTACGGCTTGTATAGCGCGGCCCCGGAGCTGGAGAGCATGACAACCGATCCGTCCGGCCGCATAAGGACCTGCCTTACATTTGATATATCGGCTATTTTTGCGTAAACTGTCATATCGCTTCTATAAATTACTAGCAAATCGCTGTAAAGCACCGCAATATACTTTCCGCTTACCGAAAAAGACAGTATCTCGCTCTTTACATCAAGCTTTCCCATCTCCACACCGGTAGGCGAAAGCGTCACTATCGTCCCCGAGTTCCCGGCCTTATACTTCCCAATTAGAAGCGCCGCAAACCCCGAGCCTTCAAAAGAAAAATCCTTCAGATAGCCGTCGGTAAAATCATATTTGGAAATAAGGCTCCCCTTGTCGTTAACAAAAAAGGCCGAGCCTAGGGAGAGGGCGCATACTGATGAGTTGCTCAGGTACGCGAGGTCAAGCAGCACCGTGTTATCCAAATTGCAGCTGCCCTTCTGCTCCGTGCTGTTAAGGTTAAAGAAATGAAGCTTGCTGCCCGATTCGCTTATCGTATAAGCCGTCATTTTATCGCCGGAATCCGAAAGCGCCGCGTCAACAAGATACGAATCTCCCGACGACCACTTATAAACCGGCTTGAGCTTGCCGTTGTAAACGCTCACCGAACCCTTGTAGCCGTCCTCCTGAGTGGAAACGGCGAGCCAGTTTTCCCTGTTGACGCAGATGTTGATGATTTTTCTGTCAAGCGCCGTCTTTACAAGAGCTTTTTCCCTGCCGACAGTATAAAAGTCCTTTCCGCCTACGCTCCATACGGCCGCCAGTTCCGTGCCCTTGGCCACCGCCGGATTCTGCAGGATCACGGTATCCGCGATTTGAGTTTCCCCTCCGGGACCTATAAGCTGAACCCCCGTACCGGAGGCGATCACAAGCCCCTGCTCAATCCATGCGTACAGGTTTCCGGCGTTAACGTCAAAGCTGAGCTGCTTGTAATCGCGGTCGCCGGATAAAAAACGGGTATTCCTGAGAGCCAGCAATGCGGCGCTGACGGAGACGGTCAGAACAATCAAGATCAAAAAAAATCTTGAAAGGCCGCCGCGCTTTTTGGTTTTTTCTTCCGTATTATCCATTGAGTCTCCTCAAAGCATTATAGCACTACCGCATATAAAAATATACAACAATTTTAATCCATCATCAACCCTACCGCTCCGTCGTACCATACCCTTGTCATATAAAGACCCTCGGGAGGCACCGTAGGTCCGGCAAGCCGTCTGTCGCGGGTCTCGAGGATCGATTCGATCTCACGGGGCGCGATCTTCCCCAGAGAGGCATAGATCAGCGTTCCGACGATTGCCCGGACCATATTGTAAAGAAAGCCGTCCGCGCATATTTTGATCTTTATGAGTTCGTCCTTCCTCGTAACGTCGCAGTAGTACACCGTTCTGACGGTGGATTTTACATCCGTGCCTACCGAACGAACCGCGGCGAAGTCATGCGTACCCACAAAAGCCTTCGCGGCCCTGTCCATTGTACCCTCATCGAGCGGAACCGGGTAGAAATAAGCGCGGTTGACATACATAGGGTTCCTTATTCGTGCATTGTATATATCATAAGTATATTCCTTCCTCTTGCAGGAAAGTATCGCGTTGAAGTCGCCGGGCGCTTCGACGGCGTCAAGAACCGCTATGTCCCCCGGTATGAGGGCATTTACGGCCAAAGGCAGCCTGTCAGTCGGTATGCGCGACTCGGTTTTGAAGTTCGCGCAGTAGCTCAGAGCGTGCACCCCGGCGTCGGTCCTTCCGCAGCCCACGATTTTCGTCGGAGCGCAGCATATTTTGCTGAGCGCCTTTTCAAGCGTTTCCGCTACGGTTATCTCGCTTTTCTGAACCTGCCATCCGTGGTAGCGTGTACCGTCGTACATCAGCCTCATAGCGATGTTGCGCAAAAGTCCGCCGCCCCCCTCAAAGCCCGAGCAGGGCCAGTATCACAGTGCCGGCGGTCAGCAGGACGCCGAGCGCCAGGGTCAGGTAATCACGCGGTCTCATGATCAGCTGCTTCATTTTTGTTCTCCCCTGCCCCCCGTGATAACAGCGGCTTTCCATCGCCACGGCCAGCTCGTCCGCGCGCCGAAAAGCGCTGACGAAAAGCGGAACGAGCAGCGGAAGCAGCGCCTTTGCCCGCTGAATTATATTGCCGGTCTCAAAATCCGCACCCCTTGCCTTCTGCGCGCTCATTATTTTATCCGTTTCTTCAATAAGCGTCGGTATAAATCTCAGGGCGATGCTCATCATCATGGAAAGCTCATGTACCGGCACCTTAATCCTTTTGAGGGGATTTAAAAGCTTTTCGAGTCCGTCCGTAAGGTCTATGGGAGATGTGGTATATGTCAGGAGAAAGGTCCCCGCAATGAGCATCATTATCCGAATAACCATCAGAAAAGCGTTTTTCAGTCCGGCATCGGTAATTTTCAGAACCAAAAAACTGGCAACGGTATTTCCGGGGGTGTAAAACAGGTTAATCAAGGCCGTAAGGACCACCAGTACGAGTATCGGCTTCATGCCTTTTAAAATAATCTTAAGCCTTACCTTGGAAACGGCTATGATAAGCGCCAGAAAAGCGAAGAGCAAACCATAGGAAAAGTAATCCTTCGCAACAAAAAGCAAGACGATATACACGAGGCTCATAATAAGCTTCGTTCTCGGATCAAGACGGTGGATAAAGGTGTTTCCGGGAAAATACTGCCCCAGCGTAATGTCCTTAAGCACCCCTTCCGCCCCCTTTCAGCGAAAGCAAAATGCTCTTCAACTGCTCTATGGTATAAACGGAGGTGTCGACAGGCAGGCCAAGCTCCCTTAAACGCTTTGCTATCCTTGTCACCTCGGGCACCGAAAGGCCCATTGCTTCAAGCTCGTCGCCGCGCGAGAAAACGTCCCTCGGAGTTCCGTTCATGGCTATCCTGCCCTGATTGAAAACGACAATCCTGTCAACTGTCGAGGCGATTTCCTCCATGCTGTGGGTGACCATAATAACGGTCGCGTTCGTGGCGTCATGGTACCGCCTTATGTTTTCAAGGACGCTTTCCCTGCCGCGCGGGTCAAGCCCGGCTCCGGGCTCGTCAAGGACAAGGACGCTCGGCCCCATTGCTATGACTCCGGCGATCGCGACGCGCCGCTTCTGCCCCCCAGAGAGGTCAAATGGCGATCTCTCGAGAAGCTCTCTGTCGATTCCGACGAATTCGGCCGCCTCGCGCACACGCATGTCTATTTCATCGTCAGAAATCTTCATATTTTTAGGTCCGAACGCAATATCTTTGTAAACCGTTTCCTCGAAAAGCTGATATTCGGGATATTGAAACACAATACCCACCTTAAAGCGCGTTTCGAGCGTCGCGGCCTTGCTTTCCCATATATCCCTGCCTTCGTAATACACCCTGCCATCAGTCGGCTTAAGCAGTCCGTTGAGGTGCTGAATAAACGTGGATTTCCCCGATCCCGTGTGACCGATGATGCCTATGAACTCGCCGCGTTTCGCCTCAAAATTCACGTCCTCTATCGCCGCGCGCTCAAAGGGTGTGCCGACGCTGTATCTGTGACAAAGGCCTTCCGTTTTTAATATAGGTACCAATGAATTCAATCCTTTTTTAGTGGTGGATGCCATTAAAGGCGGCGCGCCTTTTCCCGCACACGGGCAGGTCATCCCCTATGATAAGACGGCGTATATCGCCCTTGAGCACTCCTCTACCGTTAAAGCCTCAAGCGGAAGGTTAAAGCCTTCTTTGTTAAGCTGGTAAATAAGCTCCGTAGTTTCGGGAACGTCCAGCCCTATCTCCTTCAGCCCACGCACGTTTCTGAAAACCTCGCAGGGCGCGCCGTCGGCTACTATGCGCCCGTCCTTCATTACGAGAAGCCTGTCAGCGTCAATAGTCTCCTTCATATGGTGGGTGATGAGCACCACGGTTATCCCATTTTGGCGGTTTAGCCCATGTATGGTTCTGATTACCTCCTCGCGGCCCACGGGGTCCAGCATGGCGGTCGGCTCGTCCAGCACTATGCATCTGGGACGCATCGCGATGATTCCCGCTATGGCTATCCGCTGCTTCTGTCCGCCGGAAAGCAGGTGCGGAGCGTGGGTGCGGAATTCAAACATGCCCACCTGCTTCAGCGCGTCGTCGACCCGCTGTCGTATCTCTCCGGGTTCTATGCCGAGATTTTCGGGTCCGAAGGCCACGTCCTCCTCTACGACGTTCGCCACCATCTGATTGTCCGGGTTCTGAAAAACCATGCCTATCTGACGGCGTATTTCGATAATAAGGCTCTCGTCGGAGGTGTCCATGCCGGCAACATAAACCTTTCCGCCCTCGGGGAGCAGAATCGCGTTCATGTGCTTTGCAAGCGTTGACTTTCCCGATCCGTTATGGCCAAGGATTGCGACAAAAGAGCCCTCCTCAACGCTGAGGTCAATGTGATCCAGTGCGAGGGAGTTCTTCCCATCTTCAGTCACATAGGAGTATGTCAAATTTTCGATCTTGATAATGTCACTCATATCAGTTACCGTTTCTCAAACCGCGCTTGAAATCAGTTCGGTCATTTTTCCCATCGGTAAGACGCGCCGCAGGGCAGCGCAAGACCGCTTGCCGTGACGGGTATGCCGAGCTCCTCGCTTTCTCCCCGTCCGCCGAAGCGTTTTGTAAAAACGGTTTCGCCTATATAGGTCAAAGCCGATGGAGAGATGCCGGTCGTATAGGAATTGATTATTACAAAGCAGGGGTCCTCGCTCAAAATGTCCGCGCAGAGCCTTACAAAGGGAAAAATATTATCTTCAAACTTCCATATTTCACCCGAAGGGCCTCTTCCATATGACGGCGGATCCATAATCAACGCGTCATAACGCTTTCCGCGCCTTATTTCACGCTCAACGAACTTGACGCAGTCGTCGATTATCCAACGGATAGGCTTTTCCGAGAGTCCCGATGCCCTTGCGTTCTCCTTGGCCCAGCTTACCATGCCCTTTGCGGCGTCTACATGACAGACGGAGGCGCCCGCGGCTGCAGCGGCCGCCGTCGCCGCGCCCGTGTATGCAAAAAGATTCAGGACGTTCAAGGGTCTGCCGGCCTTGCAGATCCTGTCGGAAATAAAATCCCAGTTTGTGCTTTGCTCGGGAAAAAGACCCGTATGCTTGAAGTTCATGGGTTTGACGTTGAAAACAAGATTGCCGTAGCTTATCTGCCAGCTTTCAGGAAGCCTGTGCTTTTCCCAGCTTCCGCCGCCCGAAGACGAACGCGTATATCTGGCCGAATGCCTCTGCCAGCCCGGATGTACCCGTGGAGTATCCCAAATTGCCTGGGGATCCGGCCTGACAAGAATTTCGCTGCCCCAGCGCTCAAGCTTCTCTCCCCTTGAGCAATCGATGAGTTCGAAATCCTTCCACTTATCTGCGAGCCACATATCTGCGCTCCTTTTTAGAATATTAATGCAGTATTATATCATCTGTATATTTAGCCGTCAAATAATATATTAATGCGTCAATCAATTGCCCGACAAGCTGTTTATCAAATAATCAGAAGCTCCTTTTCCGCTAGGGTGATGTTCTCGCAGCCGCCTTCCCTGATTATTATCACATCCTCTATCCGGACCCCGAAGCGGTTCTCAATGTATATCCCCGGCTCGGCGGATATTACGGCTCCGCCCGGCATTTTTGCTTCAGATGAAGGCGATGCCGTCGGCTCCTCGTGTATCATTAGTCCTACGCCGTGTCCAAAGCTGTGCCCGAAGCAGGGTCCGTAGCCCGCCTGCTCGATCACCCTTCTCGCCGCGCCGTCGATATCGCGCCCTTTCGCACCTTCCCGCGCCGCGCTTATACCCGCAGCCTGCGCCCTCAGAACGGTGTCATAGACCTTCCTCATCTCGTCGTCCGCATGCCCTACCGCCACCGTTCTCGTCATATCCGAGCAATATCCGTTGCGCTGGCATCCGAAATCCATGGTGACAAAGTCCCCCGGCTTTATTCTCGTGCTCCCCGGCTGCCCGTGCGGCATGCTTGTATTCGCCCCCGTAAGCACAATAGGATCGAAGGAATTCTTTTCCCCTCCGTGTTTAAGCATTCTATAAGTAAGCTCGGCGGCGATATCCAACTCCGAAACGCCGGGCTTTATAAGTCCCAGTACATCCTTGTAAGCCTTCTCGGCAATGCGCTGCGCCGCAATAAGCTCCTTTATCTCGCTTTCGTCCTTCGAGCGGCGGAGCTCCGTGAGCAGGGACGACGCGGGCTTTAAAGGCGAATCAATCATGTCGCTGTATTTCATAAAATCCGCATAGCTCATGGAGGCGTCCTCGAAGCCTATCGCGGAGCGGACGCCTTCGGCCAGCGCCGATCTAATGCGCTCTTTGTATGTATTTTCACGGTCGACAAGCTGAACCGAAGCGCCCGAAACCGCTCTGTTTGCGGCTTCAATATATCTCGAATCGACAAAAAGATACGCTCCGTCCCTCGTTATCAGAACAGCGCCGTCCGTAGAATGAAAGCCCACGGCGTACCTGCGGTTCTCATCCGTCGTTATGAGGAGCGCGTCTATTTCATATTCGTCGAATTTAGACCTGATTTTTTCAATCCTGTTCATTATTTTCCTTCCTTATCGTGATTTGGCGCAAGCCGCCTGAAAACATACTCCGCCCAGTATCTGAGCAGAAAAAACGCATTTGTCAGCTCCAGGGGCCTAACTACTATTGACAGCGCTCCCGCGCGGTTGGCGCACCATACGTCCGTGAATATCTGATCGCCCGCCAGCGCGGATTCCTCCGGTCTGAAGCCCGTTTCCTTCATTACCTCGAGCACCTTTTTTGTCATCGGCTTCCTCGCACGGTCGACGTAAGGGATTCCCAGATCCGCAGAGAAGTTTTTTGCCCTGTCCGATTTCGTATTCGATACTATGACCAGTCTGACACCCGATGAAACAAGACCGTCTTTCCAGTCCATAAGCCTCACGGAGGGCTTCGAATCCCTGTACGGAGCGAGCGTGTTGTCGAGGTCCAGCATAAGCAGCCTTATATTTCTTTTCAGTAAAAGCTCCGGGGTTATCTCGAATATGCTTCCGAGCCTGATTGAAGGAATGAGCTTTTCAAACATACATACCTCGCTTGAGATTATCATAAATTAAAACAGACGTTATTTAAAGGCGGGTGTCCCAACATGCAGTATATTATCGCGATTGAGCCCGACGAGGCAAAAAATGCGGCGGGTATAAAGCTTCCCATTGCCTATTCGTCTTATAAAATCGGAGAGGACGGCAGGCTGTACCGCGCCGAACCGGCCACCCACGCCGGCCGCGGATATATGATAATCAGCGCCGAAACGGAGGAGCCGCCTTTTTACGGTGAAACGGTTTCCGATATTATGGCTGAGTGCAGGAGCTTTAATTTTACCGGAGTATTTGCAAATTTCAGGTCGGAAGCCCTGCTTGACAGATTATCCCCGGCTTTATCAGAAAAAAAACTGCGTCTGATGGTTCACGAGGAGCTCGGAAGCAGGTATAAGCATGCGTGGGTACTAGTTTCCACCGCATTGTCGGGCGGCACGCTCAGGAGACGCCTCTGCGAGGCGTCCGAGTCCTTCGGCGCCGAGAGGGTGGTGCTGGACGTAGAACGCATCTGCAAGGATTTCGTGCTACCGGCTCCCGACGGTGAGGGCAGAGATGTCTCCAGGGAAGAGTTTTCAAGGCTGACCGAGCGGCTCGCTCCCGCTCAGTTCTTCTCGCCGGAGCTTTGCTGCCACTATTTCTTCTACACGGAAAAGGGTGAAACGCACTTTATTCTTTTTGACAACCTTGGAAGCATAAAAAGCAAGCTGTCCGTCGCTGAAAGCCTTAAAATCAGCAAGGCCATGTTTTTATACGGCGAAATAAAGGGATTTCTGAACAGCCTCTGAATGCGTAATTCCAAAAATCAGTTTATCACCGCTTCCTTCCGCACGCAACAAGTATATCACGATTGAAAAATTCGGGCTGCCACACGACAGCCCGAACGATTTCTAAAAATACTTCTTATTCTTGTTCTTCCTCGCCGCCTCAGATTTCTTACGGCGCTTTACACTTGGACTCTGATAATATTCTTTCTTTCTGAGATCAGACAGCACTCCGGCCTTAGCACAACTGCGCTTGAAACGCTTAAGCGCGCTGTCCAGCGACTCATTATCCTTTACATGAACTTCCGACATTAGCTTCCCTCCCTCCAAATACGCCGAAAACCGGCGCTTTAAGGGCCATGTTATGGCTTCACAGGGGTATTATAAAATAATACCAGCTTATTGTCAAGACCTTTGCGGTTTGATAATCAAATTAATAAGTTTATTCTTTACTATGATTGTTTTGGAAAGCTCCATGCCCTCCGTTGCGCGTCTTACCTTTTCGTCGGAGAGGGCGAGCGCGGTCAGCTCGGCGTCCGCGCAGTCAGTCGGAGCTGTTACAGTTGTTTTGAGCTTTCCGTTTATCTGAACCGCAATCACCTTCGTCGCATCCACCATTTTGCTTTCATCGTATGAAGGCCAGGGCTGCTCGCAGCAAAGGCCTTTTCCACCCAGCATCTCCCAGAGCTCCTCGGCTATGTGCGGCGCGAAGGGGCTCAGCAGACATACAAGCGTTTTAACGTCGGCTTTGCTGCAGCCCTTGTCTGACAGCTCGTTCACGAGCGACATCAGGCTTGCTATCGCGGTATTAAATTTCATGCTTTCGATATCTTCGCCGACCTTTTTAATGGTGTGGTTTATTGCCGACTCGTTTTCCGGCGAATACCCGCTGTCCGGGGAATCCATCACCCTCTCTCCGAGATTCCACACTCTGTCAAGAAAGCGCTTGCAGCCCTTTACTGCCGTGGATGACCATGGAGCGGCCTTTTCAAAATCTCCGATGAACATGATGTAAAGCCGCAGGGTGTCCGCTCCGAACTCGTCCACTATGTCGTTGGGGTTTACGACATTGCCCCTGGATTTCGACATTTTCTCTCCGCCCTCGCCCAGTATCATGCCGTGGCTGGTTCTCTTGGAATAGGGCTCGGAGGTCGGAACGACTCCGATATCATAAAGAAACTTATGCCAGAACCGCGAATAGAGCAGGTGCAGCGTGGTATGCTCCATGCCTCCGTTGTACCAGTCCACCCTGTTCCAATAATCTACCGCTTCTTTTCCGACGAGAGCGCTGCTGTTGTGCGGATCCATATAGCGCAGAAAGTACCATGAGGAGCCCGCCCATTGCGGCATTGTGTCGGTTTCCCGCTTGGCCGGAGCTCCGCAGGACGGGCAGGAGGTTTCGACCCAGTCCTTCATCGCCGACAGCGGCGACTCTCCGTTATCTGTCGTCTCATACGACTCGACCTCCGGAAGAAGCAGCGGCAGTTCCTTCTCGGGAATGGGCACCCACCCGCATTTTTCGCAGAAAACCAGCGGGATCGGCTCCCCCCAATAGCGCTGGCGGCTAAAAACCCAGTCGCGCAGCTTGTAGTTTACCTTCTTCTCTCCGAGGCCTTTGCCGCTGAGCCACTCCGTAATTTTAAGCTTTGCGTCCTCAACTGTGAGTCCGTTCAGGAACCCTGAATTCACCATTACGCCCGTCTGGCAGTCGGTGAACGCGGCTTCCTCAATATTTCCGCCCTTTACCACCTCGATAATCGGCAGCCCGAACTTCTTTGCAAACTCCCAGTCTCTTTCGTCATGTCCGGGGACAGCCATTATCGCGCCGGTGCCGTATGTCGCGAGCACATAATCGGATATGAATATCGGGATCTCATTGCCGGTAACGGGATTGATCGCTCTTACGCCTTTAAGCTCGACGCCGGTCTTATCCTTTGCCATCTCAGTGCGCTCAAAATCCGATTTTCTTGCTGCCGCCTCCTGATAGGCGGATATTTCTTCCTTGTTCTTAAAAAGCGGGAACCACTTCTCAAGCAGGGCGTGCTCCGGCGACATTACCATATAGGTCGCCCCGAAAAGCGTATCCGGACGTGTCGTGAAAACCCGAAGGGTATCGCCCGCGGTCGTGGCAAAGTCAACCTCCGCTCCCGTGGATCGGCCTATCCAGTTCTTCTGCTGGATCTTTACCCGCTCTATAAAATCGAGACCGTCAAGATCGTTTATGAGACGCTCGGCGTAGGCCGTTATTTTCAGCATCCACTGGCTCTTTTCCTTCCTTACCACCTCGCTGCCGCAGCGCTCGCAGACTCCGTCCACCACCTCTTCGTTAGCAAGGACGCACTTGCAGGAGGTGCACCAGTTGACAGGTATCTTTGCCTTGTAGGCGAGCCCGTTTTCAAAAAGCTTGATGAATATCCACTGCGTCCACTTATAGTAATCAGGATCGGTAGTGTCGATGACGCGGTCCCAATCGAAGCTGTACCCAAGCATCTTAAGCTGGGAGGTGAACCGCGCGATATTTCGCTTTGTGACCTCGCGCGGGTGCATCTTATGCTTTATGGCATAGTTTTCCGTCGGAAGTCCGAAGGCGTCGTATCCAATCGGAAAAAGGACGTTGAAGCCCTGCATGCGGCGTTTTCTCGCGACGATGTCCATCGCGGTATAGGGTCTCGGGTGTCCGACGTGCAGTCCCTCGCCCGACGGGTACGGAAACTCTATCAGCGCGTAAAATTTCTGCTTTTCGCTCGTATTGGACGCGGCATAGCACTTCTTTTCTTCCCAAATCTTCTGCCACTTTTTTTCTATCGTACCGAAATCGTATTTCATCTGTTACACATCTTTTCTGAGATTATGTTGGAGCGGAGGGATTCTTTATCCTCCGCTAAAAAATCATTCCGTAATAATGCCGGATATGTCGATCTGCTCGGCATCTCCCCAAAGCCGCTCAAGTCCGTAAAACTTCCGGGTTTCGTCCGTGAAAATGTGCACAACGACGCAGCCAAAGTCAACAAGGACCCATCCTCCCCCGCGGTACCCCTCGGTTCTTAAAGGCGGCTCCCCATTTTCGCTGAGAAGCCTATCCGCCTCTTCGGCGAGCGTTTTGACGTGCGTTGAGGAAGTCGCCGTGCAAATGACGAAATAATCAGCGAGGATCGTTATTTTATCGGTTCTCAAAACTTTGATATCATCGGCTTTTTTTGAGTCCAGGGCTTTTACGATAAGTTTCATTACTTCCGCGGAAGTGAGCAAATTTATACCTCCCAAATTCAGCTTAATATCTTTCCAGCAGTCGAGTACAGATTGCCGCCGCTGTCGCGGGTCAGCACATCGAGCTTTTCCTTGGTAATCTCTTCCTTGTAGGGATTCAGCTTGGAATTTATCATTTCGAGCCACTCGTCAAGCTTTACGGTCACGCACGCCATCTCCAGCGCATAGTCGTCGTATTTCGCGGGCATCGTCATAAAGTTGATGTTTTCGCTCTTTATGTTCAGGAATTGCTGCCCAAACCAGACCATGTTGCCCGTGGAAAGGTTTGTGTCGACGTAATCTTTGAATATCTGCGCAAATTCATTTACCTTTGTGACGTTTCCTATCCTGAGGCACTGCTTTGCGACGGCTTTCATGAAGCTCTGCTGAGTCGCAATTCGGTCTATATCGGCCCTTGGATATCCGGGGCCGTACTTAGAGCCCTCGTTGTTCTGCCGGAACCGTACCACCCCGAGGGCGGCCTCGCCGTTTAAATGCTGGTTTCCCGCCATCAGATGGACGCGGAAATCCTGAATATCGTCGTCGTAGTCCATGTTGACCGGCACATCAAAATCGACGCCGCCTATCGTATCTACAATCTTCTCGAAGGCCTTTATGTCAACGATCGCATAGCAGTCAACGGTAAAGCCAAGAAGAGTTTTGAGCTCGGCCTTCAGCTTATCAATATTGCCGCCGTTATGGGAATACATACCGTTGGCCTTTTTATAGCTCCGGGACACGTTTATAAGCGTGTCTCTCGGTATACTCACGACATTGAGCGTATTGTTTGCCGTGTCGATGGCTCCGACAAGTATTGTGTCGGTAAGCCCCGCCTCGACGTCCTTACCCAGCAGCAAAAAGGTATAGAAGCCTGTCTTTCTGTTATATGAGGCTATATTGGCGGTTGCGGCCGCAGACGAATTTGACGGCGTTGCCGTAACCGCAGAGGGCGGCGCCACCTCCGGCGGACGAATAAGGCTCCTCCACACTATCGTGCCGACGGCAGCCAGAACAAGCAGAATCGAAACGATTAATATCCTTTTTCGCCGTTTGTATCTCTGATATCTTTCTATCATCCTTTCGATGTGCTTGAGTTCCTCCGGAGTTCTCTGCCTTGCAGGTTCATCGTCCTCAAAAGCTCCCGCGACGCGCGTCTCTTCATATACTCTGTCGTCGGTTCTTTTCGGCGTTTGTCTTCTCTTCCGGCCGCTGTTTCCTCCGTAAAGCTTCATTGCCCCAAAATACTCCTTTTAAAATACTCTATCGCGGACAGAGTATTCTGATGAGGGGTTTTCCCCCGTTCGGATATTTCCGCCACAGTCATCTCAAGCCCTTCAAGCATTGCCGAGTCGAGGTCGCTGTACGCAAGAGTCCTCAGCTTCCCGACGCCGTCAAAGGCCCTTGTCGGCTCTATGTAGTCGGATATATATATAATTTTCTCAAGAAGCGACATGCCGGCTTTTCCTGTGGTATGCCATCTTATCGCCTGGCATACCTCCCGAGGCATGCCGAATTCATGCTCCGCCATCGCCGCACCCGTGATTGAATGCAGGAGCTTCACTTCCCGACTTTCGACAATATCGACCATGATACCATATTTTTCACATAATATCAACTGCTCTTCAAGGCTTAATTTCTTAGTCAGGTCATGCAGTATCGCGGCGCACCTAGCATCGTCCTCATCAGCTCCCCATCTTCCGGAAAGCGCAACCGCCTCTTCCTCGCAGCCCAGCACATGCGCCACGCGCTTTGGGTCGAGCATTTCCTTTGCCCTTTCCCTGAGCCAGCCGAACTCCGCCCTGGAACCGAAAAGGCGGTTTTTTATAATGTAGGCATAAACTTCGGGGCTTAGAAACTCGAGACCTTTTCGTTTTTTCAGCATTGCGCGCAGCTCGGAAGAGGATATCTCCAGCGCATCGTTTTCCGCTAAAACTACTTTGATGCCGTATTTCTCGCGCAGCGTCAACGCCGCCGCCTCCAGTTTGCCCGTATCCGCGAGTCTCGAAAGGGCGCATATGGATACGTTCTCGGCCAGCCACTCGAAGCTTTTCCATTCTTCAAAGCAATCCAGCATGTCGCCGCCCATGACAAGCCACAATTCGGCATCCGGATACTTTTCCTGAAGCGATCGTACGGTTTCGTCGGTATAGCTTGTCCCGCCACGCTTTATCTCAAGATCCGAAACCTCTGCGTTCTCTATGCCCTTGACGGCTAACCTGAGCATTTCAAGGCGCATTTCACCAGAGGCCGCCTCGGAAGGGAACTCCTTATGAGGCGGAACTGAGACCGGAATGAAAAGCAGCTTCGTAAAACCGAGCTTGTCGGCCGCGGCTCTTGCGGCACCGATGTGACCAAGGTGCACCGGATCAAAGGTGCCTCCGAAAATACCTATTTTTTCTCTCCCAGGCTTCATGCTTTATCCCCCGCAAGCTCTATTTCACAAGCTGTATCCCCGGCTTTTCCTTGTTTTCTTTGTAGATAACGAATCTCGTCCCTATGACCTGCACCGGCTCTGCCCCCGTAAGCCTTGCAATCTCGTCGCAGGCTTCGCGCGCCGTAAGCATGGAGTTCTCAAGAACCCTGCATTTGATAAGCTCTCTCGCCTTCAGGGCGTCGGCAGCCTGTTTGACTATATTCTCAGTTATGCCGCCCTTTCCGATGTGCACTATCGTTTCCTCGGAGTTTGCCAGGGAACGAAGCTGCGCCCTCTGCTTGCTCGTCAGCATATATTCTCTCCCCGTTTTATTATTTCAAGTCTGATTTTTCCAGTTTTATTTTCAGTTCCCTGAGCGCCCTTGCCCTGTGGGAAATCGAATTTTTCAGGCCGGCGTCCATTTCCGCCATCGTCTGTCCGTATTCGGGAACGAAAAACAAGGGATCATAGCCGAAGCCTCCCGCACCCCTGAATTCCCTCAGTATTTCACCGCGGCATTCTCCGCGCGCGCTTATCCTTCTCCCGTCAGGGAAGGCGCACACTATAACGGATACAAAGGCTGCTTTACGGAGGACTTCATTTTCCATGAGCCGGAGAAGATACTCGCAGCGCTCATGGTCGCTCTTGCAGCCGTCTCCGCCGAAACGGGCCGAATAAACCCCCGGTCTTCCCCCGAGGGCGTCCACCGAAAGCCCAGAATCGTCGGCGATTGCAGGCATATTCGCGGCGCGCATCACAGTCTCCGCTTTTAAGAGAGCGTTTTCCTCGAAGCTTTCCCCCGTTTCCTCAACTTCGACGTTAACACCGGCTTCGCTCTGGGATATGACCTCCATGCCCATATCAGAAAGAATGGCGCGCATTTCACCCAGCTTTTTAATATTATTGCTCGCAAGCACAAACTTCATATCTCACCTCAGAAGAGCGTCAACAAACGCCTCGGGTTCGAAATCAATGAGATCGTCCGCCTGCTCGCCTACTCCTACGAATCTCACGGGCAGCCCAAGCTCGTGCGCAATCGCGAACACGATCCCGCCGCGAGCGGTTCCGTCAAGCTTTGTCAGCACAAGGCCCGTAACGCCCGCCGCTTCCTTGAACTGCTTTGCCTGTATAAGCCCGTTCTGCCCTGTCGTAGCGTCGAGCACGAGCAGCGTTTCTCTGTCACAGCCCGGAAGCTCGCGGTCTATTATGCGGCTGATCTTTGAAAGCTCGTTCATGAGGTTCTGCTTGTTGTGAAGCCTGCCCGCCGTGTCACATATTATGAGGTCGGCCCCCCTGGACTTTGCGGCCGAGATGGCGTCGAAAACCACGGAAGCGGGATCCGAGCCCTCCTCATGCCTTACTATGTCGGCACCCGACCTATCCGCCCAAATTTTGAGCTGCTCCGCGGCGGCGGCACGGAAGGTATCGCCGGCACACAGCAGAACACGCCTGCCCTCCCTTGCGAAACGCGACGAGAGTTTTCCGATCGTTGTGGTCTTGCCGACGCCGTTTACGCCTATCATCAGTATCACCGAAGGCTTGGTACGGAGCTTTATGCCCTCGTCTTCAAACTTCAGCGTCTCAAGCAATATCTGCGAAAGCGCTCCTCTCAGTTCATCCGCACCCCGAAGCCCCCTCGATTTCGTCACTTCCCTGAGCTTTTCAACGGCGCTCAAGGCAAGCTCCGCACCGAGATCCGCCGCTATGAGCGTTTCCTCGAGCTCCTCAAAGAATTCCTCGTTCGCACCTGTGAAGGAATCGAACATACCCTTGAGCTGAACGGTGATATTTTTTCTCGTTTTGGACAGGCCCTCAAAT
Source organism: Clostridiales bacterium (assembly GCA_029268065.1). Lineage (GTDB taxonomy): Bacteria > Bacillota > Clostridia > Oscillospirales > Oscillospiraceae > DUPK01. Next base: position 86,568 of record JAJUHC010000004.1, on the reverse strand, counting down.
ATTTTATCAAAAAACGACATTTATTTACTCCTATGCGGTCATTATTCCTTTTTCAGTATCGTTTAAATCGATGCTCAGAACCTTGGATACGCCCTGCTCCTGCATTGTGACCCCGTACAGAACATCCGCCTCCTCCATGGTTCCGCGCCGATGGGTTATGACAATAAATTGGGTGCTGTGCGACATGCGCCTCATGTACTCAGCGAAGCGCGCCACGTTTGCGTCGTCGAGCGCGGCCTCGATTTCGTCCATTACGCAAAACGGGGTCGGACGGACCTTAAGTATCGCAAAAAACAGTGCGATAGCGACGAAGGCCTTCTCGCCGCCCGAAAGAAGTGTAATCGTTTTCAGCGATTTCCCGGGAGGCTGAACGCGAATTTCTATTCCGCAGTTTAGAAGGTCTTCCTCATCCTCAAGCTCAAGTGAAGCCTTTCCGCCTCCGAACAGCTCGGTGAAGGTTTCCTGGAACCTTTCGTTAATGGCTCTGAACTCGCGCGAGAAGATCTGCTTCATTTCCGAGGTTATGCTCCTGATTATGCGCTCCGTCTCCGATTTTGCGACCTCGATATCATCACGCTGGCTGACGAGATAGTTATAGCGTTCGCTTATCCTGTCGTATTCCTCGATGGCCCCCAGATTCGGCGTTCCCAGCGAGGATATGTCCCGTTTCAGCTCGGCTATCTGCCTCTGAGCCTTCTGGAGGCTCTCATATTCCACCCGCACGGCCTCGGCGGAAGTCCGGCTAAGACCATAAGTATCCCAAAGCCTGTCCACTATCTGCTTTTCTTCCATATCTGCGGCAAGCTTTTTCTGCTCAAGACGCGAAAACTCCTTTTCCAAGTCAAGGATGCTCCTGCTCTTTTCCTGGACTTCCTTTTCGGTTGCCGTCCGCCGCGCTTCCAGCGCGAACTTTTCATTTATTATATCCGAAAGCTGCTTTTTATTCCCTTCAATATCGGTCTTGACAGCCTCCAGGCGTTTTTCATGTTCCTCAAGCTGTGAAAGTATCCTCTCGTTTTGTGCCTTAAGCTCGCTTATATCGGCAATTCTTTGACCCCTGTCCCCGGAAATCGTCCGGTTAAGCGCGTCAAGCTCCTCGATGGCCTTGCATGTGGCGACACGCTCCGCATCGAGAGACGCGGCCTTCGTGCGGAGCTCGGCGAGCTTCACGGAAAGCTCCGCGCTCTTCGCCGCGAGCTCCTCTTTGCCGGCTGAGAGCTTTTCCGCTTCGGCCCTGAAGCCTGTTGCAGATTTTTCATGCTCGGCTATGAATCCTCTTGCCTCCGCTATTTCCTTTTCGCATTTTTGGGTTCGTTCAGCTACGTTTTTCATGCTGAGCTTTAGCGTTTCGCAGTTATCCTTGAGCGCGGACACCAAAAGCTTATGCTGAGAAATTTCGGATTCAGCCTTAAGAATGCCGTCCTCAAGGCGTCTTTTTTCACTCTCGGCAAGCTCGAGCTCATAATTTACCGCCGCGAGCTCCCTTTCGGCGTCGGCAAGGTCTTTGTCCGCAGCTGCTAAATCCGCTGAGAGCTTTTGCTCCTGATCCTTGAGGCGAACTATCTCGTTTGCCCTTGAGAGTATGCCGGAATTGTTCGACGCGCTTCCGCCCGTCATGGAGCCGCCCGCGTTTATAACCTGTCCGTCAAGCGTTACTATCCTGAAGCGGTTTGAATACCTTCTCGCTATCCTTATGGCGCTGTCCATATCCTCCACGACTGCCGTGCGCCCCAAAAGGTTTACTATGATCTGCTCGTACCTTTTATCAAAGCTGACCAGATTTGCCGCTATGCCCTGAAATCCCTCCTCTTTTTCAAGCCCCTGCTCCCTGAGAAGGGTTCCCCTTATCGAGGAAAGCGGAAGGAAGGTCGCCCTGCCGCCGTCGCGGCGCTTCAGAAAGCTTATCGCGGCCTTGCCGTCCTCCTCGCGGTCAACGACTATGCTCTGCATGGAGGCTCCGAGCGCCGTCTCGATGGAAAGGGCATACTTATCGGCGGCTTTTACTATGTTTGCAACCGGACCGTGGATATTCCTGAGCGTCCCCCTTGAGCTTTCCTGCATAACGAGCTTCACGGATTTCGAATAGCCTTCGTATTCCTTTTCCATCTCGCTGAGCATGGCAATGCGCGATTTCAGGGCATTTTGCTCCATTTTGAGCCTTGTATTCTTTTCCCTCAGCGCTTCCGCCTTATTGGCACGGGTTTTTTGCCTGAGCCGATGACCGTTTATCACGTTGGAAAGCGAGGTCTCTTCCTCCTTCAGGGAGGCAAGCTCTGCTTCACGTGAAACAAATATTTCCAATTCGCTCTCGAGGCGCTGATTCACCGCCGAAAGCTCCGAGGAGAGAGAGGCTTCACGGTCGCACAGCTCCTGGAGCGAGGAGGCAAGCGCGGACAGAGTTTCCTTTGCGTCGGCCGTCAGCGCGAGCTCCGATGATTCGGAACGCAGCAGCTCGTTGACTCTTGCGGATAGTTCGTCGGCGGAGGAGCAGTTTTTCTCGAAATCAGAGAGAATAAGCTGTGTCTGCGACTCGATTTCCGATTTTTCCGCGTCTATATGCGCTATTCTTGTTTTCCTCTGCTCTATCTGCCCGCTCAGCGCCTCGGCTCTGCCCTCGTGCTCTGAGAGCTCGGCCTCAAGCCTTTTCAGACTTTCAAAGTTGTTCTGAAGATTCGCCCGCAAAACCGCGATTGAACTGTCAAGCTCCGATGAAGCGGCTTCAAGTCCCGATATTCTTTCCCGTACCGCTTCCGCCTCCAGATCCTTTTCGCGCATTTCCCCGGACAGCTTTTCGGTTTTGGAATAGAGCTCCTCGACAAGCCTGTTTTCGGCTTCGAGCTGCAGCCTGGCGCTGTTGTAGTCATGCTCGGATTTGAGCGCGGACACTCTGAGCTTTTCCAGCATTTCAAGCCAGACGGACACCTCGAGCGAGCGGAGCTGATCCCGGAGCAGAAGATACTTCTTTGCCGTTTCGGCCTGGCGGCGCATAGGCTCTATCTGAATTTCAAGCTCGGAAATCTTATCGTTTACGCGCAGCAGGTTTTCCTCAGTCCGGTCAAGCTTCCGTTCCGCTTCTTCCTTTCGGTGGCGGAACCTGGAAATGCCTGCCGCCTCCTCGAAGATTTCTCGCCGGTCTGTGCTTTTTTCGGACAGTATATTGTCAATTTTCCCCTGCCCGATTATCGAGTAGCCTTCTTTTCCGAGGCCTGTGTCCATAAACAGCTCATAAATATCCTTCAGGCGGACGGACTTCTTGTTGATGCAGTATTCGCTTTCTCCGCTGCGGTAGTAGCGCCTCGTTACCATGACTTCCGAGCCTTCAATATTGAAGAGTCCGTCGCTGTTGTCCAGAATAAGCGATACCTGCGCGAAGCCAAGCTGGCTCCGATGCTGAGTTCCGCCGAAGATTACGTCCTCCATTTTGCCGCTGCGAAGCGTCTTTGTGCTCTGTTCGCCCAGTACCCAGCTTACGGCGTCGGATATATTTGATTTTCCGCTGCCGTTCGGCCCGACTATAACCGTAATGCTCTTATCAAAAGTCAGCCTGGTTTTTTCGGGGAACGATTTGAAGCCCTGGATTTCTAGCGCCTTCAAGTACAAAAGCAAACACTCCCAGTTGAATTGCAATTTTCTTAACAGTATATCTTTTTTCGGACGGCCTTTCAAGAATTTAATGTAAAATAGTCACCTTTTTACCTGCCGGGATGTCCGTCTCAAGAACTTTGATCGTGTTTAAGCCGAATTCCTTTATCAAAGCAGAAACATTGCTTCTCCTCTGCCCGGTCATAAGTGAAACGCAGCCGCGTCCGACTCCGAGTATGATGTCCCGGTCATGCGTTGTCGAGGAAAGCAGCTCTCTTGCCAGGTTCAGATATACTCTCGAACGCACAAGCTCCCCCAGAGCGGGGTGGTAGGCGCCGCCCGCGGCATCGCCGCCAGACAGCTCATCCGAAGGGTTAAGCCCGAAACGTATAACGGGTATATCGGCTTCCTCAAAAAGCTTAAAAAGCCTCGCGCCCAGGTTTACCGCATCTTCGACGCTGTGCTCCCTGTACTCGCCCCTTTTCCAGAGCTCGTACAAAGCGGTGTCCCTGATAATTACAGTCGGATAGACTCTCACTCCGTCCGGGGAAAGGGAAATGAGCTTTTTTGCCGTCAGAACAGACTTCTCCTCCGTATCGCCCGGCAAGCCGGTCATCATCTGAAGTATGAGGCTGAAGCCGTGTTTTTTTATCAGCTTTGCGGCTCGTTCCGTGTCCTCCGAGCCGTGCCCCCTGCGTGAAGCCCTCAAAACCCCGTCGTCCATCGACTGCGCGCCCAGCTCTATCGTTTTTACTCCGTAATTTCGGAGCCGCACAAGACATTGCTCCTCGATCGCGTCGGGTCTTGTGGACACCCTTATTCCGCTTATCGCTCCCGTACGCAAAAATGGCAACGCCGCCTCGAGGAGCGCAATCTGCTCCTCTGCCGGAATTGCCGTAAAGCTTCCCCCGTAGAATGCGAGCTCCGCCGATACGTCGTCCGGGAGCGCGCTTTTCGAGGACTCTATTGCATTTTTCACAGTATCTCCGTCAGCCGGTTTGAGCTTACCAGATATTTTGCGCTGATTGCAGAAGACGCAGTCGTTAGGACAGCCCAGATGAGGTATGAATACCGGTATGATATATCTCTTCGGCTTCATGTCTCCAAACCCGAAAGCGCGTTTTTAGCCGCTTCCTGCTCCGCTTCCTTCTTGCTTCTTCCGCTGCCGATTCCGACGCGCTCTCCGTTAAGCAGCACCTCCGCGTCAAACTGCTTGCAGTGATCGGGCCCGCTTTCGGCGATGATATTGTAGACAAGCTGGTTCCCGTTCTTCCTCTGAATCAATTCCTGAAGCGCCGTTTTATAATCGCGGAGCTTGTTTTTTTCGTTTAGGGAGGACAGGATGAACTTGAAAATGAAAGCGTGCACAACATCTCTCCCGCCGTCGAGATAGACTGCCGCGATGAGCGCCTCGACCGCGTCGGCCAATATTGACGGGCGCGACCTTCCGTTTCCGCTCTCCTCGCCTTTACCCAGCCTGAGAAAATTCCCCAGGCGCATTTTCTTCGACGCCTCGAAAAGGTTCTGTTCGCAGACAAGCTCCGCGCGGAGTCTCGTCATTTCCCCTTCGGGCATGTTTGGAAACTCCCTGTACAAATACCTCGCAACCGACATCCCGAGAATCGAGTCCCCTAAAAATTCAAGCCGCTCGTTGCAGACCGCTCCGGAGCTGCGATTTTCATTTGCATAGGAGCTGTGAGTAAGCGCCGTCAGTAAAAGCTCACGGTTTTTGAACTCATATCCCAGAATCTGTTCGAGTTCGTTAAGTTCGTTCATGTAATCGAGCCACTCCCATTTTTTTAGGCGGGTCCTTTGCCCGCCCAAAAAACTAATCGATTTTATCTGCAATGTATCGAGCCAGATCACCTACGGTGAGTAGCTTCGGCAAATCATTGTCGTCTATTTCGGAGATATCAAACTCCTCCTCGATAGCCATCGTCAGCTCGACTATGTCCAGCGAATCGGCTCCGAGGTCGTCAATAAACGAAGTATCTGCTGTAATTTCATCCTCGTCAACCATAAACTGCTCTGCAATCAACTGTTTTAATTTTTGCAAAACCATTCTGCTCACCTCAAGAAAATGATATTCACGCCCGGAGTATTTGTCAACTGTTTTTTTATTTATTCCTCTCCCTCTTTTATGTCCAGAAGCTTATCCTGTATGTCTTCGACTATACCCATTTTTACGATGAGCGCGGCCTGGCGTATGGCGTTGGCGAAAGCGTTTGCGTTGGATGAGCCGTGCGCCTTGATGACGGGCTTTCCGACCCCAAGTAACACCGTGCCCCCGACCTCGGTATAGTCAAGCCGCTTCTTGAATTCCCTGAGCGGTTTGCTTACCATCGCCGCCGCCAGCTTTGTCATGGCGTTTTTAAGAAAAATCCCTTTCAGCCCGCCCAGAATAAAGGATGCCGTCCCTTCTATGGCCTTTAACAGTATATTTCCTGAATAGCCGTCGCACACCACAACGTCCGCAAGCCCCGAAAGGACATCCCTTGCCTCAATGTTTCCTATAAAATTGATGCGCTCCTGCTCCTTAAGCTCCGTTAGGAGCTTATATGTCTGCCGCTGAAGCTCCGTACCCTTTCCGGGCTCGGCGCCTATATTCAATAGAGCGACGCTGGGACTTGGCTTGTTCAGGAGGTTCGCCACATAGCTTGAGCCCATAAAGGCAAACTGCACAAGATATTCCGGCGTACATTCGGCGTTTGCCCCGCAGTCAATGAGCAGGCAGCCTCCGTTTTCAGTTGGGAGAATGGGCGCGAGCGCAGCCCTTCGTATGCCCTTTATCCGTTTCACAATAAGCGTGGCGCCGGAAAGCAGGGCACCGGTATTACCCGCCGACACGAGGGCATCGCCCTCTCCGTCCCTTAGCATTCTCAGCGCAACCGCCATGGAGGAATCCTTCTTGCTCCTCACCGCCGTTGAAGGATCGTCCTCCATATCGACGACTTCGGACGCATATGCAATCTCTATTCCCTGAGGCAGAGCTTTTTTCCCCTGTTCTTCAAGGCAGGTCAGGATTTTTTCACCGCGTCCTACAAGTATTATCTCGATACCGTCTTCCCCGACAACCTTAAGCGCCCCTTTTACGACCTCTGAAGGCGCGCTGTCTCCGCCCATGGCGTCAACGATTATTTTCAACTCAGACTTCCTCCCACCGCTATGCGGTCAATTATTTCCAGCGCCCTTTTGGATATCTCAAGGTTTTTGTTCCTCTTGCCTCTAATTCTTTGTCCCAGCGCGGCGATGATTCCGAAGTTGATATTCATCGGCTGAAACTCTGATACCGACTCGTCGCTCACATACAATGAAAGCGCCCCGATTGCGGTTTCTTTCGGAAAGTCAACATGTCCGAGAGAGCGTATTTCCATCGCCGTTTCGATTCCGCACAAAAGCCCCGATGCCGCCGACTCCACATAGCCTTCAACACCGGTTATTTGTCCTGCAAAGCGTATTCTTTTATCGCTGCGAAGTCTGTAATAGCGGTCCAAAAGCTGCGGAGAATTGAGATAGGTATTGCGGTGCATGACGCCGTACCTGACATATTCGGCGTTCTTCAGCGCGGGTATCATCGAAAAAACTCGCTTTTGTTCAGGAAAGGCAAGATGCGTCTGAAATCCGACAAGATTGTACAGGGTGCCGCCTGCGTTGTCGCGGCGAAGCTGGACCACGGCATAGTAATCCTCGCCTGTTTCCGGATTTCTCAAACCGACTGGCTTCAGCGGACCGTAGCGCAGAGTATCCTCTCCTCTCCTCGCCATCACCTCGACGGGCATGCAGCCCTCGAACACGGCGCTGTCGTCGAAGCCGTGCACGAACGCCTCCCTTGCCGTTTTCAGCTCGTTCCAGAAAGCGAGATACTCTTCCTTCGTCATCGGACAGTTGATATAATCCGGCGTGCCCTTGTTATAGCGGGACGCAAAAAAAGCGTTCTTCATATCCACGCTTTCCATCGTCACTATCGGCGCCGCAGCATCGTAGAAATTAAGATATTTTTCATCGGGAAAAAGCCTGTTTATGCTGAGGGATAAGGCCTCCGAAGTCAGAGGGCCCGTGGCGATTATGACGTACCCGTCGGGTATCTCCGTGACCTCATCCGCTTTGATTTCGATATTGGGATGACCCTTAATATTTTCGGTCACCATGGCGGAAAAGGCGGTCCTGTCCACGGCGAGAGCGCCTCCTGCCTCGACACGGGTCCGGTCGGCGCACCGCATAATAAGCGAATCAAGACGCCTCATTTCCTCCTTCAGGAGTCCCACGGCGTTAGTGAGCTCGCCGCTGCGCAGTGAATTGGAGCAGACAAGCTCGGCAAAATCACTGCTGACATGCGCGGGCGTCTTTTTACGAGGCTTCATTTCCAGCAGATTAACCTTTATTCCTCTTTTCGCCAGCTGCCAAGCGGCTTCGCAGCCGGCCAGACCTGCTCCTACGACAGTGACGCTGTTCATTTGTCATTACTATCCTTATTTGCTTTTTTGGCGGCGGTCCTTTTTGAGTTGTTCTTTTTATCGGAAGCCGAGCCTTTCGGCTTAGCCTCCTTTTTTGTTTTCTTTTCTTCCGTGTCTGTTTTTGCTTCCGGCGCCTCCTTCACGTCGGGGGCGGCGGTCTTCCTTTTATAACCGCGCTTATCCTCGGGCACGAACCTCGGGCAGGACTCGTTGATGCAGAAGGCTTTATTGAAGCCCTTTCCGGACTTTTTAAACAGAGTCTGCCCGCATTCCGGGCAGTTTTCCTTTACCGGAACGTCCCATGTCATAAAGCCGCAGGACTGTCCCTTTTCGCAGGCATAATAAGCGTAGCCGCGTTTTGAGCTGCGCTTTAAAATCCTGCTTCCGCATTTTGGGCATTTGCCCGGCATCTCGACAACAATCGGCTTCGTGTTGTTGCACTCCGGATATCCGGGGCAGGCGAGAAAGCGTCCGAAACGTCCGCTCTTTACTACCATGTTTCTTCCGCACTTGTCGCATATCTCGTCCGACACCTCGTCGGGAATTTTTATGCGCTCGCCCTCAAGCGCCTTTTCAGCGTTTTCTATTTTTTCCTCAAAGCCTTCGTAGAATTCGCCGAGAACGTTCTTCCATTCTCTGTGCCCCTCCTCGACCTCGTCGAGGCTGTCCTCCATGCGGGCTGTAAACTTCAAATCCACAATGTCGGAAAACCTGTCCTTCATAAGCTCCGTAACCACGGTGCCCAGAGGCGTGGGGCGTATATACTTGCCCTCGCGCACAACGTACTCCCTGTCCGTTATTGTGGATATGGTGGGGGCATAGGTGGAGGGGCGTCCTATACCTTTTTCCTCCATGGCGCGTATGAGCGTGGCTTCGGTGTACCTTTGGGGCGGCTGCGTGAACTTCTGCTCCTTGCTGATCTTTTTTAAGTCCGCGGTTTCCCCCTCTGTCAGCTTCGGGAGCGCAGACTGCTTTTCTTCCTTTTCCTCGTCCTTGCCTTCCTCATAAACCGCGCTGTAACCCGGGAACTTTATCGTGGAATGCGAGGCCTTGAAGGTATACCCGGCCGAAACAAGGTCAATAAGGACATTGTCGTATACGGCGTTCGCCATCTGAGAAGCCAAAAAGCGGCTCCATATCAGGCGATAGAGCTTGTATTGATCGGATGTAAGATCCTTTTTGAGGCTGTCCGGCGTTAAATGGACATAGCTCGGCCTTATTGCCTCGTGGGCGTCCTGCGCCGAGTTCTTGCTCTTGAACACGCGCGGCGCCTTCGGATAATACTGCGCGCCGTAATGGGACAAGACAAAATCCTTTGCGGCGGCGACCGCCTCCTCGGATATTCTGAGGGAGTCGGTTCTCATGTATGTTATAAGACCGATTGTGCCCTCTCCCGCTATATCGACGCCTTCATAAAGCTGCTGCGCCACAGACATTGTGCGTTTGGGCGTCATGGAGTATTTTCTTGATGCCTCCTGCTGAAGCGTCGAGGTTATGAAGGGCGGAGAAGGTGATTTCTGCTTTTCGGAGTTTTTCACCCCGCTTACGACAAATCTGTCTTCGGAAACCGCGGCGATAACCGCGTTAACCTCATCCTCGCATGTGAGCTGCTGCTTTTTATCGCCGAAACCGTAAAAGCTCGCCGAAAATTCAACGCCCTTAGCCTCAAGCAAGGCGTCAAGCAGCCAGTACTCTTCGGGAACAAAGGCCTTGATTTCCTCTTCCCTGTCCACGACCATCCTGGTCGCGACCGACTGTACCCTTCCCGCCGAAAGACCGCGCTTGATTTTGCGCCAGAGCAGCGGACTGATCTTATAGCCCACGATACGGTCAAGTATCCTCCTTGCCTGCTGGGCGTTCACAAGGTTTATGTCGATTGGCCTCGGGTTCTTTATGCTCTCGATGACTACCTTTTTTGTTATTTCGTTGAAAGTGACGCGTTTCGCCTTATCATCGCTAAGATTCAAAAGCTCCTTTATATGCCAGGAAATTGCTTCTCCCTCACGGTCAGGGTCGGTGGCGAGATAAACCCTTTCGCTCTCGCTTACGGCGGCGCGAAGCTGTTCTATGGTTTCTTCCTTCCCCTTGATAGGCTTGTAGTGCGGTTCAAATCCATTGTCGATATCCACTCCAAGCTCGCTTTTCGGCAGATCGCGCAGATGCCCGACCGTGGCGGTCACCCTATAATCCCCGCCCAGGTATTTTTCTATTGTCCTGGCTTTCGCCGGAGACTCCACAACAACAAGGTTGGTTTTCGCCATAGAAGGATGTCCTCATTTCTTTTATATCATGCCTTGTCATTCGTAACGACAAGCGAATAGCGCCTGCCTTTTTTACTGACGGCATAGCCCTTCAGCTCCAGAGACGTCAGCGCCGAAAGCACGCGCCCCGGCGATTGTCCCGACAGCTCTATTATATCGTCGATGTGCATTTCCGATTTCCGCATCACGGAAATCACTCTGAGCTCGTCCTCGCTCAATTCCTCCAGCTGAGCCCGCAAGCCAATATATCCCTGCTCGGGGCCGTTGTCAAGCGGAATTTCCGCAGATTTTCCCGAAAGCGGAACGGCGGAAGCGCTGTTTTGGGGGGCTTTGGTCAGCTCCTCGTCTCTCAGCGCCTTCAGCTTCTGCGCGACACGGCAGATTTTTTGCGGGTATGCCCTTTCGTATTCGCCGACTATATCCCAGCCGGACATTACCGCAATAGCGCATTTATCCTTCAAAAGCGCGTTCGAGCCCTCGCAGGCAGGAGAGTCTATATTGCCCGGAACCACAAAAACATCCCGTCCCTGCTCCTGGGCCCTGGAGGCGGTAATAAGAGCGCCGCTCTGCCTGGGAGCCTCCACTATCACTACTCCGGCGGAAATTCCGCTGATGATCCTGTTTCTTGAAGGAAAATTAGCCCCGTTCGGAGCTGTTCCCGGAGGATACTCGCTGATAAGCGTACCCGCACTCGCAAGGTCGTCCTGAAGGTATCTGTTTTTCGCAGGATAATACACGTCCAGGCCTGTGCCCAGAACAGCTACGGGTCTGCCGCCAGCCCTCAACGCTCCCCGTATTGCCGCCGTATCGATTCCGTCCGCAAGACCGGATGCGACTACGCCGCCCTCCTTTGTCACCTCATAACCTAGCTGCTCGGCGACTCGGAGTCCGTAAGGCGTTGCGCGCCTTGTCCCCACCATTCCGATAACCACTTCCTCGTCTATGACCGGAAGCTTCCCCTTTATGTAAAGCACAAGGGGCGGATCGTATATATTGTGGAGACGCGATGGGTAATCAGAATCCTGCCTGGTCAATATCCGTATGTCCTTTTCGTCGCAATCACGCCATATCGCCGAGGCTTTTTCAAGCGATTTGTTTCCGAGCTGGTCAAGCACCGCCCTTGATGCGACCCCTGCGTCACTCAGATGCTTTTCACTTGCAAAATACACGTCCTTCGGGCTGCCGAAGTAATCCAGCAGCTCGTTTGCCGTTTTCGAGCTGATTCCCTGCAGGGCGGAAAGCCACAGCCAGTACTTAGGTCCGGACACGCGCACCCCTCCAGCCTTGGTTCACATCAAAATTTATATAGCTCCCACATTATTACAGCGGCCGCAACCGCAGCGTTCAAGGATTCGCAGGCGGGGTTCATAGGTATGGTAAGCCTTTTCTCCGAGGCCATAAAAAGCTCATCGCTGACCCCCCTGCCCTCGTTTCCTATGGCCACCGCCAGAGTCCTTTCATTTTTCAGCTCCGTAACAGGAACGCATTTTTCGTCCATTCCGGTCGTAAAAAGAGGTATTTTTCCTATTTTCAGTTTTGTTATCATCTCGCTCAGGGGCATTTGAAGTATGCGCTGCCTGAAAACGGCGCCCATCGACGCCCTTACGGTTTTCGGATTATACGGATCAGCTGATGCTCCGGTCAGAATAACGCTTTCCATCATAAAAGCGTTTGCGGTCCTGATAATAGTTCCCACATTGCCGGGATCCTGAATATTTTCGAGTATAATGTGTCTCCCCGCTCTTATTATTCCGTCAGAAGACGGAATTTTGCAAGAAAAAACAATCTCCGGGACGCTTTCCATGGGCGAAACGCTCTCAAGCACATCCTTTGGCACCTTCACGCACCTGACGTCCATGCCTGCATACGGTCTTTCGCCGCAGTAAAGAACTGCGGCAATCGAGGCCGAATGCCTGATTGCCTCGTCATAAAGCTTGGCGCCCTGACAAAGGAACTCCCCGCACTCAAGGCGGTAGCCTCTGTCGGAGCCGAGCTTCTTCATGTGAACTATAAGGGGATTTTTCCTGCTGCTTATGGTTTCCACGGCCAACCCCCGTTTTCTTCTATTCCTCCACGGGTTTCATCGTGGGGAACAGTATCACGTCCCTTATAGAGTCGCTGTTTGTGAGCAGCATTACCACTCTGTCGACGCCTATTCCAAGCCCGCCGGTAGGCGGCATTCCATATTCAAGCGCGTTGATATAGTCGTCGTCCATCATTCCCGCCTCGTCGTCTCCGGACGCGCGCAGCTCCACCTGGCGCTGGAAGCGCTGCTTCTGGTCAACGGGGTCGTTGAGCTCGGAAAAGGCGTTGCCCATCTCGCTGCGGCAGATAAAGAGCTCAAAGCGCTCTGTAAGTCTCGGATCGGCGGGATTGCGCTTTGCCAGAGGCGACACCTCCACCGGATGCTGCGTTATGAAGGTGGGCTGTATCAGCCTGCCTTCCACGAGCTGGTCAAAGCACTCGTACAGAAGATTGCCCCAGGTCCTTTCCTTCGGCAGCTCTATGCCGAGAGGTTTTACCGCGTTCAAAGCCTGCTCGTTTGACGAAAAAGCCATAAAATCCACGCCGGTATGCACTTTTACGGCCTCCGCCATCGTCATTCGCGGCCATCCGGGAGTAAGGTCTATCTTATTTCCCTGCCACTCCAGCTCATAGGTGCCGAGCAGCTTCTTTGCGGCAGTCGAGAGCAGTTCCTCAAACAGGTCCATCATATCGTTATAGTCCGCGTAAGCCTGATAAAGCTCAACTGTCGTAAACTCCGGGTTGTGCTTTGTGTCCATGCCCTCGTTGCGGAATATCCTGCCTATCTCGTACACCCGCTCCATGCCGCCTACGATAAGTCTCTTAAGATGCAGCTCCGTCGCTATGCGCATATACATATTCAAATTCAACGTGTTATGATATGTTATAAAAGGCCTTGCGTTCGCACCGCCGCTTATGGTGTTCAAAACGGGCGTTTCCACTTCGATATAGCCTCTGCTGTCGAGGAAGTCCCTGATATGCTTTATAAATCCGCTGCGTATCTCAAAATTGCGCTTGACCTCGGGGTTCATTATCAGGTCCACGTATCTCTGCCTGTAACGAAGCTCCTGGTTTGTAAGTCCGTGAAACTTTTCAGGCAGCGGCTGCAGCGACTTTGCAAGCAAGGTCACCGCTTTCGTGTGCACCGATATTTCGCCTCTCCTAGTCCTGAAAACGAAGCCCTCTGCCCCTATGATATCGCCGATATCCCACTTTTTAAATTCTGAATAGGCTTCTTCCCCAAGATCGTCAATCTTTATATAAAGCTGTATACGGCCCTTGGCGTCCTGCAAATCGCAGAAAAAAGCCTTGCCCATGTCCCTCTTGGACATGATCCGGCCGGCAAGCGATACATCCTGGTTTTCAATCTGTTCGAAGTTTTCCCTGATGTCTGCAGAATAAGCGCTGCGCTCAAACTTTGTTACCGCAAATGGGTCTCTCCCCTCGCTCTGGAGCCTTTTGAGCTTATCTCTTCTAATCTGCAGAATCTCGGAAAGATTTTCTTCCCCGGAAAACCCCAAAACATTTTCGTTTGTCATCGTATCCTCCATATAAGGCTCGCGTAAAATCATTAACGTTTTTAATATTAAAATGGAAAACAAATGCGGCGCCGATGCATATCTTTGCAAAAGCGTGTTTTTATATGCCTGTGCGAACAGTTCCCGGAGCCCGGAAAACTACTTCTTTATATCCAAAATCTCAAAGTTCAGCTTTCCGGAAGGTACGTCAACGCTTACCTTATCGCCCTTCTTATGGCCTATTAGCCCCGAACCCAGGGGTGATTCGTCTGATATCCTGCCCTCCATGGGATTGGCTTCCTGGGATCCCACTATTTTATATACCGCTTCCTCTTTCAAATCGAGGTCGTATACCGTTACGATGCTTCCCATTGCTATTTTGCCGGTTTCCTTGACTCCTTCGATAAGCTCCGCATTCTCGATGAGGTTTTTCAGCTCTCCTATCTTTGTATAGAGCTTTGCCTGCTCGGTCTTAGCCTCGTCGTATTCGCTGTTCTCCGACAGGTCTCCGAAGCTGCGCGCCTCCCTGATCTGCTCCGCAACTTCCTTTTCCCTTACGGTCTGAAGGTACTCCAGCTCGGCCTTGAGCTGTTCCAGGCGCTCCGCGCTCATCTTATATTTTGTTTCTTTTGCCATATCACTCACCCTTTCAATCAGGAATATATTTCTATTTAAAATACAATTCGGTATTATATTGTTTTTAAAATGTTCTGTCAAGTATAAGCTGACGAACGGAAAACCGCTTTTACAAAACTCTCTGCCGGTTAAGGCAGAGAGTATATTATAGACAATTTTCGTGCTTAATAACGCATATTAATAATAAATCACCAGCTGCGGATGTATCCGGACAGATAATTTAGAGGATTGACATATGCGCCGTTTTCAATTATCTCAAAATGTATATGCGCACCGAAGGAATATCCGGTCGAACCAACCTTTCCGATAACCTGCCCCTGCTTCACCGCGTCGCCTTCCCCGACAAGCCTCTTGCTCATATGAGCGTAAAGCGTGTACCTTCCGCCGCCGTGGCTTATCATAACGTAATTTCCGTATGAAGAGCTGTAAGTTGAGGACACCACGGTGCCGCCGTCGGAAGCATAAATGCTTGTCCCATAGCTTGCTCCTATATCCACGCCGTTATGCTTCCTCCAGACCCCGTTTAAAAGGTCTGAGCCGAATGGAGATGTAATATACCTGCAATCCGAGGGCCATATGTAGTTCCCGCTCGCGCCTGGATTCGTCCCGGAATTTTGAGCGTCGAGCTCTTTTACAAGCTCGAGAATCTGTTCCGCCAGCTCCTGCTCCGCCTTCTCCAGCGCATCGATCGCTGCGTTGTCCTCGCTTATCGCCCTGTCAAGCTGTTTGATAAGATCCTGGGCCTGCGCCACCTGGCTGCTGAGCTGGGCCTTCATCTGCTCCTGCTGGGCCTTGGCGCTTTCCGCGCTGCTCTTATTGGCCTCCAGAGACTTTTTTATCGACTCAGCCTCGGCTTTTGCGGCTCTGAGCTTCCTTACCATATCCTGCTCGTTTGAGTAGACCTGGGAAATAAAGTCTAGCATCCCGAGCATGTCGCTGAAGCTTTTCGCGCCGAAGAGAACAGAGAGGTACGAAACGCTGCCGAGCTCTTCCGAAGAGCGAAGCTGCTTATTGAACTTCTGGAGCCACATCTGTTCGACATTGTAGGCTTCCTCGTATTTTTTCTCCTGACTGCTTATCTGTTGGTTAAGCTCGTTAATCTGTGCGTTGTAATTCTCGATCATATCCTCGGTATACGCTACCTGCTGATCGAGAAGACGCTTCTGCTCCGCCATATCAGTCTTTTTGCCCTTGTTCGCCTCTATTTTCGACTGCAGGGCCTCCTGCTGGCGCTTCAGCTCAGCCTGGCGCGCCTGAAGAGCGTCTATGTCCGCCTGGGAAACGGCCCTGGCCCCTCCTGCGGTCACAATTACCGCAAGCATGGGCACTATGATCAGCAGAGCCATGATAATCGCCATTATCGTAACCAAAAGCCTGCGTTTTTTCATGATTCCTCCGCTATACATTGAGGTATTTCCTGATTACCGTAAGGCTCCCGCCGGCTCCGACAACAAGTCCGGTCGCAACAAATATCCCAAGCAGCGGAAGCGCGAGCTGTCCGAAGGGAACCGTCTCTATAAGCTTCATCGTTGAGGACTTGTTTATCTCTATAACGAGAACATAGTATATTCCCCACTGCAGCAGAAAGGCGATCAGCGCTCCAACGAACCCGAGGATAAGACCTTCAAATACGAAGGGCCAGCGTATAAATGCGTTTGTGGCTCCCACCATTTTCATGATCGCGATCTCCTCGCGCCGGTCAAAGGTGGTCAGCTTTATGGTATTGGACATTATGAACATCGAGATAACAAGCAAAATAACGATTATTATTATCGAAACCGTACTTACGATGCGAGTTATCGTGACAAAGCCCTGCGATATTTCAAGATGAGCGTTTACCTTGGCTATTCCCTTTACCGCTTCGAGCTGCTTCTTTGACTCCTCCATCTTCCCGATTTCCTTCAGATGCACTATGTACCTGTGGCGCAGCACGCTCGAATCAATGCCTTTAAAAAGGTCGTTGTCCCCGAACTGCGAGAGATAGCTCTTGAGGGCGTCGTCCTTTGAAACGAACGTGGCGTCGGCCACGTTAGGTATCGCCCTGAGGTCCTTCTCGAGCGCTTTCGCCTGATCGTTGGAGAAAGCCTCGTCGACAAACGCGAGCATCTGATTCTCGGACTCCCACTTTTTTATCATGCTTTGCACATTGATGGTAAGCAGGGTAAAGCTGCCCATGATTATAAGGCAAGCCACTATTATGCTGACCGAGGCAAAAGACATGAAGCCGTGAGTAAAAATACTGTTTATGCCCTCTCTTAAAAAATAGCTGTATCTGTTACGTCTCATAGTTATAGTACCCGTCCATCCCGTCGCTGATAACCTTTCCGTTGTCTATCGCTATTACCCTCTTGGAAAAACGGTTGACCAGTTCCTTTTCATGCGTAACTACGAGTACCGTCGTGCCAAGCTTGTTTATGCGTTCCATCAGTGTCATTATCTCAAGGCTTCGGGCCGGATCAAGATTTCCCGTGGGCTCATCCGCTATTATGAGCTGCGGATTGTTGACGAGAGCCCTCGCTATCGCCACCCTCTGCTGCTCTCCGCCGGAAAGCTCGTTCGGCTTTCTTCTTGTTTTAGTGTCCAGCCCGACAAGCTCGAGAACATACGGAACCCGCCTCTTTATATCCCTGCTTGAAGCGCCTACGGCGTGCATGGCGAAGGCCACGTTATCGTAGACATTCTTCTTGTCAATGAGCCTGAAATCCTGAAACACAACTCCGAGGGTACGCCTTAGAAACGGCATCTGCGCCGGTTTGATCATTTCAAGATCATAGCCGTTCACCACGATGCTGCCAAGCGTCGGCGCTATTTCCCCGGTGAGCAGCTTTATTATTGTCGACTTGCCGGAACCGGAGGGTCCGACGAGAAATACAAATTCGCCGTCGTTTATTTCCGCCGAAATCCCTTTAAGCGCCTTCGTGCCGTTTTCGTACGCCTTGCATACATTAACCATGCGAACCATGCCGAACCTCCAAAAAAGGCAACCTACCTGCTTATTCCCTGCGAGCTTAAATACTTGCTGACCATCATGGCAACCTTAAAGACTATCGCGTGGTCAAACTCCCTCAGGTCAAGCCCCGTAAGCTTCTTGATTTTTTCTAGCCTGTACACGAGGGTATTCCTGTGAACAAACAGCTTTCTCGAGGTCTCCGAAACGTTAAGGTTGTTCTCAAAGAATTTTTTAATCGTATATAGCGTTTCATTGTCAAGAGATTCTATCGGATTCTTCCTGAAAACCTCCGAAAGGAACATCTCGCAGAGGGTGGTCGGAAGCTGGTAGATAATACGGCCGATGCCAAGGCTGTCGTAGCTTATTATCGTCTTTTCCGTGTCGAATACCTTTCCGACTTCTATCGCCACCTGCGCCTCCTTGTAGCGCTCCGCAAGCGTACGAAGATGCCTGGCCACAGAACCGATGCCTATAACCGTCTTAACCAGCATTTCGGAATTCAAAGCGCTCTCAATCTGCGACGCTATCTTCCGCAGATCCTCCGTTTCAATATCCTCCGGCACCTCTTTTATTAGCACCACGTCCGTTTCATTTACGCTCAGCACGAAGTCCTTCTGCCTTTCGGGGAACATATTCTGGACGATTTCCAGCGCGGACACGTCGGTTCTGTCGGTTTGGCGTATGAGAAAAACCGCCCTCGAAACATCCATATTAAAGTGAAGTTCCTTGGCGCGAACATATATGTCTCCCGGAAGAATATTGTCCGAAATGATGTTCTTTATAAACGCACTCTTATCGTACTTTTCCTCATAGTAGACCTTTGCCTCGTTGAAGGCAATCGATGCCAGCACGCAGATGCATTTCGCCTCGGCGTCCTCGCCTTCCACAAAAACGGTATAATCCGGACTGCTGTTCCAGCCTCCAAGAGACTTGACCGTTTTGCCCTTGAAAAGAGCAACCTGGTCCGTGTTTTCGGAAAGGACGCCCGACACCTGTCCCAGCTTCGTTCCGATAAGAGAAAGCTCATTGCAGGCAATAACAACTCCGTCTGAATCGACAACGCCTACGACCCTTTTGGTCGCCTCTTTCATCTGGACTATTACGCTTTGGAAAATTCTTCCTGACATAAAGTTCTCCCCTTAAGTAAATATTACATCGCCCCATAACTTTTTAGTCAAATTGCACACAAGAACATAATAGCTTGTTTCTTGTCGTTTTTCAATATATATTTACAATTTTATTTGTAAATTTTTTATTATTTTTGCTCCATTTATGGTGATTTTGTAAGCTCCGACCTATAATTAATCGCCATTTTATGCTTTCCGAGCCGAATATTTGCACTAAATTGACGAATATTAACAAAGACGACGCCGATATCAATATCCGTTTTCGGTCCGAAGAGAAAGCGCGATTTCCTCCTCTCCGAGCTCCCTCCACCGGCCGATTGCGAGCCTCTCGTCGAGCATCAGGCCTCCTATCGAAAGCCGCTTCAAATACTGGACCCGTTTTCCCAGGCATGCCATCATCCTTTTAACCTGATGGTACTTCCCTTCGCGCAGCGATACGACGCACTCGTTTTCGGATATTATCTCAAGTCCCGCCGGGAGACACCTGGTCCCGTCCCCGAGCACCAGCCCCTCTAGCATCTTTTCGGCGTCGCTTCTATTGAGGACTCCTTCGACCTTCGCATAATACCTTTTGCAAATATCGCTTTTTGGGGAAATAACCCTATGCGCGTAATCGCCGTCGTTTGTCAGTATAAGAAGCCCTTCCGTGTCCTTGTCCAGCCTTCCCACGGAAAAAAGCCCCTGGCGCCGAAGCCGCCCGTCAAGCAGCTCCATTACGGTTCTTTCGCGCCGGTCCTCCGAGGCGCAGACATACCCCGCCGGCTTGTTGAGCATTACATACCGGAATTCCTTATACTCAACCGGCAGCCCGTCGACGCTTATCTCCGCCCTTTCCGTGTCCAGCTTCATCTCTCCCGAAGCCGCGGCTTCGTTATTTACCGTTACCCTGCCGTTTTTGATAAGAGCCTTTATTTCACGACGCGAGCCGACACCCATATCGGCGAGGATCTTGTCAAGGCGCATCAAAGGCATATTGAACGCCCCCTTCACAAAGCAAATGATTTGACGCGACTCCCGGTGCCGCGGATAGGCTTTGCGTATTTAATGACGGAATGTACATATTTTAACATAAAAGCGGGATAAGCCGAATAGGCTGTACCATCATCGTCGGGAGGGATATCCATGTTAATATTCACCGCCAAACTTAACCGCAAAAGAGCCGTTATGATTATTGTCGCGCTGGCGGTCGTCCTGTGCGCCATTATTCTGCTTGCAGGCCTGCGCGACAGAAAGAAGATTGAGCCTGCCGCAAATCAGGTGAGCACAAGCGGAATCAAAACCAATGAGGACAGGGTGAGATACCTTGAATCCTTCGGATGGAAGGTAAAGCCGCAGCCGAAGGAGGAGCAGGACGTTGTGATTCCCCGCGAGTTCAGCAAGGTGTATTCCGATTATGCAAATCTGCAGAAAAAGCAGGGCTTCGAGCTTTCCAAATACGGCGGGACGGAAGCCAGACGCTATACATATGAAATTCTCAACTACCCGACAGGCGAAAAGGGAGTGGTGGCCGATATCATCGTATACCGCAACTCCGTCATAGCGGGCGACGTTCAATCCACCGCCCTGAACGGGTTTATGCACGGTCTGAACGAAAAAATCACGCCGACTAATAAATAAATAAGCCGGCCGGTCGCATCGTGTTCTCTTATGCCATAACACCAGCCCCCGCCAGCAGGCGGGGGACCAGTAAGCAGCACCCCTTAAGCAGCTTTTGCCTGCCAAGGGGTGCGTCGCTTTCTATATGTTATTCCGCCTCCGAAGCGCTTTCGTCAGAGTGCGCCTCGCCGTCCGGTGCGGTGCTCTCCGGCACGTTGGCCTGCCCGAGCAGCGCCCTTATGCTGAGAGAAACCTTTTTCTTCTCGTAGTCTATGTCGATGATCTTTGCTTCGACTTCCTGGCCCTCCGACAGGGCGTCGGAAGTCTTGGCTATCCTTCTGTCGGCGATCTGCGAAATATGAATGAGCCCGTCGACTCCCGGCACGATCTCCGCAAAAGCGCCGAAGTCCATAAGCTTGACTATCCTGACGTTCGCGACGCTCCCCACGCTGTAAGCGTTTACAAAGTTCTCCCAGGGATTCTCGTCCTTGTTCTTGCAGGTCAGGGATATCTTTTTCTTTTCCTTGTCAAAGGACAGAACGTAAACGGTTATTTTGTCTCCAGCCTTAACCACTTCCGCGGGATTCTTTATGCGCTTCCAGCTCAGCTCCGAGACATGGACCATTCCGTCTATGCCGCCTATATCGACGAACGCGCCGTATGAGGTAAGCGATTTCACCGTACCTTCAAATTTTGCCCCGACCTCTATGGTCTCCCAAATCTTTTCGGCGGCCGCTCTTCTTTCCTCAATCTGCGCGGCCTTGATAGAGCCTACCACCCTGCGGCGCGAACGGTTCACTTCCTTGATGCGGAGCGTCACCTTCTTCTTCAAAAGCTCGGCCATCGGAGTTTCTTTTGAAAGCCCTGACTCGGACGCGGGAACAAACACGCGCACTCCCTTGACGGACACTACTACGCCACCCTTGTTCTCCTCGGTGACAACGCCCGTCAGCGTGGCTCTGGCTTCCTTCGCCTCTTCTATGGTTTCCCAGTTCTTAACGGCGTCGAGACGCTTTTTGGAGAGCATTATTGTTCCCTCAACGTCGTTGACCCTTATTACATAGGCCTCTATCTCGCTGCCGATCTTTATATCTTCAAGCTTTACATCCGGGTCATCGGAGAACTCTGAAACCGGTATGTAGGCCGAATGCTTTGTGCCGAGGTCAACCGAAATCTCCGTCGGAGAAACGCCTTCGACAATACCTACCACCTTTTCCCCTGCGCTCAAAGTCTTGATGTTCTGTTCCAAAAGTTCCGCAAAGCTGGTCTCCTCTTCAGCCTTGCTTTCCGCCTCGCCGGCGATGACTTCCAGACCCTTGATTTCTTCCGTCATCTTGTTGTAAACCTCCTTAATAATCCATGCGGGGGTTGAAGCGCCCGCTGTGATGCCCACCGTTTGGCATTTCTTAATCTTTTCAAAATCAATATCTTCGGCTTTTTCCGCAAAAAAAACCTGCGGACACTTTCCCGCACAAATCTCCGCAAGCCGCCTTGTATTGGCGCTTGACCTGCCTCCGATTACCACCATGGCATCACAGATTTCCGAAAGCTGCGCTGCTTCCCGCTGCCGCCTGGATGTTGCTCCGCATATTGTATCAAATACTTCGTAGTTTGTACACTCTTTTTTTATTAATTTATTGCAAACTTCCATATTTGTACAGTTTTCTGTCGTCTGATATACGACGGTCAGGGGGATGTCCCTGTTTCCGTTTTCCGACAGCCAAACCGACATTTCCTCCGCGTTTCTGAACACGGCGGCATCACAGCACCAGCCGCATATCGCTGTCACCTCCGGGTGCTCGGCCGTTCCGATTACGACCGGCTTTCTGCCCCTTTTTGAGGCTTCGCTCACGATTTTATGGATCCTTGACACGTTCGGGCATGTAGCGTCGACAATATTGCAGCGCCTGCTCTTCAACACGCTTATTTCCTTTTCCGTCACGCCGTGAGAGCGGAGTATCACGGTCCCGCCTTCCGGTGCGTCCTCAGCGCTTTCAAGCTGGGATACGCCGCGCTTTTTTAGGCGCTCAAGAACGCTGTCGTTATGGATAAGAGATCCGAGCGTATAGCACGCACCGCTTTCCGAGGCCTGCTCCGCGAGCTTTACCGCGCGCTCCACCCCGTAGCAGAAGCCGGCTGTTTTGGCAAATATAAGCTTCAAGGTTTCAGCTCCTCTATTTTTTGCATAAGCTCCCTGGCATATACGGAATACGACTCGGAACCGGCCATTATTTTATCGATATGATAGGGTTTTCCGATTACGACCTCCACGCTGCGAAAAAGCTTCTTTTCGCGTGGTATATATACGGGAACTATCGGGGCTCCGGTCTTCGCCGCAAGCATGATGACACCGTTTTTTGCTTCCGAATCCTCATCGGATTCAACTCTGTGCCCCTCTGGGAAAATGCCGACCTTGCCCCCGCTTTTGAGTATCGACAGAGCGGTTTTAATGGACTTGATGTCCGCCTGCCCGCGCTTCACGCCAAAGGTTCCGACTTTTTTCAGCAAATATCCGAAAACGGGTATGCGCATAAGTTCGTCCTTGGCCATAAACCTTATAAAATGTCCGAACCCCGCCGCGATGGCCACCAGCACCGGATCCTTCAGCGACGTATGGTTGCCGCATATAAGCGCTGCTCCCGGAGGTATGTTCTCCCTTCCCTTTTGTCTTACTCTATGAAAAAGGCTGAAAATGGGGAAAACGAGTATATAGTAGAGCTTGTATAAACGAGTCATAGTCCGAGACGCTCCGTAATGATCTTCAGCACCTCTTCGATGCTTTCGCCAAGCGTTTTATCCGTTGTATCCACAAAAACCGAATCCGACGCAGGTTTAAGCGGCGCTATTTGCCTGCTGCTGTCGTTCTCATCGCGGTACCGCATATCCTTGAGCACATCTTCATAGCTGCACTCGGTACCCTTGGCCTGGAGCTCGAGGAACCTGCGCTTTGCCCTGGCTTCAGGGGAAGCCGTAAGAAAAACCTTTACACTTGCGTTTGGAAGGACGACGGTACCTATGTCGCGCCCGTCCATAATGACGTCATAGCGTTCGGCAAGATCGCGCTGCATGCCGAGCAAAAATGCCCTGACGCTCGGTATTGCGGAAACGTCCGAGGCGTAAATCGACACTTCGGGAGTGCGTATGCTTTCCGATACGTCCTCGCCGTTGAGTATCATATGTTGGAGCCCGGACTCGTCGTACCTGATGTCGATTTTGATCTTGGGTAAAAGCGAGCCGACTGCCTCGGAGTCTTTTGACCCTACGTTGTTCATTTTCGCAAATAGCCCCACTGCTCTGTAAATAGCTCCCGTGTCCACATAAATGAATCCCAGCCTTTTGGCCGCAAACCTTGCTATCGTGCTCTTTCCCGCTCCGGAAGGTCCGTCTATGGCTACACTACGCATTGCTGACATTCTCCTTGACTTTAGACGCGCTTTTACCCGCAAGAACCGCGGTAGACCACGCGATCTGTAAATTATAGCCGCCCGTATAGGCGTCAACGTCAATTATCTCGCCGGCAAAATACAGCCCTTTTATGATTTTAGACTCCATCGTCGCCGGGTTTATATTCTTTGTGCTGACTCCACCCGATGTAACTATCGCCTCGTCTATCGGGCGGGGACCTTTGATTTCAAGGGTAAATTCCTTCAAAAGCCCGGCAAGATTCCGGCGCTGCTCCCTTGTAACGGAATGCACCTTGGTTTCGGCGGGAATGCCCGAGCGCTCGACAAGAATAGGTATCATGAGACCTATTGAAATATCGTCCAGGGCGTTTTTGAAATCGCGGTTTGAGTATTTTTCAAAATCCCTCAGAAGCCGCGCGTCGAGCTTCGCCTCGTCAAGCCCTGGCTTCAAGTCTATTTTTATCGTATACTTATCGTTTTTAAAGTCCCGCATATGCGCGCTTGCGGACAAAATAAGCGGGCCGGAAACACCGAAATGGGTGAACTGCATTTCGCCCAGCTCCCTGAAAATCAGCCTGCCCTTTCCATTGTAAGCGGAAAGGGTCACGTTCTTAAGCGAAAGCCCCTGCATTCTGGGGCAATAATCGTCGGTCGTTTCAAGCGCCACAAGCGAAGGACGCGGCTGCACGATTTCATGCCCGAGCTGCTCGGCCATCCTGAATCCGTCTCCGCTCGAACCGGTCTTAGGATAGCTCAGGCCTCCGGTACAGAGTATAGCGGCGCCGCAGGGCATCGCTCCACTGTCGGTATTGACGGCTGAAACGGCGCCCGATTGCGTGATTATACGGTTCGCGCGGGCTTTGACAATGCTTACGCCCCGCCCCTTCATATAACGTATGAGGGCCTCGGCTATGTCGTTTGCGTTATCGGACACGGGAAAAACCCTTTCACCCCTCTCGGTTTTGAGAGGAACTCCGAGCCTTGTGAACAGGGCGATAGCGTCTGACGGCGCAAAACCGCTGAGTGCGCTGAAGAGGAACTTACCGTTTTGAGGAATGTTGTCCATCATCTTCTGCACGGAGCAGTTGTTGGTAACATTGCAGCGCCCCTTTCCGGTTATGCGCAGCTTAAGCCCCAGCCGTTCGTTTTTTTCAAGAAGCGCGACGCTCGCTCCGCACTCCGCCGCGGTGGCGGCAGAGAGCATGCCGGCGGCGCCGCCTCCTACAACAATGACGTCATGTTTCACCTTTCTCGTAAACCTCGTATTCGGACCATATTTTTTCAAGATCGTTGAAGGTGCCTGAAAGCCGGTCCCCCGTTTCGGCGCCCAAGGCGACTATCAGTGCGTTTATCAGCGAAAGCGGGGCGACGAGAGAATCGAGGAACGATACCATATCGCTTTTCGCAAGGAGCTTGATACCGGCGACCTTCGCGATGGGCGAATCCTTGTTGTCGGTAATGCCTATTACGGTCGCGGAGCGGTCCTTAGCAAACTTGAGCGTCTTAATCGTTCTCGTTGAATACCGGGGAAAGCTTATGCCTATGACCACGTCCTCGCCGTTCAGATGGAGGAGCTGCTCTATTATCTCGCTGATAGAAGCATCGTCCACAACCTTAACGCTGTCGAAAAGCAAGTTGAGATAAAAGCCCATAAATACCGAAAGCGCTTTTGACGAGCGCGAGCCCAGTATGTATATGCGCCTTGCGCCCGCAATAGCCTTTACGGCAGCGTTGAACTCTTCCCTGCTGGTTTCTTCGGCAGTCTCGCGAAGCTTCTCCATGTCCCAGTGAAACACAGTATCGAGTACGTCCTTGGAACCCATTATATCCCTGGTGACCTTGATGCGCTGCACCGAGGTGGAACGCGTCCTTATCATCTCTTGGAGGGATTTGCGCATTCCCGGATAACCGTCATATCCCAGCTCCGAAGCGAAGCGGACCACTGTGGATTCGCTAACCCCGACGGTTTTGCCGAGCTTTGCGGCAGTCATAAACGCCGCTTTGTCAAAGTTTTCCTCAAGGTATTTGGCAATCCTGCGCTGACCCTTGGAAAACTTAGGATATTGCTTTTCTATCGCGGAAAGTACGTCCTTATCCAAGTACAAACCCCCAAAAAACCGAATACTTAAATAATACATACTGAGGCTGATAAAATCAACAAAAAATTGCAGTATTGTGCTTTGGAACTTGCAGAATCAGAGACTGCGAAGATACCTCACCTCAGCCTCGGTCAGATACCGCCACTTCCCGTATCTGAGCTCGCCCAGAAGAAGCCTGCCCTCCGATATCCTCTTCAGCCTTTTGACGGATAGTCCGACCTGCTCGCACATTTTTCTTATCTGCCGGTTCCGGCCCTCGTGTATGGTAACGCTGAGCCGCGCTTCTTCTCCCGTTTTCTCCAGGATTTTCACCGAGGCCGGGGCCAATTTGCGCCCGTCCACCACCATGGATTCCCCGAGTCTTGAAACCGAGCTGTCGATATCGCTTCCGCTGACTTTGACAAGGTATGTCTTGGAAATCTCAAATTTCGGGTGCATGAGAGAATTTGCAACATGCCCGTCATTTGTCATTATCAGAAGCCCCTCGGAGTTATAGTCGAGCCTTCCCACGGGGTATACCCTCGCGGGGCAGTCTGAAACAAGCTCCGCCACCGTCCTGCGCCCCAGCTCGTCGCTCATGGTCGTAATAAAGCCCCTCGGTTTGTGGAGCATTATATAGACCCTGTCGCCCGGATCGCCAAGCAGTACTCCCCGAACCTCAATCTTATCCTTATCCGGGTCGGCTTTGCCGCCTAAAACCGCCGTCTTTCCGTTTACCTTGACTGAGCCTTCCTCGATAAGCCTTTCGGCCTCGCGGCGGGACGCGACTCCGTAAGAGGATATGATTTTTTGAAGTCTCTCCTTCATCTTTTCACCTTTAAGCCCAAATATGTGCTCTCACAAATAAGCACCGCCCGTTCTCGTTCTGGGAGGTGCTTTCTGTATCGTTTATTGCTTGGGTTTGTCCTTTCCGACGAGTTCCTGAACCTTTTCAACGAGCTCCGGTATAAGCTCTATCACCCTGTCCACCGTGTTTGCGGCAGGCGGCGCTATGTTTACCAGTTTTACATTTTCGTCCTTGATAACCAGAAAAGCAACGGGTACGATGTTTATTCCGGCGGCCCCGCCGCCCGCAAAAGGATTCGGAGCTCCCGTGACCTGTGCTTTCGACACAAAGTCTCCTCCCCCGCAGCCGAAGCCGAAGCTCACTTTTGAAACGGGTATCATGGTTATACCGTCGGGCGTAACGATTGGCTGCCCCACGACTGTGTTCACATCAACCATTTCGCGGATCTTCTGCATAGTTACTTCCATCAGGTCGCCGATCGGATGCTTTTCCATATTATTTTTCTCCCTTTCTCGATCTCGTATCTTTTGACTTCATGTATAATGAGAGCATCGGCAGAGCGATATAAATCAGCTCCCATGTCGCCGCCGAAATTTTTGCCCTAAAGTAAATGTACGGTTCCTTAAGCTCATAGCTGAAGGATGTCTCGAAATCGCGCTTCCTGATGTCAAAATTCTGCTCGAGCACCGGAAGCAGCGCGCTCATCGCCGCGGTTACGCCGCCGTATGTCATTGCAACGGCTACCGGATCCGAGCCTCCGGCCGCAAAATACAGCGTCAGGTCGTCCACCCTGAGCTTACGTTTAAGTCTGTCCTTCATGGCGGAAACGTAAGAAAAGTATTTCCGAAACTCCGAGAATTTCCCGCCTTTTTTCTCTTCCGGCTCCTTCTCGGCCGCGGGGGCCTCCCGAGGTTTCATCTTTCTGCCGGTTTTCTCCTTCCTTTTTACCGGAAGCACACGAAACCTTATCGGCCCTATCCTTGCGTCGGCCGAAATGCCGTTTTCCCCGTATTCTATTTGAAATCCGACACGGAGCAGCAATATTACGGAAAATAACAGCAGCAGCGAGAGGACGACATACAGCGCAATCAATATTACACCTCCGAAACCTCGGTTTCCTTTTCCATAATGGCTTCTATGGCGTTTTGCAGCTCGAGCTGACCCTCGCTCTTCTCTGCGTCGGGCAGAGATGGCAGTTCTTCAAGGGACGTGAGTCCGAAGGTCCTTAAAAACGCCTTAGTCGTACGGTAAACCGTAGGTCTGCCCGGAACCCTGAGCTTGCCGCAGGCCTCGATAAGGCCTTTTTCCTCGAGGCTGCTTACGGTATAGGAGCTGTCAACACCTCTTACCTGCTCGACATACGCTTTTGTCGCGGGCTGAAAATACGCTATTATGGCGAGCACCTCAAGGGCCGTCTGTGACAGCTGTGCGGGCTTTCTTGTCTCGAGCGCGCGCCTTATAACATCCGCATATTCCGGCGACGAGCAGAGCTGGAGGGAGTTTTCGAGCTTTACGAGCCTTATCCCGCGGCGGTTCGTAATATAGGCGTCCGCAAGGCGCGCAGCCACGTCCTCAATAAGCTGCTTGTCCTGTTCGAGCACATCGGCTATCCTGCTTATCGCAACCGGCTCGCCCGCAGCAAACAAAATGCCTTCGACAGCCGCCTCGACATCTTTGATCTCCATTTAATTCACCTGATTTCCGGCGCAGCTCACGGTTAAATTTTCGTCTGTTCCGATGAAAATTATACTGCCCATTTTACAAAGTTCAAGCACTGAAATAAAGGTTGCGACAAGCTCCGTCCTGCTCATCCTCCCGGAGAGCAGTTCAGATACCCTGACGGCACCCCGGGCTTTCAGCACAGAAAGTATCTCCTCGGTCTTTTGAGTCACCGAATAGACAATCTTCTTG
The DNA here is from genome assembly GCA_029268065.1 of Clostridiales bacterium. Taxonomy (GTDB): domain Bacteria; phylum Bacillota; class Clostridia; order Oscillospirales; family Oscillospiraceae; genus DUPK01. The sequence goes on along the minus strand of JAJUHC010000004.1, from coordinate 58,219 downwards.
GGCATCAGATCCTGAGCCGCGGCTTTTGTATCCGGTGTATCGTTCTTAAACATAGCCAGCATGGCAAGCATCAGGTCGTTCATGTCGTGGCTGTATATGTATTCCTTCCCCTCGCGCACGGGTTCGGGCGGCTTCGTATAATATCCCGAGCCCCTTGCCTGGCACGCAGACAAAAACTCCGCCGCGAATTTTATCCTCCCGAAGCCGTCACGCCGCTTCAGCTCCTCCAAAGACTGCATCAGGAGCTCCAGCTCCGTAACGGGCTCGTCCTCGGGGGCGACCAGCATTTTCGCCTTTATGTAAATGAGGTGTGAGGCCATGGCGACAAACTCGCTCGCTATCTCGAGATCCATCTTCTGCATCTGGTCAAGATACTCAAGATACTGCTCCAGTATAAGCGAAATCTGAACGTCGCGTATCTCGATTTTATTCTTGCTTAAGAGAAGAAGTATCAGAGAGAGCGGCCCTTCAAAATCCTCCGTTTCATCCCTTGTTTTTACAATCCCTTCAAGCCTGAACATGGGATTTTCCATTAGAGCACCGCCTGTAAAAATTAATAGCCGAAAAACGCAATTGAGCGAAGAAAAACGTAAATCTTTGAAAACGCAATGTATATGTAGTCTCCGAAAAACCTGGAAAGCACAAGGAAAATAAGCAACACCATGCCGTAACGCTCATAACGCATCAGCATATTGTATAAGGAGTTCGGCAAAATCGAAAAAAGCACCTTTGAGCCGTCCAGCGGGGGTATGGGTATAAGATTGAACACGCCGAGGTAGACGCTAATCTGCGCCGTTGTCGTAATAAAGGTGTGGATTGTAAATCCGCCCGTGCGAAACGTAAAGGCGCTTAAAAGCATTCTGTCTATTATCAGAAGAACAAACGCAAGCAGGATATTGGAGACGGGACCCGCAAGCGCGGTTATAGCCATATCGCGCTTGGGATTTTTGAAATTGTACATATTGACCGATACAGGGCGCGCCCATCCGAACCCTACTACTATCAGCATAAGCAGCCCCAGAGGGTCGATATGCCGCAGAGGATTGAGGCTCAGCCTGCCCTGCGTCTTAGCCGTTTCATCCCCCAGCCTGTACGATACATAACCGTGAGAAATCTCATGAAACACGACGCAGATAAGAGCCGGAACGGCGCGAAAAAGAAAGCGGTAGAGCACTGTCAAATCAAGATTATATAAGATGTTGTTCATCATAAAACTACCGTCCGTCAATCTGACACATACTTTTCGATTTCCGCCAATAGCTCGCTCCTGCCGTTTCCGTTTTCCGCCGAAAAGAGCAGCAGCTTCGTTTCCGCGCCGAGCTCCAGCGTATTTCCAATTACGCTCATATTGGGTTCGATTTCGCTCTTTTTAAGCTTATCCGATTTATTCGCTACGACAACAAGTGGGCACCCCGTTTCTTTGAACCAGTTTGCCATCATCACGTCGTCCTCAGTCGGCTTGTGCCGGCTGTCCACTATCAGAACGCCGAGCGTTATCAGCTCCCCCCCTGCAAAATAGCTCTCCATAAGCGAAGCCCAGCGCACTTTTTCGGAGGCCGATACCCTTGCGTAACCGTAACCCGGCAGGTCCGTGAAGTAGGCTTTTTTATCAATCAGAAAGTAATTGATATGAGCGGTTTTGCCCGGAACAGCGCTGACCCTCGCAAAGTTCCTCCGGTTCACAATCTTATTAATAACCGAGGATTTCCCGACGTTAGACCTGCCTGCAAAAGCTATCTGCGGGAGTCCGTCGTTAATAAAATCCGATTTTACGGCGGCTGATTTTATAAATTCCGCGTTGGTATAATTCATCATTATCTCCGTTTAAAGAAGCTGATTTCCGGTTTTTTCCTTTATCAAAACCACCGAATGGGCCGCGATGCCAAGCAGCGCGCCGGTGAAGCCCAGCCCCTCCTCGGTCGTCGCCTTTACGCTGACGCTCTGAATATCCGTGTTCAAAGCTTCGGCTAGGTTTTCCCGCATCCGCATGATATATGCGGCGATTTTCGGCTTTTCGGCGATCACGGTAATGTCGACGTTTCCGATTTCGTACCCGTTATCGGAAAGGAGCGCCATTACCCTGCCCAAAAGCTCCATGCTGCTTATGCCCTTGTACTGGGGGTCGGAAGGCGGAAAGTGCTTTCCGATGTCTCCCATCGCCGCGGCTCCCAGCAGCGCGTCCATAAGAGCGTGAACCGCGACATCCGCGTCGGAATGGCCTTTAAGGCCATATTCATACGGGATTTCCGTTCCGCAGAGAACAAGCCTCAGTCCTTTTTCAAAGCGATGAACATCATATCCGTGCCCGATCCTCATGCTTCACCACTCCTTCCGCGGAGAACCGCCTCCGCTACCGCCAGATCTTCCGGGGTAGTGATCTTTATGTTATTGTAGTCGCCCTCGGTTATTCTGACAGGGATTCCGAGTCTCTCCAGAGCCATGCAGTCGTCCGTAAGCTCCGCGCCGGATTCTATCGCTGCCGTCAGGGCGGCCTTTATTATATCCGTTTTGAAGACCTGTGGGGTCTGTACCGCGTAAAGCAGCGACCTGTCTGGGGTATTCGTCACCCTTCCCGAGCTTACAGATTTAATTGTGTCCTTTACCCGAACCGCCGGAGCGGCGGCTTCCGACTCCATCGCGGCCAAAACGGCGGATTCGATGACCTTCTCGGTCACAAGCGGCCTAGCACCGTCGTGTATCGCCGTCAAAACCGATTTTGAGGATACCTCCATAAGTCCTTTATACACCGAATCGCTGCGTTTCTCGCCCCCTCCTATTACCTTGGAGAGCTTTTTAACGCCGTTTCGGGCCGCGAGCTCGCATATCACGCCAATCTCTTCTGTTCTCGCCACTACAACGATCTCGTCTATACAGGCGCATTTTTCAAACGCCAGAATGCTGCGCAAAAGCACGGGCACCCCGCCTAGCTCCGCAAAAAGCTTGTTTATGCCCTGCATCCGCTCGCCGCTGCCCGCGGCGACGATTACCGCGCTGCAGAATCCGCGGCTCGTTTTAGGGTTTTTTTGCTTTGCGAATAAGGCCGTAAAATTATCGCCCCTTTATATAAAAAGAGCTGTAATTACAGCCCTATTTATTATTATATTCAGTGTCCGACATTTCATTTTAAGCAGCCGATACGTTACATAACCGAATTAATGAGCTCCTCGACCGCCTCATATGAGGAGTGCTTGGACAGGACTATCTCCGAAATAAGTATCTGCTTTGCACTGCGCAGCATCTTCCGTTCACCCGTTGAAAGCCCTCTTTCCAAATCGCGGGCCATCAGGCCCTTTACCACCCTTGCGACTTCGATAAGGTCGCCGCTCTTTATCCTGAGCATATTTTCTCGGTAGCGTCTGTTCCAGTTCTGCGACATATCTATTTCTATTCCGGAAATGGCGTCGATAATCCTGTCGGCCTGACGTTCGTCGATTATTGGCCTGACACCGATTTCCTCGCAGTTTTCCGTTGGTATCATAACGAGCATGCCTCCGACAGGCAACTTAAGGACGTAGTATTCCCTTATTATGCCGTTTATCTTCTTTTTTTCTATGTCCGCTATAATCCCAGCCCCATGCATCGGGTGCGCTATCCTGTCCCCTATATTGAACACGGGAATACCTCCTTCCTGATTCCTGCGATTAAGCATATTTCATCACATTTTATTATACACCTTTTTATTTTTTAATCAAGTAACTGTGCGATATTTTTATTAATATAAAAAAGCTTAAAAAATGACAAAAAACAAAAAGTTAAGCCCGCATCCTGCGATGCGGGCTTAAAATTCCGTATACTATTGCATTACCTCGATAACAACGCCGGAACCTACTGTCCTGCCGCCCTCGCGGATAGCGAAGCGGAGACCCGTCTCAATGGCGATGGGAGTGATGAGCTCAACGACCATGTCGACGTTGTCGCCGGGAACGCACATCTCTGTGCCTTCCGGAAGCTGGATGATACCGGTAACGTCTGTCGTGCGGAAATAGAACTGCGGACGATAGTTGTTGAAGAACGGGGTGTGGCGTCCGCCCTCTTCCTTGGTCAGAACGTAAACCTGGCCCTTGAACTTGGTGAGGGGCTTGATGCTGCCGGGCTTAGCAAGAACCTGTCCTCTTTCGACATCGTTCTTCGCGATACCGCGGAGAAGCGTTCCCACGTTGTCGCCGGCCTCGGCGTACTCAAGTGTCTTGTGGAACATCTCGGTTCCAGTAACTACGGACTTCTTGGTGGGCTTGATGCCGACTATTTCGACTTCGTCTCCCACCTTGACTCTTCCGCGCTCAACGCGGCCCGTGGTGACGGTGCCGCGGCCTGTGATCGTGAACACGTCTTCAACAGGCATGAGGAAAGGCAGGTCGGCCTTGCGCTCGGGAGTGGGGATGTAGCTGTCGACAGCGTCCATAAGCTCCTTGATGCAGGCATACTCGGGAGCGTTAACATCTGTGGATGTGCTGGCAAGCGCGTTCAGACCGGAACCCTTGATAATGGGAATATCGTCTCCGGGGAACTTTTCCTTGTTCAGAAGCTCGCGAACCTCCATCTCGACGAGCTCGATAAGCTCGGGGTCATCAACCTGGTCGATCTTATTAAGGAAAACAACGATGGCGGGAACGCCGACCTGACGGGCAAGGATTATGTGCTCGCGGGTCTGCGCCATAGGACCGTCGGAAGCGGCGATAACGAGAATCGCGCCGTCCATCTGAGCCGCTCCGGTGATCATGTTCTTGATATAGTCGGCATGTCCCGGGCAGTCAACGTGGGCGTAATGGCGCTTTTCGGTCTCATATTCAACGTGAGCGGTATTGATTGTAATACCTCTTTCTCTCTCTTCGGGTGCCTTGTCGATCTGGTCGTACGCTTCGAACTTGGCCTTTCCGAGGAAGCTGAGGTACTTGGTAATAGCAGCGGTAAGCGTGGTCTTGCCATGGTCAACGTGACCAATGGTTCCGATATTTACGTGGGGCTTTGTTCTCTCAAACTTTTGCTTAGCCATGGTGAGTTGTCCTCCTTATTATCAATTAAAAAATATTATTTTTATTAGTGACGGAGCTATTTTACAGCAGAGAGGCTGTTTTTGCAACATTTTTTTACCATCGGGAACCGAATCCTACTGCCTTCCCGAGGCGTTGATTATGCTGTCCTGAATGGACTTGGGAATTTCAATATAATGGCTGGGTTCCATGCTGTAATTTCCTCTTCCCTGCGTCCTGCTTCGAAGGTCCGTCGCATATCCGAACATCTCGGAGAGCGGAACATTGGATTCGATCTGAGTCGCGCCGCTTCTTGTCTCCATTCCGAGTATCTGTCCGCGGCGGGAGCTTATATCGCCCATGACGTCGCCCATATACTCCTCGGGAACCGTTACGACCACCTTCATGATGGGCTCGAGAATTGTCGGGCTGGCCTTCAGGCAGGCCTCCTTGAAGGCCATACTTCCCGCTATCTTAAACGCCATTTCAGAGGAGTCCACCTCGTGGAAGGAGCCGTCGAACAGCGTAACCTTGACGTCCACAACATTGAAGCCGGCGAGCACGCCGGACTGCATCGCTCCCTGGATTCCCTGGTCGACAGCCGGTATATACTCCTTGGGTATCGCGCCGCCCACGATTTTGTCGATGAACTCGTACCCCTTGCCGGATTCGTTCGGTTCGACGGTGATCTTGACGTGACCGTACTGCCCCTTTCCGCCCGACTGGCGGACATATCTCGTATCGGCTGTAGCGGATTTCTTGATTGTTTCCTTATAGGCAACCTGCGGCTTGCCGACATTGGCTTCCACCTTGAACTCGCGAAGGAGCCTGTCCACTATGATTTCGAGATGGAGCTCCCCCATTCCTGCGATAATTGTCTGTCCGGTGTCCGTGTCGGTATAGGTCTTGAAGGTCGGATCCTCTTCTGCGAGCTTCGAGAGCGCTATTCCCATCTTTTCCTGTCCGGCCTTGGTCTTGGGCTCTATCGCGACTCTTATTACGGGCTCCGGAAATTCCATGGATTCAAGGATTATCGGGTTTTTGTCGTCGCAGAGCGTATCGCCAGTCGTGGTGTTTTTCAGGCCGACGACAGCCGCGATGTCTCCGGAGTAAACGGTTTCGATATCCTCCCTGTGGTTGGCGTGCATCTGAAGGATGCGCCCCAGACGTTCCCTGTTCCCCTTCGTGGAATTTATCACCGTCGTGCCTGAGTTTACCGTTCCGGAATACACGCGGAAGAACGAAAGCCTTCCGACATAAGGGTCCGTCATGATCTTAAAAGCAAGAGCCGAAAACGGGGCGCTGTCGTCGGCGGGTCTTGTTTCCGTTTCGCCCGTATCGGGGTTTGTACCTTCAATCGGAGGTATATCCAGAGGCGAAGGCATATAGTCCACAATCGCGTCTAAGAGCTTCTGCACTCCCTTGTTGCGGTAGGAAGTGCCGCAAACCACGGGAACCATCTCGTTGGCTATGGTAGCTTTCCTTATGGCGGTCTTAATCATATCTGTCGGAACCTCTTCGCCTTCCAGATACATCATCATGATCTCGTCGTCAAAATCGGAAACCGCCTCAAGCAAGGCCGTTCTGTACTCGAGCGCCAGCTCCTTCATGTCCTCGGGAATATCCTCGACCCGCATGTCCTTTCCGAGCTCGTCGTAGTAAACGTCGGCTTTCATTTCAATCAGGTCCACTATTCCTTTGAATTCCGATTCCTTGCCAATGGGCAGCTGGATGGGAACCGCGTTGCACTTGAGTCTGTCGCGGATCATGCCGAGAACGCGGTAAAAATCCGCACCCATAATGTCCATTTTGTTGACGTAAATCATTCTGGGAACATGGTAGCGATCGGCCTGCCGCCAAACGGTCTCAGACTGTGGCTCAACCCCGCCCTTGGCACACATGACCGTAACGCTCCCGTCGAGAACTCTCAGCGAGCGCTCGACCTCGACCGTAAAATCGACGTGTCCGGGGGTGTCTATTATGTTGATGCGGTGTTCCTTCCAAAAACAGGTCGTCGCTGCGGAGGTTATGGTTATGCCTCGCTCCTGCTCCTGCTCCATCCAGTCCATCGTGGCGGCGCCCTCATGGACCTCGCCCAGCTTATAGGTGCGTCCGGTATAGAACAGTATACGCTCTGTCGTCGTTGTCTTTCCCGCATCTATGTGCGCCATTATTCCGATATTTCTCGTATTCTTGAGGGTACATTGCCTTGGCATAAATCTTCTCCTATTTCAATTATCCGCAAATGGATTACCAGCGGTAATGCGAGAACGCTCTGTTTGCCTCGGCCATCTTATGCATGTCTTCCTTCTTCTTGACCGAGTTTCCGGTATTGTTGCTTGCATCCATAATTTCTGCGGCCAAGCGTTCCTTCATTGTCTTTTCGCTGCGGGATCTCGAATAATTCGTTATCCAGCGCAGTCCAAGTGTCTGGCGTCTTTCAGGTCTAACCTCGATAGGGACCTGATAGGTGGCGCCGCCCACGCGGCGGGCCTTTACTTCAAGCGAGGGCATGATATTTTCCATTGCCTGGATAAAAACGTCGAGAGCGGATTTTCCGGTTTTCTCTTCGATTGTCTCAAAAGCGCCGTAAACTACCTTCTGCGCCACGCCCTTTTTGCCGTCCAGCATTATGCTGTTGACCAGCTTTGTCACCAGAACCGAATTGTATAACGGATCCGGCAAAATTTCCCTTTTGGGTACGTTACCTCTTCTGGGCACTATGCTTCCCTCCTTCATAAAATGATTTCATAGGTACTCGAAGGAAATACTTCCTCCGTGAATGCCTGCCTCAAGATAACATACCAGAATTTATATCACAATATGTTAATCTTCCGGCAAGGCACCGCCTTGCTGAAAAGCCGAGCTTACTTCTTGCGTCCTGCGGCGGCCGCAGCCTGACCGGGCTTCGGTCTCTTCGCGCCGTACTTGCTTCTTCCCTGCATACGCTTTGCAACGCCCTGTGAGTCGAGGGTTCCGCGAATGATGTGATATCTCACGCCAGGCAGATCCTTGACACGCCCGCCGCGGATCATAACGACGGAGTGCTCCTGAAGATTATGTCCTATGCCGGGGATGTAGGCTGTCACTTCATAACCATTGGAAAGACGTACGCGGGCTATCTTACGAAGCGCCGAGTTGGGCTTTTTGGGGGTAGATGTTCTCACCGCCGTGCAGACTCCTCTTTTCTGCGGAGACGGAAGGTCGGTTTCCCTGTTTTTCAGAGTATTGAGACCCTTCTGCATTGCCGGCGAGGTGGACTTATAGGTTACCTGCTCCCTGCCCTTTCTGACAAGCTGATTAAAAGTGGGCATTATTTTCCTCCTTTCCTCATTTACTATATTTTTATCGGAATAAATGATTTAATCCGTAAAAATGCCTTTATTTCAACAACACGGCTGCCGCGGCCCCTACCTCGATGCCGCAGGCGCTGCCAAGCTCCTTCATCGTCGGAACAAAAACTGTTTCGACTCCGTTTGCCCTGCAAAGATCCAGAAGCGAAAGCCTTATACGGTTTTCGGAGTCTTCCGCAATGAACACCGCCGCCGCGCTTCCGTTATTTACGGCCTTGCGGCACTGGTTCAGTCCAACTAGCTTTTTGCCGTTTTTTAACTCAGAAAGCACAGCAACCTTCCTTCCGCAAACTGCATAGTATTTTAGCACAATATTTGCACAGAGTCAACAAATATATTTCGCAGGGCGCGGCTTCCAGTTCTTGCCGCGCCCCCGTGCGCTTCGAAACATGCGGCAATGATCATTTTATGCACGCACAGGCTGAAAAGCCCGCATAATCATTCGCAGGCGGGCTCCGTCTCAACAAAATCCCTGTAAAGCCCGAGACCCGATCCGGCCGGAATGAGCTTTCCTATTATGACGTTCTCCTTGAGTCCTATAAGGTGGTCGATTTTACCCTTTATGGCGGCTTCGGTAAGCACCTTTGTGGTTTCCTGGAAGGACGCCGCGGACAGGAAGGATTCAGTAGCGAGCGAAGCCTTTGTTATTCCCATCAGGAGCCTTGTGCAGGTCGCGGTTCTAAGCTCCGTTTCTCCCGCCGCTATCCTGTCCAGGACCTTCTGATTCGCGTCCTTGAACTCGAAGACATCCACTGTCGCCCCGGAGAGAAGCTCCGTGTCTCCCGGATCCTCCACTCTTACCTTCCTCATCATCTGACGGCATATGACTTCGATGTGCTTGTCGTTGATGTCGACGCCCTGCTGGCGGTAAACCTTCTGGACTTCCTGGATAAGGTAGTTTTGAACGGCTTCCACGCCGCATATGCGAAGCACGTCGTGCGGGTTGAGCGAACCGCTCGTAAGGAGCGCTCCCTTTTCTATATAGTCGCCGTCGGTTACCTTGATTCCGGAATTTATGGGCGCGATGATGGACCTTGCTTCGCCATCCGTCTCGTTTACTACGTTTATCGTGCAGACGCTGTTCTTTTTAGTTTCCTCTATGGTCACACGGCCGCTGATTTCTGAAATCTGGGCCATCTTTTTCGGCTTTCTGGCCTCAAAAAGCTCCTCGACCCTCGGAAGGCCCTGAGTGATGTCGTCTCCCGCGATGCCGCCGGAGTGGAAGGTACGCATCGTCAGCTGGGTGCCCGGCTCTCCGATGGACTGAGCCGCTATGACGCCGACAGCCTCTCCCGCGCTGACGGGCTCGCCGGTGGCGAGGTTGATACCGTAGCACTTTGCGCACACGCCGCGCCTTGCCTCGCACGCGAGAACCGTGCGTATTTTGATCTTTTTGATCCCTGCCGCCGTGAGCGTAGCGGCATCCGAAAAGAGCAGCATATGGTCCCTGTCGAATATTATCTCGCCGGTTTCCGGGTGGACTATGTCGTCCGCCGGGAACCTGCCGTGGATGGCGTCCGCGAAGCTCAGAATGACCTGACCTTTTTCCGTAAGCTCGGAGACCTCGATGCCGTCGTGCGTTCCGCAGTCATGCTCCTTGATTATGACGTCCTGCGAAACGTCAACCAGACGGCGGGTGAGGTAACCCGAGTCTGCTGTACGAAGCGCCGTATCGGCAAGCCCCTTTCGAGCGCCTCTGGAGGAGATGAAGTATTCAAGAACGGTGAGGCCTTCGCGGAAGTTTGCCTTGATCGGGATTTCAATCGTTCTGCCGGCAGTATTCGCCATGAGTCCGCGCATGCCCGCGAGCTGGCGTATCTGATTCATACTTCCGCGGGCACCGGAGTTTGCCATCATGAATATCGGGTTGAATTCATCGAGTGCGTTCTGGAGCGCGTTTGTGACGTCCTTTGTCGTACGCTCCCATTCCTCGACGACCAGCCTGTAACGCTCGTCGTTGGTAATCAGTCCGCGCTTGTACTGCTTCTCAATATTGAGAACCTTCTGCTCGGTTTCGTTTATCAGCATTTTCTTGGCTTCCGGCACGGTCATGTCGGAAATGGAGATCGTTATCGCTCCCAGCGTGGAGTACTTGAAGCCCAGAGCCTTGATATTGTCCAGCACCTCCGTGCTGCGCGTAAAGCCGTGCTTTGAGATGCACTTGTTGACTATATCCCCGAGCTGCTTCTTTCCGGTCTTGAAGTTTATCTCATAATCAAGCACATGCTCCGGGTCGCTCCTGTCCACAAAACCAAGATCCTGCGGAATCGGCTCGTTGAAGATTATGCGCCCGACGGTTGTGCCTATCAGTTTGGTCACAATCTCGCCGTCAATTTCCTTCTGAACCCTGACCTTGATCGGAGCGTGGATTCCCACCGCGCCCTCGTCATAGGCCATGATGGCTTCGTTCGGAGATGCAAAAACCTTGCCGCTGCCGATTTCTTCCCTCTCATAGGTAAGGTAGTATGCCCCGAGTATCATGTCCTGAGTCGGCACTGTAACCGGCTTTCCGTCCTGTGGGCGGAGAAGATTGTTTGCCGAGAGCATCAGTATCCTGGCCTCGGCCTGAGCTTCCGCGGAAAGCGGAACGTGAACCGCCATCTGGTCACCGTCAAAGTCCGCGTTGTAGGCCGTACAAACCAGCGGATGAAGCTTGAGCGCCCTGCCTTCGACCAGCACAGGCTCAAAGGCCTGTATGCCGAGCCTGTGGAGCGTCGGAGCGCGGTTTAAAAGCACAGGGTGCTCCTTGATTATGATATCAAGCGCGTCCCACACCTCTGTCTTTCCCTTGTCAACCATTTTCTTGGCGCTCTTTATATTGTTAGCGACGCCGTCCTGAACGAGCTTCTTCATTACAAAGGGTCTGAAGAGCTCTATTGCCATTTCCTTCGGCAGGCCGCACTGATAAAGCTTGAGCGTTGGTCCGACGACTATGACGCTTCGCCCGGAATAGTCTACTCGCTTTCCGAGGAGGTTCTGGCGGAAACGTCCCTGCTTGCCCTTGAGCATATCCGAAAGAGATTTCAAAGCGCGGCTGTTTACGCCGGTAACGGCTCTGCCGCGTCTGCCGTTGTCAATAAGGGTATCAACGGCCTCCTGAAGCATCCTTTTTTCGTTGCGGACGATGATATCGGGAGCGTTGAGCGCTATAAGCCTCTTTAAGCGGTTATTTCTGTTAATGACTCTGCGGTAAAGGTCGTTAAGATCGCTCGTCGCGAAGCGTCCGCCGTCGAGCTGAACCATCGGGCGTATCTCGGGCGGTATGACCGGAAGCACGTCGATGATCATCCACGTCGGTGAGTTGCCCGACATTCTGAACGCTTCCACCACCTCAAGGCGCTTAACGAGCTTGGCCTTCTTCTGTCCCGAGGCGTCCTTAAGCTCGGCCCTCAGTTCTTCGGAAAGCTTTTCGCAGTCAATGTCCGCAAGCAGCTCCTTAACAGCCTCGGCGCCCATTCCCGCCTTAAAGTCGTCCTCATACTTTTCGCGCATGTCGCGGTATTCTTTTTCGGTCAGTATCTGATTCTTCATAAGCGGCGTAAAGCCGGGGTCCGTTACAATATATGCCGCAAAATAAAGAACCTTCTCAAGCACGCGCGGCGATATGTCGAGAATAAGACCCATTCTCGAGGGTATGCCCTTAAAATACCAGATATGGGAAACGGGCGCTGCAAGCTCGATATGCCCCATGCGCTCACGGCGAACCTTGGATTTTGTGACCTCGACGCCGCAGCGGTCGCATATTTTGCCCTTATAGCGGATCTTCTTGTACTTTCCGCAGTGGCACTCCCAATCCTTCGTCGGTCCGAATATCCTTTCGCAGAAAAGACCGTCGCGTTCCGGCTTGAGCGTCCTGTAATTGATGGTCTCAGGCTTTTTTACCTCTCCGTATGACCAGGCTCTTATCATTTCGGGCGAGGCTATGCCGATCTGGATGGCTTCAAACGGTGTGTAACTCATAACTATTAATCCTCCTCATCCAGAATTTCGTCGTCTTCATCGAAATCGTCGTCCAGCATGGTACTGTCGTCTTCCTCAAACTCCTCGTAGTCTTCGGAATCATCGGAATCATCGAAATCGTCGATTTCGGCGTCCTCTATCGTGTATCCGCCGAGCTCTATTTCATCGTCATCCGCCTGATAAAGGTTTTCATCCTTTATGCCCGAATAATCGTCATCGTCGTCCGCCTTGAGCTCTATCTCGACGCCGTCGGCATCCAAAACGCGCACGTCGAGGCAAAGCGACTGCAGCTCCTTGACGAGAACCTTGAAGGACTCGGGAACCCCAGGCTGAGGGATGTTGTTGCCCTTTACGATAGATTCGTAGGTGCGGACGCGGCCCGTCACGTCGTCCGATTTCACGGTCAGTATCTCCTGAAGCGTATAAGCGGCGCCGTAGGCCTCAAGAGCCCAGACTTCCATCTCTCCGAAGCGCTGTCCGCCGAACTGAGCCTTTCCGCCGAGCGGCTGCTGAGTTACAAGCGAATACGGACCGGTGCTTCTCGCGTGGATCTTGTCGTCAACAAGGTGGTGGAGCTTCAGGAAGTAAACGTAGCCCACAGTGACGGCGTTATCGAAGGGCATTCCCGTTCTGCCGTCGTAAAGCACGCTCTTGCCGTCGCTCCTCAGGCCCGCCATCTTGAGGGTGTCGCGTATCTCCGTCTCGTTGGCGCCGGAAAAAATCGGAGTCGCGACCTTCCAGCCGAGCGCCTGAGCGGCGTATCCGAGGTGGACCTCGAGCACCTGCCCGATGTTCATACGCGAGGGAACGCCGAGGGGGTTGAGCACTATGTCAAGCGGCGTGCCGTCGGGCATATACGGCATATCCTCTCTCGGCAGTATCCTCGAAACGACGCCCTTGTTGCCGTGGCGTCCCGCCATCTTGTCGCCTACCGAAATCTTCCTCTTCTGGGCTATATAGCATCGAACCACCATATTGACGCCAGGATTCATTTCGTCTCCGTTTTTGCGCGTGAACACCTTCACGTCCACAACTATTCCGCTTTCGCCGTGAGGAACCTTAAGCGAGGTATCCCTTACCTCCCTGGCCTTTTCTCCGAAAATCGCCCGGAGCAGCCTCTCCTCAGCCGTAAGGTCCGTTTCGCCCTTTGGCGTAACCTTTCCGACAAGTATATCTCCTGCGTGCACCTCCGCGCCTACGCAGATTATTCCCCTCTCGTCGAGATACTTGAGCGCGTCCTCGCCGACGCCCGGAATATCCCTTGTGATCTCCTCCGGTCCGAGCTTGGTGTCTCTCGCGTCTATTTCATGCTCCTCTATATGGATGGATGTGAATACGTCGTCGTGCACCAGGCGCTCGTTTATGAGGATGGCGTCCTCGTAGTTGTAGCCTTCCCAGGTCATAAAGCCCACCAGAACGTTTTTGCCGAGAGAAAGCTCTCCCTGGCATGTCGAGGTTCCGTCAGCCAGCACCGTATCCGCCGTTACTCGTTCCCCGACGTTTACTATCGGCCTCTGATTTATGCAAGTGCCCTGGTTGCTCCTCGCAAACTTGCTGAGCCTGTAATCCTTAACCCTGCCGTCGTCATACTTTACCCTTATGCTCGTGGAATCGAGCTTGACCACGATTCCGTCGCCCTCGGCCATAATCACGACGCCAGAATCCACCGCGCACTTGTGCTCTATGCCCGTGGCGACTATCGGCGCTTCGGTGACAAGCAGCGGCACGGCCTGCCGCTGCATGTTCGCGCCCATCAGGGCGCGGTTGGCGTCGTCGTTCTCAAGGAAGGGTATCATGGCGGTGGCAATGGAAACCATCATTCTCGGGGAGATGTCAACAAAATCGACAAGCTCCCTGTCAACCTCTATGATTTCGTCCTTGTGCCTGCAGGTTATGCGCCTGTTTAAAAGTACGCCGTTTTCATCGGTCGGCTCGGTCGCCTGCGCCACGATATACTGGTCCTCTTGATCCGCCGTGAGATAATATACCTCGTCTGTAACGCGTCCGTCCTTTTTGTCGACCTTGCGGTAAGGCGTGACAAGGAAGCCGTACTCGTTTACCCTGGCATAGCTCGCAAGATAGGATATGAGGCCGATGTTCGGTCCTTCTGGAGTTTCAATCGGGCACATTCTGCCGTAGTGGCTGTAATGCACGTCGCGCACGTCGAAGTTTGCACGCTCTCTTGACAGTCCGCCTGGTCCGAGAGCCGACATTCTGCGCTTGTGCGTAAGCTCGGCAAGCGGATTCGTCTGATCCATGAACTGGCTGAGCGGCGAGGAGCCGAAAAATTCTTTTATCGCCGCCGTAACGGGTCGTATGTTTATAAGCGACTGCGGCGTGACTATGTCAAGGTCCTGAAGGGTCATACGCTCTCTTATCACACGCTCCATGCGGGAGAAGCCTACCCTGAACTGGTTCTGCAGAAGCTCTCCGACGCTTCTCATGCGCCTGTTTCCGAGGTGGTCTATGTCGTCCTCCTCGCCTATGTTGTGCGCAATGCAGTTCAGGTAGTTTATGGAGGCGAAAACGTCGTCGGGTATAATGTGCTTCGGTATCAGTTCGTCGATGTTTTCAAGCGCGGCAGCCTTCAGAGCGTCGCCCTCGTATTTTTCCATAAGGTCGCGAAGTATAATGAACCTGACCTTTTCCCTTATTCCAAGCTCGGCGGGGTCAAAGTCCACAAAGTCGGACATGTCGACCATGCCGTTTGAGAATACCTTGACCGGCTTTCCCTCCGACAGAAGCGCAAGCTCTATGACTCCCCTTCTCTCGATCAGATCAGCCTTCTCGTCGCTCAAAACCTCTCCGCCCTCGGCGAGAATCTCGCCCGTAAGGGGATCGGCCACCGGGAAGGCGAGCTTTTGATTCGCTATGCGCCTCGCGAGAGCAAGCTTCTTATTGAACTTGTAGCGTCCGACCGCGGAGATGTCGTATCTGCGCGGCGCGAAGAAGAGGCTGTCAAGCAGCGCCTCCGCGCTGTCGACGGTCGGGGGATCTCCCGGACGCAGGCGCCTGTATATTTCAATGAGCGCCTCTTCCCTGTTCCGGCAGGTGTCCTTGTCAAAGGTAGCAGTCATGCGCTCGTCGTCTCCGAAGATCTCTTTGATCTGCTCGTTGGTGACGGCGCCTCCAAGCGCGGATGGCATCGAAAGCCACGAATAGGGCTTGTCGGGCCTTGGCGCTCCCATAGCCTTTATGAGCCAGGTTACCGGCAGCTTACGATTTTTATCTATACGGACGTAAAAAACGTCGGAAAGGTCGGTTTCATACTCCAGCCATGCGCCTCGGTACGGAATGATCGTCGCGCTGTAAACGGTCGCGGCTATCTTGTCCTTGCGCTTTTCAAAGTAAACTCCGGGGCTCCTGATGATTTGGGAAACGATCACGCGCTCGGCGCCGTTTATTATAAAGGTGCCACCCGCCGTCATAAGAGGAAGGTCGCCCATAAATATTTCCTGTTCCTTTATTTCCTCTGTTTCCTTGTTCCTCAGACGGACGCTGACCTTAAGGGGCGCGGCATAAGTGGCGTCACGCGCCTTGCATTCCTCCTCCGTGTATTTCGGCTTTTCGTTCATCGAATAGTCAATAAACGAAAGCTCAAGATTGCCGGAATAGTCTGAAATGGAAGCGACGTCCTTGAACACTTCCCTCAGACCAGTTTCAAGGAACCAGTTGTAAGAGCTTTTCTGGATCTCCAGCAGATTCGGCATATCCTGAATCTCGTCGATCTTGGCAAAGCTCTTGCGCATCGTTTTGCCGTAATAGACGTCCTTGACCATCAGGGCTTTCACTCCTTGTACATTAGTTTTGGCACGCGGTATAAAAACTGCACGCACGGGCAAGTTGTTACTAATTAATAAATCAGTGTTGCATTTTGCAAAAATAGTGCTACAATGTCCCTAGAGAGATAAAGTGGGCGGGCTGTGTGGATTGGTACATATAGCAAGTCATTATATCAGGCTTGGTTCGTTGTGTCAAGCTTTTTATACTTGTTTTTTATTTTTAGCGGCGGAGCTTTATGTTTCGCCGTTAATTTGTTTTCGTAAGCATTATTTATGACTCGTCTTTTCCGGAGGTGCTCGTTTTGGCAGCCATCATAATATTCATATTGCTCGCCGTGGCTACGTCCGCCTTTCTGCTCTGGCGTGAACGATTGGTCGTGAATATATATGAGCTTTCCATGTGCATAATCCTGCTCACCCTGCTTTTGGACATACGGCTTTACTTTCTTCCCTACGCCACCCTTGACTACAAGGACTTTCTCCAGAAATGGGTTGATTTTTATCGTGTCGCCGGCGGCTTTGCCGGACTGAAATATTCGATCGGCAACTACAATGTCCCATATCTTTACTTCCTTGCACTGTTTTCGTATTTCCCCCTGTATGATCTTTATCTGATAAAACTGCTGTCGGTGACTTTCGATATTATTCTGGCGTTTTCGGGTCTTAAGCTGATTTCCCTTTTCACTGACAGCCGCAAGAAAAAGCTCATCGGCTTTTTCCTTATTCTTTTTCTCCCGACAGTCATACTCAACGGTTCCTGCTGGGCTCAGTGCGATTCAATTTACTCCTCATTTGCCCTGCTCAGCATATACTTCATGCTCAGGGACAGGCCTGTTTTGTCGGTCGTGATGCTGGCTCTCTCCTTCGGCTTCAAGCTGCAGGCGGTTTTCATCATGCCGCTGTATCTCGGCTTCCTGCTTGCAAAAAGAGTAAAGATACGCCATTTGTTTGCCTTCCCCGTCGCATATGCCGTTCTTGTTCTGCCTTCCGTGATTGCCGGACGTCCCTTTTTGGACACCGTCACGCTCTATTTCAATCAGGTGGACACGGTCGGGGACGGCCTCAACTATAACGCTCCCACGATATTCTCATTTTTTGACCTTAACAAATCCGCCCTTGCGGGAAGACTGGGTATCGCCGCCGCTTTCCTCTTCATCATAGCCGTTTACCTTGTGCTTTTTAAAAAGCGCGCCAATATCACTGACGAGGTTCTTTTAGCCCTTTCGCTTATATTTTCCATTGCGGTTCCTTTCTTTTTGCCGCACATGCACGACCGCTATTTCTTCATAGCCGACGTCCTGTCTCTCTGCTACGCCGTCTTGTACGCTAAACGATACCCGCTTGCGATTTTGGTTTCCTTCGCATCCCTTCTGGGCTACTACGCGTATCTTATGAAACGCTACCTTCTCACCATGAATTTCGGCGCTTTCGCCCTCATAATTGTGCTAGTCTGTCTTATATACGATTTAAGCCTCATGTTAAAGGGACTCCCTCGGACGCCTCAACCAAGGCAATAGCAGAAAGAAACTTTTTCTCAAGAATTGATTTTTGCGAAGAAAGGCACTTTTTTGTTTGACTTTTTCCAGATTATATGATACATTCTCCGTGTGATTTTATACTCATGAGGGAGTAGTTGGCACATAAAAGGGTGCGGCAAGTCAACATCCTGACTGATTGCAGTCTGGCTTGTCTTAAATAACGAGACTCATGTATAACTGTGCCGGCTATACATGAGCATCCTTTCAGATTTTACTCAGGTGTGGCTTTGCGGTTATACCTGGGTTTTTATTTTGTTTAGGCTTTGCTTTGGAGGTGTGATGGGATGTAAACAAACATATTACCTTTGTATTTGATATAAACGCGGATTTTTTACATAATAAGAGTAACATTTTTAAGAAATGGGGTAATTTATTTGCCTGAACAATGGCATCTTCATACGGCTGAGGAAGTCTGCAGTGAGCTTGGCGCCGACATGACCTCCGGTCTTAGCCCTGACGAGGCGAAGCGGAGACTTGAAAAATACGGGAACAATGAGCTTGCCCAGAAGAAGGGGCCCGGAATACTCTCCATGCTCCTCGAACAGCTCAAGGATTACATGGTCATAATACTTATAATCGCCAGCATAGTGTCGATTCTTGTCGGCGAGGTTACCGACTCTATTGTAATTATCGGAATAGTGATTCTCAATTCCTGTCTCGGCGTTTTTCAGGAATACCGCGCCGGAAAGGCTCTCGAGGCTTTGAAGAAAATGTCGGCCCCGAACGCCAAGGTAATACGCGGCGGGCAGCAGATGATGGTTCCCGCGTCCGAGCTTGTACCCGGCGATCTTGTGACGCTGGACACCGGTGACTACATTCCGGCCGACATAAGGCTCACGAGCACCGTTAACCTTAAGGTAGACGAGGCCGCGCTGACCGGCGAATCTGTGCCTGTTGAAAAGCATGCGGAAATGAGGCTGGAGGGCGACGTAGGTCTTGGCGACAGAAAGAACTCCGGCTTTATGAGCACCCTCGTCACATACGGCAGAGGCGCGGGAATTGTGACCTCGACCGGAATGAACACAGTGATAGGCAAGATTGCCGAAATGATTCAGGAGGATGAGAAGGAGGAGACTCCGCTCCAAAAAAAGCTCGCCCAGATGGGCAAATTCCTCGGCACCGCCTGTCTAGTCATCTGCGGTCTTGTTTTCGTCCTTGGGCTTTTCAGGGGCGAACCCCTGCTTGAAATGTTCATGACGGCCGTAAGCCTGGCTGTCGCGGCGATACCGGAGGGACTCCCCGCCGTCGTCACGATAGTTCTCGCTCTCGGCATGCAGAGAATGGTCAAACACCATTCCATCATGAAAAAGCTGCACGCCGTCGAGACTCTCGGAAGCACCACTGTCATATGTTCGGACAAAACCGGTACGCTAACGCAGAATCAGATGACGATAGTCAAAATGTATGTCCCGGGAACGGAAATGGACGTTTTGGGCGAAGGCTATAATCCGGCCGGCTGGATCAGCATTAACGGTCACAAAATCGATGCCGCGGACGAGCCGGCTGTCAAGCGTCTTCTTGAGATACAGGCCCTGTGCAACGACGCCCGCCTTGAGCAGCGTTCGGAAAACGGGGACAATTTCTGGACCATTATCGGGGATCCGACAGAGGGCGCCATGATAGTAGCTGCGGCTAAGGCGGGAATCGACCGCCTGAAAATGAACGAGCTGCACCCCCGCCTTCAGGAAATTCCCTTTGATTCTCAGCGAAAGCTGATGACAACCTTCCACAAGGGGCACGGCGATAAATTTTTCTCCTTCACCAAGGGAGCGCCTGACATACTTATAGAGCGCTGCGACCGCATTATGAGAAGAGACGGGAAAATCGAGCCCATTACTCCCGACGATGTGAAGGCTATACTCGATGAAAATAAAAAGCTCGCCTCCATGGCTTACCGCGTACTTGCAATGTCCTTCAGGGAGCTTCACGAGGTACCCGAGCACCCCAATTCCGAAAGCGACGAGCGCGGAATGGTCTTTTGCGGGCTTGTCGGTATGATCGACCCGCCGCGTCTTGAGGCAATGGAAGCCATAAAGACCTGCAAATCCGCGGGAATACGCGTCGTGATGATAACCGGCGACTACCGCGAAACGGCGGCGGCGATAGCAAAGCAGCTTGGCATCATCGAATCCGACGACCAGGTCCTTGCTGGCTCTGAGCTTAACCAGATGAGCGAGAACGAGATAGCCGAGGCAGCAAAAAGGGTCAATGTCTACGCCCGCGTATCGCCGGAACACAAGGTTACCATTGTCCAGGCAATCAAATCGAACGGCAATATAGCGGCCATGACCGGCGACGGAGTTAACGACGCCCCCGCTTTAAAGCGGGCCGACATCGGCATAGCGATGGGCATAACAGGAACCGACGTGACAAAAGAGACGGCGGACATGATACTCACGGACGACAACTTCTCCAGCATCGTCAAGGCGGTCGAGGAAGGGCGCGTAATATACAGCAATATAAGAAAGTTCGTATTCTTCCTGATGTCCTGCAACGTGGGCGAAATACTCGTCATATTCCTCTCCATGATTCTGAACTGGCCCATTCCCCTACTTCCCATCCACCTCTTATGGGTAAACCTTCTGACGGACGCGCTGCCCGCTCTGGCTCTCGGCACGGAAAAGAAGGAGCCCGGCCTTATGAAGGAAAAGCCCCGTGATCCCAACGAGTCGATAATCAACAAGCCTATGCTTATCAACATAGCAGTGCAGAGCATCGCGATGACCGCCGCCGTTTTGACCTCCTTCTATTTCGGATGGACCAAGTACGGCGTCGACACGGGGCGCACATACGCTTTGGTAACCCTGATACTGAGCGAGCTTTTCAGAGCTTATACGGCGCGCTCCGAGAAGTTTTTGGTGTTTAAGATCGGACTTTTCAGCAACCGTAACATGAATACCGCCACCCTCGTCTCCTTTGCCCTGCTGGTAATGATCATAATTGTTCCGGGGCTTCGCGGTATATTCAGCGTCACGCCCTTCTCGTGGTATGACTGGGACTTTGTAATAATCCTTTCGCTGGTGCCGTTTGCCTTCGGAGAGCTGACAAAACTGCTCAAAAGAGCTTTCAAAAGGGCTTAACCCAAGCCCGAAAACAATCAAGGGGCTGTTGCAGCAACACAGCCCCTTGATGCTTTTTTGAACTTTACTTCCTATAATTGAGGACCTTTGCATTTTTGATAAAGTACTCGATTCCCGACCATAGGGTGACAAGCGTTATGACGATATAGCACACTGTGTCAATAGTCGTCATAATGTTTTTTTCACGCACAGGCAAAAGCATGATGCAGATCGCGACTATCGAAACGGCGGTTTTAATCTTTCCCGACATCGCCGCGGCTATAACCTTGCCCTCTCCCACAGCCACGAGTCTCAGTCCCGTTACCGCAAACTCCCTCGCGATTATTATCATCGCCGCCCAGCTCGGCATTTGACCGCGCTCAACGAAGACGAGGATGGCCGCGGTGACAAGAAGCTTGTCGGCCAGCGGGTCAAGGAAGATCCCAAAATTTGTGCTTTGGTTGTACTTTCTCGCGATATAGCCGTCTATACTGTCGGTTATACTAGCCAGAATAAATATGATCAGCGCGATTATCTGGGCATATTCCTCGCGCACCAGAACGGCAGCCATAAAAACCGGAATCATCGCGACTCTGAGCAGAGTGATTTTGTTTGCGGTCGTCATTCTAACACCTCTCCGAAAAGATCTCCGTCGATTACGTCCTTTATAATCACCCTTACGAACTGACCTTCCTCCGCTTCGCCCTCGAAGTACACCTTCCCGTCTACCTCAGGCGAATCGGCATAGCTCCTGCCGTACATTAACCCGGTTTCAGGATCGAAGCCCTCGACCAGGAGCTCTTCCTCCCTGCCCATGCGGCTGTCGTTGAACCCGTCTATAATCGCGGACTGAAGGTTTACGAGAAGCTCCGCCCTGTGCTCGGCCGTCTCGCTTTCCGGTCTGTCCGGCATTTCCGCCGCAGGAGTGCCTTCCTCGGGAGAATAAGCGAAAATGCCGGCCCTTTCGATTTTCGCGTCGCGCAGGAACTCAGAAAGCTCCTCGAACTCCGTCTCCCCTTCGCCGGGAAGGCCGGTTATTATGCTTGTCCTCAGCACAAGCCCCGGAATACGCCCCCGGAGCTTCTTAAAAAGAGACCTGATTTCTCCGCCGCTTCCCCGCCGGTTCATAAGCTTCAGAATCCGATCGTTAATATGCTGTATTGGTATGTCGAGGTATTTTACGACCCTCTCCTCCGAGGCTATGACATCGATAAGCTCGTCATCTATTTCATCGGGGTAAAGATAGTGCAGACGAATCCATCTGATCCCGTCGATCAGGCAGAGCCTTCGTATAAGCTCGGAAAGCTTTCTCTCCCCGTAAAGATCCGTTCCGTACCGCGTAATGTCCTGAGCGATGACTATCAATTCCTTCACGCCCATGGCGGCAAGCGACTCGGCCTCCCTCAGTACGTTCTCCATCGGCCTGCTCCTGTATTTTCCTCGGAGCTTCGGAATGACGCAGTAGGAGCAGCGGTTGTCGCAGCCCTCCGCTATCCTGAGATACGCCCAACCCGGACCGCTCGTCACTATCCTTTCGGTTTCTGACACCGGCGCGTCTATGTCCCCAAAGCGGCTCGCCGTCTTGCCTTTCAAAACCTCTTTTACGACCTCGGAAATCTCGTCGAAACTGCCGCAGCCCAGTATCCCGTCCACCTCGGGCAGTTCCCTGAGTATCTCTTCCCTGTAACGCTCCGAAAGGCAGCCCGCAACAACTATTTTGCTGAGCTTACCCGCCTTTTTTAGCTCCGCGAACTCAAGTATGTTTTCGATTGCCTCGCTTTTGGCGCTCTCAATAAAGCCGCAGGTGTTTATTATTATGACGTCTGCGCTTTCGACCGAGCCCGAAATGTCAAAGCCCGCCTCGTTTAGCTTATAGAGCATCTGCTCGCTGTTCACCATATTCTTTGCACATCCGAGCGACACCATTCCTACCTTGCAGGGCATTTCTATTCCTCCGTCAGGCGCAGGTCTTCGTACCTTGAAAGCGCCTCCTGTATCTCGTCCCATGAAAAGCCGCGCCGGTACAGCGCATCCGCGGCCTTTTTAATTGTCTTTCTGTCCGTGCTTCCCTTAAGTCTTAAAGCAAGAAACCGGTCAATGGAGCCCTCGTTCGGGGAGTACCGGCTCAGCGCGTCCTCCCACAGCTTCCGGGGAATGCCGCGCCTGAAAAACTCGTTCTTGATCTTCGCGGCTCCGTAGCCCTTTTCGGCGCAGCGCCTTGCTATCATCTCAGCATAGTCCGAATCGCTGAGAGCGCCCAAACCCTTCAGCCACTCCGCCGCCTCAAAAGCGTCCTGCTCGGAGCTTCCCTTTTCCACCAGTTTTCTCTTGAGCTCAAATTCTGACAGCGGGCGCGCTCCTATCATTGCAGCCGCCTTCGACCTCGTGCTTTTTTTCTGCAGAACGGCCTTAAGCTCCCTGAATTCCTCCTCGTCAAATTCCCTGCCCGTAAAGAGTCCGAGCTCCGAAACCCATGATGAGGCGGCCTTTATGGAGGAACCGTCGTCGAAACGAAGCGTCACGGTGCTCCCTCCGCTCCCGGGCCTGTCCGTCCCAACAAGCCTTATCATGCTTCAAAGTCTTCCGCAGTAACGTCTATCGCCTGACCCGCGGTTTTTGTTATGGCTTTTGACTGAAGTCCCGCAAGCCTGAAGGAGTTTTTCTTTATCTCCTCCTCAAGCTCGGCGGCCACCTCCGGATTCGCTTTAAGGAAGTCCCTGACCCCGTCCCTTCCCTGAACGCGGTTTCCGCAAACCGTATACCAGGAACCGCTTTTGTCTATAAGATCGAGCTTCACACCAAGGTCAATTATCTCGCCCGTCTTTGAAATCCCCTCGCCGTATATGATGTCAAACTCGGCTTCCTTGAATGGGGGCGCCATCTTGTTTTTTGTTATTTTTACCTTTGTGCGGTTTCCTATATGCTCCGACCCGTTTTTCAGCGTTTCGGTGCGGCGCACGTCTATACGGACGCTTGCGTAGAACTTGAGCGCCCTGCCTCCCGTCGTAACCTCGGGATTTCCGTAGGACACTCCTATTTTTTCCCTGAGCTGGTTAATGAATATTACTATGCAGTTTGTTTTGGATATGGAGCCCGCCAGCTTTCTCAGCGCCTGGGACATCAGCCTTGCCTGAAGGCCCACGAACGAATCTCCCATTTCGCCCTCAATCTCCGAACGGGGGACAAGCGCCGCCACGGAGTCCACTACCACAATGTCCACCGCGCCGGAGCGCACCAGCGCCTCGGTTATATCCAGAGCCTGTTCTCCGGTGTCTGGCTGAGATATAAGAAGATTGTCGGTGTCAACGCCGAGAGCCCGCGCGTAATCGGGATCGAGCGCATGCTCCGCGTCCACGAACGCGGCTTCCCCGCCCAGCTTTTGAGTGGACGCGATAATGTGCAGTGCAAGCGTCGTTTTACCGGAGGATTCCGGTCCGTATATCTCTATTATGCGTCCCTTTGGCACTCCGCCGATTCCCAGCGCAAGGTCAATCGAAAGCGAGCCCGTCGGAACGGCCTCCACACTTATCTTGGCGTTGTCTCCGAGGCGCATGACCGCGCCCTTTCCATAGGTCTTCTCAATATGCGCGAGCGCGGTTTCGAGTGCCTTTTTCTTATCGGAAGCAGGAGCCGCCGACTCTATCATCTTTTTCTTTTCTGCCATATCCAACACCTCAGCCTTTATTTTAAACAAGCTTTGCCATCACTACGCGGTCTATTCCCTGCAGGTCCTTTGCGGTCTTGTAGTATACAAAATTCTTTTGCGCCAGAATATTCCTTACTTCCTGCGCCTGACCCATCCCGCATTCCACCGCCGCAAACGCGCCGGGCCTGAGCGCCTTGTGCCATTTGGAAGCAATATGGCGGTAAAATTCCAGACCGTCCGCGCCGCCGTCAAGCGCCTCACGCGGTTCAAAGTCTCTAACCTCATGGTCCAGTCCTTCGATATCTGAACTTGGAATATACGGCGGATTGCACACTATGATGTCGAACGTTCCGATGAGCTTGGGCGGAGCTTCCCTCACATCTGCCTTTACGCAGGTTACGCGCTGCGTAAGCCTGCTGTTAAGTATATTCATCCTGCACACCTTCAGCGCCTCGTCCGAGTTATCCGCCAGAACGACTCGCAGAGACGGGAGCTCCTTCGCCAGAGCCAGACCTATACAGCCGCTTCCGGAGCAGAGATCCAACGCCCTCGCTTCTCCCGCGCCTTTCAGGAGCTCAAGCGCCGCGCTTACCAGCACCTCGGTGTCCGGGCGCGGTATCAGCACGTCTTTTGTAACTTTAAGCGGCATGCCGTAAAATTCCCAGTCTCCCGTTATATACGCCACCGGCTCCCCATTGAGGCGCCGTCTGACAAGCCCTTCGACCTTTTCCTCGTACTCTGTTCCCGCATAGAGCTGTGCGTCGCGTACGAATTCCTCCCTGGTCTTATTCGCCGCCGCAGACAATATGATTCTGGCCTCGAGGCTGTATTCCCTGATGCCGGCCGCCTTAAGCCTTTTTCTTGCTTCCAGGTACATCTCGTTATAGGTTTTAGGCAACGGAAACACCCCCAGCTGAGCCTGGCTTTAAAGCCGCGGTCATCACCACTCATCCGCACCCCTCTGCTCGGGAATAACCAGCGTCAGAGCCTTCACAGCCACCTCAATCATAGAGTCGTCCGGCTCGAAAACCGTTAGCCGCTGAAGGGCTCTGCCCGGATATGAAAGAATCGACGACAGGAGGTTGTCGTGTCTTCCGACCCAGCGGTTGATCTCGTAGCTTATGCTCACCACGACCGGTATAAGCAGAATTCTGAGCGCCATGCGCGTGAGAGGGTTGGACCAGCGCACAAATGAAAACACGAGTATGCTTACTATCATTACTACAAACATGAAGCTGGTTCCGCATCTCGGATGCTGCGTAGGCTGGACGCGCACGTTTTCGAGAGTCAGCGGAAGCCCCTTTTCGTAGCAGAATATCGACTTATGCTCAGCTCCGTGATACTCAAAAACACGTCTTATATCCTTCATCCTTGATGTGGACCAGATATATACGAGGAATATCGCTATCCTCAAAACGCCCTCAACCAGGTTTTTTATGAAGCCCGAGCCGATATAAGGCGTAACAAAGCCGGCAAGAAGAGTAGGAAGCATAAAAAAGAGCACGACCGAAAAAAGCGTCCCGAGCACCGCCGAAAAGGTGATAATGAATTTCTGAGCCTTTTCCGTGCCTATTTTCTCTTCGATCCACTTGTCGAACTTGTCCGGCTCATAATCCTCCCCCGCCGACTGCTCGGCCGAGAACATAAGGGCGCTCATACCCTTTGCCATACTGTCGATAAAGGTCACGGGTCCCCTGATAAATGGCAGGCCGAGAGCGGGATGCCGGTCCCTGGTGAGCTTCAGCTCCTCTTCCTTTGTAACCAAACCTTCTTTTGTGCGGACAACTATGGCCTGTTTGCTCGGCCCGCGCATCAGAATTCCTTCTATAAGCGCCTGTCCGCCTATCGTGGTGCGGAAAGCGCCGGACTTTTCTTTCATATATTCTCCATGCATTTTTCCCGTGACGCGGTTTCCTGAAGCGAAGCAAGCGCCTTCCGCAGCCCCATGCGCACGATGTATTAATTATCTATTGTGGTATTATAGCATATCTTTCGGAATATGTGTAGTACTTTGAAACTTTTTGACCCGGTTCGGCGGAGGCTGCAACGTTCTTTTGAATTAATACTTGAAATATGCATATCAATATTGTATAATCCAACTTGCGTTTGTGCCGGTGTGATGGAATTGGCAGACGTGCTGGACTCAAAATCCAGTGGTAGCGATACCGTACCGGTTCGACCCCGGTCACCGGCACCAGGTTGCATACGGAGGAAATCCGGCGCAAACCCCCGTCAGTAAAACGCGTTTGCGCTCAACCGGAGGTTTGGATTGTCCTGCCGCCTTGTCAAAAAATGGGCTGTCTCAATTTATTTGAGACAGCCCCCTTTTTTTGATACAGGTCTCCCTGTCCGTGACTTAATACATTCGGATTCCACCCGCCGCCTTTTCGGAAGCCCTTCGCTGGCCGGAGGAGCCGAGCCGGTAAACTTAAAAGCTGAGCGCCGAAATGTTTAATAGAAAAGCCTGTATAGGAGCCGGGGGGAAAAATCTTGGGAATAATTATGTAAAAAAAATTTTACTCTTGACTTTGCCCTTAGTGGAAGCCTTACACTATAATCAGAACATGTTCTGAAAACGTTTTGGGCGGTGGAAAAATGCTTACGATAGGAGAATTCTCAAAAATCAGCAGGGTGTCCAAAAAGGCGCTCCGTTACTACGACCAGATAGGTCTTATAAAGCCGGGATATGTAAATTCCGACTCCGGTTACAGGTATTATGAGGTTTCTCAGCTTCGTACCATGCTTTTAATCTCAAGGCTGAAGCAGTATCAGTTTTCGCTGCCTGAAATCGCAGCCGTGATATCCAAAAACGACGACAACTATTTAAGGGAGCTGATTCTCTCCAAAAAGAGCGAGCTGAAATCTCATATCAGCAATCAGCAGGCGCTCCTGAAACAGATGGAGCAGGACATTGAAAAAATCGAAAGGTGTGAAAACTTTATGCATACGGAGTATCTGGTAAAAACGGTCGTTTTCGAACCGATCAACATCTATTCAATCAGAAAGAAAATGAGTCTCAAGGATTTCAGCGAAGCATTCGGCGAGCTTTCCGCCGGACTCGGAAAAAACCGCTTGAAGCAGGCGGGTCCCTTCCTTTCACTTTACCACGACGAGGACTTCAACCCTGATTACACGGACATCGAGGTGGGCGCCGTCGTTTCGGACAGCAAGGGGGACGGCGTCAGAAGGCTTGACCCCGGACTCTGCTGCTTTACCACAAGAATAGGCGCCTACGATGACTTTTCTCCATGCTATGCGGCCTTGGCCGAATGGGTGGAGCAAGAGGGCTATGTGATTTCCGGCCCCGCAATAGAGCTGTATATAAAGGGCTACGGCAACAATGTAAGTCCCGACGAATACGTAACCGAGATATATTACCCGATAAAAAAGAAATAAAGTATAAAATATTGATGCGAAAAGTCCTTGAAATCAGGGACTTTTCGTGTTTTATTAGGTTTATACGCTAAGGGGGCAGCACAGAATGCATGAGTGTCACGGGCACGTCGCCATGGACGGGGTCAATTTCAGCGCCGCGATGGCGAGACATAGAGACGGAGTAGACAGGGATTTTGTAAGGCGGAACTTAAAAGCCTGTATGGACGCGGGAATCTCCTTCTTCAGGGACGGCGGCGACAAATACATGGTCTCCGCCTTTGCGAAAGAAGTGGCGCAAGAATACGGGATAGACTACCGGACGCCCGTTTTCGCCATCCATAAGGAAGGATACTACGGCTCCATCGTAGGTCGTTCATTCCAAAGCATGAAGGATTTTGCCGCTCTCGTTAGGGAAGCAAAGAGACTGGGAGCAGATTTTATTAAAATTATGGCTTCGGGCATCCTTAACTTCAGGACAGACGGCGAAGTCGATGGTCCCTCCCTTACCTACTCCGAAATCAGAGAGGCGGTCAAAATCGCCTCAGACGAAGGTTTTTGCGTTATGGCGCATGTAAACGGCGCTGAAAATATAAAAAACGCTCTCTCCGCCGGCGTAAAGAGCATCGAACACGGCTTTTGGCCCGACAGCGGCGTGATTGAATACTTTCTGCAGTCCGAAGCCGTCTGGGTCCCTACTCGAGCCACCGTCCGAAACCTTATAGGCTGTGACGGCTTCTCTAACGATGTCTTGAATGGCATTCTGAAAGCGCAGGGCGACCTGCTCAGGGAGGCCTATGAGAAAGGCGTCCCGATTGCCTGCGGCAGCGATTCCGGCGCCATAAACGTCCCTCACGGCAGGGGCGCTCACGACGAGCGCTCGTACCTTAATGAACTCGGAATTGACCCAGAGCGCGGCAATGAAAAAATAGCAGAGCTGTTTAGAATAAAATAGAATCGTCAGGCGCGGAACTTGTCTCCGCGCCTGACGGCATTTTACGCCTATAATCGGCAAGGGTTTTAACTCTTAGCTCCCCGCTTTCGCGGCTTACTTCACTTCTTTTATCAGATCCTCATAGTACGGTGAGCCGGTGTACTTTTCAGTCATATTCACGGCCTCGCCATCAGTCGACACGAATGTATCGGAGTAGAGCACCCCGTTGCCGTTTCTGAGTATGCTCGGGTGCATCGTAAGTATCATGTTGGGCTTTATTTCCATCTTTACGCTTCGTCCTATGGAAATGCCGTCGCCCAAATCTATACCCATGCCGTGTCCGGACCAGACTCCCGTTTCGCACTTATACTTTGCGACAACGTCCTCTATCGCTATTGCGACGTCCGCAATGGTGTTTCCGGGCCTGAACTTTCTTCTTCCCGCTTCAAGAGCCTCCTTGACGATCTGCAGTATGTCATAGGCGTCCTGATGCGCCTTTTTGGACATGAAAATCGGTCTTATAATCTGAGACCAGTAGCCGTAGGGTCCCGCGGCCTCGCAGGAGTAAACGAAGATGTCGTCGGGTCCGATTTCCTTATTGATAGGCCTGTTGATGAAGGGGTACGGCTCTGTCGAACGGCAGAGCACCAAGAGCTCCAGGGCGCCCCGTGAACGGAGGAAGCCTTCAGCCAGACCGACCACTTCGAGCTCGGTTTTTCCGGGCTCTATGAATTTCACCACCTGCTCGAAGGATTCAATAGCTATATCGCAGGTGTACTGGATAAGGCTAAGCTCGTAGGCGGACTTCGGCGCCTTCTTTTCGACGAAAGCCGCGGTAATATCGACGAATTCAGCCTTTGTATCCTTTATACGATTCCAGAACGACAGCGGAAGATCTCCCATGTTCGGTATTCCGATGCGAGGGCGCTCACCAGGCAGACTGTTTATAAAGTCAAGGATTGCCCCGAGCTGGTTTTCCCTGAGAAGCACCTGTTCCTTCGGGAGAATGGACTTATAAAGCGAGTGAAAGTGAGTATCGACTCTTCCGACCAGAGCATAGGGCACGTCGCCCCTCTTCATGTAGCTGAACATCCTGTTGATGTTCGGATAGAGATCCGTCATGAACTTTACGTCCGCCTCAAACGCCATCGCGTTTGCCGCGTGGCATATCATGGCGTCGACGCCGGTTTCCGCCATTAGCTCGTTAAGTAATGCTGTTCTTCTTTCTCTCTCTGCTGCGCGTTCCTCGCCAGTCTTTGTAATGATCATTCATTTCACCTTCCTGTCAGATTTTTGTATTATAATGTACCGGTCAGGCGCAACCACCCAGGCAAAGATGATTGCGCCAACCGATAAAAGAGGGGGGGCAAATTATAAGATATCCAGAGCCGCGTGGTAGCCCGTATAAATCGCTTTTCTCACGTTTGCAACGCCGGCGCAGTCCCCGATAGGTCTGAAGAAGGGCACGTCGCAGTCGGCAAAGCGCTCAAGCAGCTCGCTTCTCGCCCTGAGCCCCACGCTGTAAATCACCGTGTCGGCCTCGATAAAATGCCTGCCGTCCGAGTTTTCGACATAGACGCCTTTATCGGTGACCTCCTTGCAGGCGGTGTTCACCATGTAGCTGATTTTGTCGGAAAGGCGCTCAAAGGTTTCCATTATCATTGGCTTTGTTATATGGTTCGCCTGAACCGCGACGTCGCCCGTCATCTCGACCACCACGACGTTCTTTCCAAGCTCAGCGAAGTGCAGACCGGTCTCGCAGCCTGTCAGGCCGCCGCCGATTATGACAATTTTATTTCCCACCTTTTCGGGATGCTCCTCTATATCCTTGCAGCTCAGCGCGCCGTTTTCGACAAGGCCGGGAATTTTCGGCACAATCACGGTGCTGCCAGCAGCCAGAATCAGAGCATAGGGAGCAAGCTCCTCAATCATTTCCGGAGTTACCTCGACGCCGAGGCGGACGTCGATTTTGGATTTCCCGACAAGATATATGAGATGCTCCTTGAAAGCCTTGAGCTGAGTCTTATGGCAGTCGTGTGCGAGATAGTTCAGGGTTCCTCCAAGCTGCTTTTCCTTTTCAAAGAGGATAACCTCGTGCCCGCGCTCCGCCGCCGTTATCGCGGCCTTCATGCCGGCGGGGCCCCCGCCTACGACCACCACCCTGCGCGAGTGCGAGGGCGGCTGCCTCTGTATGATGTCCAGCAGCTCATGCCCGACATTCGGATTTACGTCGCAGCCGAATTCCCCATGGTCAAAGTTTCCGAGGCAGTTCATGCAGCGGACGCAGGGCGTGACGTCCTTCTCCCTGCATTCGCGCCACTTATTCGGCGTCTGCGGATCCGCCAGTATCTGCCGCGCCATGTATATTATGTCGGCGTCGCCGTCGCGTATTATTCTGTCGAGCTCCGCAGGGTCGGAGCCGTAGCCGCCCACCGTCGCGACGGGTATCTTAACATGCTTCTTTACCTCTTTGGCGAGGTAGAGATTGCAGCCTTCCGGTCCTCCCGGCACCATTATCCCCGGGAAGGTATACTGGTTGGTCGTATAGTAGGATCCGGCAGACATGTGAATTATGTCTATGTACTCCTGAGCCATCACGGCAAACGCGCAGACATCCTCTAGCGTTATACCGTTTTCCATATGCTCGTCCCCGCTCATACGGAATTCGACAAGCAGCGTGTCCCCTACCGCCTCGCGTACGGCTTTCAGTATTTCGAGCGGAAAACGCGCCCTGTTTTCAAGCGAACCGCCGTATTCGTCGGTCCTCCAGTTGGTTGCCGGCGAAAGGAACTGGGAAAATAGCCAGCCATGACCCCCGTGTATCTGCACCATTTTGAAGCCGCAGTCACGCATCATGACGGCCGCCCTCGCGAAGTCCCTGCACACCTCGGCCATCGTTTCCTTGTCGAAGGCCTCCACCTGAACGCCGTCGTCGCGAACATATGCGTTCGGTCCGTGCGGATTGAGTCCGTTTATAAACCGCGGCCAGGTGGTGTCGCCCGCATGGTAAAGCTGTATGGACGGCACGGCGCCGTGGCGTGCAATCGCTGAGGCCATTTTAGTGAAATCGCTGCGGTATTTGAGCATTGCGACATCGCCCGAGGTTTTGCGGCTCGCGAAACGGCTGTCTATCGTGCACTCGCTCGTCGTTACTCCGCCGGCGCCGCCCCTCGCCTTATCCTCGATATACATTATCCTTTTTTCGTCCGGGGCTCTGTGCTCAGGACTCGTGGGCGTCATAGAGCAGGGTCCGGCTATTATTCTGTTTTTGAAGCGTACGTTTCTGATTACAAGAGGACTGAAAAGATTTGGATATTTTTTCATATAGCGCCTTCCCGTCATAATACTTTTTTTATTGCGACATGTCAGAAAACATGTCCTAAACACTGATTTGACGATATTATATACTATCAGTCTAGAAAAATCCAGTACTTATATCCTCATACCACCACAAAAATAAACAAAAAATTCCTCAGAGCATCCGCCTTGGCGCCTCGCGCGGCGTACAGGCGGGAATTACGTTTCAGGCATCGAAGCTTCTTTTATTAAGATTAATATGCTATATGTAAATAGTCAAATTCAAATAATATATTTATCTCATAAGTTTTTCTTATGAGCAATTTACTGGAAGCTGAAGCTGTGATATAATTCTCGTCGCGGCTCTTGATACAGAATACTATTTTGGGTGGGTCGGTATGGATTTTGCACGGATAAGGTACTTTGTCGACGTTGTAAAGTTTGGCAGCTTTACCAAGGCAGCTCAGGCTAATTATATCTCACAGACGGCAATCAGCCTTCAGATCGCGGCGCTGGAATCCGAGCTGGGCATAAGGCTTATAAACAGAAACAAAAAGGGCCTGACGGTGACGGAGGCCGGTCGGTCCTTCTATGAAAACTGTATTCAAATACTCAATCAGTATTCGCGCTCGGTATCGATAGCGAAATGCGTGGACCAGGGTTTGTCGGGCAGAATCAAGCTCGGCGTTTCTCTCGGGATGAATAACAGCCATATTCACTCCGCAATCTACGAGCTGCTCCAGAAATACAACGACGTGGTAATAATGATGCGCGCGGGTGCGCCGGCCGATCTGCGTCATATGCTGAAAATAGTGGGAATTAATATGGCCGTGGCTCTTCCCTACGATTTCTATTCGCTGCCCAACGTCACGATAGAGCCCCTGTTTACCTGCGGATATTCTCTTGCCGTATCCGAAAAGCATCCGCTTGCGACGCTTGACGAGGTTTCCGTCGATGAAATCAGAAACGAGAAGTTCGCGGTCATAGGCGAAAATATAGGCGAGCTGACCTACAGTCACATCGTGGTGGAACATATGCAGAACATACATAAGCTGAGGCCCGAATACACCGTCGATAATTTTGAAACTCTTAACATGATGGTGGACACGAATCAGGCAGTCGCTATTCTGCCAGAGTATATGGTCTTCCCTGAATCCTCTAAATCCAAAAGGATCCGCCTGCTCGGCTACCCCGAAACCGTCACCTATTCGGTCATCTGGCGCCCCGCCATATCGAGTCCCGGGCTTGCAAATTTCGTTGAAATTCTGAAAAGCTACTTTGGAAATACATACAACAGCACAACAAATTAAAAGGGGCTGTCGCACCGGCGCAGCCCCTTCTTATATCAGGTATTCATTGCCGCCGCTTCCAAACGCTTGGACTCGCGCGCGGTATTACGCTTATTTTTCGCCTTCCTGAAGTATTCCCTGGTCGCGGCAACGTCCCTGTCAATCTGGGCCTTCAGGCCCTCGACGCTGTTGAACTTCTGCTCCGGCCTCAGCATTTTCAGAAACTCAACTCTCACGCGCTGACCGTAAAGATCTCCGGAAAAGTCCAGAATATAGCTCTCAGCCGAAACGGCGTCGACGCCCCCGAGAGTCGGTCTTACGCCCACGTTCGTCACAGAAAGACGCTTTTTGTTTTCACCCTGAAGCTGAACCCTTGTGGCGTACACTCCGTAGGGCGGTATAATTACCCCCTCGGTAAAGCGCATATTTATAGTCGGAAAGCCCATCGAGGTCCCGAACTTGTGTCCATGGCAAACCATGTCGGTAAGGACGTGCGGGTGACCGAGAAACCTGTTTGCGCCCTCAATATCGCCCTCTGAAATGAGCTTCCTGATATGGGTCGAGCTGACTATAATCCCGTCTACCGAGACCTCCGGAATTATTTCACAGTCTATGCCTAGCTTCGCGCTCTTTTCCTTGAGAAGCTCCGTATTCCCCTGCCCCTTATATCCGAAGCGGAAATCATGACCCGCCACAAGTCCGCATACGTTGAAATCGGCGACAAGCCTGTCGATGAATTCTTCCCACGGCATTTTCATCATTTTCTCATCAAAATGTATGAATATTATGTCGGTGACGCCGAAAAGCCGCCTTATTATATCCTTCCTGTCAAAGGGAGAATTAATTAGCTTTACCTCTACGCCCTTTACGAGAGTATCCGGGTGCATGTCGAAGGTCAAAACGGCCGGTTCGGCCCCGAGCCTCCTCGCCATTTCCTTGGACTTATTAATAAGCGCCGCATGCCCGATATGAATACCGTCGAAAAAGCCGAGCGCCACAACCCTTTTTGGTCCTGTCATCTACTTCACCTCAAAAAAGCTCTTTATCGTCGAGAAAACGCCCTTGGGAGATATCTCCCCCAGCGCGAGAAAGCCTTCTCCGCCGTAGACCCTGTAAATTCCCTCGCTCATGCCTGAAATCGGAAAATCAGCGCCGTTTCTGCACATTTTTTCCTGCCGAGAATCCAAATTCATTGCCGGATACTCGTAAAACAGGCTGTCCACCGGCTTCAGCAGCCTGTCCGGCGCACCTTCCGCCGCCGCCTTTTCCACATCCTGCATACTCACGGCGTCACTTATTGTAAACGTACCGGCCCGGGTCCTTCTAAGGCTTGACATCGCGCCCCCGCAGCCCAGCGCTTCGCCTATGTCGCTGCAAAGCGTCCTGATATACGTGCCCTTCGAGCATACAGCCCTAATTAAGAAATCTCCGTCGCGTGAGCCTTCCGCCTCCAGCTTATGTATGACGACGGCGCGCGTTTTTCTCTCGAGCTCCACTCCCTTTCTGGCGAGCTCGTAAAGCTTTTTGCCGTTGACCTTTATTGCCGAGTACATAGGCGGAAGCTGCTCGATGGTCCCCCGAAAACACGGAAGCACCTTTTCCAGCTCCTCAAGAGTAACGCTGCACGCGCACTCGCGCAGCACCCTGCCGCTTATGTCCTGCGTATCGGTGGAAACTCCGAGCCGGAGTCCCGCCAGGTATTCCTTGTCTGCGTTCTCAAGAAATTCCACTGCCCTCGTGGCTCTGCCGACGAATATCGGCAGCACGCCGGTTGCCATCGGGTCGAGCGTGCCGCCGTGCCCTATCCGCTTTTCACCCAAAACGCGTCGGAGCTTCGCCACAACGTCGTGCGAAGTCCAGCCTTCAGGCTTGTCTATTATAATAATACCGTTCATTTCCAGACTTCGTCTACCGCTTTAAGGATCTTCTCCTTGGCTTCCCACACGCCGCAGTCAAGGGTTACGCCCGCTGCCATGAAGTGACCGCCGCCGCCTAAAAGCGCACATATGGCGCCTGAATTCACCTGATTATTTGAACGCACCGAGACCTTCGACGTAAAATCCGGCTGCTCGCGGATGGTGATGCTTACAACGACTCCCTCTATCTGTCCGTGGATCGCCGCTATGTCCTCGAGGTCGTCCTCGTCGGCCCCAGCTTTTTTAATCATTTCCTGAGTTACTACCGCGGTCGCGACCTTGCCGCCCCTCGTGTACTCAAGGCTGTTCATTATCTCGGTTTCTATATCGGCGCGGCTTTTCGACTTCGTCCTGAAAAACCTTTTGTTTATCTCGGTTCCCGGCGCCCCCGCATCCATAAGCTCCGAGGCTATCCGTAAGGTGCGTGAGGTGGTGTTCGCGTATCTGAAGCAGCCCGTGTCGGTCGTTACCGCGATAAAGAGCAGGGTGGCAGCAGCCGGGCTCAGCTTGCCCAGCATGTCCACCGAAAGCTCGTAAACAAGCTCCCCGCAAGCCGCGCAGCCGGCATCGATGAGCGAGTTTTCCGCATATCCGGAGTTTGACGGATGATGGTCGATGGCAAGATTGACCTTTCCCCTGAACTCGGACGCGTTTGCCGGAAAGAGAGCCTCGTCGGCTATATCGGCTGTAATCACATAGTCGGGCTTGAAGTCGTCAGTCCAGAAGCCCTCCGTATATGGTATATAGCGCCTTGTAATCTGAGGATTAGCGAGCACATAAGCTGTTTTTCCCGCCTCGCGCAGGACGCTGCAAAGCCCGCAGGCGCTCCCCAGCGTATCGCCGTCCGGCCTGCTGTGCGTCAGAATCAGGAAATTGTCGCGTGAAAGCAGCCACTTTGATACCTCACCTATGGTCATCAGCTTCGTTTTCGTCTGCAGCTCCATCTTCGTCCTCCTTGGGAATGTCAAGTGAATTCAGTATTTTAGAAATATTCGCGCCCTGCTCTATGGATTTGTCGATATGGAACTGCAGCTCTGGCGTATAACGTAGGCTCAGCCTCTCTCCGAGCTCATGGCGGAGATAACCCGAGGCCGATTTAAGTCCCTTCATAAGTTCCTTTTCATTTTCGATAGAAAGCGCGCTTATATAAACCTGGGCAAAGCGCAGGTCGCTCGTGGTTCTGACCGCCGTCACGCTCAGCATGCTTTTGCTCAGCCTCGGATCCTTGACATTGCGGAGGAGATTTGAAAGCACTCGCTGTATATCGTCGTTCGTCCGCCCTATTCTGTTTCCAGGCATAAGTCCTCCATTCGTTCCGCTCAAATACCTTATGAAAACCGGAAAGGATTTTCGAGATACCGGCGGCTGCCGCCTTTCCGCCGGCGGCGCGCATTTTTGCTGAATAATGAATATATCATATCCCGCCGAAACGCCTGCTGCGCTTGCTGTACGCAGCAATTGCGCGGTCTATTTCGGCCGTTCCGAAGTCCGGCCAAAGGGTGTCGGTGAAATAAAGCTCTGCATAAGCTGACTGCCAAATAAGGAAATTGGATAGCCTCTGCTCCCCGCTCGGCCTGATAATCAGGTCCGGGTCCGGAATACCTTTCGAGTAAAGGTAGCTGCCGAAGCTCTCTTCGGAAAGCTCTGAGGCCTTCCCGCTTTTGTAATCCTCCGCGAACTTTCTCGCTGCCCGTACTATCTCGTCCCTGCCACCGTAATTGAGGCAGAGATTGACCTGGAAGCCGCGTATCCTCTCAGAAATATATGATGTCGATACTGCAAGCTCCCTGAGCTTCGGGGAAAGCGGCGAGAGGTCGCCCATTATGTTCAGGCGTATGCCGTCGCGCTCCATCTTTTCTATCGCCTCATAAAGGTATTTCTCAAGCAGGGCCATAATGGCGTCGACTTCTTCCTTCGGCCGCTTCCAGTTTTCGGTGGAAAAGGCGTATACGGTAAGGTGCTCAAGCCCAATATTCTTGCAGTAGGTGGCAATTTTACGGAAGGTCTCGGCTCCGGCCGCATGCCCGGCGGTTCTGGGCAGGCCCCTTTTTTGGGCCCATCTTCCATTGCCGTCCATTATGATGGCAATATGGCGGGGAATGCGGACCTGCTCCGCCGTCCCCGCCTTTTTACGAAATAATTTCATCAACACACCCCAAAACGCTTATTGGCGGTAGGAAACCGGTTCGTTATTTTCGGGACATGACGCGCATATTCAGACCTCGAAAAGTTCCTTCTCCTTTTTCGCGGTCAGATTTTCGAGTTCCTTTATATAATCGTCGGTGTACTTCTGCATGTCCTTTTCGCAGGTCTTGAGGTCGTCCTCAGTTATTTCTGATTTTTTCTTCTTTTCCTTAAATTCCTCCATCGCAACTCTTCTGATGTTGCGAATGGCCACTTTGCCGTCCTCTGCGTACTTGTGAACCTGCTTCACGAGCTCGCGGCGGCGCTCCTCTGTAAGCTGCGGAAAGGAGAGGCGTATGATCTTCCCGTCGTTCTGGGGGTTGATGCCGAGGTCGCTCTGCTGTATGGCTTTTTCAATAAGCTTGAGGCAGCTTGCGTCCCAGGGCTGTATCGTAAGGGTCCTGGGATCTGGAGACGAGACGGCGCCCACCTGCTGGATCGGCGTCGGCGTACCGTAATACTCTATCAAAATTTTATCCAGGACGGCGGGATTGGCTCTGCCTGCGCGTACGGAAGCGAATTCAGACCTCACGGCGTCGATAGTTTTTTTCATTTTTTCAGTATATGCGGCATACTCGTTGCTCATTGTTTTAACCTCCTGCAATATTATAACCAGATTTACTGTTTTACCAATGTCCCGACCTTTTCGCCCATTACGACCCTGTAAATATTCTCCGGATCCTTCAAAGCGAAAAGTATTACCGGAATGTCGTTGTCCATCGAAAGCGAAGTAGCTGTAGAATCCATTACCGTGAGATGCCGGAGAAGAACCTCGTCATAGGTGATGGAATCATATTTTATGGCCTTGGGATCGATATTTGGATCGGCGGAATATACGCCGTCCACATTTTTGGCAAGAAGTATGACATCGGCGTCAATTTCCGCAGCGCGCAGCACGGCGGCGGTGTCGGTGGAAAAGTACGGGCAGCCGGTGCCGCATCCGAAAATGACGACTCTGCCGCGCTCCAGATGCTTGATGGCCTTCAGCCTGATGTAAGGCTCGGCAACGGCCCTTATTTCAAGCGCGGTCTGCACCCTTACGGACACGCCGTGGTGCTCGAGCACGTCCGCAAGCGCAAGCGCGTTCATTACGGTGGCCATCATACCCATATGGTCGGCTCTCGAGCGCTCCATATTGCCGCCGTCCTTTACGCCGCGCCAGAAGTTGCCGCCTCCGACGACTATGCCAAGCTCCACGCCGGCCTCCACGCACTTTTTGAGCACATCGCAGATACTGTTCAAAACCTCAAAGTTTAGTCCGAACCTGTTATCGCCCGCGAGAGCCTCCCCGCTCAGCTTTAGCAGGACGCGCCTGTACTTCGGCTTTTCGCTTCCCATGCAATCGACCATTCCTTTCACTGACCGACGGCGGTGACGTCCGCATTCGAAAAACTGCTTAAGAGCGATGCCGCACCATACTCCGTCGGTTTCAAATCCATATCATTTTAATACATTCTCTGCAGATTGAAAAGAGTTTTGAGCAAAAATAAGCCAATTATGACTAAAATGTCAGGAATTAATAGGCCGCGGAAAAATAATGTCCTCCGCACTGTTAATTCCTGACACCATAACGCGGGAGAAGTCCGCTTCTCCCGCGTTTCAGCTTTGATTATTGAATCATTTTCGCGATTTCGTCCGCGAAGTTCTCTTCCTTCTTTTCGATGCCCTCGCCCTTTTCAAACCGAACGGCATCCTTCAGAACTATCGTGCCGCCGAGCTGCTTAGCCACTGAAGCGACGTATTGCTCAACAGTAACCGCAGCGTCCTTTACAAAGTCCTGCTGCATCAGGCAGTTTTCCTTGTAGTACTTTCCGATGCGCCCCGAAACCATCTTCTCGATTATCGCCTCAGGCTTGTTGGCGTTCTTCGGGTCGTTTTTCGCCTGAATCATGAGTATTTCCTTTTCCTTGTCGAGAGTGGACTGATCCACCTGGCTCTTGTCAAGAAACATTGGGTTGAGAGCGGCTATCTGCATCGCAAGATCCTTACCGAGCTCTGTTACCTTGTCCTCAATTCCGCCCGTCACCTCAAGATTCACGATGACTCCGATCTTGCCGCCGGCGTGTATATACGGGACCGAAACTCCCTTGTCAAAGCGCCTAAATCGGCGCACCCTGATGTTCTCGCCGATGACGAGAACCATTTCCTGCTGCTGCTGGGCGACTGTCAGGTCGGAACCCGCGTATTTCATATTCATAAGCGCGTCAATGTCCTGAGGATTGCCCTTTGCAATCGTCTCCGCGACGCCTTTCACGAAAGCTACGAACTTCTCGTTTTTCCCGACGAAGTCAGTTTCGGAGTTGACCTCGACTGCAACGCCCACTCCGTCGATTACAGCGGCGTAAGCCATTCCCTCGGCCGCTATGCGGGAAGCCTTCTTCTGGGATGCGGCGAGGCCCTTTTCGCGGAGCCACTCTATCGCCTTTTCCATATTCCCGTCGGTTGCGGTAAGAGCCTTTTTGCAGTCCATCATGCCGACTCCGGTTGTCTCGCGCAGCGTCTGAACGTCTTTAGCGGTAAATGCCATGATATTTTCCTCCCTTTCGGTTCCTCTGTATATTACTCGGCCGCCGTTTCCTCTGCGGCCTCCGGCTGCTCCGCTTCTTCGCCAGAAGGAAGCGCGTCGGAACCCTGCCTGCCCTCGATAACCGCATTGGCAATAGTCTGGGAAATGAGCTTGATGGCGCGTATCGCGTCGTCATTGCCGGGGATTATATAGTCAATCTCATCGGGATCGCAGTTCGTGTCCACGATAGCCACGATGGGGATGCCGAGCTTTCTCGCTTCGGATATTGCGTTTCTCTCCTTGCGGGGATCTATGATAAAGAGCGCGCCTGGCAGCTTCTTCATCTCCTTGACGCCGCCGAGGTACTTTTCGAGCCTCTCTATCTCATTTGTGAGCTTGATAACTTCCTTTTTTGGAAGCATATCGAAGGTTCCATCCTCCTGCATCCTGCGGAGCTGATTGAGACGGTCTATTCTCGTTCTCATCGTTTTAAAGTTTGTGAGCATTCCGCCGAGCCAGCGGGCGTTAACGAAGAACATACCCACACGTTCCGCTTCCTCACGGATTGCTTCCTGCGCCTGCTTCTTGGTGCCGACAAAAAGAACGCTCTGACCGTTTTCTGAAAGCGAGCGAACAAAGCTGTACGCCTCCTCAAGCTTTTTCACGGTCTTCTGAAGGTCGATAATGTAAATGCCGTTGCGCTCCATGTATATATACGGCGCCATTTTGGGGTTCCATCTTCTTGTTTGGTGACCGAAATGCACTCCGGCCTCCAAGAGCTGCTTCATTGAAATTACATTTGACATATTAAGTCCTCCTTTTTAGTTCATACCCTCTGGGAAGATCATCCTCAGAACCAACCCTTCGGCACAAGGCCCCTTGTCTCCACCCATGTGTAATGCCTTGGTATTTTAGCATAAGACGCCCTTAATTGCAAGCATTTTCTTTCATAATCACCTTATATATTTATAATGCCGTATTGTGCGGCTTTTATGTGATATTAACAACTCTTTACCTGCAAATGGGGCTTGTGGCAGCCGATATATTATAAAGCGGCGCGGAGCGCGGTCTTACTGTAATAAGATTCTGCTTAAAAAAACGAGCTTCCATGACCGGCGCAGCTTGGGGCTTCGTCGGCACATGAATAAAGTTGCATTTTTCAATGCATAAACCGTATTTTTTAAACTTAAAATTCAACATATTTCAATATAGTTTTTTATTGAATATCACATGCTCTTTCGCTGCGAAGGCAAATTCTTAAAAAAATATTTTAATTTTTACGAACATGTTTATATATAATTTTGACAATAAATTCAAGGCGGCTCGCGCTGAGGCGGCCGCCGTTTATCCTACCTTCTCGATATTTTATGGTCGCTTCTGACCTCCGCCAGAATAACGTCTTCGCCCATTTTGACGATACATTCCCACGGAATTATGTAATCCTCGTTATGCCCGAAGAGGCCGAAGCACCTGCATTCTCCCGGTACAACAATTGCGCATACATGCCCGGAGGGAAGCTCCACAAGAACGTCGTCAACGAAGCCGAGTCTTTCGCCATCGCACACGTTTATTACCTCTTTGCATCTTAAATCGGCGATTCTGCACTGCATATTGACACCTCCCACGCAAAAAACACTGTCCCTAGCCATTGTATTAATCTCTTTCTAAAATAATGCCATAGCCCAGAATATTATCCCGAAAATCTCGGGGCCCTGCAGCGCAATTTTTTGATTATACAGTTATTTTTTTATCGATAAAAAGTCTGTCTATTCGATAATTGATTATCGATTGGCAATTCTATGCACAATGATGTATTTTTTTTGATTTCATTCAATCATTTTATCATATAATTCTTAAAATAGTTCTAGATGTATTGATTGACTTATATTAAAATTTATGTTGAATAGTGATGTCTTCGACGCAAAAAACGACATTGCTATGGAAGGTTATCATAATACTGTCCACATTAAGAGAGGAGAAGTATATCGGCATCTGACCGATAGACAACAATTCTATGAGCATCTTTACTTCAATCGAAACCATGGAAAACAACAACCAGATCCTAAGAGAACTCGCAATCAAAGCCGGCGCCGAGACCTGGGAGGACAGAAAAAAGAACCAGACACCCCAGTGCAAGTTCGGCGAGGACGGCATCTGCTGCCGCATCTGCTCCATGGGGCCCTGCCGCATCACTCCCAAGGCCTCGAGAGGTATCTGCGGAGCGGACGCTCACGCCATCGCAGCCAGAAACTACGTCCGCTTTCTTGCGGGCGGCACGGCGGCTCACTCCGACCACGGCCGTGAGATCGCTCATGTCCTGCATGTTTCCTCAAAAGACGGGAATTATGTGATAAAGGACGAGGAGAAGCTCCTTAGGCTCGCCGCCGAATGGGGCGTTGCGACAGAGGGCAGGGATATCTACGACATTGCCCACGAGGTCGCTGAAATCGGTCTTATGGAGTACGGCAAGCCCTTCGGAACACTCAAGTTTGTAAGCAGAGCCACCGAGGAGAGGCAGAAGGTCTGGGAGGAGCTTGAAATCACTCCCCGCGCCATAGACCGCGAGATAGCCACCATAATGCACATGACTCATATGGGCTGCACCGCGGACGCCGAAGCCCTTGTCGTACAGGGCATGCGCACCGGCCTTTCGGACGGCTGGGGCGGCTCCATGATGGGAACCGAGTTTTCCGACATACTTTTCGGAACTCCCACGCCGAAGGTCACGGAGGCTGATCTCGGCGTCATCGACAAGAACATGGTCAACATCATCATCCACGGTCACGACCCCGCGATGTCTGAAATGATAGTCGCGGCCTCCAATCAGAGCGACCTCATCGATTACGCAAAGAGCAAGGGTGCCCACGGCATCAACATTGCCGGACTCTGCTGCACAGCTAATGAAATTACGATGCGCCACGGCGTAAAGATGGCGGGCAACTTCCTCCAGCAGGAGGGCGCTATCCTCACTGGAGCCGTCGAGCTTATCGTTGTCGACGTGCAGTGCCTCTTTCCCGCTCTCGGGCCGCTCACAAAGTGCTTCCACACCAAGTTTATAACGACTTCAGAAAAAGCTCGTATCCCCGGTTCCGAGTTCATACGTTTCGACCCCATAAAGGCTCTTGACCAGGCCCGCGAGATCGTCAAGATGGCTATCGACAACTTCCAGAACAGGGGCGGCAACGTCTGTATCCCCTCCTCTAAGCAGAAGGCCATGGTCGGCTACTCCTGCGAAGCCATTATTAAGCGTCTTGACACGGTTACGAACTCCCATGTCGACGTCACCGGCACCTACAAGCCTCTTGTCGAATGCCTTGAGTCCGGAGTTCTCCGCGGAGCCGTCGGCATAGTCGGCTGCAACAACCCGAAGGTAAGGCAAGACCTTTCACATATCGGAATAATGAAAGAGCTTTTGAAAAATGATATCATCATAGTCGCAACAGGCTGCTCCGCTCAGGCCGCGGCAAAAGCCGGACTTATGCAGCTCGAGGCCAAGGAGCTTTGCGGCGCGGGACTCAAGAGAGTCTGCGAGCTTGCGGGGATTCCCCCTGTCCTCCACATGGGCTCCTGTGTCGACATCAGCCGTATCCTGCTTCTCGTAACAGGAGTGGCAAAGGCATGGAACGTTGACGTAGCCAAGCTCCCGATAGTGGGCTGCGCTCCCGAATGGATGAGCGAAAAGGCAGTCTCCATCGCTAACTACGTTATAGCCTCAGGCATAGATACATACCTCGGAATCGAGCCGCAGGTAAAGGGTTCATCTCAGATGATGGAGCTTATTACCGAGGGCACGAGAAAGATGGTAGGCGCGGGATTCATTATCAATATGGATCCGGATAAACTGGCTGCCAGCATGATCGAGGGCATTGAGGCAAAGAGAACCGCTCTCGGCATCTAAGAAAGGTACAAAAATGAAAATTGCGGTAACGGGCAAGGGCGGAGTCGGCAAGACTACCTTTTCCGCGGTGCTTGCAAGGCTTTACGCCGAAGAAGGAAGAAATGTTCTAACCGCTGACGTTGACCCTGATGCAAATCTCGGACTGGCTCTCGGCTTTACCGAAGAGGAGCTTGCTGAAATAATTCCCGTTTCAAAAATGCGCGAGCTGATAAATGAGCGCACCGGAGCGTCCGAAGACAATATGGGAAAGTTTTTTAAGCTCAACCCCAGGGTGGACGACATTC
This sequence comes from Clostridiales bacterium, assembly GCA_029268065.1. Lineage (GTDB taxonomy): Bacteria > Bacillota > Clostridia > Oscillospirales > Oscillospiraceae > DUPK01. The sequence continues at coordinate 14,231 of JAJUHC010000004.1, read as the reverse complement.
CCGCGCAATACGCCAGGGAAAAAAACGGCGTGAGACTCCTTATTCTCGGTACGGTGGAAACAGGCGGAACGGGCTGCGTATGCCCTGAGCATGTAATGCTGAAGGCGATCATCTCCAACCTGATCATCGGCAAGGAAGACGTCGTGATAATGGACATGGAGGCGGGGCTTGAGCATCTGGGACGAGGAACCGCCGGCTGCATGGACAACTTTATCGTCGTCGTGGAGCCGGGAGCAAGGAGCATCCAGACCTACCGCAATGTTAAAAAGCTTGCTTCCGACCTTTTTGTCCCCAGCGTCAGGGTGGTCGCGAACAAGATAAGGAACTCCGAGGACGAAAGGTTCATAATGGAAAACGTACCCGAGGAAGATTTTTTAGGTTTTATTCATTATAATTCAGAAATAGCCGATGCCGACAGGCAGGGCAAATCGCCATATGATATTTCTCCCTCCGCCGTGGAGGAGATAAGGGTTATCAAGCGAAAGATCGACTCATCGATTAAATAACCGCTTAACGGCGCCGAAGTCGCGCCGGCAAAAATCAGGCGAGCCGCTCGCCGGCAAGCGGCAACCGCGCCACATGCCATATGGCCCGTTATGAGGCCGATGGTTATTATGTGAGGAGCTAATGGAGGTTTATATGACACTTATAGATAGAGTATTTAACGGCTCGGACGAAATGTATGCCCTGGCGGTAAAATCCGTTGACGAGGCGCTTTCCAAGTTCGGACCAGACAAAAAGGTTTCCTTCCCCGATACAGCTTACAGTCTCCCCTGCCTTTACGCCTTTACGGCAAAGAAGATCGGCACGCTCGGAGAGCTTAAGGAAGCGCTCAATACCATAAAGGCTATGATGACCCGTGAGCGCCGCGTCAAAGACGTGTTTTCGACCGGTATAGCCACCGCGCTTTCCGCAGAAGTCATCGAAGCGGTAAAATATGTATTTAACGAAACCCCCTACACCGGAGACTACCACGGCCACCTTTCCGACGCGGAAATCCGCGAGCTTGGCGTCCCCCTCGTTACAAAGGACATACCCGGCGTCGCAGTACTTATCGGTCCCGCTCCCTCTAAGGAAGAGGCTGCAAATATCATTAAGGATTATCAGTCCAAGGGAATCATTGTGTTCCTTGTAGGCGGCATAATACAGCAGGCTGTTGAAGCCGGAGTCAACATGAACTTCAAGGTTCGCATTCTTACCCTTGGCGACGATTTGTCCGCTGTTGCTCACGTTATATCCGTTGCGCTCCGCGCTGCGATGATCTTCGGCAACATACCTGCCGGCGATTACGACGGAATGTGCAAGTACACCTTTGACCGCATATTCGCCTTCGTAAACGCCTACGCCCCTCTCAGCGATATGACCGTTGCCTGCGGCGGCGGCGCCATCGCACTCGGCTTCCCTGTCATCACCAACGAGACCAACAACATCTGGCGCATACCGAAGAGTCTTGTCGTTCAGGAGAACACAAAGGATTTCGTCGAGACTTCTCTCGAGGCCAGAGACATCAAGATCAAGATTACCAAGGTGGACGTTCCGCTCTGCCTTGCTCCCGCCTTCGAGGGCGAGATAATCAGGCGCGGCGACATGCGCATTCAGATAGACGGCTCCAGAAACGACTGCTTCGAGCTCTGCCGCGCTTCTGAGCTTTCCGAGGTTGAAGACCATAAGATTGTGCTTGACGGTCCCGACTTCGACGCAATTGCCGTTGGCGGCGAAATGAACATGGGCATCATTGTTGACGTCGCGGGCAAGAATATGCAGTCCGACTTCGAGCCTGTTTTCGAGCGTAAGTTCCACCACTACCTCAACTACCTTGAGGGCGTTATGCACACCGGCCAGAGGGATATGATCCGTATCCGCATCAGCAAGAACGCTTATGACGCCGGATTCAGGGCCGCGCACATCGGCGAGGTCCTTTACGCCAAGCTCAAGAACGACTTTGAAAACGTTATCGACAAATGCCAGGTAACCATAGTGACCGAGCCTGCCAAGGTCAAGGCTTTGAGAAAGGATCTGGCGACGCCCATTTACGACAAGCGCGACGAGCGTCTTAAATCCCTCACCGACGAAAATGTTGACAAGTTCTACTCCTGCATACTCTGCCAGTCCTTCTCTCCCTCGCACGTCTGCGTCGTTACCCCCGAGCGTCTCGGTCTCTGCGGCGCGGTTTCCTGGCTCGACGCGAAGGCCTCCAACGAGCTTGATCCGAACGGTCCATGCCGCGTTATCGGCAAGGGCGGCCTGATTGACGAGCGTATAGGAAAATGGAAAGACGTCGACGAAGCTGTAAAGACCTATTCCAACGGAGCTCTTGAGAGCGTTGCCCTCTATTCCATAATGATAGACCCGATGACCAGCTGCGGCTGCTTCGAGTGCATTTGCGGAATCGAGCCCTGCTCCAACGGCGTCGTTATTGTCAACCGCGAGCACGCCGGAATGACTCCTCTCGGAATGACCTTTGCCGAAATGGCTTCCATGACCGGCGGTGGCGTTCAGACTCCAGGCTTCATGGGCCACGGCAAGCACTTCATCGGCTCCAAGAAGTTTATGAAGGCCGACGGCGGCGTGGCGCGCATAGTGTGGATGCCCAAGGCTCTCAAGGAAATGGTCGCCGCAAGACTCAACGCGACTGCGAAGGAGCTCTACGATATAGACAACTTCGTGGATATGATAGGCGACGAAACCATAGGCGAGGATCCGGAGACCCTGATGAACTTCCTCACGGAAAAGGGTCACCCCGTTCTCGGCTTGGAACCCATGATGTAAGCGCTTATCAGGCGTAAGCCTTACATATATATTGTTCCCCTCCGTGTATATGTTCACGGAGGGGAACTTTTTTGCTTGATCATTTGTTTGCTATATGCACTTTTTTATCTGGTTTATCGCATTTTTTTCAAGCCTCGATACCTGGGCCTGGCTTATTCCGACTTCCGAGGCCACTTCCATCTGAGTTTTGCCTTCATAAAACCTCAGCGCAAGAATTCTTTTTTCACGCTCGCTGAGTCTTTCAATCGCCTCTGATAAAGCCAGTTTCTCAAGCCAGCTTGCATCGGTGTTCTTATTGTCGCTCACCTGATCCATAACGCAGACGGTGTCGCCGCCGTCGTTATACATGGGCTCGTAAAGAGATATGGGATCCATAATGGCATCCATGGAGAACACCACTTCCTCCCTCTTTATTCCCAATTCTTTCGCTATCTCCTCTACGGTCGGATCGCGCTGAAGGTCGTTGGTCAGCTTCTCCTTGACTTGCAGAACCCTGTAAGCAAGGTCGCGCATGCTCCGGCTTACGCGTATTGAGCTGTTGTCACGGAGGTATCTGCGTATCTCGCCTATTATCATTGGAACTCCGTATGTCGAAAAGCGTACATTCTGAGACATGTCGAAATTATCTATCGCTTTTATCAGCCCGATGCACCCCACCTGGAACAAATCGTCCGCATTTTCTCCACGTCCGGCAAACTTCTGTATAACCGAGAGCACGAGCCTGAGGTTTCCCGCGATAAGCTCCTCTCTTGCTTTTTTGTCGCCCTCCTTGCTCCTCCTGAGAAGCTCGACTATTTCGTTGTTTTTTAGAACTTTAAGTTTTGCAGTGCTTATCCCACTTATCTCTACTTTACTCTGCATCGCGCAAAACCCCCTCGTTAAATGCAGCTCGTTATCTGACCGCACCTGACTGCTTGTCAGTATTTCCCGAGGGGCTTCGTTTAATACATAAGTTTTTTCTTCTGCTTTACGGTATAACAAAATGAAGCCGCACCTATACAAGCGCGGCTTTGGCCGTGAAGAACCTGGTTCGCATCAGCGTAAGCCGGGTTCATTTACGGTCTGCTCTTATTATGTTATGGTACAAGTTGCTGCGCATCAGCGTTCATCATAAAATGTGGTGTAGCGTAGACCGTTTTTAAATATTTGGAGGAAATAGCGTGGAAAGCAAAAAATTAGACGACATTTTGGGCGAAAAAATGATAACGCCGTCGATATTGCACTCCGGATACAGATCACAGCAGCCCGTTCAGCAGCAACCTGTCCAGCAGCAGCCTGTCCAGCAGCAAACTGTCCAGCAGCAACCTGTCCAGCAGCAACCCAGCATCAGACCGATGCCGATTGAGCCCATCTCAATGCCGATCAAAATACAACCTATGCCGCTAGAGCCGATAGAGATGCCATTTAAGATTCTTCCGATGCCGGTTGAACCCGTTCAAATGCCGCTTGCCCAGCAGCCCGTAACGGTCAATGTTCAGGCTCAGCCTACATATAATGCTGAACAGATGCAGCAGGTCGAGATGGATTTTCAGCTCGTTTATCCTGACATATATTATAAGCTTCAGCCGCATATCAGAAACGCCTGCGACCGTATGGATACGCAGGGCCCGCAAATGCCGACTCAGCAGATGGTAGAGAATCTTTCAGAAGGCATTTTCAGCGAAGTGTGCCGTCTCTATCCCGAACTCGCGGCTCAGTGCAATAACTCAGAAATGTCATTAGACGACGCTGCGCTTCAGACACGCTCGCGCAGACGCGGCTGCTGCCGTAATCCATGCAGCAGGCCCACGCCGTATTGGCGCACGATCCGTGCCGGCACCGATCAGGGACCGAACCGCAATCCTCAAAATCTGCCCTACGGTCAGCGCCCCCGCTATTACGGCTGCTGCGGCCGCAGGGGAATGCTTGGAGATTTGATAAGCATCATGCTCCTCAATGAACTCTCTCGGCGCAGAAGAAGATTCTACTGATAATTTTATTAATGAACTATGCCGTAACGGAATTTGCGTCACCTCCGAGTTGGTGCAGGACAGAAGCACCAACTCGGAGGTATCATTATGGCTTATATTACCCCCGCGCCTCGGGGATAGAAAAAACCTCCGATGCTATTTCAGAGAAGCGGAAAAGACAACGCGCCGGCCGGCGCTCCGGTACTGTTTTCGCAGGGCGTAGTTCCTCAGTGATTGATTCATCGGTTTCCTAGAGATATTTGCCGGCGGGACCGCTCGTAAAGTGAATCATCCTGCCGCTTATTTTGCCGAAGTAGAGCGGGCAGTGCGGGACGCCGCCCGGAATAAAAGCCACAAAGCTCTCGTTGAACACGAACTTTTGCCCCTCCAAATACAGAACGACGTCACCCTGAAGATTGTAAAGGTTTTTTTCATCCGCCCCGAAGAACACAATGATCTCGGGGAAGGCGTGCGCGTGCTCCTTCGGGCCCGGATGCTCGACTCCCGCCGGAAGCGGAGGAGGAGGCGCGGAACCTATCCACGAGGCTTCGACGTAAAAATCGGCTCCCGGCACCACCTCCGCGTCAAGGAAGCTTATATGGTCGTGCCTCCCCGGAGTATCGTTCGGACCGCCGCCCTTTCTGTAATCGGGCAGATCGACTCCCTGCTTGTAGCTGTACACGAATTGCTTTTCAAGATCCTTTCCCGAACTCCTTTCGGGCATCCCGCATTCAGTGCATTCATATTTCCCCGACGAGCCCAGCACATACTGGAATATCGGGCGGCTGACCTTATTAACCCTTATAGGTCCATGGCACATGCCCGCAGGTATGTAAACAAGGAAGCTTCTGTCTTTGACGAACTTCTGATTTTCGATCCATATCTCCACCTCCCCGCCGAGGTCGTAAAGATTGTCCGGGTTGCTTCCCGCAAAGGCGATAACCTCTCCGAAGGGATGCGTATGGGGTCCGGTGGCGCCTTTTTCCCATGTTTCCTGCGGCTGGGGAGTTCCGGGCAAATGCCACATATACTCCGAATAAAACGCGCCGGGGACGTTTTCCCCGTCCACCCAGATGATCTGCTCCCTGCGCCCGTCAAGCTGCTCCGGCGTTTCGTGGGCGAATTTTGGGTCCTTCAGCCTTTCGTCAAGCCCCATAACTACGCTGCAATGCTTAAGCTTACTGAAATCCATTTGTTACTCATTCCTTTCATGTCTGAATTTCTTTTTCCTTTTCGAATCGTCATATCGATCGTTAGCGCACTCTTTCCCGGACCTTCTTCTGATATGCCTTGCGTTTGTCAGCTCTATTTGGTTTTGAGATAACTGCAACTCCATACCGCTACTATTGGGTCTCACGGCAATTGTAACAAGCATATTAAAATATTGTTAAGCTAACGCTTGCACATTCAAATTTCGCTTGTCGGCAGAGGATTTGCTTCTTTCCGGCTCCGCCAAAATACAAGCCGACTGATCGCACAAGATCAGTTGGCATTTTTTATATGTATTATGCAAATTATATCGCAAAAAACTGCCGACCGAAAGTCAAAATGTCAATTGTCGGGTTATATTGTGTCTGCGCGGTCTAAACTCAGCTCTCCGGTGAAGCAGTGGAGATTTCCATTTTATTGCGATTGCAGCAAAAATTTGTTATTGCATTTCAGCTTTACTATTACAAGTATTTTACACTATCAGCCTTTCAGAGTTGATTTTTGATATATATAATTCCGCATTAGTGTCAGTATTCCTTAAATAACAAACCGCGTTATCGTACTTAGGAGGAAAAAAATGAGAAGAAAAAAAACACTAGCGGCGCTGCTGATATTGGTTCAGTTATTAGCAATATTCCCCTTTTCAACGGTGAGCCATGCCGCCGGCGAAGGGGAAGGAAAAAGTACCGTTACTGCAAAAATGATTGACAGCTCGCCTATTATTGACGGAAAATTGACCGATTCCATATGGTCGCTGAGCAATAATGTCGGTGTCCCCCTGACAAGCACAGTGCCGCATAGCACCAGCTTCGACGTAAAGTGGGACTATACCTATCTTTATGTCGCTGTAAACGTAAAAGGCGACACCGACCTGGTCGCGGGCTCGGCGTGGGTAAGCAGCGATATCATCAGTATCTTCCTTGACCCCACGAAGCACTCAAGCGGCCCATATGTCTACGGAGACTGGCAAATAGGGATAGGCTACAACCCTGACGACAACTTCAACCCCTATATCCTGATGGGCGCCGGAATCACCCAATCGGCTGCGGAGCAGGCGGCGCTTAAGAGAAATATTCTGGCCGTTACTGCGCCCACAGCGGACGGCTGGAACGCCGAAATAGCGATTCCCTGGAAGAGCCTAGGTCTGGATTCCTACCTGCAGAGGGAGTTGGGCTTCAATTTGGCTGTCGACAACATGGCCTCAGGTACCCTTTATACAAGTGCGTGGTGCACGACCGGCGGCGTAAAGACTCTCTGGAACACGACGGCATCGTTCGGCGTTCTAAACCTGTCCTCTGATGTTGTTCATAATACGGACAGCGACGTAATATACTCCGAGAACTTCGACGGCTACGCCGACGGTACCCTGCCCGCCAACTATACGCCGATTTCAGGTCAGCAGTCCGGATGGTCGGTTAGCGGAGGCAAGCTGGTCGGCAGCTTCAACACCTCGGGCGCTTCTCAGAGGCGCATATCGATGCCGGCCCTCGGGGATAACTTCACGATGTCCGTAGACGTGTCCTTTATCAACTACTTAAATACGGCCAGATGGCTTTCGGCATATTACCGGGCGCCGCTCAGCAACAGCGCCGGATATTACCATTTTTCAAACAGGGCGAAGGGCGCGGGCGAGATATCGTCCTACACGAGCTCCGGGAGCTGGCTGTATTTTGTAGATACCAACAGTGACGGAACGGCGTTAACGGCGCTCGAGAAAAACGCGACCTATAATCTTTCGGTCAGCGCGTTCGGGCAAGATCTGCACCACACCAGATCATACGAGGTGTCGCCCGGAACAACGCTGATCAGCTTCGATAAAAGCTACAATACCTACAATAAATTCGGAACAGATCTTACAAATTGTCTTGAGCGCGGCCGCTTCGGGTTGCAGGTGGATCAGTCCCTGGTCTCGTTTGACAATATCGTAATAAAAAAGCTGGATGTAAGCAGCATAAGCGTTTCGGGCATACCGGATTCCGTGAAGCAGCTGGACACCATCGCGCTTTCAGTCGTCGTCGGTTTGTCCGACGGGAGTGCCGCTTCGGTCGACCTGAAGGACGCGAAGGTATACTCCTCCGACTCCGCCATTTTAAAGGTACGTGACGACAAAACCATAAAAGCGCTCAAAACCGGCACGGCCACCGTATCCGTAATAGTTGGCAACAAGCTGTACACGAAGAGCGTCACCGTAAACGCCTCTGATAAAACTCCCGCTATTACCTCCCTCACGCCCGATAAGACACTGTATAAAACCGTCGTCAACGACAGTATAGCGGCAGCCTCAATCTCATTTTCGGCGGTAGACGAGACATATACGGAATCGAAGTTAAGCGGGACAAGCTCCGGAATCACATGGTCCTCAAGCGATAGCAGCGTCGTCGCCTATGACGCCGTAAGCTCTTCGTTCAGAGCCTTAAAAAAGGGAACGGCGACGATAACCGCGACAATAGACGGCGTCTCGGCAGAAATAACGGTCTGGGTACGCGAAAACTCTTCCGACAGGGTATATATCTCCGCCGATTTTGAGGACGGGCTGCTGCCCGCAGCCTGGAGCAGGATCGGAAGCTCCGGCACCTACTCAATCAACAGCGAGACCGTCAATATCGGTGACGGAAAGACCTCCAGCAATCAATATCTCGCAATGGGCAAAAGCACCCGCATTCTGATACCTATGCCAAAGGGCGTGGGCGACTACGAAATCGAGGGCGACATCACATTCACCCAGGCGGACAATTCTGCGCGCTGGGCATCTATCATGTACAGGATACAGAACAAGGATTACCCGTATTTTCAGTTCGCAATCAGGCAGACCTCAACCGCGTCCAACGGAACCGAATTCGCTTTCAGAAATCAATCTAACGCGTGGGATGTCCGTCAAAAAGCCGCTTTTTCCGAAAACATGGAATACGGCGTCAAGCACCATATGAAAATTGTCGTGTGCGGCAATAAGGTTAAGCAGTTTCTGGACGGTATAGAGGTTGAATTCACCGACAACGCCGGAGATTGTCTTACCGGTGACATCGGACTTCAGACAGACCTTGTCAATGTCAGGTTCGACAACATAAAGGTTTCCCTAGATCCGGAACCCCTCCCCGACGTCCCGCGGCCGGACGCACAATACGCAGACGCCAAGACATTAAACGGCAATTTGGTGAACTGCCCGACGGTTGTCTTCAACGGGCCCTCGAGTCTTGCAAATATCAACGCCCTCATAAACGACAGCGTGACCTCCTCCATACTGCTTGATCTCAAGCTCAAAGACTCCCTGCTGTACTGTTACAGCGGATCACAAGAGGTAGGTGCCTTGGGCGACGTCATAAGCGCCGCCTCCGGTAAAATCACCATGCTGTTCAATATAAGCGACGAGAATACGGCAAACGCGCTTGCGGCTTATATCAGCCAAAACAAGCTTGAGGATCTGAACGTCGTGAGCGACAGCATTCCGCTTCTGCAGTCGTTTCGCACTCAGGCTACGAAAACCAGGGCTTCGCTGCGAATAAACGATACCAGCATAGCCGATCCTTATGCTGTGGCGCAGGCTGCAAACAAAGCCAGCTGCATATCCGTAATAATCCCGCAGCCGGCTGCGGCGAAGGAAGCTGTCGAAAAGATACAGAGCAGAATGCTTGGAGTCTTTGTCGTCTGCGACGATACCATAACCGGCATGCATAAAGCCATAACCTCAGGAGCCAACGGAATCATAACGGGAGATCCCGAAGGCCTTTTCAAGGCCTCTCAGGTATATGACAGCCCCACCCTGACACGACGGTCGTTTGTCATAGGACACCGCGGCATCCCATCTCTGTCTCCCGAAAACACGATGGCAAGCTATAAAATGGCGGTGGAGGACTTTGGCGCCGACATGGTGGAAACCGACGTCTATCTGACAAAGGACGGCCATGTCATCATATTGCACGACACGACCTTTTCCCGCACTACCGACATCAAGGAGACGAAGGCGCTTCCCGACAGCGTTTTTACCGATGCCGGAACGACAAGATCGGCGTGCACGCCGGGAAAGCTCACTCTTGAGCAGATAAAAAAGCTAGATGCGGGCTCCTGGTACGGCAGCGCCTTCGCCGGGGAAAAAATCCCCACTCTTGATGAGTTGCTTCAATATGTCAAATCGAAAAACATAACGCTCGTACTCGAACTGAAGGATTCCACGGACGGCATCGAGCAGGCCTGCGTTGACCTTGTGAATAAATATAACTGCGGCGATAATGTCAACTTTATTACCTTCAATCAGAAGAGCATTCCGATCATGAAAACAATCGCCCCCCAGTTTTCGGTTGCGACGCTGTCCGGCATAAGCGTCCCAGATCCGTCAAAACCAAATATTGCGCTTCGCGATGTTCTCAACTCAATCCTTCCGAATAACGCGGCTTACGACGCCAGCTACGGCTACTTAACCGACGCGGGCTTTATCCGCAACGCCAATGCCCGCGGCCTCGGCCTCTGGGGCTGGACATATGCCGACAAGAGCTCCTATGCCTGGGCCATCGATCATGGAATAACAGGCATTACCGGCAATAATTCCAATTTCACCAAGAGCTACGTCTTTGATTTGGAGCCGGAAAGCCCCTCCTATTCCCTGAACGTCGGCGGCAGCTTAAGCCTCCGGGCCACCGCGCACGCAAATCTCGCCTCTGATTCATACAGCTGTTCACCCAGTGTAGTCGTTATCGGCGGCGCCGAAAACATAAGCGTGAGCGGGAACAGCATAACCGGACTTAAGAGCGGCAGCGCAACAATACTGATGAGAACATCCAGCGTCATGGATGCCGCCGCCTACGATATTTACTCCCAGCCTGTCACAATCACAATCAACAAGGTTCTGCAAAGCGTCGCCGCCCCCGCCGCCATCACGGGGCTGCCAAACGGAACGGCAAAGACCGCCTCCGCCCTGGGACTGCCCGCCACGGTAACCCTGCTCACCAACGACGGCAGCGTAGAGGCGGGCGTGACATGGGACGTGGCTTCCAGCTCATACGACGCGTCCTCAGCCAGTGCGCAGACCTTCACGGTAAGCGGAACGGTGACTCTGCCGGACGGCGTTCTCAATCCGGACGGCGTTCTGCTGACGACCAGCGTCAGCGTAACGGTAAACAAGACCTCCAGCTCGGGAGTCATCGGAGGGGGTACGACCACGCCCAATAGCAGCAGTCCGGTAACCGTGGTCACGGGCGGTGACACCGCCACTGCGACCATGAATGTTTCGGCTGTCACCGGTTCAAACGGCGTTGCATCGGCAAGCGTAACGAACAGTCAGATAAGCGCAATGGTGGAAGCGTCCGCCGGCAAGGCAAAGGAACAGAACACGCAGGCGGCGCTCGAAATCCGCATTGAAACGGCAAACAACGCTTCGGGCATATCGGTAAGCATCCCCCAGTCCGCGCTATCCACCATGAGCTCCGGTAAAATCGACAAGCTCACGCTCTCATCTTCCGCCGTTACAATGAGCTTTGACAATGCGGCGCTGGCTGAAATCGGAGGAAACGGCGCCGGAACCATCACCATCTCGGCCGCCAAATCGGACGGCGCAGTGCTTTCCGACAGGGATAAGGCGATTATAGGTAGCAGGCCGGTTTACGATCTGAAAATAGTCTCCGACAATAAAACAATCACCAGCTTCGGCGGCGGCGCCGCAACGGTAAGCCTTCCCTACAAGCCAGCTGACGGAGAAGACACAAGCAAAATCGTTATCTACTATATTTCCGGCAACGGCGAGCTTATTGTGGTTCCAGACTGCGTTTATGACGCCTCCAGCGCAACGGTGACCTTTAAAACCACGCACTTTTCCTCCTACGCCGTTGGCTACAACGACGTTGCCTTCTCTGACATTTCAGGCTGGTACGAGGAATATGTGAGCTTCCTCGCCGCGAGAAAGATTATTAACGGTATGGGCAACGGCATGTTCAGCCCGGACGCGAATATCACAAGGGCGCAGTTCGTGACCATTCTTGCGAATCTTCACGGCGGCGACCTTGGCAGTTACTCGGTTTCATCCTTTACGGACGTGAAAGCCGACGATTGGTATTTCGCCGCGGTGCAGTGGGCAAATAAACTGGGCATTGTAACCGGCTCCGACGGCAAGTTCGATCCGAGCGCGGCTATCACACGTCAGGATATGGCTGTGATGATTTCCCGCTACGCCGATAAAGCAGCAAAATGCACTCTGCGAAAGTCAATCAGCCCAGTGACCTTTAAAGACAGCGCGGACATATCTGCCTACGCCGCCGCTTCGGTGACGGCTATGCAGCAGGCGGGACTTATCAGCGGCAACGGCGACGGAAGCTTTGCCCCGAAGGCAAACGCAACCCGCGCCCAGGCGGCAAAAATAATTGCCCTGCTTGTCCGGAGCATGCTTGGCTGATAAATACGCCATTAGTGAGACTTGCCGCAGGCTTATTAGCTCACTCGCCTGCCAAAAAGTGTATCCCCGAAAACCCGCTCAGGACATGACGGTTTTCGGGGATACCGCTTGTTCCCGCTCTTACAGTCATTTCCTATGAGCTGCTCGCAGACCGGGAGTCCGTTATTATCCGCTCCGACATCATCATACATCTTTTCCCTTGTATTGCCAATATCATATATATAGCCGCACAAGCCGCCGAATCTGCCGTCCGTTGCCGCCTCCGGCTTCCTGGAATGAATGAGATAAATGCATTTAGCCGGTCGCAAGCGTCCCCGGCGCAACGCACATCAGCCCGAAATGCGGGCTGAATGGCGGTCCTAAGCGGGGTCGGAATAGGGGTTGTGAAGCGTGAGATACCGCATAAATCTATAGACTTAAGAGAGGTTAATATATTTTGCCGGAATGTCGTCTGCCAACCAAATTGTATCGTTACCACGATAAAAGTTGATGCCGTCTTTCCAAGCAGTCACAGCATCAATACGCAAAACGACTGGATTGGTGTCTCTTCGTTTTCCAACATTGATTGCCGTTTCCTTATCCTGCGAGAGATGCACATATTGCCGGTCCTTTGGAATCAGCCCCTGCTGAAGGATTTCCTGCAAAAATTTATGAGCAGTACCGTGATATAAAACATCCGGGGGGTGAATGGCATTCTTCTTAATCTTTTCTTCCGTAGAATGGCCATACAGAGCCCGTATCCGATCATCAATAAGCTGATGTCGCTTTTTTTCGGATGCCTGTATCATGTTGGCAATATCCTGAAGCGTCAAATCAGAATACTTCTCTTGTTTTTTCAGAGCATCGATAAGGTCTTCTACTGGAACCCAGCCCTGCTCGTCAAGCGTCAAACCGTATTCCTGAGGCGCATGACGTAAAGCATAAGAAATTTCCTTGCTGAGTTCAGAATAATCAGAAATCACTTTGCTCTTCCTCTCGCTCATGAGTGATCAATTCTTTTACTACACTCTCAAACCAATCCCAAAAGTCCAAAAACTCTTTACGGTGTTCCCACCCCTCGCTGGCATAATCATGAATAACAAATACTTTGCTTCCTCCACCTATTTCAAAGCAGGCAATATCATCATTGTCCTCTCGGCGAGCAAAAGGTATAAGCATCCGCTTGGGATACCGATTTCTCAGACCTTGGACACGCAACATGACTTGTTTTTCATCCATGATATACCAGATATCAAAATCAATCAGATTAAGCTCAACTGCTTTTAGAAAAGCCTTGGGATATGTAAATCCCCGAAATGACTTTTCAATTGATAGCAATTCATTCAACATGTTTTCAACTCCTGTTCCTCTTACTTAAATATCGGCAGATCAAACGAACCTGACGGAAAGTTATTTCTGAAAGTGGAATTTTGTTTGCCTATCCGCAATCTGATAGCTTCACCCCATGTTGTCGGAATGCCTTTTTTCGTGGCAAATCTACTCATTTGATCTGGTGTAAGCGGGTCATTGTATCCATGAACATTTGCCCTGACATCAATGCCAGCTTGTCTTGCCGAGGCAACCCTTGTGTTGTCCACCGATGTCAATTTGCCGTCAGGCATTTTCACAACATCAATTGGCTTTCCTTGCCAACCATTTGCTTTCATGCTTGCGGTGATTTCATCTGCGCCGTTGACTGAACTTTGACTGAAACGAATCTCATTTGGATTGATAGCGTCTCCCGTGCCCTCGGTTAGGGGGGCCGCAGCGCTTTCCGCAGCGGCGCCTTCCGCCGCGGCGTCGCCGATGATTCCGCCCGCAACCATCGCCGCCGCCAATAAGGGCGCGTCGTGCCCCACGGCATCAGCCAGGTCGTAGCCGTGCTGAAGCGGCGTTTTGCCGAGTATCGTGCGCCCGCCGCCGAGGTCGCCGTAGATTTCATCCCTGGC
>JAJUHC010000003.1 GCA_029268065.1 Clostridiales bacterium | reverse complement strand
GGGCAGACTGGTTTGTGATGTGCCGTATCCCGAAACGGTGGCTTCGTATGTCGGTGTGTCAGGAGTACTGCTGCCGTCTCCGCCGTCACCTCCGCCGCTTGTTGCGGCGAATGCGGCGGTAATCGTATGGTTGGCTGTGACGTTTGTGAAGGTATATGTCGCTGCAGCTCCATGACCGGCGCCGTCAACGGTGACGGAGCTGATCTCGTATCCGGAGTCCGGGGTTATCGTAAAGGTCTGGCTGCCGCCCTCCGTGACGTTTACCGCCCCGCTCGGGCTGATGCTGCCGCCGCTGCCTGCCGAGGCGGTGATGGTATACGTTGTGGCCGGCGCTGCGCTGATTGTGATGCTCAGTTCCTTGCTGCTGTCGCCCGCTCCGTTTGCGGCCTTGACTGTGAAGGTATAGGTTCCGGCCGCCGTCGGTATTCCGGAGATGACGCCGCTATCTGAGAGCGAAAGCCCGTCAGGCAGATTGCCGCTCTCTTTGCTCCATGTAATCGGCGTATCGCCCGTGGTCGTAAGGGCCTGATTGTACGCCGTGCCCACGGTGCCGCTTGGCAGACTATTCGTGCTGATTGTCGGGGCGAGCGGCATGGGGTTGATTTTGATGCTTAATTCCTTGGCGTCACTTCCCGTTGTGTTCGCAGCCTTGACGGTGAAGGTATAGGTTCCAACAGTCGTCGGCGTTCCGGAGATGACGCCGCTATCTGAGAGCGAAAGCCCGTCAGGCAGATTGCCGCTCTCTATGCTCCATGTAATCGGCGTATCGCCCGTGGTCGTAAGGGCCTGATTGTATGCCGTGTTCACTATGCCGCCCGGCAGACTATCCGTGGTGATGACCGGCGCCACCGGCGCTGTGTAGCTGTATGCTGCACTTGGATTTGAAGGTTCGCTGTTCGTATAATTTATACCGTCGCCGACGGCGGTTACCTTGAATGTGTAGTTCCCGCTGCCTGCAGAGGCAATAGCGGAGGTGAAGTCATACTCTGTGCCCGTTACGCCGCTTGCCGCGCTGCCGCAAGCTGTTCCGTCCTTATAGAGCTGCACCGTATACGATGCGGCGCCTGAAACCGCATCCCACTTTCCCTTTCCGGGCGTTGTGCCGTCCCATGCAGGATTAGCTGGCGCGTCAAGCTTAGTAGGCGAGCTCAGAGTTCCCGCTGCCGTATGGTCGTCTTTGGTAGTTACCATACCCGTGTATGTCCTTATATTGGAAGGCTGCGCGGCATCTGCGGTCTCCGCTTCCGTAACATTCGTACCCTCGGGCAGATAGAGGTACAGCTTGCCGTTAGCATCGGTGCATACGCCGTTCAGGCCGTAGGCATAGCTCACACTGCTCAAGCTGGCCGTAAGCGAGCTTACGGCTACATCAGCCGCGGCCGAGCTTCCCCGCATAAGCGTCACCGTAGTGAGGTAGACATTATCGCCGCCGCTGCTGCTATTTGTCAGCGTGCCGCTGTCGGTTGCATACGCTCCGTGCCCAATGGCCTCCGCACCGTAGCCTCCGCCCGTCGCCTTGACGCTGCCGCCGGTAATCACAACCGTACCGCCCGCTTCTCTTATTCCGCCGCCGATACCCGCGCTGGAACTACCGCCTGTTGCCGTGACCGTGCCGCCGCTGATGGTGATTGTACCGCAGGAACCACCACTTCCGCCGCCGATACCCGCTCTGTATTGACCGCCTGTTGCCGTGACCGTGCCGCCGCTGATGGTGATTGTACCGCAGGAACCACCACTTCCGCCGCCGATACCCGCGCTGGAACTACCGCCTGTTGCCGTGACCGTGCCGCCGCTGATGGCGATTGTACCGCCGGAACCACCATCTCCGCCGCCGATACCCGCTGCGTATTTACCGCCTGTTGCCTTGACCGTGCCGCCGCTGATGGCGATTTCACCGCCGGAACCTTCAAATCCGCCGCCGATACCCGCACCGTTTTCACCGCCTGTTGCCGTAACTATGCCGCCGCTGATGGTGACGGTACCGCCGGAACCTTCAAATCCGCCGCCGATACCCGCACCGTTTTCACCGCCTGTTGCCGTAACTATGCCGCCGCTGATGGTGACGGTACCGCCGGAACCTCGATTTCCGCCGCCGATACCGGCAGCATTACTCCCGCCTTGCACAGAAAGCGAACCGGAGCCTTCTATTGTAATTGTTGCTCCCGACTCGCAGCGTATCCCCGGGCAAGAATAGCCTTTGCTGACAAACGTATTAGTCAAACCGTCCTTCAAAATCAATCTTACATATGAACTGTTTAGTAATTCAAAAGCACAAGACGCGCTTTCTATACTGACATCGTTAAGCGTAATGACGATTGGCGCGCCGGACGTACCGCCGTCAACCTGAATTCTGCAGCTCGTGCTTTTAGTAACGCCGGCTTTCATTGATACCTCATAGCCGCCGGGCTGCGTAAATTTGAGTGTGCCGCTGCCTGTGTCGAAGGTATACCCCGAAGAGGTGTCTGTTTTAACGATAAAATCGCCACACGTTTCCTCTGCCGCCAACGATGTCGCGGGCAGCAGCGTAATTACCATTATTGCCGACAACAGCAGGCTGAAGATGAGCTTTGCTTGTCTTTTCATGTTATTACCTCGCTTTCCGGTTGGTTTTTGTATTAAAATGATGTCCTGACACTCGCTTTCCATTTTGCGTTGCTCTATCCGCTCATCCGTTATCGGGCGGGCCGGTTTCGTCCGGCGCGGTATACTCGCCGATCAGCACCACATCCATCAGCTCCCTTGCCGTCACCCTGACGCGCCCGCCGCCCCAAACGACGCAGTCGCCGTCCGTCCTGGCGCTGCGGAAGAGCCTCTCATCCGCAAGGTCAGCATACTTCACCGTTTCCAGCTTTACGGAGAGGTCCACGATCACGACGCTGCCGCTTTCCATCTCCATGAACAGCCGGAAATCCTTCATGGGCGCAACCGTTTTGATATAGCTCATGCGGCGTCCTCCTTCCGCGGCTGTCAGTCCGCATTGCCGGGACAAGCCCCGGCAGCTATGGACCGTCAAAATGTACCGCTTTAAAAATGATTGTAGCACGGATTTTTAAACCGCGCCTCGTACGAATGGATGATTTTTTCAAAAAAGCCACCCAAAAAACGCAAAAAATCCCGCCCCGCGGACGTGCGGGACGGGAGGGAAGGCGCGATTCGGTTGTCTGCGCGGGCTGCGCACGCGGATATTGTGCCGAGAACGCCGCAGACGCACCGACAGTACGAAGACTGGCGCTTCTTCAGCCCTTCAGCAGCTTTTCGGCAAGCTTTGCGCGCCTGTCGATATCAAGCTTCTGATACACGGAATGCAGGTGGGTGCGCACCGTGTTTTCGGTCACAAAGAGCTCTTCCGCAATCTCGCAGTTTTTAAGCCCCCTCGCCGCGAGCAGAGCGATTTCCCGCTCGCGGGCGGTCAGGTCCTTGGGCAGCTCCTTCGGGGACAGGCCGGGAAAGACCGAGGAGTAAGCCGAAAGGTACTTTTTCTTTTCCGCCTCAAACCTTTTCATCTGCTCCGGAAAGCTCCGTTCCAAACATTCCTCGCCCAGACCGTCCAATAAATGCCCGTAATACAGAAGCTGCAAGAAAAGCCCGTCAGCCATGGCCGCCCGTACCGCGCGGTCCGCATACCTCAGCGCCTTTTCCCGGTTTCCGGAACGCAGGTACGCTACGGCCACGATAAGCGCCAGATAGATGTCCTGAAAGCCGCGAATCTGAATACCTTCCGGGTGCATGGCCTCCGCGGCTCCGATTATCCTGGCGTATTTGCCCCGATCCAGCAAGGTCCCTAAATGTACGGCCGTTCTGCCGATTTCCATGCTTGGAAGCTGCCGTTCCGAGAAATCCCCATCCTTCAACCAGTCCGCTATTTCCTCGCTTCTGCCGAGCTCCGATAACAGCATCCCTTTTACCGTATCCACAGCGCTTGGCAAAAGAAAGATATTCTGCAGGCCATCCAGCGATTCTTCAATCGATGCGACGGCGTTTTTCCAGCCGGCCGTATCGGCGCTTTCTAATGCTATTTCGGCCAGATGAAACGACGCGGCAAGCCAGATGGCTTTTTGCCGCATGCTTTGCGCGATATACAGCGCCTTATAGGCCTGGATTTCCGCCTCGCGAAGATGTCCCCTGTAATGCGCCAGCTCCGCGCGGAAAAGCACGTCCGCGCCGGCTCCGTGGCCGTTTGTCAGTCCGGTGTAGAGCGCTATGTATTCCTCAAGCGCGTCGGCTTCCCTATCCGCCTCGCCGGGTACGGAGTGAAATACGGTAAACGGGGCGAAGATACAGTAAAACCACGGCGAGTCCGGCAGTATAACGCGCGAGTGTCCACCGGCGAACAGTTCGGCCGCCTGCTTCAGCACGGACATCATTTCGTCGAGGCGGGGAAGATGCCTTAAGGAGAAAAGCAGCAGCCACTCGCCGCGCAAAAGGGGATCTCCATCGCCGTTTTTGTCAATCATAGGGTAAAGCTCGTCAAGCAGCACGCCGAAGTCAACGTTCATTCCGCCCGCAAGGAGCTCAAACGCAATCCGCAGCATGGAAAGGGGGTATTTTTGCTTCAGCTCACTCGGACATTCCCGCGCAATCCTGAGCGCCAGCTCATAAAACGGTTCGGCGCCGATCGTTTCAAAATACAGCGCGGAGAGGTCGAGCCGGAGCATCCGCTCATAGTCCCCTGCCTGCGCGTAAAAATCCATAGCACGGACGGCATCACACTCGTCGCGGCAGCAGTCGCCCGCCGCAAGCAGACATTCCCGGTCAAAAGCATCGCCGCGCTCCCGCCGCTTTTGGGCCAGAATCCCGGAGAGGATCGCGTGCAGCTCGTAATGCCGCCCTGTGCCTTCATAACGGATAAACGGACTGTCAAGCGCATCCCGCGCGTATTCCGGCAGCGTGTCCCAACCGCAGATGGCGCATGCCTGATACGCCGTTACCGTTCCAAAGGGCGACAGGCGCATAAGAAAGACCTGCTGCCCGGCCGTCAACGCATCCCATACAAGATGCTCCATCAGGGTATAAATACTGGTGGTATCGGAATAGGATCCCGTTTCCCTATATGCGGAAAGGGTCAAACGAACGGCGGCTATCCAGCCTTCGGTGCGCCGCGCAATTTCATTCGCACCGTCCGCGGAAACAGGTGCGCCCGAAACGTCGAAATACCGCCGGATATCCTCCGCTTGAAGTCGCAAATCGGAAGCCGTAATACGCAAAACTGCGCGGCCCGCCGCCGCGGCGGTCAGATTTCGGGCGAGCATCTGCGTTATGACGATGATATGCAAGCCTTCGCCGCCATGCTCAAGAAGCGCTGAGAAGAGTGAGACCGGCAGGTTCGGCTGCATGAACTGAAAATTGTCGATCACCAGATAAGTTTCGCGCCGGCACCTGATCGAGCGCAGCGCGTCGCAGGTCTCGCCGACGACGGCGGCGTTGTAGCCGGTCTTGAGGAGCTTCTGGCCCGCGCCAGCATCGATCTCCCCTATAACGCGGCAAAAACGGCGGAAGCTCGACATGGTCGCCTCCTCTGCTGTCGCGAACCAGAACACGGGCGTGTCCCGCGGCAGCGCCGATTCAAGAAAGTCGCGTACAGCCGTCGTTTTCCCGTAGCCGGAGGGCGCTTCGACAATGGCGAAGTGCGATGTCCGCAGATTGCTCAGTTTCCTTTTCAGACGGTCGGAATAATAGTGGATATCCGTGTCCCCTGTTTTCCTGTGTTCCATTACATATCCCCCTCTGCATATTGATGTAAGCAAAAGCGCAGGATATGGCTTTCCCATTGCGGTACCGACCTATCGTGTCGCCGTCCGGCTTTTTGTGTTCCCGCCTGCGCCAGCTCATCGGTCATCGGCGATAAGGATATTTGCTTTTTCACAGGCTTATTTTATCATATATCGTCAAAATTTGCCACTGTGCGGTGTTGCCTTTGATCTGCGTACGCAGCCATTTGCAGGAAAGCTCGTTTTTTAACGGACATACCCTGCTATTTCGTATCGTGTTCCATTCCGTGACGCCTGATATCGGCCCGGGAAGGCTGCACTTTATATTAACGGCTATTTTCCCTGTCCTCAGCTGCCCGGAAGGCGTATTTTTGCTCTTTTTCCCGGCGCCCCCGGTTCCGACTCCGGCCTTTGCTTCACTCAGTTAAGGGAAAACGAATACTCAAAGAAAACAATAAATCCGAACCCATCCCCGATAGGGAAAAGATTCGGATTATATCAGTGTGGTGCGGATGAAGGGACTCGAACCCACACGCCTCGCGGCACAGGAACCTAAATCCTGCATGTCTGCCAATTCCATCACATCCGCAGATGGCATATTATACTGTTAATACTGCAGCATAAGCGGCTGAAAACCTTAGTAATATTAACATGCCCGGAGGGATATGTCAATAAACCACGACAGAGTTTGGGCAGCCGTTTTTTAGTTAAAAAAACTCGACAAAGCGCCGGAATTATTGTATACTACCCGGTATAGACAGAGAGGGGAAGCAGTATGAAGGAAACATTCGTAACGCTTGAAAAGCTTAAGGAAATAGACAAGACCTATTCTACGCCTTATCATTTGTATTATGAAAAGGGAATTCGGGAAAACGCTCGGAACCTGAGAAAGGCCTTTTCCTGGAACAATGGTTTCAAGGAGTTTTTCGCCGTAAAGGCTACTCCCAATCCCACCATACTCAAAATTCTTCACGAGGAGGGCTGCGGTCTGGACTGCTCGTCCTATACTGAGCTGCTGCTCGCCGAGAGGGTCGGAGTTACGGGAGGGGAAATCATGTTTTCCTCCAACGCGACGCCCGAGAAGGACTTTCTCAAGGCGTCCGAGCTTGGCGCGACGATAAACCTCGACGATTACACTCACGTCTCGTTTTTAAACCGAATATCCGGAATACCCGAAAAGATATGCTGCCGCTTCAATCCGGGTGGAACCTTTACGATAAGCAATGAAATCATGGACAATCCGGGCGACGCTAAGTACGGAATGACGAAGGATCAGATGATCAAGGCGTTCAGGGAGCTGATGGCTCTCGGTGCGAAGGAGTTCGGCATCCATGCCTTCCTCGCAAGCAATACAATCTCAAACGAGTATTACCCCGAGCTTGCGCGGGTGCTCTTTGAGCTTGCGGTGGAAATCGCGGAAAAAACCGGCGCGAACATAACGTTTATCAATCTTTCCGGCGGCGTCGGGATACCGTATAAGCCGGAGCAGCCCGCAAACGACATTTTCGTTATAGGTGAGGGCGTCAGAAAGCAGTTCGAGCGGATCATGGTGCCCGCAGGCATGGGTAATGTTTCGATATATACGGAGCTTGGGCGCTTTATGCTCGGGCCTTACGGCTGCCTCGTTGCCAAAGCTATACACGAGAAGCACATATACAAGGAGTACATAGGGCTTGACGCCTCGGCCTGCGACCTGATGCGCCCCGCTATGTACGGAGCGTACCACCACATCACCGTGATGGGAAAGGAGAACGACCCGGAAAATTACCGCTACGACATAACGGGCTCGCTCTGCGAAAACAACGACAAGTTCGCCATAGACAGGTGGCTCCCCAAGATAGATATTGGAGATTTTATTGTGATTCACGACACGGGAGCTCACGGCTATGCAATGGGCTACAATTACAACGGCAAGCTCCGCTCCAAGGAGCTGCTGCTCCGCGAGAACGGTGAAGTTAAGCTTATAAGAAGGGCCGAAACGCCGGAGGATTATTTCGCGACGATGATATTCGACTGATCGAAGGCTCTCTGGCGGTCCGTAATAATATCGTTATGGACCGCCAAAAAAACCTTGACAATAGTCGAAAAATAGGTATAATAGTTTTTGCGCCTAGCGGGATTGTGTAAAGGTAGCACAGCAGACTCTGACTCTGTTTGTGAGGGTTCGAATCCTTCTCCCGCTGCCAGAATAAAGCCGCATAAACACCGTTAAAACGCAGTGTTTATGCGGTTTTCACGTTTTTGAACCGGCAATAGCAAATTGCACGGAGGCAAGTCTTAAAAAATGCGCCTTAAAACGGCTGTTAAAGCCTGGTTAAGACGCATTTTTTATACACCATTTTTGCTGAGACTATTTTTCAGCATACTAACTGCCCCTCCGCAGATAAATCTTAAAATACTGACAGACACGGAGCGTCCGCGGTACCGGACGGCGCCATGCTGCCTGCGCCAAGACGTATATTGTCAGGTTCCAAAAGCTTACCGCAACCGGAGGAATCCAGACATATTAGCTTTGCAATGAATATACTATACTAAAACTGAATACCCATATAAGGAGAATTATGCATGAACGACCATGAGATTTTCATAAATATGATAAATGACAACCTGAACGAAATGGGCGACACGATCGACTGCCTGTACACGACTTCCAACTCCTGTGTAAAGAATAAGCTGTTAAACCGTCTGCGGAAAAACATGTCAAATATTGCCGCGCTGGCGCAAGGGCTGCAAAACGGTGCGGGCGCGAACAGCCCTCAGGCCGGCGCCGGCAGGATGTTTACACCGGAAGAGCTGTCAAGGTACAACGGCAGGAATGGAAACCCGGCGTATGTGGCGGTAAACGGCATTATATATGATGTAACGAACAATGCGGCCTGGGGCGGGGCGACACATTTCGGACTTACGGCCGGAACCGACGTAACAAACCAGTTTGCCTCCTGTCATGCTGGTCAGCCTGTTCTCAGTAAATTGAAGGTGGTTGGGAAGATGCCAAGGTGAATAATGCAAATAACTGCTGCCCAATTTTCTCCGCGAGGCTGGAAACGGCCTCCGTGCTTGTTCAAAAGGCCGCTGACGCCGTCAGGCAGAAAAGGATCAGAAAAAGAAACCTGATATGGCTTGAACTGACCGGATGCTCCGGTAACATCATTTCCCTTCTTGATGGCGCAAATCCTGATTTCAAATGCCTTGCCACTCAACTGGTAAATTTCATATACGACAACAGTCTGATGGCAGCCGAGGGTGATTCCGCCATGGAGAAGCTGTTCGGCGTTACCGGCAGTGATTACATATTGGCCGTTGAGGGCGCGGTCTCCATAAAAGACAAGGGCCTGTACAACATCATCGGGAGATGGAACGGTCAGCCCATAACCGCGTATGAGGCCATCAAACGGTTCGGCGAACAGGCATCTTATGTCATAGCGGTGGGTACCTGCGCCTCCGACGGTGGAATTTCAGCGGCAAGGCCAAATCCGGCTGAATGCGTTGGGATTCAGGGCCTGCTCGGCAAAAAAGTCATCAAGCTGCCAGGATGCCCCTGTCATCCCGACTGGTTTATGGGAGTTCTGGCCTATCTCATGCTTTTCGGCGAGCCTGAGCTGGATTCAAGGCAAAGACCGCTTATGTTCTATGGCACACTCATTCATGATATCTGTCCCAGAAGGCCGTGCTTTGATCAGGGGATCTTTGCCTCGAAGCTGGGAGAGAAAACCTGTATGTTCAAGCTCGGGTGCAGGGGGCCGGTCACCAGGGTGGACTGCCCTATCCGGAAATGGAACGACCGCGTGAACTGGCCCATAGGTGACGACGGCCCGTGCATCGGCTGCGCCATGTTCGGGTTCCCGGATAAAATGGAACCGTTTATCAGCTACAATTTGACGTAAAAAGGTGAACAGAATGAAGAGAGTAGTCATCAATCCAGTTACCCGCATCAGCGGGTTTATGGAGGTAAGCGCCGACATCGACAATAACATCGTGTCGGATGCGCGAACGGAGGGTCTGCTTTTCAGAGGATTTGAAAAAATGCTGGAAGGCAGGAGCCCCTTCGACGCCGTGTATTTTACCCAGCGGATCTGCGGGATCTGCTCGACGGCGCACTCCATCGCCTCAACGCTGGCCCTGGAGAACGCGCTGGGCATCGTTGTCTCCGAACAGGGCAGATACTTGAGAGACATTATCCACGGCTGCGAATTCCTCCAGAATCACATCCGCCACTTTTATCAATACACCGCTCCGGATTTTGTCAGGCTTCCCGAAGGCAACACACTGTTTGAAACGGATCACATTGACTTCAGGCTGCCGAAGGGGAAAAACGACAGGATTGCACGGCACTACTTCGATTCTCTTGAATACAGCAAAAACGCGCATGAGATGCTGGCGATTTTAGGAGGGAAAGCGCCTCATAATCACGGGGTTTTTATCGGCGGGATTACCACCCAGGCCACCACGGAAAAAATAGCGCGGCTGCGTTTGCTTCTGCAGGGTATAAGGCAGTTTATCTGCGATAGTATGCTCCCTGACGCATATACCATCGCCGAATACTATCGGGAGTATTTTAATATCGGACGGGGCTATGGAAATCTGCTTACCTTCGGCTGCTTTGACGGATACGAAAAGCTGGGCACGCTGTATGTGAGTCCCTCGACATACAGCGACGGCAATATCATGAAGCTGAATCCCGGTGAAATCACAGAGAATATTCACTCGTCCTGGTATATGGCAAGGCAGGAAACCTACACACCGTTTGAAACCATCCCCGAACCCGACATGAAGAAAAGCGACGCCTATTCCTGGGTGAAGGCACCGCGTTACAGGGGACTTCCCTACGAGGTCGGGCCGCTCGCGAGAATGTGGCTTTGCGGCGGGTACCGTAACGGGATATCCGCCATGGACCGGACTTTGGCCAGAGCGCTGGAAGCGGAGAAGATTGCTAACATCATTTTGACCCTGCTTGACAATCTCATTCCCGGCGTCGATGTTCAAAAGGAATATGAAATTCCTCAGAGCGCCTGCGGAGCCGGTTTAACCGACACCACGCGCGGCGCTTTGGGGCATTGGTGCAAAATAGATAAGCAGGTGATTTCCCTTTATCAGATCATCACGCCGTCCGCCTGGAACCTCTCCACCAGAGATCGGGACAATTTGCCGGGTCCGGTGGAAAAGGCGCTGATCGGTACGCTGATAAAAAATCCCGACACTCCGGTGGAGCTCGGGAGAATCATCCGTTCATTTGACCCCTGTGTTTCCTGTGCAACACATGTCTATTCAAAGGGCAAGCTCATCAAGACCATGCAGGTGGTGCCATGAAACGGGTTCTGGTTATAGGAATAGGCAGTTTGGTCATGAGTGACGACGGGATTGGATCTCGGGTAGTGGAAGTCATTCAAGGCAGGCTCGGGGAGCATGACATCTCCGCTTTCGTCGGAGAAACGGATTTTCATTGCTGCTTTGATGAAATCAGGCCCGATGATCTTGTAATTATCATCGATGCAATTGCCAGTGGCGAGGAGCCGGGAAACATTGAGGTCATGCTTTTAAGCGACGCTCTGAAAGGCCTCGGAAAGCCCCAAACGCAGCATGAATTCAGCCTCTTTGACCTGATCAAGCTGCACGCTCCCCGTACGAGGGGATTTTTTATCGGGATCGAAGCAGCCGAGATTGGATT
Organism: Clostridiales bacterium; assembly: GCA_029268065.1. Classification (GTDB taxonomy): domain Bacteria; phylum Bacillota; class Clostridia; order Oscillospirales; family Oscillospiraceae; genus DUPK01. The sequence continues at coordinate 121,654 of JAJUHC010000003.1, read as the reverse complement.
CGGGTTCGAGCTCAGCGCGCCGCTGAAGGAGCGCTTCGAACGGATTTGCGAGGATGTGTTGACCGCGGTCATAAACATAAAGGAGGAAGCGGAGCATGCATGATACGCACCTGATTGAGAAAACATATCACTCCATCGCTGCACTTTGCAGGCAAAACGGGATTTACAGGGTAAACGAACTTCAAATCGAAGTTGACGAGGAGAGCCATATCGAGGGAGAGCACCTGTTATCGCATTTAATCGATCGGGACAGCGCGATGTTCGGCGACTGGACCACCGTCCATGTCGAACATAAGCCGTATGAAAGGCTGACCGCTATTATTAAAAGCATTGACGGTTATGTCCGAGAGTGATGCAAAGCTGTATTTCATTGTATTGACCGGAATTGCGCAGGCAGCGGATTCCGGTCCTTTTTATTTAGTACTTTTTGTAGCGGCGCTTGCCGAGCTCAATTTCCGCGGAGTGCAGCAGCCCCTTGAGATAGCCCGTCGGGTAGGCAAACGCGCCCAGCCTGCCGCCCAAGCTTTCGTACCCTTTGAAAGCGTGGTCGATGCTAATGACGGCATTGCTGCCGCAGCAGATGAGCCGCTTCATAACTGCGTACATATTGGCGTAGCCGTCCTCGGCCAGGGTTTCCTCAAAATAAGGCATTTCCGAGCTTACGTTTCTGAAATGAACACAAAGGAGTATTCCCTGCTCGCTGAAGGTTTTGATGTCCTCCATCAAATTTCCAAAGGCTTCGCCCGCTTCCAGCCAGCAGCCCGTGCAAAGTTTGAGACCCAGCGCGGGGCTGTTGTTTGCGATCGCAAGCGCCCTTTTAAAGGTTTCGGTATTATATACGAGACTTGCCACCCCGGCAAGGGACCTTACGGGCGGATCGTTCGGGTGCAGCGCCATTCGCACTTTTGTCTCTTCACTCACGGGCACTACCCTATCCATAAAGTATTTGAAGGTTTCGCGGATTTCTTCTTCGGAATAATCACGACCATTCGCGGGGGGTCTCGCGTTTATCTCGGCCATGTCTGCGTACATTGAAATACCGCCGCGCGTGTATTCGCCCGCTTTCATGCCCGTTCGGAGTATTCCGTTGGGCTGCCATGCGACGGATGTGAACTCTATGCCCACTTTTCCGAGTACATACAGCATTTTGTTGAACTTGTCAATCTCCGCGTCGCGCCCCTCAAGGCCGAGCTGTATTATCCTGTTCTTCTGAAGGGGCGTGCAGAAAACGTCTGAAATTTCAATTTTGTATTTTGAAAGACGTTCCTTAACCCGCAAAAGCGTATCAACTTCAATTTCTTCCGGCTCTACGGCAAGCGAAACATACTCTATGCCCATCTCGCGTATAAAACAAAGATTTTCGTCCGGCTCTTTCGTTCCGATCGGAACCTGCGGTCTCAACGGCATATATACCTTTCCTTTTCGTTAATCTTCAGAGCATGCGGTAAACGGTTATGTCGACGCCCCTGACTCCATTTTTTACGCTGCCTTCGAGTGCGGCAACATAAACCCCGTAATTCAGCCACTCGTATTTCCCTCTCGGAGCAAAAAAGCGAGGCGTCGCGACAATATGGGAAGATACCTTTGTCTTGTCGCGCCTTGCGACATTTTCCACCGCAATGTAAACGCCGTCGTCCGTCTTTAAGAGGTATTTCGCAAACATATCCACGCTTGTAAAAAGCTCGGGGGCGCTGCCGCCGAAGCCCGTATTCCAGTCCGCCCCGCCGGGAACCACGGTTCCGCTCAGCTTTTCCCCGTGAAAGCTGCCCCCAGTTATGCAGATGGCGCGAAGAAATCCGAAGTCGTTTTCTCCGACGACCAGGCGCCGGTCGTCGGGGCAATCGGCTCGGATCGTCATTATTTCTTCCGCCTTAAGCTCAACGAAATTCACTTTGTTTCCGCCTTTCCCTCTTCCTCCATCATCTTCAAAAGGTCGTCACGCTTTCTGTCGAGGTATCTTCCCCATGCTTTGTCGTCCACAAATGGATTTTCGCCCGGATGCGCCAGCATATATTCGTACTTTTTCAGCATATCGTCATTGTTCGGGTGATTCGCCATGAAAATGTCCACATGCTCTTCGCGCACCTTTGCAAGTGAATCCAAATATATCTCTCGGTTTTTGAGTTCGGGGTCGCCGATTTCGATGAGGTAGTCCTTCTGAAGCGTATTGAAGCCGAAGCCTCCAAAGTAGCCCGCTCTTTTCGTTTCCTTGCCGTCCGTAACGTCGAAGAAGCAGGACAGAACCCCGTCAGTATGTCCGGGGGTTATTACAAAGCTTATGGTTGTTTTTCCGAAGGTCAGGACATCGCCGTCGTATATTTCGCCGTCCGGCTCCCAGAGCATGTCGAACCTATTTGAGCTTTCCTGTATTGCCGAAAGCTCCGGCCGCTCGCGGAACATTTTTGCGTCGGGTGCGCCGATGTAAAGATTGCAGCCGAACATGTCCTTCATAAACTGGGCCTGACCTATGTGGTCAAGGTGTCCATGGGAATGGATAATCCACTTTATATCCCTGGGATTAAAGCCGATTTCCCAGATAGCATTTATGAGCATCCCACCCTGCCCCGTATTGACCGAGTCGAAGAGCAAAAGGCCGTCTCCCGTGTCGACAAGATGGGCGCATACAAATTTGTCGCCGACATAGTAAAGGTTGCCGAACATTCGGAACGGTTTCTGGTAGAACAGTCCGGGTCTCGCAAAGGGCAGCGACATTGGACTTTTCATCAGCTCGTTATACCGCGCAAGGTGCTCTTCATAGCCCTGCTTCAGTGTTTTTTTCATAACTGCATCTCCTTATACTTCTGATACGCCAGGACACCCTTATGATATGTACAGATGAGCGTGTCGAGGTTTTTTATATCGTCAAGCGGGTTTTTGGAGAGAAGCAACAGGTCCGCGCTTTTTCCAACCTCTATCGTCCCCGTCTCCTTTTCGATGCGAAGCATCTCCGCCGCCGTCCTGTTGGCAGAACGCAGGGCCTCCATCGGAGTCATGCCGTATTCAACATAGATGGCGAGCTCCTTTGCCGTGCTCGGCCCGAGAGGACAAAGAGGACCCGTTCCCGAGTCGGTCGAGGCGCAAACAGGAATATCAAGCTCGAGGCACAGCCTTATGGCCCGCTCTTTTTCAACCAAATCCTGAGGATTTGCTTTGGCTCGCAGCCAGGCGAGATTCGGGTCCGTTGAGTTAAGAATATTGTAGCGCGTTATTATTGTGGGACAGTAGTAGGCGCCGTATTCCTTCATCAGTTCCGCCGTGCAGCGGTCAAGCCTCGCGTGCTCTATGGAACGTACGCCCGCCCTTATTGCGCGCTTTGCCCCTTCAAGTCCGGTGCAGTGTGCCGCAGTCAGAACGCCCAGCGTCTCGGCCTCTTCCACGGCTGCGCGCATCTGACCTTCTGTCAGCTGTGCGGCATTCGGGTTTGATCCCTTTGTGCCCATGCCTCCGGTTGCGAGAAGCTTTATGACGTCGGCTCCTTTTTTCAGCTGGGTACGCGCCGCTTTCAGCACCTCAGCCTCGGTATCGCATTCAAAGCACATAGGCCAGCCGTGCCCGCCGGTTATGCAGATGCCTTTGCCGGAGGCGAGTATCCGCGCGCCCTTTATATAGCCCTTGTTTATAAGGTTCCGCACTTCTATATCTGCATCGTGACCGTTTCCGCAGGAGCGGATTGTGGTTATCCCATAGTTAAGAACCTCGCGCGCCAGAAAGGCGGCTTCCGCGCCTGAAGACGCGGCGCCGCCTTCGCCAAAGCCCGTTGACATATGCACATGGCAGTCGATAAGCCCCGGTATCACATATTTGCCCGTACCGTCTATAATTGCGTCCGCAGCATGCTGAGCGGCGTCATATTTACCTATATTCAATATCCCTGTTTCATCAAACAAAATGGACGTGTTATTGTATACGGTGCTGCCGCCGTCAAAGATCGTGGCATTCCTTATTATTATTTTCATTTTTCCTCCATTTTTGTTTCAATGCCTGTCGTGTTTAAGGTCGGCTAAAAGCTCCTTCAGAATTGTGAGAAGCTCCTTCATAGGCTTGTTTAACATCATGGCTTTTGGATAAATCGCCACGGTCCGTATTCCCATCGAGGGCTCAAAGTGAAAGATCTTGTAGGCAGAACTGTCAGTCTTTACAAAGGAGAGCGGCAGAAGCGAGCTGCCCAGACCCTTTTCCACCATATGCTCGGCCGCCTGCAGAGAGCTTACCTCGCACAGCATTTGAGGCTTGAAGCGATATTTGTCCAGCGCCTGCTGCTGCACAAAGCGAAATCCGTCGTTATCCCTGCTCAGAATAAAGTATTCGTTGAAGAGAGCCTCCGCAGAGATCCCCTGCGCTTCAAAGAGCGTTACAAGCGGGTTTTCTGCAGGCATCGTCAGTACGAGCTCGTCGTCATGCAGAAAGCTATACTCCAGAGCATCGCTTTTTCGTATTGAACCCTTGCTTATCCCCAAGTCCGCAAGGCCGTTCAAAACGTATTCGGAGACCACATTTCCGCCCGCCGCGATCAGCTTTATTTCCACCTGAGGAAAGCTCCGCCTGAAAATTGGCAAGGCCGATTGTGTTATAAGATTCAGGGTGTCGCTATCAGCCGCTATGCGGACAAGGCTTTTAAGATCGGTGCGCATCCCGTTAATCTTACTGAGCGCCTCGTTTTGCACATACAGCATGGACCTTGCCCCGTTGACAAAGATTTTGCCGACGTCGGTAAGGCAGAGCTCTCCGTTAACACGCATGAACAAATGTGCGCCGAGTCCGTCCTCGATCTTTTTCAGCTGCTGTGAAATCGCCGCGGGAGAAAGAAAGAACTTGTCCGCAGCTTTGGTTATACTCTTTTCATCCGCAATCGCAATGATGTATTCAAGCACCTTGGTGTCCATTATCATACCTCGTTTGCAGGCAGGTTAACTACGTTTTCAAACTCGGATATTATATCGCTGGTCTTTTCGTTTATATCCCTGACAAAACCGGGCTTCTCCTCGCCCGCAAGAACCTGAAGGTATACAAGGTATCTTTCGGCTTCGGTCAGCACATGATTTGACTTGTGCAGCGCGCAAAGGTACATTTTCGGGGATGAATCAATTCTGAAGTAAACAAGCTCGGGACATGGCTCGGCATAGCTCGCAAGTATCACGGCGATTCCCATCCCGGCCTTCGCTGCCGAAGTAATCATTGCCGTTATTCCCGAGCGGTAGACGACTATGGGCGTAAAGCCCGCGTTTAGGAAAAGCCTCTTGCTGCAAAGGCCAAGCTCCGTCGTCTCATTGGCCAAGGCAAAGGGCGCGTCCTGAAACAATTCGATGTCAACGCTTTTCAGCACCTTCGGGTCATCTCCGGCAAGGCGAGCTAAGGGATGATAAACAGGAACCGCCAGCACAAGCTCTTCTTGCATAAGAGGGATATAACTGATTCCGGGCGCGTCGAGGTTAAATATGCCGCCGAAGGAAAGGCTTATTTGATTGTTTAATATCTCTTCCCGCTGCTGTGCGCTTGTCAGCTCAATAATGTTAAGCTTGGTTTTCGGGTAGCGCGACATAAACGACCTGTACGACTTGGCCAGCATCACGGCTCCCCTGGTGCCCGAAGTGCCGATCACAAGCACGTCGTCAGAGCCGAAGAGCTTTTGCTCAATTATGTGGAGTGTTTGCCTCTGTATATCGAGCATGCGATTTGACGCGTCGAAATAAATCCTGCCAGCTGCGGTCAAATAGAGCCTCTTCTTCCGGCGGGAAAAGAGCTCCGCTTTGAGCTCGTCCTCAAGTCCGGCGAGGTACTTGCTGAGTGTCGGCTGCGAAATTCCCAGTCTTTCCGCAGCGGCGGAAAGACTGCCGGATTCAGCTATCGCAATAAAGTAGGAAAGATATTTTAAGTTCATATTTACCCCACGATGTTTTCCCGGTGATTCATCTCTCCGCGTTAAAAGTTAAACCTGCTTCCAATACCGTATTTTTTCATTTTTCTCCAAAGTGTGGCCTTGCTTATGTTCAGTTCCTCGGCCACTCTGCCTCGGCTGCCATTATGCTCTTCAAGAAGCTCCAAGATTTTCAGCGCTTCGGGGCTTTTGTAAACGGTAATACCTTTTTCGGGTCCGGGCGCGGCGGCCTTGCTATTATCAAAGCCTGCGGGGCAGCTTTCGAGGCATTTGCGGATAAAGTCCTCGTTGATGACCTTTTTCGGCGCCAGGATGATCACCCTTTCGCAGAACTTTTTAAGCTGCTGTACATTTCCGGGCCAGCCGTAGGACAATACCGCTTCCCTTGCTCCTTCCGTCAACTCGGCGTACTTCCTGTACATGTTGTTGTAATACTCGATATAGTAGTCGAGCAGTGCGAGTATGTCTTCGCCCCGTTCGCGCAAAGGCGGAATATAAAGCGAGAGGACGTTGAGCATATAATAAAGGTTTTCGTTGAACTTGCCTTCACGCACAAGGTTTTCGATGTTCTTATTTACCGAGCATATGATTCTTATATTGACGGGAAGAGCCCTGTCGTCGCCAATGCGCACTATGCTGCCTTCGCTGATGGCCTTTAATAAACTGAGCTGTCCGTAAGTATTGAGCTCTGTAATTTTGTCGAGGAACAGGGTTCCCGTATGCGCGATTTCAAAAAGTCCCTTCTTAACCGGGGACGAGCTGTGCATATAGCTTGCCTCTACAAAGCCGTAAAGCTTTTTTTCAAGAATATCGGGAGGCAACGACGCGCAGTCGAGCATTACAAAAGGGTTGTTTCTTCTCAGGCTCTCATTATGAATGCTTTCGGCAAACAGCTTTTTGCCATTGCCGGATTCGCCCATTATCATAATCGGGGAGTCATGGTTTGCATACACTCTGGCGAGTCTCTTGGTTTCAATCATCACTTCGGAATTGCCGATTATCTGCTTGAAGCTGCTTTTCGCGATATAGCCCTTTGAATAGACTTCCTTTCGTATTTCGGCTTCAAGCTCCTCAATCTTTTTAAATTCCTGGAACGACAATATTGCGCCCTCAATTTTTCTGTCGACTATTATGGGCGCGATATTTGCAACGAGCGCCAGGTTCCCTTTTTGCAGGAAGGTGGATTGCAGTTCCTTGCCCTCAAGCAGAACGCTCTTCAGAAGTTCACCGTCCAAAAGGTCTATAACCTCTGAAATATGCCTGCCCAACACGTCCTCGGCGCTCTTTCTGAAGGTTTTTTCGGCGATGTAATTGAAAACAATTATTACGCCCTTGTCGTTGAGCTTTATTATGCCGTCGAAAGAATAATCGAGAATTGTTTTGAATTCGGCTGAATTCTTTTTTTCCAGCTCAATGGCATACGATACCTTTTCCGCTACCCTGAAGGCTTCCCTTATGGAATCTTCCCCTGACGTGAGAAAGAGCGACGGAACGCCTAGCTTTTGCGCATAGCTGTTAGCTATCTCTCCGCCTATTATCAGATCCACCTTATCCGCAAAGGCCCTTTTAACGGCAAAATCCAATTCTTCCGTAAAGTCAACCATGTACTCGTTTATGGTCACGCCGAATATTTCTTCAAAAGGCTTGATGTTGCTGAACATGTTTTTAAAGCCGACCACGCCAATAACCGGGGAGGGCTTTTTAAGAACCTCGAGCGCTTCAAAAATAAGCTTTGCTATATCCTGTCCCGCCAATACAATTTCAACAAGAGGAATACTTGTGTCCCTCTTTATTATGGACGCGTGGTTGCCTCGTGCAATGACGACGTTTGCCCCGTTTTGTACGGAGAGATTGGCTTCCTCCAGCACATTCTCGGAGGTCACGACCTTCATTTCCGTGTCGATCTTCATGTCTTTCGCTATTTTCTTTGCAATCTGTATCATGTCGTCGCTGACGACCAGAAAAGCGATCTTAGCCATAATTCTGCACCAGTCCACAAGATATATTGTAGTTTAAATTATATAACATATTTCGGGTATAAACAAACATCTTAAGATGAAACGTCCAAGAGGACCCAGCCCGAATGAAGGCAACAAATACCAAAATCCGTGCTGGGTCCCGCTGGCTTATGGGAGCGATTTATATTGCTTTTATTCCAATGAATCAATCTTTTTCCCGTAAATTCAGGCGGCCTAGCATGCCGATCTCTCGAGCTTTTTCGCGAGCTCCTGCGATTCCGAGGAGAAGTGGCAGGCCACGCAGTGACCCGGCGAAACCTCCTTCAGCTCGGGTTCGGCCTCGCTGCAGAGCTTTTGAGCCATCCAGCAGCGTCCGGCAAAACGGCAGCCCGGCTTGGGATTAAGGGGGCTAGTTACGTCGCCTTTGAGAACTATTCTCGACATTTTTTCGTCTGTGTCAATTCTCGGCACGGCTGACAAAAGAGCTATCGTATAAGGATGGACGGGGTTTGCAAACATCTCGTCCGTATCGGCTGTCTCAGCGATCTTTCCGAGATACATAACGGCAATCCGGTTTGAAATATGTCTTACTACGCTCAGATCGTGCGATATGAACAGGTAGGCCAGTCCGAGCTTCTTCTGCAGATCCATGAGCAGGTTGATGATCGTGGCCTGTATCGAAACGTCAAGAGCGGAAACCGGCTCGTCGCAGACGATAAACTCCGGGTTCAGCGACAGCGCGCGGGCTATGCCAACGATCTGCCTCTTTCCACCGTCGAGCTCGTGCGGGTACTTTCTCAGCATATCCTCAGATATGCCGGTCATCTCGCAAAGCTCGCCGATGCGCTTGTCGAGTTCCGCTCCCTTAGCGATATGGTGAATGAGGTATGCCTCTGACAAAACGCTCTTTATTGTCTTTTTGGGGTTGAGCGAAGAGAAAGGGTCCTGGAAGATAATCTGCATCTTCTTGCGGTATTCCTTTATCTCAGAATTGCCCGCGAAGAGAATGTCCTTATCTCTGTAAAGCATCTTGCCGCTCGTCGCCGGAAGCAGGCGCATGAGCAGATTGCCGACGGTGCTCTTTCCGCATCCACTTTCCCCGACAAGGCCGAGAGTTTCGCCCGGGTATATGTTGAAGCTCACTTCATCGACGGCGTGCAGTTTTCCCTTTCCCTTGATGTCAAAGTATTTTTTGAGGTTTTGGACCTCGATGAGCGGTTTTTTGTTCGTCTCGTTCATTATCTGTTTCCTCCAACGCAGTCAAATCCCGCGACATAGTGATTTTCATTCACCTTTATAAGCGGAGGATTCTCTGTCTTGCAGCGCTCGGTGCACAAATCGCATCTTGGATGAAATTTGCAGCCCGAGGGAAGCTTCTCAGGGTTCGCCACGCTTCCCCTTATCGCGGTCAGCCTTTCTCTGGGACCGGTGAGCTTGGGAATGGCGCCGATAAGCCCCTTGGTGTACTCATGCATGGGTTTTTTGAAAACTTCCTCTATCGTGCCGTACTCGACGATAACGCCGGCATACATCACGGCAACCTTCTGGCATATCTCGGCAATGATGCCGAGGTTATGGGTAATCATAAGGAGCGAGCTGGAAAACTGCTTCTGAAGGTCCTTCATAAGCTCAAGTATCTGGGCCTGGATCGTAACGTCGAGCGCAGTTGTAGGCTCGTCCGCTATGAGCAGCGCCGGGTTGCAGGCAAGCGCCGCGGCTATGCCGACGCGCTGCCTCATTCCGCCGCTGAACTGATTGGGGTAGTCCGCCACACGGTAAGCCGGGATGCCGACGATCTCAAGAAGCTCGCCCGCCCTTTTGAGCGCTTCCCTGTTGTTCATGCCCTGGTGCTTGCGAAGCACGAGGGCTATCTGCTCGCCTATGGTGAAAACCGGGTTCAGGGAGGTAAGCGGATTCTGGAATATCATTGAAATCTTGTTGCCGCGAAGGTCCATAAGCTCCTTCTGGCTCATTTTGAGTACGGATTTTCCCTCAAACAGGATATCTCCGCTCACTATTTTTCCAGCGGGCTTCTGAAGAAGATTGAGAATTGATAACGCCGTCGTTGTTTTGCCGGCGCCGCTTTCTCCAACGAGGCCGAGCGCTTCTCCCTTCTCAATTTGAAGGGTTACGCCATTGAGGGCGTGAGCTATTGAGGTTCCGGTTTCGTACTGGACCGAAAGGTTTTTTATTTCAAGTAATGGCTGCATCTTTTTTCCTCTACTTTCTATTCCGTCCGGATCAGTGCTTGCTCTTCGGGTCGAGAATGTCTCTGACGCCGTCGCCAAGGAAGTTAAAGCCCAGAACAGCCAGCATAAGCGTGCAGCCCGGCGCTATTACAACCCAAGGAGCGGTGGTAAGATACTCACGTCCTTCGGAAATCATGGAGCCCCAGGAGGGCGTAGGCAGAGGAACGCCCAGACCGAGGAAGCTCATGGAAGCTTCAATGAGTATGATTCTTCCGAAATTCTGGCTCATCAGAATGATGAGAGCGGTCAGGACATTCGGAAGGATCTGCGTGAACATTATTCGGATATTCGAAGAACCCAGCGCCCTCGAAGCCTGAATAAACTCGACGTTCCGCATAACCATAACATTGCTGCGCACAACTCTCGTATACGACGGCCAGCCCGTAATAACCAGAACGATTATCAGGTTTGTTATGCTTGTTCCGAGAACCGCTATTACGGCAATCGCAAGAACCGTAGGCGGAATGGACATCTGGATGTCCGCGATACGCATTATCACCATGTCCACCGTTTTTCCGTAGAATCCTGAAACAACTCCAAGAATCGTTCCGAGAAAAGCAGTCGCAAGAACCACTATGATGGAGATCATCAGGGACATGCGGCCTCCGATAAGGAGCCTTGTGAGAATGTCCTGCCCGAGAGGATCGGTTCCTAATACATAACCGTGCCAGCCCCTTGCCAAAAATTCAGGCGGGACAAGCCTCTTTGTCAAATCCGTCCCTATGGGGTTATGTACTATTATTCCGGGAGAAATAAGCGCCATTATGATAATAAACGCAACAATTATTGCCCCGGCGAGGAAAAAGTTGCTTTTCCTCATGCGTCTTAATACTTCTTTTCCGTTCAAGTTGCCTTCCTCCTATTCCAGCTTCATCCTGGGATCGACAAATGTGTAAATGATATCAACAATGAGGTTAACAAGCACAAATATTGTTGAAATCACGAGCAGAATCGACTGAACGAGCGGAAAATCACGCATACCGATGGCCTGGATCGTCAACGAACCTATCCCGGGCCATCCAAATATCCTCTCGGTGACGACGGACCCGCCCAGAAGCATGCCCACTTCCATGCCGACTATCGTAATTGTCGGAAGCATGGCGTTCCTGAACGCATACTTGAATATTACCTTCCTGGGGCTGATGCCGCGAGCATATGTCGCCGTGATGTAGTCCTCCTGCAAAACGTCAATCATTCCAGAGCGCACCATGCGCGTTACGAGAGCGGCCAGCGAGAACCCCATCGTTACGCAGGGCAGAATCATGCTCTGTATGCCCGCTGAGCCCATGGCGGGAAGGACTCTCAGCTTAACAGCAAAAATGAGGATAAGCAGAATGCCGAGCCATACCGAGGACATCGACTGCCCGAAAAGGGCAAACAGCATCGCAAAAAAGTCCGCCGCAGTTCCTTTTTTAACACCCGCCGTTACCCCCAGCGGAATGGCTATTATCAGAGAGAGCGCTATTGCCGAAAATGCAAGCTTCATTGTGGCGGGGAATCTCTCCGCTATGAGCTGCGCGTTGGGCTTCACAAAGAACAGCGAGGTCCCCAGGTCGCCGTGCAGCACGTTATTCATATACGACCAGTACTGTTCATAAAGCGGCTTATCAAGCCCTAAACGGACATGCATAGCCTGTACCTGTTCCTCCGTTGCGTTTTCCGGAAGCATAAGCCTCGCCGGGTCGCCCGGGGCGAGTTTAAGCAAAAGAAAGGTTATAATGGAAACACCGATAATGACAAAAACAGTGTATCCCAGTCTTTTGAGAATATATCTGAACACCGCTTTTCCTCCTCCTTGCGGCGGCAGTCGGGGGCGCATCGCGCATCCGAATTCGCCGGCAAACTAGTCAATTACTTAATTAATTTCTCAGGAATAGTCGTTTACTCTGTCGGGCAAGAGCTTAAGCAGATCATATATGTAAAATCGCGTCACATCTTTTTATCAGCTCCTCCCAATTTCCTTTTCTCCACTCACAAATTGGTTCTCAGCACCGCAGAAAAATATGTCACTTCTTAATAAGGTTCATATCGCGCAGGACCTTCTCTATTCTCTTGATTGTCGCCTCGTCGCAGTGCTCAATCGGCTTTACCGGGCTTCCGATTTCAATGCCCATTACGTTGAGGCACTCCTTCATCACAACAGGAAATGTTCCGTAGTTGTACGCGTTTCGCAGCGGTATCAGCTCAAACTGAGCCTTGAGAGCGCCCTCATAATCCCCCGCCATGTACTTGTCGTATATGTCCACGACCAGCCTTGGGGCCACGTTAGCCGTGCCCGCCACGCATCCGGCGCCGCCATAGGCAAGGGTTGCGTAAATGAAGTAGTCTGAGCCGCTGAGTACTTTAAAATTGGGGTTTCCCTCCGTTACCCTGATGAACTCCACAGTCTGCGCAAAGTCAAGCGACGTATTTTTAACGCCCACTATATTTTCAATCTTGGCGAGCTTTTCAAGCAGGGACACTGATATATTATTTGTGGTCTTCTCGGGATTATTATAAAGCAGAACAGGAAGGCTCGTGGACTTCGCTATCGCCTCGTAATGGTTATACATTTCCTTTTCGTTTGGCTTAATAAACATCGGAGTAAGAACGGTTATTGCGTCCGCGCCAGCTCTTTCAGCCATCTGAGCGGATTTTATGCAGTCCTTTGTAGTTATCGCCGTTGCGCCCGCATAAACCGGCACTCTGCCGTTCACATGACGAACCGTTGTTTCGATGGCCCTCTTCTGATTTTCCGGGTCAAAGGCGTAAAACTCGCCGTTGCTTCCGAGGACGAACACCCCGTGTACTCCCCCGCTTATCACATGATCGATTATCCTTTTAAGACCATTTTCATCCACGTTCTCATTTTCATCGACCGGCGTAACAATCGGAGGAATGACCCCTCTCAATTCCTCAATCTTTAACATCAAAAACCTCTCCAATACTACTTTTCATACATTAATCGGATACCCAACGTTTACAGATAGTGCAGTCAATCAGCTTTTAAAATGAAATATGACACTGAAAGGTACTCTGCTGTTTGAGAGAGCATAACACGTAATCTTAGCAATATGCAATAGCGCGATTTCAAAAAAAGCGGATTATCACGTTGATTTTTTACACGAATTTTGCATAGTGCTAACACTATTTCAAGTTTATTGCAATATTATTTCATTATTGAAACTTTATTTCAGCAAAGCCATACATTTGCTAAACTATTTATCTGTTTAGTGCATTCACAACATTATCCGCGCGCAATTCTCTGCGTTATTTGTGCATAACATAATCGAATTTGATATGTACATAAGATTTATTCGTATTTATTATGAATCAGCCAGTTCATTTTAATCTGCAATCTCATTACGAAAGCACCTTTTTGGGCTTCCGTACTCTGAAATTTATTTATTATTTACAATTTGACACTCGTAAATTAGTGCAATATATTGAAATAATTGTTTCATCGTTGGTCGTAAGCGCGATGCTCCCGTGTAGGTGGGGACCTGCATGCGGCTTCATATGTATAACGTTTGCTTTAAACATATATAGAATCTGCGCTATTGAAAATTCACAGCGAACTTTCTATTATTAAAGCAAATATCAGATTATGCTTCTTCTCTCCTTTTTACCGTCGGCGGCGCTCAGCCAGAGGACGCCGCCGAACACAATAATAACGAAGGGGTACTCAAAAATGCCGTTTAAGTACTTGCCTGTACAGGAGCTTTGCGCAGGCGGTGACGCGATGGAAGTTTCGCGCGTTGAGCCCTGGAAGCTATATGTACCCGCTTTCAGGATGGCGCCCGGCGTATATAACGTCGGGGGCAACACATGGATGGCCTCCTATCTCATTGACACGGGAGCGGGGCTTGTCCTTATCGATACAGAGATTCAGGAGTGCGTGTATCTGATTCTTGAGAATATCAGGTCTCTGGGTTACGACCCAAAGGATATTACGGACATCTTTGTCACTCACGCTCACATAGACCACATCGGCGGCGTCGCCGCCCTGAAGGCGCTCACCGGCGCAAGGATATGGCTTGGCAAACGCGACCTCCATTTCATCAACAACACTAACCTTGTCGGGGCGGCGCTCGGCTACAAGTGCAACTATGTACCTTTTGAACCGGATTGCTTCTACGACGACAATAAACCCGTTAAAATTGGCAATATTATATTTGAAACAATTAACACAGCGGGGCACACTCCGGGAACAACTTCCTTTTTCTTCGATGTTACGGACAAAAACGGCAGGAAGCTGCGCTGCGGCCTGCACGGCGGAATCGGCATCAACACATTCAGCGACGAATACTTCGAGAAAACCGGTGAAGACCCCGCGCTGCGCACGGAATTTGCGGAGGGACTAAAGAAGCTCATTGACACACATGTGGACGTCTGCCTGCCCTCGCATAACAACCAGACGGGCCCTCACCTTTTCGTCGATCAGATAACCGAGGACTTCAACCCCTATGATGATCCTTCGATCTGGAAAGCGCTGATGGAATTCTCGCTCGACCGCTTTGAAAATGCTATGGGCAAAAAATAATGACATTGGAAGGAATAGCAATGAATTCATACGACAGGATTATGGCTGCGTTCAGTCATAAAGAGGCCGACATGGTGCCGATAACCGAGTTCGGCGTGAACGAAAAGGTCTGGCGTGCGCTCGGCTGTTCAAGTCTCTACGAGTGGCAGCAAAAAGCGGGCTACGACATGATTGTCGTACGTATCCAGTACAGAAGGTCTAACGACGACGGCGTGAATTACACCGATGAATGGGGCGTAAGATTCAAGCGAAACGACGAGGCCACCGGCCACGCGACCGGACATCCTATTAACGGACCCGAGGATATGGGGAAGCTTATCCTTCCCGACCCCGACGACCCGTTTCACTTCAATTACCTGGAAAAAGCGGTCAATGACTATAAAAAGGAGCGAGCAATCTGCTTTTCAACCCGCGCCTGCTTCCTTTGGGCCGTTGAGCTTTGCGGAATGGACACCTTGCTCACGCTGATGGCGGAGGAGGAGGCGTTTGTTGAGGAGCTTCTGGACAAGATACTCGACAACCAAATTAAAACAGTCACAAACGCCATAAAGGCGGGTGCGGATATAATCGACGATACTGATGACTTTGCTTCCGGCATTGGGCCGCTGATTTCCCCAAGCATGTTCAGAAAATTTATTGTGCCTCGCCTCACCAGGTTTTCGGATGCCGTTCATGCGGCCGGCGGCAAGCTTATTAAGCACACGGACGGTAACGTAAATAAGATCCTCGATATGATTGTATCCTGCGGCGTAGATGCTTATCACTCCGTCGATCCGACGGCAGGAATGGTGCTCGCCGACGTAAAAAAGCTATACGGCGACAGGATTACCCTCTTTGGCAACATCGACTGCGGCAATCTCCTCATGTTCGGAGACCGTGAGGACGTAAAAAAGGCGGTAATCGGGTGCATACGCGACGCTGCCAGGGGCGGCGGCTATGTTCTGGCCTCGAGCAACACCATCCCGTCCTCAGCAAAGCCTGATAACGTGCAGGCCATGATTGACTACACGAGAGAATTCGGAAAATATCCTATCGATTGGAGAACGCTATGAGCCCTCACATTGTTAAAATGGACGTTTATCCGGTTGCGGGCAGGGACAGCATGCTCCTAAACCTCAGCGGCGCGCACGCTCCGTTTTTTACAAGAAACGTCGTAATCCTTGAAGACAGCTCAGGCAATATCGGAGTCGGCGAGGTTCCAGGCGGAGAAAAAATCAGGTCTGCGATCGAAGGCTGCAGGAACATGGTCCTCGGCACTAAGGTCGGCTCCTATAAAAACACTCTTTTAAAGGTTAAGAGCTTCCTTGGCAGCGAGCATTGCGATGACGTGCGCGGCTGTCAGACCTTTGACCTTCGCACAGGAGTGCATGTACTTACGGCACTCGAAGCGCCGCTCCTCGACCTGCTTGGAAAGCACCTCGGCGTACCTGTTGCAGCGCTTCTCGGAGACGGTATGCAGCGCGACAAGGTGCGTATGCTGGGATACCTGTTTTACGTTGCCGACAGTAATAAAACCGACCTCCCCTACCACAGGGAGCCGGATTCCGATTGTGCCTGGTACCGCCTCCGTCACGAGGAAGCAATGACTCCCGAAGCGATTGTCAGGCTCGCAAAAGCCTCGCAGGAAAAGTACGGCTTTATGGACTTCAAGCTCAAGGGCGGCGTACTGTCCGGCGCAGAAGAAATCAAGGCCATAAAAGCGTTGAAGGAAGCCTTCCCCAAAGGTCGCATCAACATCGACCCGAACGGATGCTGGCTCTTAAAGGACGCAATCTCACTTTGCGGGAATCTGGGCAACGTGCTCACCTACTGTGAAGACCCCTGCGGTGCGGAGGGCGTATATTCAGGCCGTGAGATTATGGCTGAGTTCCGCAGGGCGACCGGTATAAAAACCGCGACAAATATGATAGCCACCGACTGGCGCGAAATCAGCCATTCCGTGGTGCTTCAGTCGGTGGATATTCCGCTTGCCGACCCGCATTTTTGGACTTTAAGCGGTTCCGTCAGAGTCGGACAGCTTTGCAACGACTTCGGTATGACCTGGGGCTCGCACTCCAACAACCACTTTGACATCTCGCTCGCGATGTTTACTCACTGCGCCGCGGCTGTTCCCGGCGAAATCAATGCCATCGACACGCACTGGATATGGCAGGAGGGTCTGGAGCGTCTGACAAAGGCGCCGCTTCAGATAGTCGACGGCTGCGTTGCGGTCCCCGACAGGCCCGGTCTCGGCATTGAACCCGATATTGATCAGATTCTAAAGGCGAACAAGCTCTATCTCGAAAACTGCCTCGGCGCGCGGGACGACTCGATTGGAATGCAGTACCTCATTCCAGGATGGAAGTTTGAACCCAAAAAGCCCTGTATGGTAAGATAAGGCAACAATATTATAGTTGTTATATATAGTTAATTGTTAAATAACAGGAGGAAAAACACATGAAAGTCGGTCTTATTGGTCTAGGAATAATGGGAAAGCCAATGGCTAAGAACATTCTCAAATCAGGATATGACCTTTGCGTAAATGACCTTAACAAAGCGAACGTCGACGAGGTCGTCGCATGCGGCGCGAAAGCCGCATCCAGCGAGGAAATCGGCAGGACATGCGACGTGGTTCTCACAATGCTCCCCAACGGCCCGCAGGTTAAGCAGGTCATGCTTGGAGAAAACGGCGTCTCAAACTTCATGAAGGCCGGTACAACCTACATTGATATGTCAAGCATCAGCCCGCTCGTAGCCAAGGAAGTCGCCGAAGTACTTGCCGCAAAGGGAATTGACATGCTCGACGCCCCCGTTTCCGGCGGCGAGCCGATGGCGATCAACGG
This sequence comes from Clostridiales bacterium, assembly GCA_029268065.1. Taxonomy (GTDB): domain Bacteria; phylum Bacillota; class Clostridia; order Oscillospirales; family Oscillospiraceae; genus DUPK01. The sequence goes on along the minus strand of JAJUHC010000003.1, from coordinate 104,228 downwards.
CACGCTGTCCTTTATGGTCGGCGGAAAGCAGCAGATCTTCGACAAGTACAAAGCCCTTCTCTCCTGCATGGGAGCCTCTGTTGTACGCTGCGGCGACATCGGAGCCGGAAACACCACGAAGCTTGCAAATCAGGTTATTGTGGCTATAAACATCGCGGGCCTTTCCGAGGCTATGCTTCTTGCGAAGAAGGCAGGCGTTGACCCCCAGCTCGTTTTTGACGCCATAAAGGGAGGCCTTGCGGGCAGCAACGTCATGAACGCGAAGTTCCCCATGATCAATGAGCATAACTACAAGCCCGGCTTCCGCATCGACCTGCACATCAAGGATCTGGCGAACGCCCTGGACTGCGGCCACAGTGTGGGATCCCCCCTGCCGCTTACGGCCCTCATGATGGAAATCTTCCAGACCCTGCGCGCCGACGGCTGCGGATCTGATGACCACAGCGGAATTGCGAAGTATTACGAAAAAATCGGCGGCACACAGATAGGAAAATAATCTGGGATTAATAACCGAACGGGAGGCTTTATTCCTCCCGTTCGGCCGTACATTTAATTTCGAAAACCCGGAGGCTTTCTATGGATATTCGAAAAGACGCAGATGAAATAATCAAGCACGCAATAAAAGAAGTCCAACCCTACGACGCCGTAAAAAGGGCTCTTAGCGGCGCTTCCTTCGAAAACGGGCGGCTTATTCTCGTCGCCGCAGGCAAGGCGGCATGGTCTATGGCGGAGGCGGCCGTGTCGGAGCTCGGAGAAAAGATTACCCGCGGCGTCGTCGTCACAAAGTACGATCATTCAAAGGGCAATTTGCCGGGTATAGAGATTTTCGAGGCGGGTCACCCGGTTCCTGACGAAAACTCTTTTTATGCAACCGAAATCGCACTTAAAATGACGGAAAAGCTGTCCCGGGACGATACCGTCCTTTTTCTTCTCTCCGGCGGCGGTTCGGCGCTTTTTGAAAAGCCGCTGATACCCGCAGACGAGCTTCAGGACATCACAAGGCAGCTTCTTGCCTGCGGCGCGGATATTGTAGAAATAAACACAATACGCAAAAGACTTTCCGCCGTAAAGGGCGGAAAGTTCGCCCGGCACTGCATGCCCGCAACCGTTTTTTCGATCGTCCTTTCTGATATTGTCGGGGATCCTCTTGATATGATAGCTTCGGGCCCCGCCTGCCCCGACGCATCCACGAACGAGGACGCGGAGAGAATTGTGAGAAAGTACGGGCTGAGACTCAGCGACAAAGCCAAAGAATTGCTCGGGGCAGAAACCCCGAAAGCCCTCGGCAATGTGGAAACTCATATTACCGGCAGCGTCAAAGAGCTTTGCCGCGCCGCCGAAAGGGCCTGCGTTTCCCTCGGCTATCGTCCCCTTATTCTTACGGACAGTTTAGGCTGCGAAGCGAGCGAGGCCGGCAAATTCCTTTCCGCCGTAGCGAGGTATTACGCTGATACTAAAGAGTCACTCGCGTTTATTGCGGGCGGAGAGACGGTTGTACATCTCAAGGGCACAGGAAAGGGAGGCCGGAATCAGGAGCTTGCACTCTCGGCCGCCGAAGGAATCAAGGATTTACGGGATACCGCTGTTTTCTCCTTCGGCTCTGACGGCACGGACGGCCCGACGGACGCTGCTGGAGGATATGTTGACCAGAGCACCTACGGAAGGCTTCAAACGCTGGGCATCGATGTAAACGCCATGCTCGATAACAACGATGCATATAACGCGCTCAAGCTGTCTGGCGGGCTTATCATTACGGGAGCAACGGGGACAAATGTGAACGACGCCTCTATTGTGCTCATTAAACGATAGAGATAATATAACGAAAGAAACGAGGTTTCAATATGGCTTTACTTGAGACAACCGTGGAAAACGGAAAACTGCGCGGTCTCCCCGCCTGCAATCAGGCAGTGAGTGTGTTCAAGGGGATACCCTACGCCAAGCCGGCCGTCGGGGAGCTTAGATGGCGCGAGCCGCAGCCCGCCGAAAATTGGGACGGCGTCAAGGAAGCGTTCACTTTTGGAAATATCCCCATGCAGTTTCGTATCACGGATCCCTTTCATAAAAAGGAGCTCTACCCTATTGATTTCCCACGCAGCGAGGACTGCCTTTATCTGAATGTCTGGACTCCCGCAAGGTCATCGGATGAACGTCTGCCTGTCGCCTTCTGGATTTACGGCGGCGGCTTCAACAAAAGCTATGGGCACAGACTCGATTACGACGGAGAAGGCTTTGCTAAGCGAGGAGTGATCCTGGTTACAATAAATTACCGGGTGGGCATATTCGGCTGCCTCAGCCACAGGGAGCTTTCCGACGAATCTGAGCGGCTCACCGGGGTTCGCACTTCGGGCAACTATTTGTACCTGGACCAGCTTGCTGCGCTGAAATGGGTCAGGCGCAATATCTCGGCCTTTGGCGGCGACCCTGACAACATAACGGTATTCGGGCAGTCGGCGGGAGCTATGAGCACGCAGACGCTGCTTTCCTCGCGTCTCACAGAGGGCGCTTTTGAAAGAGTTATAATGCAAAGCGGCGGCGGAGCCGGATTCATACAAAAAACAATGTGCGTTACTCTTCCGGAAGCAGAGAGATTCGGCGAGGAATACCTCAAAAAATTCGGAGTCAACTCGATTGCTCAGGCGCGTTCGCTTTCTGCCGAGGAGCTGCTTGATTACTATTACCGCTATTCCTCTTACAAAGGCGTTACCCCCTTACCTACTCCCGTTATCGACGGATATCTGCTTGAAGAAAGCTGCCTTGAGCTGCTTAAGAAGGGCAAGGTACGCGATATTCCCGTTATGATCGGCGCAAATTCCGACGACGACCACCCGATTATTCCGCCTGACGCCACGGTCGAGAGCATACGCAAAAGCGCCGAGACGATATACGGCAAGCATGCGGACGCGTATCTTAAGGTTTCGCACGGCGACAACGTCGAGGCTTACAAAAATACCGTCAAGGATAAGTGCGCCATGGTTTCAGGGACCGTTGCCTGGTGCAGGCTTAAGAATGAACTTGGACACAAGCCATCATATCTCTACTATTTCAACCAGCAGATTCCCGCGAGTGACAGAGGCACATTCCACATAGCTGAAATCCCCTATGTCTTTCAGACCCTTCCGAGGCTCTGGAGGCCATATACCGGCGGCGATTACGAGCTGTCAAACCGTATGTGCGACTACTGGACCAATTTTGCGAAGACAGGCGACCCAAACGGAGCGGGGCTTCCCGAGTGGACTCCATATACCGCTTCCTCTCCCCTTGCAATGGGACTGAACGAAAAGGGCGGCATGATGCATCCGCCGGGCGATGCGGTCTCAAAGTTCGACGAAGACTTTCTGATGGGAAAGCTAGACCAGTAATTATATTTTGGAGTTATTACAGAATTATGGAATACAAAAAATCCGGCAATTCGATTGTCGCAAGGCTCGATATGGGGGACGAGGTGCTCTCCGTCCTTTTATCAATCAGCGCAAAAGAAAATATACGCCTCGCAAAGGTTTCAGGCATAGGCGCTGTCAGCAAGGCGACTATCGGGGTTTTTAACACAGGCACCCGCGAATATTACAGCAGGACTTACGCGGGGTGCTATGAAATCGCTTCCCTCATGGGTAACATCACCGCAAAGGACGGAAATCCATATTTTCATGTCCACATTACAATCGGAAACACCGAGACTGAGGAGTGCCACAGCGGGCACTTGAACGAAGCCGTCATAAGCGCCACGGGTGAAATTATCATTGAGCTAATGGAGGGCGGCATCGGACGCGAGTATTCGCCCTCGGTCGGGCTGAACGTCATGAAATTTTAAAACGGCAGAGTGAAATGGCGTGTTGCAAAACAAATTTGCGATAGCAAATTGCACAAAAAAGCGGCCCTACAAGCAAAAAAATGCGCTTTGAAACGGCTTTTAAAGCCAAATCAAGGCGCATTTTTGTACATTTTTTTCGACCGGGGCGTTTTGCAGCACGCCCTTTCTTTTTGTTCCTCACAGGCCTCTCAGGAAGCGCAGGATATCCCCCGCCGAGGGCGGGCAGCCCGCCAGTGAGTTCCCGAAGCCGCAGGTGCATCTGCCGACTCCAGTCTCCCCTGTCTTGCCCCGGAATCCCTGTCCGATCGCAACGGGGGATTTGATTTTTGAAAGCTCGCCGTCGCGCTCCATACGCGCCAAAGCGTGTATCAGGCTCCCGTAGCAGGCGCTGCAGGCGCTTTGCGCATCTACATATTTTCTGAGTTTTTCTACCTTTCTTCCGGATCTGAAGTCCGCGCTGCATTCGGGCCTGTTGAGCTCCGTAAGCGCCGATGTCTGAGGATCGTAGCGTTTGCCGACGCCTAGCCGCTCCGCGAGGGTTATGTACGGAACGTCTTCCGGATTAAAGCCCATCAGCTCGCAGATGTATGAATCGCACAGGACGGGATCGAGCGCGGCAAACATCCTGTTCATAACGACAGGGTTGCCCCCCTCTTCAAAGTCGAGGTCGCCGCAGATTCCGTCAACAATTATGAAATCGTTTCTCAGCACCGTATTGAGGTGCGCGATAGGCTTATTCAGACCCATAGCATGGAAACGCCGCTTCTCCGCGTTGGGTATAAGACCCTTGCCGTTTTTGAGCGCCCCGGTCATTAGAGTCTGGCAATGTCCTTTCAAGACGGGCAGGTTGAAAAGGAAGTCCAGCTTCATCGCCTCATCGCAGACGGCGATTTCAACACCCTTGCAGTTATAGGATTTGAAGCTGTCCTTCTGCAGATCGATGAGCTTTACGCCGTACCCTTTTGAAAGCTCCGTATAACCGCAGACTCTGAAGGCCTCCTGAGTCCTGTCCCCCACCCATGAGCCTTCCAGAATTTCTATGTTTCTGAAGCCTGAGTCCTTCAGGTACTCGATTATGCCGGCGGCGATTTCCGGATGTGTCGTAGCGCCATCACTGGCCGGACTTGCGAGCACCAGATTCGGCTTTATCCCGATTTTCCCGTCCCTGTCTCCGATGAGCTTCTCTATCTCCGCCGCCGACAGCAGCTTTTTTGCCATTTCAAGCGGCTTGTCTCCGTAAACGGCGAGTATTTCGTTCCTTTTCATGTTTATCACCCGATAACCTATAATAACTGATATTGTATCTCAAAAGCATTTTTAATTCTATGATAAAAATTGCATTCAGTCCCCTGCCCTATGTCAAACGGGAACTGCGGACACGCTCAGCCGCGCGCCCGCAGTAATTCGTTCGGTACGGAACTATTTCTTCATAACTCTTGTATAATCGTTCATTCCATCGGGGCTGAAGACAATGCCGCTGATGTTATCCTTGTAGGCCTTAATGGTCTCCAGCGTATAAACAGGAGTGGAAGGCGCGGTGTCGTCGTATGAAATCTGGTACACCTGGGTGAGCATTTCCGCGCGTTTTTTGGGGTCAAGCTCGCTGTTTGCCTTTCTGATCAGATCGTTCATTGTTTCGTTCTTATATCCGCTCTTATACATGTCGAGGAGCCATCTTGTAGAGATGAAGGGAGAGGCGTCGCCTCCTACAGCCAAAGCGGAATTGAAGTTAACAGTGTACTGGCCTGCCGTGCGGCGGGCGTTGTAAGCTGCCTGCTCAACGACTTCGATTGAGGAATTGAAGCCGACCGCGTTGACCATTGAGGATATGGCCTGTATAGTTTCGTTGATGCGCGGGACGGAGCCGTTCACATACAGTATTTTAAAAGGCTCGCCCTTATAGGAGCTTGCTGCGAGCAGCTTCTTCGCCTGCTCCGGATCCGCTTTCGCCGGAACGTCCTTATACCCGATAACGTCCTTGGTAACAAACCAGACGGAAGGCTTTCCGCTTCCGACTATGGTATTTACAATAAGATCGCGGTCGATTGCAAGACTGAAGGCCTTGCGAACATTTTTGTCCGCGAATATCCCTGTGCAGTTGAAGTTTATATTGACCTGCGTGGTGCTCAGGGTCCTTTCGAGCTTAATGCCCTTTACGTTTGCAAGCTGCTTTGCCTGATCGTCGGAAATCGGCTCCACCACGTCGACGGCTCCGGTCTGTATTGCCGCAAGGCGGGTGGAATCTTCACCGATGGGCTTGAAAATGACCTTGTCAACATTGGACTTGTTAGTGCCCCAGCCCCACCAGTTATCATTTCTGACGAATACCGACTGCTGTCCGGCCTGCCAGGATTCAAACTTCCACGGACCGGAACCGATGGGTTTTTCCCAGGCCTTTTCGCCCTTTGCTTCAACTTCCTTCTTGTCGACAATAAAGGTATCCAAAAGCGCGAGAAGCATGGTAGTCCAGACTGACTTCAGATTGATAACGACTGTCTGGGCGTCGGGTGTGTCAACCGAGGCGAGTGGCGACCAGTCGTTGTTTGTTCTAACCGTTTTGTCGAATGCGAGCTTTTCAATCGTGAATTTTACGTCCGCCGAGGTGAGCGGATCGCCGTTATGGAACTTAACATCGTTGCGGAGCTTAAAGGTCCATGTCTTGCCGTCCGCCGAGGATTTCCACTCGGTTGCAAGCGCGGGCGTGTAATTGCCTTTTCTGTCGCCGGAAACAAGGGTGTCGTACAGCATTTTTCCGTTAATCAAAGCCGAAGCGTCTATACCCATAAAGGGATTCCATGTAGACATATCAGCCTTACACCCAACCGTGACGATGTTTTCCTTCTTCTGCCCTGAGGCGTTCGGGGTCGCGCCGCCTGTGCCCGAGGATGCGCAGCCTGAAAATATGCCAAGCATCATTGCCATGGACAAAACCAGAGCCGTAATCTTCTTCATGTGATTTCCTCCCAAATATTAATTCTGTATGCACTCAAAGCAAGACTGCAGAGAGCGTTAAAAAAGAGATCCGTATTACAACAAAGCGATGAGCGGGTGTCATGTCCGCGCGCTTTCCATTCATTCCCCCTTTTACAAATAAAATCGGCGGTTTCTAGACCCTGGCGCCGAGCCATGCAAGCGTATCCGCCATGACCTGCGGACCGACAGGACCGCCGTAAAGCTTGTGCTCCGCTCCGCCATAGATTTTAAGCATTTTGTCCCGAACTTCTATGCCTTTGAAGAATTCGTATGCTTCGTCCATGGATCCCGGCCTGTCGAATACTGCGTTTACAATCAAAACAGGATCGGAAAAGCTCTTATAGTTATCCGCCAGCCAATTTTTGCCCTTCTGTATTGCGTAGTCTAGGCCCGGAGTTGTGACCGAATAATTATCGGAAACCTCAAGCTCGCCGATCGATACTGTTCTGCTCAAAACTATAACTTCCATCGGATTTTTCGGCTTCTCGGGAATTTCGCGGCTGCCCGCCGTAGCAAAGACCGAGAGAATGATACCGTCAACTTTTCCGGGATACATGCAGCCGAAGACTTCGGCGGAAAAGCAGCCCATACTGTTGCCGAAAAGGAAGATTTTTTTGCAGGGATTTTCCGATTTCGCGATATCCACTATTGCGTTTACGTCGTAGACGATTTCGCGAAAATCACTGTAATACGCTCTCGGGCCTTCCGACTCGCCATGGCCTCTGTGGTCAAAAATATAAGTGGAATAACCCGCTTTTTGAAGCTCTTCAGTAATATACACATACTGGGCTGTTTCAATTCTTGCGCCCCTTCCGTGGCTTATAACAACTACCGCCCTGGCATCATTTATAATGTCGCGGCGCAGGCGCAGCTTGATACCGTCAAATGACTTTACGAACTCGGTGGTGCTTTTCATATCAAACCCTCGTTTCGTGAATATTTGAATTACTCCTCGTCTGCATACATACCGATACTGTACCAGCGGCCGCGCTCGATGTTTATGACCTTGACATGAGAGCCCGTCGCGGACAGCTCCTCATTTACTTTCGTGAAGTACTCTTTATATGACATGCCGGAGGCTTTGACAAGGTCGTGGGAGTCATGGTGAGACGGAAAGACAATCGGGGCGTTGTATTTTGCGATTATTTCGGCGTAATCCTTCGGTGTAAAGCCGGGACTGACCTGGCGTATCACGAAATCAGGATTGAAGGTTTCTGACATTTTGTAGATGTTGTTGAACCTGTATATCCTGCCGCCGAGGACAAGAAAACGGAAGTTGCTCCCTTTTACGGTAATTGAAAGATCTACCTCTTCAATTGAACCCATAGCGTGCATGAATTCGTTTTCGGGGTCGCCTCCGGTTTTCATCAATCGCTCCTTGATCTTTGAAGGCGACCTGCCTATCGGATCATTTACATCGCCGAAATGCCGGCATCTGTGGCAGGTAACCACCAAATCCTCAAGATCGAATGTTTCGTTTGGAAACATCGGGACGATATCCCTGTAAGGAATGTCATATTGCTGGGCGAACACATACGCCGACAGCGCGGGCATGAATATGCGCCCGCCGTAGCTGTCTTTCCTGAAAAGGGAATTTACCGCGGGAACATCATCTATATGGTCAAAATGCGTATGGGAGAGGAAAATGTAGTCGGCCCCCGTAAAGTCCTCCGGCTGCATGCCCGTGTCCATTTGAAATTCGGGATGACCGGGACTCTTGCCGGTCCAGGGATCAAAGAGTATGACCTTTCCGTTGTGAAGAACGACTTCAAAGCATGTGGTCGTAATCCAGCGGATTTTAATACTCCGTGTTTTCATGGTCAATTACCCTCTCTTATGTTACTTTGAATGGCGTCAGAACAGGTTGCCTTCGTCATTAAACTGCAAATATGCGGGTTCGCTTTCGATTTCCAGTCCGGGATAAGCGCTCACTTCACCGTAATAGGCTTCCGAAAGCATAATGTGCTCAATGTGCAGGCTGTTCGGTATCCTTACTATTCGAACCTTGTCCCTGTCAATCCCGACGCAGGTTCTGATGCAGAGCTGAATGGCCTCGCGGTCGTTTGCTACTACGCACGGAATCCTGGCTGATTCAAGCACTGTGCTTGTGATGCAGTTGGGATACATTTTATCGGGATCAAGCTTTTCGAACAGCCGCTTTGTTATGACGCTGGCAAGTCCCGTTCCCAGACCGTTCCCGTGCGACGAATCGCTTAGATCCAGCATGGCGGTTCTTTGAACCTTAACGCCGCCCGAAGCGTACGGCGTCGAGAATGTGCCTGTTATATTCGGGTCTACGCCGGTTCCGCTGTAATTTTTGCCGATTTCGTCAACAACAAGCACGTCGCATGCACCGACTATTATCCTTGGCATATTGGCAAAGGCTTCCTTCAGCAGCTTCGGCTCGACGTCGGGTATGTCTCTCTTATTCACCCCAACTATTTTGCAGGTTTCATCATAGGCATTCTCGATGCAGGAAACGGCGAAAAGTACAGGCGCATTCTGTAAAACGACGTTTCCAATTCGCTCAATGTTTTGAGCGATATTCTGCATTCCCTGAGAATGAACCTGCTCTGCGCCGACCTGTTTTCCAAGCCCGACCGACATCATTTTCATAATTCCGCTTTCATATTTGCCTCTGAATGCGTTATGCGGCTTTACGCGGCAGGAAATTATAATGCCGTCGGCCCCGGCGGCGTTTTTATCGATCACAACCCGCAGCCCGTTCTCCGTGCGTCCGATTTCAGCGACTTCCATCGAGGATCTGACGGGACATTTCAAATATTCCTCGGTAATGCCATAATCGGCGAGAACTTCAAGCTGTCCCTCGGCCGTAGCCCCGCCATGGCTGCCCATTGCGGGGACCACAAACGGCAAAGCGCCTTTGGATGCGACAAAATCGACAATTGACTTTGTAATAACTGCGACATTCGCTATGCCCCTGCTGCCCGCGGTTATCGCTATGTGCATTCCCGGCTTGATCTGCTCCGACAATTCATTTCTTGAAAGCTCACGCCTGACCGCTTCCGGTATCTGCTCCGGCTTTATCACGGGGCGCGGAAAAATCTGACGCGCCCTGAACATTTTTGGAATATTGACGTCTTTAAGCAGGGCTGACACCGCTCCGCTATTTCTTATTTGCATTCAGAGCCCCCCACGCGTGAATAGTCTTCGGTACTTCGTGTAAAGCAAAGGCATCAAGTTATGGGCGCGGGGTTGAATACGCAGATGTCGTTAAAGAAGCCGTATTCCTCGGAATACGTTTTCTTTTTGCCTTCCGCAATATCCAGAATCAGATTAAAAAGCTCCGCGCCCGCCTCCGGAATGGTTTTTTTACCCGTCGCAACCGTTCCCGCGTCGAAGTCGATAAGGTCGTACCATTGCTTTTTCATTTCGGTCCTGCTGCACACCTTTATTACCGGCGCGGTTTCGAGGCCGTACGGAGTTCCGCGTCCCGTCATAAAAACCTGCAGACAGATTCCGCTGGCTAGCTGCGAGGTTCCGCATACGAAATCACTTGCGGGAGTTGCCGCATAGATAAGTCCTCTCTTTGTCGGGCGCTCACCGGGGCTGAGAACCTCTTCAATAGGCGCGCGGCCCGATTTTGCGATTGAACCCATAGCCTTCTCGACAATATTGGATAGGCCGCCTTTTTTGTTGCCGGGGGTTGGGTTCGCGTCGCGTCCGACGCCGCCTGATTCCAGATACTGATCATACCAGCGCATCTCTTCAGCAAGACGGAGACAGGTTTTTTCATCCCTTGTGCGTGCTGCGAGATACCTTATGCCATCCCGCACCTCGGTCACCTCGCTGAAGAGGACGGTCGCCCCGCCTTTGACTAGCATATCCGAAGCAAAACCGGCGCAGGGGTTTGCGGTAATACCGCTGAATGCGTCGCTGCCGCCGCACTGGAGACCGATAATCAGCTCGGAGAGCGGCAGGGCTTCCCTTTTGCGCATGTTGAGCCTTTCAAGCTTTTTGTCCGCCATATCAAGAATTGCCTTCATCATGACGTCATGCCCCGAAAAGTCCTGAAGCGTCAGTACATTTTCGGGCGTTATTTCCTCGGGAGAGAGCAGCATATCGTAGCTGAGCTTTTCACAGCCGAGACCTATGAGCATGATTTCGCCGCCGAAGTTGGGATGTCGGATCAGGTTTCTTATTATCCGTATCGGGATCTTTGCCTCCGGAGCGTTTATGGCAACGCCGCAGCCGTAGGCATGATTAATGGCAATGACGTTTTCTACGTTAGGGTACTTTGGCAGAAGCTCGCGGCGTATGCGGTTGATTGCCGCGTTTATAACTCCTGCGGTGCACTGAACGGTCGTCGTAATCGCAAGAATGTTCCGCGTTCCGGCGAAGCCCTGTGCATTTCTATAACCCATCCAGTTTGTGCGCGGCGGATCGGGGAGGTCCTTCTCCGGCACTATATCCGTTGCCCATTTTAGGTCGTCCAGCTCGGGACTCGGAGGCAGCTCTATCATGCTTTCGTTAATCCAACTTCCTTTTGGAATATAAGCCTTCGCAAAGCCGAGCACCGTCCCGTAACGTACGATGCTCCCGCCCTCGGCAATGTCTGTCAGGGCGATTTTGTGGGCCTGAGGAATGGGGCTGCGTGTGAGGACGCCGCTCATAACCATGGTATTTTCGGCGATATCCCTGAGAGCGACCGCTACATTGTCCGAATCGCTTACTTTTATCAACAAAGGTGAATAGTCAGTCATAATGTTCCACCCGGCGAATATATTTTTCAGTCTTTCGAGCCTTTCAAATTGTTCTATTTAACTATAAAGTGCATTAAACAAGTTGACAATACTGAAGCAATTATATATGTTTTAAGTAAAACTTATATAAAATCCTATCTTACTTGTCCATTCGCTGTCTGTAAAGAGGAGAGATATGTATTATGAACCTGAAGCAGCTTTCATATTTTATAGCTATTTCCGATACGGGAAGTCTCTCTGCCGCCGCCGAAAAGCTTAATATCACGCAACCGGGCTTGAGCCAGTATTTGTCAAAGCTTGAAGGCGAATTGAAGACTGAGCTGTTTACCCGGCACAAAAAGAAGTATCTGCTTACCCCGGCCGGATTTATATTTCTGGAAGCCGCAAAGCGAATGCTCGACATACAAAGTCAGACGCTTCACAGCATTGAGCAAAAAATCAACGGCAGTCAGAAAAGCATATATGTCGGAACATCGGGAACACGCGGCGCGGTTATGATAGCAAAAACCTATGGTCAATTCATCAGCCGCTACCCCGAATATAAGCTTAACGTTGCCGAATTGCTCGGGGCACAGGCAAAAGATGCGATATCGAGGGGCCAAATAAGCCTGTGGTTCGGCGGTTTTTTCAGCATGACAACGCCGGGAATGAGACATATTCCGTTTATGGTTGAGGAGCTTGTACTTGCAGTACCCGTATATCACCACCTTGCGCATCTCGCAACTAATAATTCAGAGCTGCTTACAAGCATAGACATAAGCCTGTTTAAAGACTCACCCTTTGCGCTGGCAAGCGAAGCGACAGAGGTCGGCAAGGCGAGCGCAAGCTTATTTGCAGACGCCGGCTTTATACCCACGGTTGTTTATCGCTCCAGCGTAACCTCGATGATAAATTCCGCCGCAAAGGCGGGCATTGGAGTTGGGGTCGTGCTTGCAAGCTACGCCGAGCCTTGTCCGGAGCTGGTATTTTTCAGGATTAAATCCTCTCCCCTAATGCACCTGTGCGCTCTTCATAAGGCTGAACGTTCTTTAAGCGAGCCTGAACGCTACCTCATCTATCTGCAAATCAAGATCACTGAGGAAAGCACTGGATTTAAGATTTACAGAAACGAATACGTTAACGCCCTTCTTGCGGAGTTTGATTCCGAAAACGGACAGACTCAGACCGAATCGACCTGAGAAGCGGAAGAGGACATAAACATAAGAGTGCCGGAAATGTAAAGGAATCCCAGCACTCTTTTTTAAGAAAGTATAGCATTTACTTAAAAAATGTATAATGATATCTGAGTTGTCACATTGCTATATTTATATTAAAATAATTACAGATTAATTATCTATATTGCATATTTTGAAATGTTTTGGAGGTATCTTGATGAAAAAAATAGTTGCTTTTGTGTTGTCGGCGGTAATCGCGCTGAGCACACTTGCGGGCTGCTCATCCGGCGGCAGCACAACGGGCACCGCGGCGCCGAAAAAGGAAAACGTAGTAACGATAGCCCGTCAGGTTGAAACAGCCACGCTCAATAACTTTATGGCGACCGACGGCGTGGCGGTCATTTACGGCAGAATGATGTATGACAGCCTTGTAAAGGGCGACGGAAAAGGAGGGGTGGTCCCCAGCCTAGCGACCTCGTGGACAATTTCCGAGGACGGAAAAAAGGTTACCTTTAAGCTCCGTAACGACGTTAAGTTCCACAACGGCGACCAGTTTTCATCGGCAGACGTGAAGTACACCTTTGAAAGATTCATTAAAGACAAAACCGTAAGAATCGGCACAGATTTTATTCCCGTTCTGGTTTCGGTTGATACGCCCGACGCGCAGACGGCCGTATTCAACTTCAAGCAGCCGATGGCAAACCTTTTCACGATCCTTCAGGTAACCTATGTGATGGACAAAAAGCTGGCCGATTCAATGGGCGACAAGATGTTTGACAAGCCCGTCGGCACAGGCCCCTGGAAGTTCGTTTCCTGGACCGCCGGACAGCAGCTCGTATTGCAGAGAAACGACGACTACTGGGATTGGGGCGACAAGAAGTCAAACGTTGACAAGGTAATCTTTAAGCCGGTCGGCGAGGATGCGACACGCCTTGCCGCCATTCAGAGCGGCGACGCCGACATAGCCGAACCGATTTCCGCCGATCAGGCAAAGCAGCTGGCTAACGACAAGAACATCACGGTCAAAGACATCCTTAATTCCGCACAGGTTTACTTCTGCTTCAGCGCAAAGGGCGTTTTCAAGGATAAAAATGTACGCGACGCCTGGAATCTCGCTATTGACCGCGAAACGATAGTCAAAACGATTGCAACCGGCGCAAAAGCGACCTCGTGGATGGTCGACAGCTCCTGCATGGGTTATAAGGACGTAAAGCCCCTTTTCGACGCGGCAAAGGCAAAGCAGCTCCTTGCCTCGAGCTCCTATAAGGGTGAGCCTATAAAAATTCTTGCCGTTAACGGTTCCGTGCCTCGTATAAACGAGGTGCTGCAGGCCGCAAGCTCAATGCTGAACGCCGTTGGCTTCAATACCACCGTAAGCTTCATGGAACAGGCGGCCTTGAATGCACAGCGTGCCGCAGGGAACTATGATGTATACTTTGTCTCCATACGCCAGGTTGCAGGCGATCCCGGCGGATTGGTTACGTCGAGATGGGCGGACGACATGTACAAGTCCGGCTATGTCAACACCAAAATGTTCGAGCTTATTAGGGCTCAGGCTGTCGAAATGGACAAGACAAAGCGCACCGAGCTGTTGACCCAGATTTTCCAGATGGCCTATGACGACACGGCGCCGTTTATCCCCGTCTACCAGATGGATTCCGTTTCCGCGTATAGGAACAACGTCAGCGGCATGGTATTCACCCCCGACGGTATGAATGACTACTCGAGAATTATGAAGGGCTAATCCGCTGTAAGTCGGCTCTCAGAATTAGTTTTTATCAATTTCACTTTACCCAAAACAAATGCACCCCTGGAAGCAAAGCCGTTTTTTCAGCTTGCTTCCAGGGGTATCTTTTCCGACGGGAGCATCCGCTGCTATCCCGAATATGAATGCACAATGCATCCATTATTGCAACAGCCGAGGCGGAAGTCAGTTTTCCGGACTTCCGCCTCGATTATTCACATTTTACGGTAAATTTAAGCTTGCTTAATATGCGGGTACGACCGCCTATTCCGTCTTCTTTTCGCGCTTTTTATACGGAAGCTCATACTTTTCAAGGATAAGCCTTATGACCTGCCTGTCCGCCTCAGAGGCTCGCCTGAAAAGATAAACCAGCTCCTGTTCATCCTTCGTTCTATCGGTTTTATCCACGGATTTTTCCGATTTACCGGCAAAAATCCTTAAAATAAGCATCTGCAGAAAGGCGCTTGCGATGTAAATCACAAAAAACAGGAGTAAGGACGTAACAATAAGCCCCTCTGTTGTGTAATAGCCTATGCTTGAAAAATAATGCCACGCTCCTATGATGAGCGACGAGATAAGAAACGATATGTTGAGTCCCTTCTTGCGAACGATAAGGACTATTCCCGCCAGCATAAATACGTCAACGATTATAAACCAGACCATAAGAGCCTCCTAAATATGCAGAAGCCATTTCAGCGACATAAGAATCGCGAGCAGCACCGGCTGATGAACCATATATATTATAAGCGATTTCCTTCCGATCTGAGGGAGCACGGGCGGTTTCACCGTATAAAACCAGGATGGCATCTTCCCTTCCTTTATCAGCCCCCCTAGCCAGGTTCCGAGAAGAAACACAAAAATCCACGGGAATACGGGAAAGTAATCGGCGGAATAAAAGTCCCGAGTATACAGGCCCAGAAACCAGAGCCAATCAATTTTTACGGGGTTCATTAGATTGAGGACATACGCGGAAACAAAAATAAGCGACGAATATAACAAGGGGGCGGCAGCGCCTTTGATTTTGTCCCATAACCCCGAGCTGAGACCGTAGAAAACCATGCTGAAACCGAGAAAATGCAGGATTCCGAACTTGACGGTATAGCCGAAAAACCATGTTACAAGCGTTATCACAAGCGCCGCGGCTATCACCTTGCCGCCGCGCCTCACGTTGCTTCGCGAAAAGCGCGAGGAAATGCCGGATATGAGAATAAAGGCCCCGGCGAAGATGTACTGGAGCGTGATAATCAACGGGCTGTAAAAAAGCCAGCGCGGCGCGTTCAGCAAATTAACAAGATCAAACGCCATATGGTGCAGGATCATGAGAATAATGCAGAAGCCGCGTGCCGCGTCCAACAGCTCTATTCTGCGCGAGGACATATGAAGCCCCCTTTATAATTCTACGCTTTACACATTGAAGCGGAAAAGGACAACGTCGCCGTCCTGCATCACATATTCCTTGCCTTCGCTGCGGATAAGCCCCTTTTCCCTGGCCGCCGCCATTGTGCCCTGCTTTTTCAGGTCCTCAAACGCAATAACTTCAGCGCGTATGAAACCGCGCTCAAAGTCGGAATGTATCTTCCCGGCCGCCTGCGGGGCCTTTGTCCCGCGCTTTATGGTCCATGCCCTGACCTCGTCGGGTCCCGCCGTGAGGAACGATATGAGGCCGAGGAGGCTGTACGAGCATTTGATAAGACGGTCAAGCCCGGATTCCTTAAGACCGAGCTCCTCAAGAAACATCTGCTTGTCTTCCGGCGGCAGCTCCGCTATCTCCTGCTCAACCTTAGCGCAGATTGGCAGCACGACGGCGCCCTCCGCGTCCGCAAGAGCCTTGAGCTTTATATAATACGGGCTGCTTAAATAGTCTGAAAAGGTCCTTTCATCCATATTCGCGGCATATATCACGGGCTTCAGGCTGAGAAGCTCGGAGCTTGCCACAAGTTCCCGCTCCTCACCGTCGGCAGCAAAGCTGCGGGCGGTTTTTCCTTCGTTCAGGTGCGATAGGAGCCTTTCAAACACCTCCGCTTCCGCGAGGAACTTCCTGTCCCCCTTTGCCGCTTTCCTCGCCTTGTCTATGCGGCGCTCCACCATTTCCATATCTGCCATAATGAGCTCAAGATTGATTATCTCGATATCACGCAGGGGATCTGTCGCCCCCTCGACGTGTATTATATTGTCGTCGTCAAAGCAGCGTACAACGTGGACGACGGCCTCCGTCATCCTGATATGGGACAGAAACTTGTTGCCGAGCCCCTCACCTTTTGAAGCGCCCTTCACAAGCCCCGCAATATCGACAAACTCGATTACCGCCGGAGTGTATTTTTTCGGCGAGTACATCTCGCTCAGAAAATCGAGCCTTTCGTCCGGCACGGCCACCGTGCCGACATTCGGCTCTATGGTGCAGAACGGGTAATTTGCCGATTCCGCACCCGCGTTCGTAATTGCGTTAAAAAGCGTGCTTTTGCCCACGTTAGGCAGACCGACTATGCCAAGCTTCAAAGTATCGTCCTCCCAAACATACGGGCGGGTGTATTATACCCGCCCGAAGCATGATTAATCTTCCGTACTTTTGTCTTCGCCGTCAGGAGCGTCCATAGAGGGCGCCACCGTCGGCTGCTGCGAAGCCGCTCCAAGCTCCGGCTTTTTTTCATCCGGAAGCTTGCCGGTTTCGCAGAAAACGTCGAAATCCTTGCCGTCCATAGTCTCGTGCTTCAGGAGATACTCGGCGGTCGCAATCAGCTTGTCGCGGTGCTCGGTGAGAATGCGTTCGCACATCGCGCTGGCTTCGTCGAATATGCGCTTGACCTCCTCGTCTATCTCGGCCGCTATTTTCTCGCTGTAAGATTTCGTCTGGGAAAAATCCCGTCCGATGAAAACAGAGTGGTCGCTGGAATCAAAGGAGATGGGACCGAGCTTTTCGCTCATGCCGTATTTCGTTACCATCGCTCTCGCTATGCCGCTCGCCTGCTTTATATCGCCTGAGGCTCCAGTAGATATGTCGTCAAGTATCAGCTTTTCGGCTACCCTTCCGCCCAGAGCGGAAACTATCCTTTCGAACATCTCGCTCTTTGATGTGAAGGTCTTGTCTTCCTGGGGACGGTATATGGTCATGCCACCCGCCATTCCTCTGGGTATTATAGTGATATGGTGCACAGGGTCAACATGCTTCAGATACTTAGACACGACGGCGTGACCCGCCTCGTGATAAGCCGTGAGCCTGCGGTCATTTTCAGATACAACCCTGCTCTTCTTTTCCGGTCCCGCCATGACCTTGAGCATCGCGCTTTCAAGGTCCGGCATGGTAATAAATCTTTTCTTTGAGCGAGCCGCGAGCAGCGCACCTTCATTGAGGAGATTCTCAAGGTCTGCTCCCGTGAAGCCCGGAGTTCCCTTGGCAAGGCTGTTGAGATCCACGTCGTCCCCCAGTGGCTTGCCCTTTGCGTGAACCTTTAGTATCGCTTCCCGGCCCTTGATGTCGGGCAGACCGACATAGACCTGGCGGTCAAAACGGCCCGGCCTGAGCAGCGCGTTATCAAGTATGTCAGGGCGGTTGGTCGCCGCTATGATGATAATTCCAGAGGTATTTCCGAAGCCGTCCATCTCAACGAGCAGCTGGTTTAAGGTCTGCTCTCTCTCGTCATGACCGCCGCCAAGCCCGGCGCCGCGCTGACGCCCGACAGCGTCGATTTCATCTATGAATATGATCGCCGGAGCAACCTTCTTTGCCTGGTCAAAGAGATCGCGCACTCGCGAGGCTCCTATACCTACATACAACTCCACAAAGTCGGAGCCGGATATTGAGAGGAACTGGACTCCCGCCTCGCCGGCCACGGCCTTCGCAAGCAGCGTCTTGCCGGTGCCCGGAGGCCCTACAAGAAGCACGCCCTTCGGTATCCTGGCGCCGATTTCGGAATAGCGGCTCGGATCCTTCAGGTATTCAACTATTTCTACGAGCTCTTCCTTCTCCTCGTCGGCTCCCGCCACATCGGCAAAGGTAACCTTCTTCTTTTCATCGGTGCCGAGGCGGGTCCTTGCCTTGCCGAACTTCGCTATCCCGGCGCCGCCGCCGCCCTGCTTGTTTATCACCGCGAACCAGAACAGAGCAAAGATGCCGATTATAGCAAGATAGGGTATGAACGATACCCACCACGGGGCTTGCCAGCCTCTGTTATAATCGTAGCTGGTCAGTATGCCCTTGGCAGCCTGCTGTTCTATGAGCTCATGGAAATCCTCGTAAAATAATTCAAAGCTGTATAGGGGATACCTGATTACATTGCTGCCATTTACCTGTTCTCTCAGCGTAAGAATAAGCGTGTCTCCCTCTATATTAAAGGATTGCACCTTCTGCTGTTCAAAGAGACTGCGAATTTCCGAGTATTTATAAGTCTTTGTCGTATTTTGCGACATTAATGTAAAAATCGTAGCCATCAGTATGACGACGATGATCAGATAAAATCCTATATCCCTTGGCTTCGGTTTCTTATTCAAGCAATCTTCACTTCCTTCTCGGCGCTGTCACGCATACGCCCCCGGTTTTAAAACGCCTATATACGGCAAATTTCTATATTTTTCGGAATAATCAAGACCGTATCCCACAATAAACTCGTCCGGGCAAACGATTCCCGTGTAATCCGGCAGGACTTTTGCCCTTCGTCTTGCAGGCTTATCCAACAACGTACAGATCTTAATCGAATTAGGTTTTCTCACTTGCAGATAACTAATAAGATAGCTGAGTGTAAGCCCGCTGTCAAGTATATCTTCAACTATGACAACATTTTTGCCCTCTATGGTCTCAGAAAGGTCCTTCAATATCATAACGGAACCCGTTGTACTGGTTCCGCTCCCGTAAGAAGACACGACCATAAAATCTACCGAGCACTTCAGGTCGATCTTCCTGATAAGGTCTGCCATAAAGACGAAGGAACCCTTAAGTATGCCTACGAAGAGAGGCTCGGTGCCTTTGTAATCAGAATTGATTCTTTCCGCAAGCGACTCCACGGTCATCTTTATATATTCCTCAGAATAAAGAACTTGCTTGATGTCATCCGAAATACCGGACATTTTAACGCACCTCCGTTTTTTCTATTGAAACCATTGATATCTTATCCCCCGGCGAAGGTACGCATCTTATATCCGTACCATAGCCCAAAACGGCTATGACGCCTTTCTCGTCGGTAAAAACAGGTATGCTTTCACGAAGGCGCAGAGGAAGTTTTTCGTCAATAAACAGCTTTTTTAGGGTTTTTGTGCCGTTTTTACCTGAAAAAGTTATTTTATCTCCCGTTTTTCTTGGCCTGACTGTTATTTTACCATAAATCGAGTCGGATTTGAATAAGAAAGTATTAAAGGAATTGTTAATCTTTTCTTTGCTGACCTCGGGCGAGTATGAAATATCTAAACCCAGCTCGGGAATTTTTACCGTAATATCGGGCTCGAGCCTGACCGGGCGGAAGGTCTTCGCTTCAAGCGGCAGACGGGTAAAAATTATGTCACCGTACTCGCGGATTACGGACAGGCCCCCGGAAAAGCTCCTTTGAGCCGACGGACTTTCAGAAAAAGCAAGCTTGGCTATCCCGTCTATCATCTGGCGCGAATGCGGAACCTTCAGCTCTTCAGCGATGCCTATTATAACCCTTGCGATTACGGGCTTGGGAAGCTTTCTAAGTTCATCCGCCGCAAGCCTTATGCCGCAAGCCTCCCTGCCGGTGCTCCAGAGCACCTTGTTGGCAAGACGGGAAAGGTACGCCTCGTCCTCGGCGACAAGCTCCGCAGTTTCAGACGCAGCCTCGATAAATCTTGGATTCAGCTCCTTCAGCATCGGTATCACGCTATGGCGGAGCCTGTTCCTGAGATATATGTCCTCGTCGTTGGAGGAATCCTCTATATGAGGTATGCCCTTCAGGCTCAGATATTCAAGTACCTCAGCGCGCGTCATGGACAGTATGGGCCTGATAATATTTCCCCTTACCGGCGGTATCCCGCAAAGCCCCTTAAGGCCGGTGCCGCGTAAAAGATTCATAATAAGCGTTTCGGCGTTATCGTCGGCGGTATGAGCCGTCGCTATCCTGTCCGCTTCTATCTTTTGGGCGGTTTTCCTGAGAAAGTCGTATCGCAGCTCCCGCGCCGCCATCTCAACGCTCAGCCCTCTATTCTCGGCGTATGATCTGACATTCGCCGCGCCGAAGAAAAAAGCGATATCGTTTTCAGCGCAGAAAAGGCGCACAAATTCGGCGTCCCTGTCCGATTCCTCCCCCCGCAGCCCGTGGTCGAAATGAGCTGCCGCAATCCGTATCGCTCCGCTCCGAGAGTATTCATTGAGCAGGGAAAGAAGGCACATCGAATCCGCGCCGCCCGACACGGCGCAAAGCACATAGGCGCCACTCGGCAGCATATTATGTTTGTCCGCAAACTGCAAAAGCTGTTTCAAGCCGCCTAACCCCCGTACCGTCACTCGTAATGCGTCGTATCAGCCGCCGCGTATGTAGTGTACTGCGGTATCCACTGCAGAAAGATTTTGCCGGTCTCACCGTGCCTGTTCTTCAGGATAAGGCACTCGGCCTGGTTATGATTTTCGGTCTCCGCGTTGTAGTAGTCGTCCCTGTACAACCCGAGAACTATGTCCGCGTCCTGCTCTATCGAGCCGGATTCCCTCAGGTCGGACAAAAGCGGCCTTTTATCGCCTCTCTCCGCACTCGCGCGGTTGAGCTGTGACAGGCAGAGCACCGGCACGTTCAACTCCTTTGCCATGATCTTCATCATACGGCTCATATCGCTCACAACCTGCGTCCTGTTCTCGTTGGAATACTTCACCTTGCCGCCGGAGCCCTGCATAAGCTGAAGGTAATCTATTACGACGAGTCCCAGATTCTCAAGCCTGCGGCACTGAGCGTTCATTTCAGATACCGTCAGGGTCGAGGTGTCGTCTATCCTTATATCGGTCCTGCTTATATTGGCCGCGGCGGCGCCCAGCCTGCGCCACTCCTCGTCGCTTAACTTACCCGTCAGAAGCTTTTTGTTGTCGATGAAAGCCTCGCTTGAAAGCAGCCTCATGACGAGCTGCTCCCTTGACATTTCGAGAGAGAATACGGCCACGGTTTTTGAGGTTTTTTTCGCGACGTTGGCTGCGATGTTCAGGGCAAAGCTCGTTTTGCCCATACCCGGCCTCGATGCAAGGAGAATAAGGTCCGATTTGTTAAGCCCGAGTATCTTTTGGTCGAGGTCGCCGTAGCCGGTAGGGTATCCCGGCAGCTTCCCGTCCCCGCGGGCAAGCTCCTTCAAATCCGAGAATATCTTGGGGAGTATCTCCCCTATCGGAACGAGACCGCCCTTCGATCTACCCTGCCTGAGCGCGTATATCTTCTGCTCCGCCACCTCCAGCACGTCGCCCGCCGTGCCTTCCCCGCTGAAAACAAGTCCGCTGACGTCGGATGACACGGCCGCTATGTTTCTGAGCAGGGCCTTGTCCCGGACAATGGCGGCGTATTCCAGCACGTTCGCCGCAGTCGGGGTCATATTCATCAGCTCGATGAGATAGCTCTGCAGATTCGGCCTTGCAACCCCCTGGCGCTTCAGATTGTCGAGGACCGTCACGGCGTCTATGACCTTGGAATTATTGAACATCGAGACTATGGTTTCATATATCTCGCGGTTTATTTCAAGATAGAAGTCGTTTGCAGAGAGAAGCAGCACTACATCGTTAACGCACCTTGAATCGATAAGGATGGAGCCCAGCACCGATTGCTCCGCCTCTATGCTGTGCGGCATTTGTTTTGTCAGCAGTTCATCCATAAAAACCTCATACGCAAAGCTAAATTGATTACCCCGTGCTACCGTAGGTAACGCTCACGCCCCTAATCCTTGCGAACCGACGGGACAATGGTCTGTATTTTTATTATCCGGAGCGGCTTAAACGCTTACTTTTGCTCGGTTACTATTATATTTATGGTACAGGTTATCTCAAACCCCAGTTTGCATTTGACTTCAAAAGAGCCGAAGGTCTTTATAGGCTCGGACTGTATGATCTTGTTCTTTTCTATCCTTATCCCGTACTGCTCGGCAAGGCAGTCGGCTATTTCCTGGGATGTCACGGCCCCGAACAGCCTGCCGCCCGCGCCGGCCTTTGCAGGCACCTTCACGACGCAGCTTTTCAGCTTTTCGGCGACGTCGAGAGCCTCTTTCTTCTCCTTTTCGATTCTTGCGAGCCGGGCCTTTTCCTGCTGGTTGAGAACGTTTATCTTATCCGAGGTTTCCGGCGTCGCAAGGTTTTTCGGAAACAGGAAGTTTCGCGCGTAGCCGTCCGACACCTCTATTCTCTGCCCCTTTTTGCCCTGCCCCTTTACGTCCTGCAGCAATATTACCTTCATTATGACCAATCCTTTCACTATACAAAGGCTGAAACGTCAAAAACAGCCGTCATTTTATTTTTCCGCCGCGCCGGTGATACTGAGCTTTATGCGCGGTCATTCCTTAGAGCCGTCTGACTTTTTATACTCCGACAGATATGTGTCTATGGAGCTGAGAAGCAATTTGTAGACATCTCCGAAGCTTTTGCCTTTTATCTGCGCCCCGGCCGTAGATCTGTTGCCTCCGCCTCCGAGCTTTTCAAGTATCATCTGTACGTTTATGCTTCCTATCGACCTTGCCGAAATTATAACCGCGTCATTTTGCAGGAATACGACGAAGGATGCATTTACGCCCGCGATATTCAGAAGCTCGTCCGAAGCCTGAGCCGCTATGACGCGGTCCTCGTTAGACTCGGTGGCGGCTATCGCTATGCCGTTTCCGTACATTTTCGCACTCTGGATTATCCTGTACTTCTCTATCGTCCCGTTGAAGTCGTTCTGCATCATCTTCTTGACTTCGGAGGTATCTGACCCGACGCGTCTCAGGTACGCCGCCGCGTCAAAGGTACGGCTTCCCGTTCGCATGGTGAAGTTTTTGGTATCCATTACGATGCCGGCGAGCAGGGCCTCTGCCTCATAGCGGAGTATATCGTTATTCTGAAGCAAATACTGCCAGAGTTCAGTAACCAGCTCACACACGGAGGATGCGTTCGGCTCATGGAAATTCAGGGCTATTTCATCAATATAGGACGCGGCGCGCCTGTGGTGGTCGATTACCGCAACATGCCTGCACGAATGCAGAAGCGCCTCGGATTCGACCTGCTCCGGCCTGTTTGTATCCACAACTATGAGCAGCGTCTTCTCATCTATAAGCAAAAAGGCTTCCTGAACGTCTATGAACACTCCGTCGTATTCAGGGAGGCTGCGCATCTTCGCAATCAGGTTTTGCGCAAAGTTTTTATTCTGGTCAATGACTATCCTTGCCTTTTTGCCGCGCTTCCTTGCGATTGCGCAAAGCCCGACCGCGGCCCCTATGCTGTCAAGATCCGGGTACTTGTGCCCCATTATAAGTATGCTCGAAGAATTGACGACAAGCTCCCCAAGAGCGTTTGCCACTACCCTCGACTTCACCTTGGTACGCTTTTCGACCTCCTTGGAGCGCCCTCCGTAAAACTCAAAGCCCGTTTTGCTTTTTATTACAACCTGGTCTCCGCCCCTTGAAAGCGCCATTTCAAGCGCTCTGTGCGCGAAGCTGAAGGTTTCCTCGATCGTGTGCGCCTCCCTGCCTATTCCGATGCTTATCGTCGCAGGTATGCCCCCGGGGACGGGAATTGCGCGTACCTCGTCGAGAAGGTGGAACTTGTCGTCCACAAGGGACTTGAACATCCGGTCCTCAAAGATAAAGACATAGCGGTCGCGGTCGTACTTGCAGAGATAGCCCTGGTGCCCGCTGGTCCATGCCATTACGATGTCGTCTATGACGGCAAGCATGCCCGAGCTTGTGGAATCGTTCAGGCTTGCACGTATTTCCTCATAGTTGTCCAGCAGTATTATCGCAAATACCGGCCTCGAAGCGATATATTCCGTTCTGATGCTCTCATAAGATGTGACGTCGACCCAATAAACGATGGCGAGGAAGCTGCAGCCGTCGCATTCCGGAGTCCTGACTATTCTCCCGTAAACCTGATACTTCTTCCCACCGATTTCTTTCAGCTCCGGGCAGATTGTCTTCCCTTCCAAAAGCCATTTGCTGTTGAAGCCTGGTATTATATCGCTCAGCCTTTTCTCGAGCACTTCCTCATTCTGTCCGGTGATGTCAAGAAACATTGAGTTTGTCCATACTATCCCATTGTTTTCGGGGTGAAATATGACCATAGGAAGAGGAGAATGCAAAAGCGTGTCCTTAGTCGCGGAATCTATTATGAAGCCTGCGGATTCGATATAATCCGCTATTTCCTTTTTCCTTTTTTGAGCCGTGGCGAGGGTATATGAAAAAAGAGCTATTATTGCCAGAGCTTCCGCCGCGGCAAGATAATAGTTTTTGAACACAAGGGCTATTATTGCAAACACAAGCAGGAGAACATTATAAATATACTTGGGAGGTTCGCTGTATTTCCACAACATCTTTGCGAAAGAATGCGAATCTTTCATGCGTGAACCTTCCTTCCGCTTCGATTCCGTTTTTAGTTAACTATAATATTATACCAGAGTTGATGATTAATACAAGTACCTAAGCGCCAAATCATTTTTTCGGCCTGTGTACTAATACCCCGTGTATCTGTAAATAATAGCCTTACTGTTAATCTGGGGGGAACCGATTTGAAGGCTATTATTATGGCGGGCGGGGAAGGAAGAAGGCTTAGGCCAATAAGCGTGCTGCGTCCCAAGCCCATGGTCAGTCTGTTCGACAGGCCCGTGATGGAACACATCATAGAACTGCTGAAAAAGCATGAAATACGCGATATCTGTGTAACCCTGCGATATTTGCCGAGAGTCGTCACGGATTATTTCGGAGACGGCTCGGAATTCGGAGTAAGCATCGAATACCGTATCGAGGACGAGCCTCTCGGAACCGCGGGCGGCGTCAGGGCCTGCTCCGATTTTATCGGAAACGAGGACTTTCTGGTGATCTCAGGAGACGCGGTCTGCGATTTTAACCTGAAAAAGTGCATTGATTTCCATTTCGCAAAAAAATCGCCCGCAACCATCATACTCTGCGAAAAAGACGAGCCTCTCGAATACGGGCTTGTGCTTACGGACGGGAATTCAAGGATAACTCAATTCATAGAGAAGCCCTCGTGGGACAGGGTTTGCACCAACGCCGTGAACACAGGCATATACATCCTGTCCTCAGAAGTATTGAAGAACATACCCGGCGACAGGAGCTATGACTTCGGCAAAGACCTTTTTCCCCGGCTTCTGAAGGAAGGCGTTCCCATGTACGCCTATACCGCGAAAGGATACTGGTGCGATATAGGCAGCAGCAAAGCTTATCTCAGGTCGCATTTTGACGCGCTTGACGGAAAGACGGGGCTTGACCCTTACAACGCCCCCGCAAACGGCGTCGTGTCGAGGTCCGTAATCCCCGCGGACCTGAAGATCGCCCCTCCCTGCTACATCGGAAAAGACGTAATATTTGAAAGCGGAGCCAGTATCGGTCCTTACGCCGTCATCGGCGGCAATTCTCACATCGGCTCGAATGTGAAGATAGATCATTCGCTTATTGACGGCGCAAAAATAGGAAGCGATTCCGAGCTTTCCGGAGCCATAGTCTGCCGCGGGGCTGTAATCGGCAGAGACTGCGTTATTTCAGAGGGCTGCATTATAGGTGAAAAAACAATAATCGGGCAAGGGAGCTTTCTTGCGGACGGCGTGCTCGTATGGCCGAACAAGAGCGTCGAAAGCGGAGACCGGATTCTATATTCGATAGTCAGAGGCGGCTCCGTCTCTCCGTCCACGCTTTTTCAGGGCCGCCTTGCGGGAGAGCTCGGAACTGAAATCAGCTTCGAAAACCTTATCGACGCCGGCTCCTCGCTTTCCGGCTTTAAAAAAGTCCTTTTAATGTCAAACTCAACGCCCGCCGCCCTCGCGGCTGCAAGCGCGTTTAAAGCCGGCGTCTGCGCGGGCGGAGCCGAGGTCTGGGACTGTGAAACGGGCTTTGAGTCGGCGGCGGCGTACGGCGCCAGACATTTTGATATGGGCGCAGCCGTTTTTATTAGAAACACGGGTCCTTCCCTTTCCATCAGCTTTTTCCGCGGCAACGGGAGATCGTTTACCCGTGCGGACGAAAGGCTTGTTGAGGCCTCGCTGAGCGGAGACGCGGTCAGGGCTCCCCACAACAGGATAGGGCAAATCCGAAATCTCCCGGACGTGATAGAAGCCTACGCGCTTGCCGCCGTCAAGGGCGCGTTCTATAAGGATAAAGCTCCGTGCAGGAATCCGGTTTTCGTATTTGGAGACAGCGTGGCGGCCCTTACCCTGAAGCGCACCTTGTCTGTGCTCGGCTGCCCTGCGGCGAAAAGCAAAGCTGAAGGAGTTTGCTTTCAGATTTCGGACGACGGCTTTACGCTCATAGCTGAGGAAGGCGGCGAGATAGTATCCCCGCTCCAGATAGAGGTCGCCCTCGCCCTGCTGGAATTTGAGATTGGAAGCGGGCGCGTTGCAGTCCTGCCGTCCTCACCCGCGGCGATAGAGCTTATCGCGCGATCATCGGGCTGCACCGTTTACAAATACGGGCGCGATAACGAGGCTGAGGCGATTCTTTCCGGGCAGCGATTTTTTTACGACGCGGTTTTCGCCGCGGCGAGGCTTATGGCCGGGCTTGCGGTAAAAGGAGAAACCCTGTCGCATATCATTAATAGGATACCGAAGTTCTTTGTATCTCAGCGCTCTGTCCGGACCGAAAGCGGCGGGGCCTTCGTTATGCGGGGATTATTGAACAGCTGCTCTGAGATGTCGCTGGAGCTCAGCGAAGGGCTGAGCGTCCTTTCCGATAAGGGGCGTATCCGTATTTCTCCACGCTCGGGCGGAGACATAAGCATATCCGCCGAGGCAGGAAACGAGGAAACCGCGCTGGAACTCTGTTCCGAGTTTGAGAAAATAATAAAAAAAATCGACAGGAGAGCCTGAAGCAAGGATTCCGGGACCGCATTATTCCGAAAGGTCCCGGATTTTTGCATTTTACGGGCTTTTGAGGTGTTGAAAATGACTTTCCTTTAGGGTATAATTAAACAATTATATTGCTGAAAAGGAAGGTTTTTAATGCAAAGGACAAAAGTATCGGAGCTTTTTGCGGATATTTCGGCTTTTGACGGCAGGTCAGTCACGGTAGGCGGATGGGTGCGAACGGTCCGCGATATGAAAAACTTCGGCTTTATTGAGCTCAACGACGGGAGCTGCTTCAAAAGCCTGCAGGTCGTATTTGAAAAAGGAATGGTCTCAAACTATGACGAAATCGCAAGGCAGAACGTGGGTGCCGCTCTTATAGTAAAAGGTAGCGTCAAGCTCACTCCCGAAGCCAAACAGCCCTTTGAGATCAAGGCCGAATCGATCGAGGTCGAGGGAGCCTCCTCCCCCGATTATCCTTTGCAGAAGAAGCGGCACAGCGTCGAGTTCCTACGCAGCGTAGCTCACCTTCGTCCTCGGACAAACCTCTTTTCGGCGGTATTCCGCGTTCGCAGCGTCGCGGCTCACGCGATCCACACTTTTTTTCAGGAAAACGGCTTCGTTTACGTTCACACCCCGATAATCACCGGCAGCGACTGCGAGGGCGCGGGCGAGATGTTTCGCGTCACTACGCTTGACCTTGACAAGCCGCCGCGCACCGAGGACGGAAGGGTCGACAACTCCAAGGACTTCTTCGGCAAGGAAACGAACCTCACCGTTTCCGGTCAGCTCAACGCCGAAAACTTCGCGATGGCCTTCGGCAGCGTGTATACCTTCGGCCCGACCTTCCGCGCGGAGAACTCATACACGCAGCGCCATGCCGCCGAGTTCTGGATGATCGAGCCCGAAATGGCCTTTGCCGACCTCAACGACGACATGGACGTAGCCGAGAGCATGATTAAATTCATTATTTCCACAGTGCTTGAAAAATGCCCGGATGAAATTGATTTCTTCAACAGCTTTGTGGACAAGGGGCTCAAGGAGCGCCTTATCGGCGTCGTGAATTCCGATTTCGGGCGCATATCGTACACGGAAGCCATAAAAATCCTCGAGGAGCACAAATCCGAGTTTGAATATCCCGTTTACTGGGGCGCGGACCTTCAGACAGAGCACGAGAGGTTCCTCACGGAGAAGCATTTCAGAAAGCCCGTATTCGTCACGGATTATCCGAAGGACATTAAGGCCTTTTATATGCGCCTCAACGACGACGGCAAGACCGTCGCGGCGGCCGACTGCCTTGTTCCGGGCATTGGCGAGATAATAGGCGGCAGCCAGCGTGAGGAGCGCCTTGAGCTTCTGGAGGCACGCATGGAGCAGATGGGGCTCAATAAAAAGGATTACTGGTGGTACCTTGATCTCCGCCGTTACGGGGGTACCAAGCACGCGGGCTTCGGACTCGGCTTTGAGCGCATGGTGATGTACCTTACAGGAGTCACGAACATACGCGACGTTATACCGCACCCGAGAACGACCGGCTGCGCGGAATTTTAAACAAACAATTGCAAAAAAGACTTAGTCGGAAATCGGCTAAGTCTTTTTGCGTCATATCCTTCTGTTTTCAAGCGCCGCCCTTTTCCTCAGCTCCTGCATCAGCTCGTCGAACTGCTTTAGATCCAGCGACTGCGCCCCGTCGCAGAGGGCCTTCGCGGGGTCGTTGTGGGCTTCCACCATGAGCCCGTCGGCTCCGACCGCGAGGCTCGCTTTGGAGAGCGGGGCCACAAAGGAGCGGATGCCTGAGGCGTGGCTCGGATCTACGATAACCGGAAGGTGCGACTTCTGCTTCAGGACTATTACGGCGGAAAGGTCAAGCGTATTTCTTGTCATGGTTTCAAAGGTACGAATCCCCCGCTCGCACAAAATAACCCTGCTGTTTCCCGAAGACATTATATACTCGGCGCTCATAAGGAGCTCTTCTATCGTATTTGAAAGCCCCCTTTTCAGGAGCACCGGCTTTTTCATCTGCCCGACCTCCTTAAGAAGGTCGAAGTTCTGCATATTTCTCGCGCCAATCTGAACGATATCGACGTCCTCAAACAGCGGGGCCTGAGTCTGGTTCATAATCTCGCTGACAAGAGGGAGCCCGGTTTCCCTTTTCGCGACCGAGAGCAGACGGAGCCCCTCCTCGCCCAGACCCTGAAAGGAATAGGGAGACGACCTCGGCTTGAACGCTCCGCCGCGAAGTATTTTTGCTCCGCTCGCTTTTACGGATTTCGCGACCTTGACTATCTGCTCCTCACTTTCAACGGAGCAGGGCCCGGAAATAACCGTAAAGGTATCCGGACCTATTTCGGCCTCCCCTACCTTGATTATCGTATCGTCGGGATGCACCGTCCGGTTTACCGCCTTATACTGCTCCGTTACGCGCCTCGCGTATTCCACGACGCCGCTTGTCGCGACTATCTTATCCATGTCGACGGAGGCGGTGTTGCCGATAAGGCAGACCGCCGTATGCTCCGTGCCCTTGCTGATTATCGTGCTGAAGCCCTGGCGCTCGAAGCTTTCGGAGAAGGATTTTATTTTAGCCTCGCTCACGCCCGATTTTAAAATAAACACCATTGCTATTCGCTCCCTCTTGCCGCCGCCACTGCAGCGGATATTTTAGAAAAGTCCTTGAGGCCGTCTGTTTCAACGCCGGAGCTGAGGTCAACGGCGTAGGGATGGAGGCGCGAAACCGCCACCGGAATGCTATGAGGCTCCAGCCCTCCCGCCAGTATGAAGCTGCGCGGAAAGTCCTCTGTCAGCGACCAGTCGAAGCGCTCGCCCGTACCGCGCCCGTTATCGAGCAGCACCATGTCTGCGGCGCTTACGGCTGCGGCTTCCATATCCTCTTTTCCTCTTATGGTAAATGCCTTCCATATCTCCGTTTCGGGAAGCGAATCCCGAAGCGACGAAATATACCCGTCGTCCTCGACGCCGTGAAGCTGCGCTATGCTTATCGTATTTTCACGGCAGAGTTTAATTATAAGCTCCTTATCGGCGTCAACAAAAACCCCCACGGAGACTATCGAAGGGTTCAGCAGGGCGCGAAGCTCCCGCGCTAGCCCGGGCCTGACGTACCTCCGGCTCTTTTCGTGGAACACAAAGCCCGCGTAGTCCGGCATGGCCCTGTTTAAATACCCGGCGTCGAGGGGTCTGAAAAGACCGCATATTTTTATCTTTGTACCGCTCATACGGATGCTCTCCTGAAAGCGTCCATCAACGCCTTTTTATCACTGGCGCGCATCAGGCGCTCCCCGATAAGCACGGCATCGGCGCCGATTTCCTTCAGAGCCGCAATATCCGACGGTGAATTTACCCCCGACTCGGCGACAAACAGCGCAGATGAGGGTATTTTGCCGCGCAGGCGGGCGGAGTTTGAAAAATCCACCGAGAAGTCCTTCAGATTTCGGTTATTCACGCCTATAAGCCGTGCGCCCGCCGCGGCAGCCGACGCTATCTCTTCTTCGTCGTGGGCTTCCACGAGCGCGGATATTCCCATTTCGTCGCATATTTCTATATATTTGTATATAGTTTTTGTATCGAGGATCGCGCAGATAAGAAGCACCGCGTCCGCACCCATGCATTTGGCCTCATACAGCTGATATTCGTCCACAGTGAAGTCCTTTCGGAGCATGGGAACAGATACATCCAAGCGGATCTCGCGGAATATTTCGTCCGAGCCGAGGAACCATTTCGGCTCGGTGAGGCAGGATACGCAGTCCGCGCCCGCCGCCTCGTATTCCCTCGCTATTTTGCGGTAAGGAAAGTCCTCTGAAATGACTCCTTTTGACGGCGACGCCTTTTTTACCTCGCAAATGAAGGCGATTCCGGGTGCTTTCAGCGCCTTTTCGAATCGGAAACCGCCTTTCGGCAATCTTTGCGCGGCCTCGCGCATTTCGTCCGGGCATATTGCTTCCTTCGCGCGCTCAACTCTTTTCGCGGCGTATGCCGCAAGCTCGTCCAGAATCATTTTTCTTCCTCTTGCCTGTTGGATTCCTCAATAAACCGCCTGAGCTTCGCCATCGCCTTTCCGCTGTCGATAAGCTCCGCGGCGAGATCTACGCCGTCATGAAGCGAGGACGCTTTTCCCGCGATATACAGGCCCGCTCCGGCGTTCAGCAAAACCGCGTCCCGTTTCGCTCCCCTGACGCCGCTCAAAATATCGAGCGTTATTTTTGCGTTTTCGTCCGGGGTCCCCCCGACAAGCTCGGCTTTTTCGCAGCTTTCAAGTCCGAAATACTCCGGTCTTATCACATAAGTGCTGAAGCTGCCCCCCGAGAATTCGCAAACGGTTGTCGGAGAGGACATGGATATTTCGTCAAGCCCGTCCTGCCCGTATACAACCATTCCGCGCTTGACTCCGAGGTTTGAAAGCACGCGCGCGAGAGGCTCCACCAGCTCTTCCGAGTAAACCCCCAGAACCTGCAGGTTTGCTGAAGCGGGATTTGTAAGCGGACCCAGGATATTGAATATTGTGCGTATTCCAAGCTCCTTGCGAACGGGCCCGACGTATTTCATCGATGTGTGATAGCTTTGAGCAAAGAGAAAGCAGATTCCGATTGTTTCGAGCAGCTCGGCGCATTTTTCCGGCGTGAGGTCTATTTTTACGCCGAGCGCCTCCAGACAGTCCGCCGCTCCGCTGCTTGAGGACGCCGCGCGGTTTCCGTGCTTCGCGACCTTGACGCCCGAGGCCGCGATTACTATTGACGAGGTCGTGGAAATATTGAATGATTTCGAACCGTCCCCGCCCGTGCCGACGATCTCAAGCAGGTCATAATCACAGCTAACCGGCGTCGCGTGAGCTCGCATTCCGTTTGCGCAGGCCGTAATTTCCTCGATGCTCTCACCCTTAGCGGCGAGAGCGGTCAGGAAGGCGGCGGTCTGCACCTGTGTGGCGGCGCCTCTCATTATTTCGTCCATTACTGCTTCCGCCTCATGATATGTGAGGTCTTTTTTCTCAATTAGTTTTATTGTTGCGTCCTTAATCATTTTTAGCAGCCCCCCCTGAGCGACAAAAAGTTTTTAAGTATCTGAATACCGTCCGGCGTGAGAATGGATTCCGGATGAAACTGCACGCCGTAAACGGGGTAATCCCTGTGGCCCACCGCCATGACCTCTCCGTCCTCAGTCTCGGCGGTTACCTTAAGACAATCAGGAACGGTATCGCGCACTGCGGCGAGCGAATGGTAACGCGCGGCTTTTATCATGTGCGGCATGTCTTTGAAAAGCGGGCTTTCGCAATCGAGCCTCACCTCGGACTGCTTGCCGTGCATCAGCCGCTTTGCGTATGATACCGTGGCTCCGAAAGCCTGGCATATCGCCTGGTGCCCCAGACATACGCCGAGCAGAGGCGTTTCCCTGCCAAGCGTCCCCGCCGCTTCGACGCAGACACCAGCGTCCTTGGGGTATCCCGGACCCGGCGACAGGATTATGTGCGAGGGCTTCAGCTTCCTTATTTCCTCAACTGACATTTCGTCGTTGCGGATGACCCTGATATCCGGGTTGAGCGTTCCAACAAGCTGATAGAGGTTATAGGAAAAGCTGTCGTAATTATCAATCAGAAGTATCATTATTTAATCCCCTCCTGAGCCGTCTGCAGCGCCTGCATGACCGCTTTCGCTTTGTTGATCGTTTCCTCGTATTCATTTTCGGGTATGCTGTCGGCCACTATCCCTCCGCCTGATTGCGAGAACACCTTCCCGTTTTTCTTGAACGCGAAACGGATGGCGATGCAGGTTTCAAGGTTGCCGGTAAAGTCGATGTAGCCTATGGCTCCGCCGTATATGCCTCTTTTTATGCCCTCTAGCTCGTCGATTATTTCGCAGGCGCGTATTTTCGGCGCGCCCGAGAGCGTTCCGGCGGGCAAAACCGCTTCCACCGCGCTTACCGCGTCACAGCCTTCCTTTATCCGTCCCTGAACGGTAGAGCCTATGTGCATCACATGCGAGAACTTTTCTACGCTCATGTACTTCTGCACCCTGACGCTTCCGAATTCGCTTATCCTTCCGATGTCGTTGCGTCCCAAATCAACCAGCATATTGTGCTCGGCGCATTCCTTTTCGTCGCTAAGAAGATCCTTTTCGAGACGTTCGTCCTCCTCCATCGTCTTTCCTCTCGGACGCGTGCCGGCGAGCGGGAAGGTATACAAAACACCGTCGTTCAGCTTCACGAGCGTTTCGGGGGAAGCTCCCGCCGCCTCAATATCGTCGCCCGAAAAATAGAACATGTACGGCGAGGGATTGATGGTTCTCAGCACACGGTAGGTGTCGAGAAGGCTGCCCTCAAAGTCGGCTTCAAGGCGGTTTGAGAGAACGACCTGAAATATATCTCCCTCTCTGATGTACTCCTTCGCTTTTTCGACCATTCGGCAGTATTCCTCCCTGCTGAAAGCCGCGCGGAGCGGCGACGTCATCCTGCCGGGCTTCTCTTCCCCAGGACTGCCGCTCAGTATCAGCTCCTCCAGGGATTTGAGCTCCATCCCGGCCCGTTTGTACTCCGTTTCGAGCTCCGAGCACCTGATGTTGACTATCAGAATTATCTTCTGGCGGAAATTGTCGAACGCTATGACCTTGTCAAACAGCATAAGGTCGAAATCCCTGAAGCCCTCACTGTCTTTCGCTCCGAGCCTGAGCGAGGGCTCCGCGTATTTTATATAATCGTAGGAGAAGTACCCGACAAGACCTCCCGTAAAGGGCGGGAGATAGTCAAGTCTTGGGCTTTTGTTGTCGGCCAGCACCTGTCTTATGAGCTCGCCGGGTCTTTCAGACTCCAGCGTTATCGAGGAGCCCGCCCTTATCGTAGCCATTCCGTTTGTGCAGCTGATTTCCATGGTAGGATCGAAGCCCAGAAAGCTGTATCTTCCCCATCTCTGACTGTTTTCCACCGATTCAAGCATATAGCAGTGCCGGCTTACGTTTTTTATCCTCTTCAGAACCTCGATGGGTGTTCTGCTGTCCGAAAACAGCTCGCAGCTTACCGGCAGCACCTTGAAATCTCCAGTTTTCGCGATTTCCTCCGCTTCAGCGAGTGTTGGCTTAAGCTTCATTCTTCTTCACGCCTTTCATATATGATTTTCCGTCGGGGAAAAGCAAAAAAGCCCATCCCTGACTAAATAGTCAAGGACGAGCTTTTCAAACTCGCGGTGCCACCTTGATTCACGGCAGAACATACCGTGCTCTTTGCGGGATACAATCATATCCCCGGCAACTGACGTATGCCCTCACGTCGCAGAATACTCGGCTTAAAGCCTTTGACTGCGCCCTCAGCGGCCCATTTGATGACTTGTTTTCTGCCCGAATCTCAGCTGCACGGACTCTCTGTAAGAGCATGATCACCTTTATCCCCGCATCAACGGTTTAAGGTATTTAATTGATTATAAAGCTATCACAGCGGCAAAGCCATGTCAATGCTTTTTTATAACGAAAATTTTTAAATAAATGCCTGACAGTATATCACTATTACACAACTATTCAGCAGCCCCTTCCGCCAGCCGGCATGCCCGGACCTGCCTCAAGAAGCCTTAAGAAACGCTCTTTTTTTGGGGTCGTACACCGCCCCTTCGGAAAACCGACATATAAAGTGACGGTCTGTTTTGCATAATATGTTTTGCATAATAAATATGTAATATAATATATGAACAAATTGTTACCTGAAGATGTGTTTATTCATCCAAAATGTATATAAACATAAGCGAACCGCCTTGACATTTACAATTAATGTAATTTAAAATATGTCTGGCTAAATCGATTTAATGTCGGTTTATACTACATTTTTGAGGGGTGTCAGGCAAATGAAAAAAAGCATCAAATCTCTTTGGGGCATTTCCGAGGTAGGCTTCTCGCTGATGTCCACGATGGAAACCGCGTTTCTTGTGTTCTTTCTCACGGACGTCGCTCTTCTCCCGCTTTCCATCACCGCAATTATCACAGGTTTTTCGGCTCTGGTTGACGCAATCGCGGCGGTTCTCGCAGGCATAGTCATAGACAAGGTTACATTCAAGACAGGAAAGTATCGTCAGTGGCTGCTTATCTGTCCGCCGATTGTAACCTTTTTCTTTGTCCTCTGCTTCACAAAGATCGGCGGAAACGTAACCGCAGGCCTCATAATCGGTCTTGGCTATATAGTCAGCCATTTTGTATGGAATATTTGCTGGACCGTAAACCGCAACATCATTTCCGCCATTTCCACCGATCCCAACGATAAGGCCTTTCTTTCCGCAAGGCTTGCCGTCGGCTCAAGCCTCGGAAAGATCCTAGCGTCCTATGCAGTACCCGCCCTCAGCTCAGCGTTTATCGTGGCGGTCGGCGGCGTTTCGGCGTACACTCTCACCGCTTTGATCTTCTGCCTTGTCTTCTGGGCCGCTTATTACGTTCACTATTTCATCACAAAGGGACACGACACAACCCAGAAGGGCTCTAAGCCCGCGACTCTTGGCGATATGGCAAAGAGCATCGTCGTGAATCCTCCGCTCATCTCCTTCCTCCTCCATGACGCGCTCCGCCTTCTCGCCTTCTATATCACCGCGGCCACCGCAAGCTATTTCTGCAAGGTTGTTATCGGGAACGCCGCCCTGTCCGGCACTATGCTTATTATGTTCTATCTCGGCTGCGTCGTCGGCGGACTCTTCACAAAAACGGTAGTCGAGAGGTTCGGCTCGAAAAAAGCGACATTTATCGGCATGATAGGCTGGTTCGTATTCCACGCGATATGCCTTGTCCTCCCCAACAATCTCTACGCGATAGGCGGAGCCCTGTTCCTCGCTCAGGCGTTTTTCGGAATTACATACGGCCAGACGGCAAACTATTACGGCATGTGCGGCGCTTACAGCGAATGGAAAACAGGTCAGAACACCAGAGGCGTTATAATGGCTTTCTGCTCGCTTGCCATCAAGCTGGCAATTGCGCTCCGCGGCGTCATAATCACCGCCGCGCTCGCTTCCATAGGCTACAAGGCCACGCTCAAGGTATTCCCCGCAGCCATGGCTTCCGGCATCAAGAACGTATATGTTCTTATCCCCTGCATCTTCATTCTGGTTTCCCTTATCCCCCTCGCGTTTTTCAAGCTTGACGATAAAAAGGTCGCCGAAATGGAAAATGAAATCGCAAGGCGTAAAACGGGGACCGTCTAAACTTTTGTAGACATTTTCCTTCAAGCGTCTTATAATTTGGACAACCCAACCTACATAAAAAGGAGTGTATGCTTTGGAACCGAAACTGGTAAAAGCCTTTGTAATCAAGGCCAGAGTCGATAAGCCCGTTTTCATCGGACAGGACGGCAAAACGGGCCGCCGCCAGCTCATTTCCATAATCGACGGCGAACTTATAGGGGCAGCCTTGCCCATCAACGGAACGATACTGCCGGGAGGAGTTGACAGCCAAGTGGTCCGTCCCGACGGCAGAGCCGAGCTTTCGGCCAGATATGGCATTAAGCTTAGCGACGGCAGGAGCTTCTACATCCAGAACGACGGTATTCGCACCGTTCCGCCCGAGTATGTTTCGACTGTGCTTTCAGGCGGTATCGCGCCTTCGGATGTATACTACTGCTGTACAAAGCCCGAGTTTGAAATATACGACGAAAGCCTCAGTATATTAAATAACAGGATTTTTGTATGCTGTGCGGTGAGATTCCCCGACTCCATACAGCTTGACTACTATATGGTCGTCGTTGAGTAAGAAGCGCAATTACGCTGAAATGTTTTAACGTTTAAAAATAGCGTGTCAGAATTTATGCTGACACGCTATTTTTTAGAATATTAGTCTAATTTTCGAAATACATTACAAAACTAACTCTTTATAATGAACATTTTATCATTATTATTAAGTGTTGTACATTTTTTTAGCTCATAATGTGTTTATTGAACTGAAATAATGCCGAAATATCTTGACATAAAAAATTCATAATGATATATTTCTGTTAACAAATAGTTAAGGATAAAAATGTATGTCACGGGTATAGGTCCGGCTCTAAGCAATCAAATTTGGTTAATATCTCATTTTTATGAGTATATTAATATAATACAAACTTTGAGGGGGGCCCATTCAATGCCGCAAGAAAATGGAAAAGCAAAATCTCCAAAACCGCTTAGTAATTCGCTCAAGTACCTCTACGGAGTCGGCGACGCCGGCTTCAAGCTTATGACTAACATTGAAACCTTTTACTTTACGTTCTTTCTCACCAACATAGCCGGATTTTCCATGGCTCTGGTCGCCACTGTCGGCTCGATCATCAACATTGTCGATTCGTTGCTGTCCTGGATTTACGGCGCGATCATCAACTCCACCAAGCCGTCCAAATATGGACGTTATCGTTCCTGGCTCCGTATCATGCCGTGGATAGTTCCGTTCCTCTTTGCCTTCCAGTTCATTAAGGTCAGCGACAATGTTACTGTTGCATCCACGGTCATCGTTCTGGCCGGTATCGTCAGCCACGTTGTCTGGAACTTTCCCTATGTCGCCAACTCCGCTCTTGTCAGCGTAGTCGGCAAAACCCCTGAAGATAAGGCGACACTCGCTTCTTCGCGCGCCACATGGAACAGCCTCGGAGGAATACTTTTCTCCTATATGGGGCTTCCTCTTGCCACGGTGCTTGCAGGCGTCGTCGGACAAAAGAACCAGTTTGCCGCCGCGCTCTTTGTTCTCGGTATTCTGATGGCTCTCGGTTACAATGCCCACTACAAGATGACCGAAGGATACGAGGACGTGGAAGACGAGAAGGTTCAGAAGGTCAGCAAGACCAGAACTAGCGCTAAGGATATAGCAGCTTCCCTGTTCCAGAATCCCATGCTCATAGTCCTTATAATCGCCGACCTTGCTAAATGGTGCATGAACTTCGTTGTTTCCGGCTCCGCCATATATTACTTCAAATATGCCGCCAACAACCCTGGCATGCAGGCAACATATATTTTGGCCACGAGCATTGCAGCCATGGTCGGCGCTTACGCGTTCCGTTATATGTCGTCAAAGCTCTCCAGCCGCACCTCCATCATAATCGCCTATGTAGTTTCGGCTGTCTGCCTCATACTGGTTTACTTCACCTATGCAAACCCGGGGCTCGTCGTTACATTGATGACGGTTGCTATGTTCTTCTACGGCGTTCAGCTCGCCGCTGCGCCCGCGCTCTATGCCGACACTGTCGTTTACGCTACATGGAAGACCGGAAAGGACGCTTCCGGATGGATTATGGGACTTCAGAACATCCCGCTTAAGGTCGCAATATTCCTCAGGGGCACGATAATCCCCGCCGCTCTCGCAGCCGTCGGCTTCAAAGCCACGATGGATCCCAAGACAATGTCAGCGGCAGCAAGGCAGGGTATGACCGTATCCTTTGCGCTTATCCCCGGCCTCTTCCTCGCCGTCGGCGCACTCCTCCTTATCTTTGGATTCAGGCTTACCAAGGAAAAGGTTATGAAGTATCAGGCTGAGATCGACGCAAGAAGGGACTAATTCAAAAATTTAATGTGTAACGGGGGCGCTTGCCCCCGTTATTTTTTATTCAAGTCTTGATTGTTCGTTAATTACCGTTCTTAAGATATTTTCCGATCTCTTCAATACTCTTTACAGGCGGCATGCAGGCTTGATTCCTGCATATATAATACTCGATTCCGTTTTCAGGTATCGGATAATTCTCCGTATAATGCGCCAGCTCCTTAAGACTCTCCCCGTTTGAGGGAGTCTTAAGGATTACATTCAGATTTTTCCTCGACCCCTCCCGCAAAAATGCTCTCAGCTCCCGAGGAGCCTCATTTCCGGCTGTGGCGCACACAAGCTCTGCCGATTGGAAGGCGGACTCCATAAGAGCAAGCATGGAAAAGCTGTACGCCGATGGATAGGAGCCGATCGACGCGGCAATAAACTCAAGCTGCTTATCCGAAATTTCCTTCAGCTCGATATCTCCGCTCAGGGCGGCGAGCCGTGAAATGCAAAGCGCCGCAACCGAATTCCCCGAGGGCATCGCCCCGTCGTAGACCTCCTTTGGCCGGATGATAAGCTTTTCACCTTCCCTGCCGTAAAAATAGAAACCGCCCTCTTCCCTGTCAAAAAAACAATCGATCATTTGCTTTGCAAAC
This sequence comes from Clostridiales bacterium, assembly GCA_029268065.1. Lineage (GTDB taxonomy): Bacteria > Bacillota > Clostridia > Oscillospirales > Oscillospiraceae > DUPK01. The sequence continues at coordinate 64,778 of JAJUHC010000003.1, read as the reverse complement.
CGAAGCGCTTCCTTAAGATAATTTGTCTCATAGCTGCTCTCGTACAGCTCCAGCAAGGCAAATATATAAAAGGCGTAATCGTCAAGGTGCCCTGTGATGGCAGCCTCGCCTTCCCTCCATCGCACATGGAGCCTGCCGTTTGAGTCAACCAGATTTTTTGTTATAAATCTTCCTGCTTTTTCGGCGGCTTCAAAATAATCTGACCTTTCCAGAATAAACCCGGCTTTGGCAAGTGCGGCTATCATAAGCGCGTTCCATGAAGTCAGAATTTTATCATCTTTATGGAGAGACGTCCTTTCAAGGCGGTATTTATACAGCTCAAGGCATAATCGTCTCATTTTTTCGCTTTGCTCCTCAAAATCAGGATTGTTGATGAGGCTCGGTATGCTTTTGCCCTCGAAGTTCCCCTTTTCGGTTATGCCGTAATAACGGCAGAATCTGTCTCCGTCCTCTTTGCCTAATACGCCTGCAACTTCATCCGGGTCAAACAAGTAATATTTTCCTTCAACGCCGTCGCTGTCCGCGTCCTGACCGCAGCAGAAAGCCCCTTGATCGTTTCTGAGCTCGCGAATAACGTAGTCAAGCGTCAATACGGCCACATTTTTATAAAGCTCACGCCCTGTGGCGCCGTATGCTTCGGTATAGGCATAGGAGAGAAGCGCGTTGTCGTAAAGCATTTTTTCAAAGTGGGGTACAAGCCACTTCTCATCTGTCGAGTATCTGGAAAACCCGCCGCCTATATGATCAAAAATACCTCCCCTGTACATTTGCTCAAGCGTTTTCTCCGCCATGTCCATCAATTTTGTAGCTCCTCCGGCAGCGGAATAGCGCATTAGGAAAAGCAGATTGTGCGGCGCGGGAAACTTGGGCGCAACGCCGAAGCCGCCCCATTCGATGTCATAGCTTTTTTCAAACTGATACGCGCCCTTGCTCAATATCTCTTTCAGCGGGGGCCCGTTTACTCCCGACGCCGTTTTTTGCTCCCTAATAGTCGATACTATTTCTTCACCGGCAGATATCAATGCCGGCTTGTTTGTTTTCCACAGTCTTGTAACTTCCGCGAGCAGCTCCAGAAGACCCATCCTGCCGTATGAAGCGTTTTTGGGGAGATAGGTGCCCGCAAAAAATGGCTTTTGCTCAGGAGTCATTACAAGCGTAAGCGGCCATCCGCCCGATCCCGTCATAGCCTGACATGCAGACATATAGACGGTATCTATATCAGGACGCTCTTCCCTGTCGACTTTTATCGGCACAAAATCACGGTTGAGTACCTCCGCCACCTCCATGTCATCGAATGATTCATGCGACATTACATGGCACCAGTGACAGGTGGAGTAGCCAACAGACAGGAAGACAGGTTTGTCCTCCTGTTTTGCTTTATCAAAAGCTTCGTCGCCCCATGGGTACCAGTCCACAGGGTTGTGCGCGTGCTGGAGAAGATACGGGGATTTTTCGTGAATCAGATTATTTGTATACTTAAATTCAGCCATTTTTTCAACCCTTCAATCAGTATTTATTTTATTATTATCCAATTTTAAAACAATTACTGTGTAGAGTTGTTTTAATTAAACAGCCCAAGAAAAATTGAATTGTCAAAATTCTCATATATTGAATGGAAAGTGTACTTGACATTTATGTTCATTGATATTATACTCAAATATGTAAAGTAAACTTTCCATGCAAAACAGGGGGATACGGTTTGAAAAATAGATTAGAAGAAATCCGAAAGCAAAGGGGAATAAAACAGGAAGAACTTGCGGCAGTTTTGGAAGTTTCAAGACAAACAATAGGGTCTCTTGAAAATGGACGATACAATCCATCCATAATTTTAGCATTTAAGATTGCGAGATACTTTCAATTGAGCATTGAAGAAATTTTTATCTATGAGGAGGATAATTAATGTGAGAAAGAACGCTATGTCAAATTTGATGACAATTATGGGTTTGTTGCTGCTTGGAATAGGTCTGTACCTTATTAAAGCTACTGCAGACCCGCGGGGTGTTATGATAGCCTTACCCTATGTTTGTGTTGGGCTTGGCTGCGGAATTTTTGGCCAGGGCATGGGAAGTATTATCAGCCACAAAGCAATAAAAAACAGTCCTAACATTGAAAAACAGTTGGAAATAATCAGGAATGATGAACGAAACATAGCGATTGGTAATCGTGCCAAAGCAAAAGCATATGATATGATGATATTTGTATTTGGGTCATTATTGCTTGCATTTGCCTTAATGGGCATTGATATGTTTGCAGTTCTGCTTATGGCGTTTGCATATCTTTTCGTGGCTGGCTATGGGATTTACTATCGCTGCAAATATGACAAAGAAATGTAGAACATGAGACTCCAGAAGGTCGTACTTATACCACCGGGTTATATGGGCTTTAAACAATCAGCATTAAGTGAGAGCAGGGTGAAAACCTTGCTTTTTCTTTTGTTATAGTATGAGATTGCCACCTGTGACAGGTCGGTCAAGTAAACCTGCGAATAGTGTCAGCAGCGGTGATAAAATCTAAGGCGAAACCGCGCAATGAACTCAACCCATCAAGTATATTGAGCAAAAATGAGCAGATAAATTGAGCATTTTTGTTAATTCGAACATTTATTATCCTTTTTTTCTGTTATAATTATATATATTATTGCTATTGACATATTAGCTTCGTTAGGGTAAATTATAGTTAGACGCAACTAACTCAAGGATGTGATTATTATAAAAACATTAAAAAGCTTATCTCCGGGCGCAAGCGGGATAATCGCCGCGGTCAGCAACAAGTCCGGCTCCGTAAAGCGCAGGCTTATAGATATGGGACTCACTCCCGGAACAAAGATTACTGTAAAAAAAGTAGCTCCGTTCGGCGATCCCATACAGGTTAGCATCAGGGGCTACGAATTGTCCCTTCGCAAGGAGGACGCAGCACAGATAAGTCTGCTTGACAATTCCGCCATTCCCGAGAGAAAATCCACCACATATAAAAAAATATACACCAAGCACAGGCTTGACAAGGAAACGCTTCTTAGAATGCGGCAGAGCCACGAGCACGAACTGAGCCATCACATCAAAATATACGACCCTGCGGCTCATGACGTAAGAGAGATGAGAATAGCCCTTGCCGGAAATCCCAATTCAGGAAAAACCACTCTCTTTAACGCGCTTACCGGCTCAAATCAGTATGTTGGCAACTGGCCGGGCGTAACCGTTGAAAAAAAAGAAGGAAAAGCAAAAATCGAAGGAAAATACGTCACTATCGTTGACCTCCCCGGAATTTACTCGCTCTCCCCGTACTCGATGGAAGAAATCGTGACCCGCGACTATATTATCAAGGAAAACCCCGACGCCATTATAAACATTATCGACGCAACCAATATCGAGCGAAATCTCAATCTCACGGTTCAGCTTCTTGAGCTGGAGCGCCCGATGGTTCTCGCTCTCAATTTTATGGACGAAATTATAAAAAAGGGCGACAAAATAGATGTCGAGGCCCTGTCCCGGTCGCTCGGAATACCTGTCGTGGCCATTTCAGCTCGGACGGGGGAAAACCTTGACGAGCTTCTCATGACTGCGCACAGGCAGATGCACGAGGGCTTTTCAATAGAACCCGACGACCTTTACGACGACTTCACCCACGAAATACACCATGAAATGGGCGAGCTTATCCACGACTACGCTTACGCTGCGGGGCTCCCCGCCCACTGGGCCGCGATAAAGCTTCTTGAAGGCGACGGGCTTGTCGAAGGCTCGCTGGCTCTGGACGAGGATACGAAAAATAGTCTCGACGAAATAATTAAAAAGTATGAGGCCTCCAGCGCACTCGGCGACAGGGAAACCCTGATTACCGACAGCCGCTACCGCTTTATCGAACGGGTGGTATCAAGCTCGGTGACAAAGGGGAGGCCGGCCGACGAGCTGAGCCTGAGCGATAAAATAGACAAGTTTGCGACCCACCGAATCCTCGCGCTCCCGCTCTTTTTGCTGATGATGCTCGTCATGTTCGGAATAACCTTCGGCCCGCTGGGCTCTCTTTTATCCGATTTCGTGGCTGAACTGATTGAAAACAGGCTTTCTCCCTTGATCGAAGGATTGCTGGCGAACGCTTCCGCCTCCGAATGGCTGATTAGCCTTATAGTAAATGGAGTATTGCGCGGCGTCGGCGGAGTTCTGACCTTCCTTCCGCAGATTGCGCTTTTGTTTTTCTTCTTATCCATGCTGGAGGATTCGGGCTATATGTCGCGCGCCGCCTTCATCATGGATAGGCTCCTGCACCGCTTTGGGCTTTCCGGTAAGGCCTTCATTCCGATGCTTATGGGGTTCGGCTGTACCGTTCCCGCGGTCATGGGAGCCCGTACGATGGAAAGTGAGAAGGACCGCCGGCTGACAATAATGCTCATCCCCTTTATGAGCTGTTCTGCAAAGCTTCCTATTTACGGCCTGATATGCTCGGCTTTCTTCGGACGCTATGCGGGGATTGTCATATTCTCTCTCTACATTCTTGGAATGCTCGTAGCGATTATATCCGGGCTCATCTTTAAGGACACCATATTCGCCGGAGATGCTCCCGCGTTTGTAATGGAGCTCCCCCCATACCGAATGCCGAGCATCAGGAATACGCTGCTGCATGTCTGGGAGAGAGTTCGCGATTTCCTCCTGAGGGCCGGAACGCTTATTTTTGCCATGAGCGTCGTGCTTTGGATGCTTCAAAACTTCGACTTGAGCTTTAACCTGACCGGAGATACCTCAAAAAGTATTTTGGGCGTCCTTGGAGGCGTTATCGCGCCGGTATTCAGGCCTATGGGCTTCGGAGTCTGGCAGGTTTCAGTCGCCTTGCTGACGGGCTTGATTGCAAAGGAAGCCGTCGTCGCCTCGCTTTCTATGTTCTACGGCTTTTCTCTTACCGAGGGCAGCTCGCTCATCGCTTCGGCGCTTTCCGGCACCTTTTCTCCGCTTTCCGCGTTTTCATTCCTTGTTTTTGTCCTGATGTATGTGCCCTGCGTCGCGGCCGTGGCAACAATCCGCAAGGAAATGGCCAGTCTGAAATGGACTCTCGCCTCTGTCGGCTGGCAGCTTTTCACCGCTTATATGATCTCTATGCTTGTTTACCAGGCCGGAAGGCTGTTGGGGCTGGGATAAAGCATATAATAACGATGAATCCCCCCGGCAGCGCAAATGTGCGCTGCCGGGGGGGATTTTATCACTATATTATTCTTGAATTATGGCTTTTCGGCAGTCCGGATTAATCTACTTTAATTCTCTTTTGATTCCTTCGGTTATTTTGTAAATGTCGTCCATAACGCTTATTTTTGATATCTGCTCTTTAAAATACCCGGAATACGGAACGCCGTGCAGGTACCAGGAATAATGCTTCCGCGCTTCGAGGCACGCGATTTTCTCGCCCTTGTCCTCCTTTGCAAGCTCAAACTGTCTCAAGGCGGTTTCCACGCGCTTTGCGAGCGGCGGTAATTCCGGGATTTTTTCTCCGCGGAGCGCAGCTTCTGCTCTGCCGAATAGCCAGGGATTTCCCAGGGAGCCCCTCCCTATCATCACCATGTCGGCGCGAGTCTGACCAAGTATTTTTACCGCGTCATTCGGCTCGAACACGTCTCCGTTTGCAATTACAGGTATCGATACCGCCTTCTTGACCTCGGCGATCACGGACCAGTCGGCGACGCCCGAATACATCTGCGATCTCGTCCTTCCATGCACCGCCACCGCCGACGCGCCGGCTTCCTCCGCCATTTTGGCGAATTGAACGGCGTTTACGCTGCCCTTGTCCCATCCCTTTCTGATTTTGACCGTCACAGGCACCGAAACGGCCTTTACGACCGCTTCGATTATCCTCATGGCAAGCTCCGGTTTCTGCATCAGGGCACAGCCCTCACCGTTTTTCACTATCTTTCCCGTCGGGCATCCCATATTGATATCAAGAACGTCTGCCCCGGAAATCTCTATCGCTTTTGCCGCAGCCTCGGCCATCACAACCGTTTCGCTGCCGAAAATCTGCACCGCGGCGGGCTGCTCTCCCCTCCCCAGCTTTAACAGCTCGCGGCTCTTTTTGTCCTGGTACATAAGCGCTTTCGCGCTGACCATTTCAGTGCAGGTATACGCCGCTCCGAGCTCCCTGCACACCGTCCGGAAGGCAAGGTCGGTCACTCCCGCCATAGGTGCGAGCGCGGTAAATCCGTTTATTGTTACATTTCCGATTTTCACAGCGTGATGTCCAATCCGACCGGGCAGTGATCCGATCCCTGTATTTCCTGACAAATAAAGGCCCTGTCAATTTTGTCGCGGAGCCTGTCTGAGCAAAGAAAGTAGTCTATGCGCCAGCCCACGTTGCGTTCCCTTGCGTTTGCGCGGAATGACCACCAGGTATACGCATCCGTAACGTCCGGATGCAGGAAACGGTAGGTGTCGGTAAAGCCCGCTTCGAGAAGCTCAGTGAACTTTCCCCTCTCCTCATAAGAAAAGCCGGGACTGCCGATGTTCGCCTTAGGGTTTTTCAGGTCGATCTCCTGATGCGCGACGTTCAGATCTCCGCAAATTACCAAAGGCTTAACCTTATCAAGCAACATAAGGTATTTGCGAAAAGCGTCCTCCCAGGACATCCTGTAACCGATGCGCTTAAGCTCGTCCTGTGCGTTGGGGCTGTAAGCGCACACAAGGTAAAAGTCCTCAAATTCCAGCGTCAGCACGCGTCCCTCGGCTCCGTGCTCCTCCACCCCTATATTGCAGCTTACGGACAGAGGAGTTTTCTTTGTAAAAATCGCCGTTCCGGAATAGCCCTTTTTAACGGCGTGGCACCAGTACTGCTCGTATCCCTCTAAATCAAGCTCTATCTGACCTTCCTGGAGCTTGGTTTCCTGCAGACAGAAAAAATCCGCGTCAATAGACTCGAAAAAGTCCATAAAGCCCTTTTTTAAACAGGCACGCAGCCCGTTCACATTCCATGAAATAAACCTCATTTTCACTCCTCCGCTCCCTTCAGCGCAGCCGCGCAGCGGCATATAGGCAGGCCCTGCTCGTGGAATTTCGCCTCGTAATCCGTCATCACGCCCCGTACACCGTCCTTGTGCAGATTTCGCGTTACCTCAGACGCCACGAATCCATTTTCGGCAAACTGCTCCAGTGAATATTCAAAAAGAGGCAGATTATCGGTTTTAAAGTGTATTTCTCCGCCGGGTTTCAAAATCCGCTTGTACAACTGCAGAAAGCGCGGTGACGTCAGCCTTCTTTTTTCCTGACGTTTCGCCGGCCACGGGTCGCAGAAGTTTATGTATATCCGCGATACTTCCCGCTCTTCAAAATATTCGGCAAGAAGCTGCGCGTCCGAGGAAATGAAATACACGTTTCCAAGCCCTCTCTCCACCGCTCTTTCAGCCGCCAGAACCATTGCGTCGGGAACCCTTTCAAGGGCCACAAAAAGCACCTCGGGATTTTCTGCGGCGGTTTCGACGGTAAAACGACCCTTTCCGCAGCCCAGTTCAAGCTGCAGCTCCCGGAAGCAGGGCTTAAGCGCCAGCCACTTTCCCCTATACTTTTCCGGCTCGTTTATTATGACATCGGCGCAGGCCTCAAGCCTGGCACGACGGTTCTTCTTTTTTCTCATTCTCACCCTTATCACCGTCAGCATTCTAACATAAATTACAATACACCGCAAAGAAAAAATGTTGCAGAGCTCCTTTTTTTCGTGTATAATACATGTCGTCTGTCGGGGCGTGGCGCAGTTTGGTAGCGCACCTGCTTTGGGAGCAGGGGGCCGCAAGTTCGAATCTTGTCGCCCCGACCATCAGGCGCAGCCTGTAACTTACCGGCTCCCCGCTTTTGCTGGGAGCCGATTTTTATACAGGGAATGCCACCGCCGGCGCCTGTGGTATTCCCTGTATAAAAAAGCCGAAAAGTCCGAAAAAATCGGACTTTTCGGACAAATTATGGCGGAGAGAGAGGGATTCGAACCCCCGGTCCTTTTGGGACAACGGTTTTCAAGACCGCCGCTATCGACCACTCAGCCATCTCTCCACAAATGCCGCTTTGATATATTAGCATAACATAATTGCTTTGTCAACTGCGCCTAATTTCTAAAATAGCGATCACATCTTAATCCAATGAAAACTAAATATGGCTTATTTTTATTGCAAATTGGCAATCTGGTGATATAATTATAGAAATATCTTAAAATGTATGTATTATGTTAATTTACCAGTTACTAAATACTCACGACGAGCAGCCAGGGTACTCCCCCGCCGCCTTAAGGAGATCTGATATTATGCGATACGCATTTAACGGAAACACGGACATCAAAAAACGCCTTGATTTCGATGTGGTCATAGTAGGCGCCGGTATTGCCGGTTTGTATACCGCTTTGCATATAGACAGCAGGCATTCCTGCTGCATTATGACAAAAGAAGGTCTGGATATTTCAAATTCCTGGCTAGCTCAGGGCGGCATCGCGGCCGCGATTGCCGTTGACGATAATCCTCATCTTCACTTTGAGGATACTATGATAGCCGGCGCGGGACTCTGCGACAAGGACGCTGTCGAGGTGCTTGTTGACGAAGGACCTATGGACATAAGAACCCTTGTTACCATGCAGGTTCCATTTGACCTGGACGCCGAGGGCGACCTCCAGATCACCCGTGAGGGCGGACACCGCAGGAACAGGATTGTGCACGCCGGGGGCGACGCTACCGGCCGCGAGACAGTCAAGGCCCTTGCGCGCCTTGTATATCCAAATCCAAACATTAAATTTATGGATCACACCTTTTTTGTCGATATTCTTACCGATAACAACGGGTCTGTTTCCGGCATGGTTTATGCAGACAAGGACGGTTCCTACGGAGTTATAGCCACGAGAAACATCGTGATTGCAACGGGCGGAATAGGACAGGTCTACCTGCTCAGCACAAATCCCTCCGTCGCTACAGGCGACGGGATTGCGGCCGCAGTGCGTGCCGGCGCCGAGCTTAAAAATATGGAGTTCATACAGTTTCATCCCACCGGCCTTTTCAGCAGTAATCCCGAGGACCGCGCCTTCCTCATCTCTGAGGCGGTTAGGGGCGAGGGCGGGCTTTTAAAGAATGGCGCGGGCCTGCGGTTTATGGAGGGGGCACACGAGCTTAACGAACTCGCGCCTCGCGATATTGTTGCGCGCGCTATCGTGCGGGAGCTGGACCGAAGCGGCGAGGATCACGTTTTCGTGGACATAACTTCAAAGGACGAGGATTTCCTGAAATCCCGCTTCCCCACAATATACAACGAATGCCTGAAGCGCGGTATAAATATTGCCAGAGACTGGATACCCGTCATACCCGTCCAGCATTACCTAATTGGCGGTATCAAGGTAGACCTCAACTCCGAAACGCGCGTCAAGGGCCTTTACGCCTGCGGAGAGGCAGCCTGTACAGGAGTTCACGGCGCAAACAGGCTCGCGTCAAACTCCATGCTGGAGTGTCTTGTGTTCGGACGCAGGGCCGCCGCAAACATAAATGCGAACTTGGCCGAAAGCGCTTCTCCCTCAGATCCAATGATTGCTGACATGCCATCAAGACCGGAAGCAAGTATTGATTATTCGGCCCTTCGTATGGAGATAAGGCATCTGATGCACGAGGATTGCTACGTTATCCGCAGCGAGGCAAAACTTAAAAAGGCACTTGCCAGAGTAAATGAAATCCTTTCTACTCTGAAGTGCAGCTTTTCAAGCGGAAAGGCATATATCGAAGCGTTAAATGTCGCGAGCATTGCGGAATCTATACTCTCCGCAGCCCTCGCGCGAAAAGACAGCGCCGGCGCGCATTACAGGGAGGACTGAAATGTTGTTCCTCGGAGTTGACGAACTGATCAAAAACGCCCTTTCCGAGGATATCGGCACGGGCGATATAACCACTGTGAGCTGCATCAAAGAGGACGCTGTTTCCAGAGGCGCCTTTCGCGCCAAAGAATTCGGCGTTGTCTGCGGTATGGACATTTTGACGAGGGTATTTGCTCTCATTGACTCCGACGTAGTAGTAAAACCGCTGAAAAAAGACGGCGACGCCGTCGAAAGGGGCGATGTGATAGCGGAGATCTCCGGCCCATCCCGGAGTATTCTTTCCGGCGAGCGTGTCGCCCTGAATCTCGTTCAGAGGCTTTCCGGTATAGCGACGCGCACATACGAGGCGGTACAGCAGGTTAAGGGAACTAAGGCCGTCATAGCCGACACCAGAAAAACGACGCCGGGACTCCGCGTTCTCGAAAAATACGCGGTTAAGACTGGCGGCGGCTCTAATCACCGCTTCAACCTCTCAGACGGAGTTCTGATCAAGGACAACCACATCAGGGCTGCCGGCGGCATTAAAAATGCCGTCGAGGCCGTCAGAAAAAACGCGCCTCATACGCTTAAAATCGAAGTAGAGACCGAAACCATGGACGAAATCCGCGAGGCTCTGGAGGCAAAGGCCGATATCATCATGCTGGACAACATGACCGTCGCCCAAATGGCCGAGGCCGTTAAGTATATCGCGGGCAGAGCGCTCGTAGAGGCTTCGGGAAACATGGGCGAGCGCGATTTGCGCAGCGTCGCCGAAACAGGCGTCGACATCATTTCGATCGGCGCGTTGACGCATACGGTTAAAGCCATGGATATAAGCCTTAAATTTCTCGATTAGTCATATGGTATGAAATATTGCATAGCGGAACGGGCGACCGTTCCGCTATGCTTTGTTTGTCCGGCGCTGAAGACAGCGGCGATACATTGAACATTTTCATAGGCTGCGAATATTATATTATTAGGATAGAATCTGTCTATTCAATCAAGATATTAGGAGAGGTTAAGCAGTTATGTCGATGCCTTCAATAGAATCATCGGGCATTAATCCCTGTCAGGCTTACGCAGACGTACTTGAGTCGATCGCTCTTCAGGAGGCTGGGCTTGCCCATATAATAAACGCCGAAGGCGAAAAAATTCAAACAGCGCTCGGCATCAACGAATACGGCAGACATGTCGCCCCGCCTATGGTGCGCTGCATCGGGGACATAATCGCGTTAAACAATTCGGTTTCCGATACTCTGACAAAGGTCATAAAGCTCGAAATGGTGCTTGAGTTCAAGCTTGAGGAAGTGGGAAAGCTCAGCGAGTTCTGCAAACATTTTCCTCCGCCTCCCCCGCCGCATTGCCAAGCCCGTGCCGATGATCCCGAATATCCCGCTTAAATGATTAAAGGGAAGCATCAGCTTCCCTTCATTTATTCGCTAATCCTTGTCGCTTTCGCTGCAGCCGCACTCGCACTCGCAGCCGCACTCATCGTCTTCGTCAAATTCAAATTCCAGAGGCTCGCTGCAATTTGGGCATTTGATGGATCCAAGCTCGAGGACGTCCTCGTCCACGGTTATTTCGTTACCGCAGGCCGGACATTTGACGGTATAAAGCATCGGCTCTCCGTCCTCTTCATAGTCTTCGTCGCCATCTTCATCATTGAAAACGACCTCCTCTACGTCCTCCAGATCGTCGCTGATGGCGTCAACCTCGTCGCCAAGGTCAGAAATCGCGTCGTTTACATTCTCAAATTCTTCCGCCATATCGCCGAGCAGATCAATTATCGCGTTTAAAAGCTTAGCTTCATTGGTTTCGCAGCCGATGTTAAGTCCCTCCGCAAGGCCTTTGAGATATGCCGCTTTTTCTGATATTGTCATCTTAGCGTCCTCCTTTGTATTATTAAAATAAGCACGGTTAATATTTTAACCTTTGGCACGCTCCAAATATTCGCCTGTTCTGGTATCGATTTTTACCTTATCCCCCGGATTTATGAAGAGCGGAACCTTGATCTCGGCTCCCGTTTCGAGCGTAGCCGGCTTTGTAACGTTGGTGGCGGTGTTGCCGGCAAAGCCCGGATCCGTTTCGGCAACCACAAGCTCCACAAAGTTCGGCGGCTCTACGCCGAATACCTTGCCCTTGTATGACATTATCTTGCAGACCATATTTTCCTTCACAAAGCGGAAGCTGTCACCGAGAAGAGCCTTGTCTATCGGCACGAGCTCATAGGTTTCCGAATCCATAAAATAATAAATGTCGCCGTCGGCATAACTATATTCCATGTCCTTGCGCTCTACATAAGCGTTTTCAAACTTATCAGTAGGGTTAAACGAGGTTTCCACCACCGCCCCGGTTATGACGTTCCTCATTTTTGTGCGTACGAAAGCCGCTCCCTTTCCAGGCTTGACATGCTGGAATTCTATGACCTGCATAACCTTTCCGTCCATCTCAAAGGTCACGCCGTTTCTGAAATCGCTGGCTGAAATCATAAAGTATCCTCCCGTGTAATTCAATACGTTCGCAGGTTTTATTTTACTCGGTTATTTTATATTATTTTATTAGCATTTGCAAGAAAAAACTAAATTAATAATCATATTATAGTTATTTTCCCGCCTTTGAAGAATAAAATCTTAGAATGCGGATTTAAAGTGATAATTTCCTTTTACTGTATGGACTTGTACGCCTTGTAGTGGTAAAATGCAGGTGCAGAGTTCTTAAAAATGTGTTTGCGCTTAATATTATACGGAGGTGACATGCATGCCAACGCCAAAGGAAAACTTTCTTAGACTGATGAGAAATGATAAGCCGGAATGGCTTGGGGATCCCTGGAGCTGCTTTACACCTAACCCGATTTTTCGCCCAATCGCATTTGACGCCGTAACACTGTCACTCGGAGGACCTAAATACGGAGAAGTAAACGTAAAAAACGCCTGGGGTGTGACATTGGACTGGCCGGAGGGACACCCCGGAGCTATACCAAACATCAATGAGGAAAACAAGCTGATCAAGGACATAAGATACTGGAAGGATTTCGTCAGTTTTCCCGACATAAGCAAGGCGCCCTGGGATTTTGTGAAAGGGTCTTTAAAAGCCGCAGACCGGGAAAACCTGCTGCTTATGGCTCCCACCTTCACGGGAATGTTTGAGTTTTCGCACTATACAATGGGCTTTGAGGACGCGCTCGCAAATTATCTGCTCGAGCCGGAGCATATGTACGACCTTCTGAGCGCGTATACCGACTGGAAAATAGAGGTCATCAAGCAGGTAATAGACAATATGCAGCCCGATATAATACACTCTCACGACGACTGGGGCAACAAAAAGAGCCTGTTCATGAAACCCGAGACCTGGCGCGAGATGATAAAGCCGCATTACAAGCGCTTTTACGGCTACATAAAATCCCGCGGGGTTCTGGTTCAGCATCACGCCGACTGCGTCTGCCATGAAATTTGCGAGGATATGGTTGATCTCGGGATCGATATGTGGCAGGGCGTGATTCCTCAGAACAATATTAAGGACGTGATTGAGCGCACCGGCGGAAAGCTGTGCATAATGGGCGGCTTCGACATGCAGGATATCGATTTCCCAGACTGCAGCGAGCAGAAAATAATCGATACCGTGAGACATGTGATTGACACTTACATGCCGCTCGGTTCCTTCATCCCCTGCGTTACCAACATTATACCCCTGAACAAGCGCGTCGAGGAGATTCTGAACGCGGAACTGAACCGATACGGCGCAGAATACGCTGAAAAGCACTTTAAATGAACCCTGAAAAACGTGCGCCTCCCCTTTCGGTGAGGCGCACGTTTTTTATGCCATTATCTGTCCCATTTGTCTGCCAGTCTTTGAAGCTCGTTTGTAAACTCTCTAAGATCCCTGTTAGCTCCGCCCTTGTTGCGCGCGATGACCTCAAGCAGCTTCTCCCCAGCCTTTCTGAGCTCCGCGAACACCTGCGGCTCCTGCTCCGCGCGTTTTTTGCGCTCCGGAGTAAAGCCAGGCGTCATTACCCTTCCGGCGGCCAGGTCGTATGCCTCCGAGTACTCGGGAGCGTGCGCGTCAAAACCCATCTGAAGCAGGGTCTCTGTGAATTCCGGCACGACTTCCTCGTCACCGTGCACAACAAACACATGCTGCGGCTTCGGGTCGTAAGCCGAAATCCATTCCTTTAGCCCATTAAGGTCGGCGTGCGACGACATGCCCTTGAAGTTTACTATTTTCGCCCTGACCGCTATTTCTTCACCGAACAGCTTTACTTTCGTCGCTCCGTCAAGAAGCATCCTGCCGAAGGAACCCACCGCCTGGAACCCGACAAACACCACCGTGCATTCGGGACGCCACAGGTTGTGCTTGAGATGGTGTCTGATGCGTCCCGCGTCGCACATTCCGCTTGCTGATATGATTACCCTTGGCGTCCTGTCAAGATTCAGCGCCCTTGATTCCTCGGTTGAATGGCTGAGCCTCAGATTCGGAAACTTGAGAATGTTCTCTCCGTGGCATTCAGCCTCCATAGCTTCGCAGTCCGCATATCCCGTAAGGTCGCCGCTGTAAATCTCAGTTGCCTGTTTGGCAAGGGGGCTGTCGACGACCACCTCGAAATACGGGTTCGTCTTAACCATTCCCTGCTCCTTTATAATCCGGAAATAATAAAGCAGCTCCTGAGTGCGGCCCACGGCGAAGGCGGGTATTATAACGTTTCCGCCTTTTGCGAAGGTCTGATCGAGGATTTCGGCTAGCTCCGCCGTATATTCGCCCTCGCCCTCGTGATTTCTGTCCCCGTAAGTACTCTCCGTAACGACATAGTCAGCCTCTTTTATATGGGACGGATCATTGATGATGGGCTTGTTCTTATTGCCTATGTCTCCGGAAAACACGATCTTTTTCGTAACCGGGCCTTCGGTCAGCCAAAGCTCTACCATTGCCGAACCGAGAAGGTGCCCCGCGTCCGCAAACCGGCACTCCACACCATCGGTAACCTCAAACCGCGTATTGTAGTCATGGGTTTTAACAAGCTGCATGCAGTTCATGACATCTTCGATCGTATAAAGCGGCTCTTTAAGCTGCGAACCCGCGCGCCTGTTTTTCTGGTTTTGCCACTGAGTTTCGCTTTCCTGTATGTGCGCGCTGTCCTGAAGCATAATCGAAAGAAGCTCCGCTGTGAAGCGAGTTGCGTAAATCACTCCCTTGAAGCCCTTCTTGTAAAGCAGCGGGAGTCTTCCCGAATGGTCGATATGCGCGTGGGTCACAATCACATAATCCACTTCCGCGGCATTGAACGGAAACGCCCCGTTGTCGATTTCGTCTCTTCCCTGCTGCATACCACAGTCTATCAGAACGCGCTTTCCGCCGATGTCCACGCAGTGGCAGCTGCCGGTTACGGCCCTGTCCGCACCGAAGAATCTAAGCTCCATTTATCCATACCCCATATATTTTATTCCGCCTGCTGTGCCGAGTCGTCGTTAAAAACCCAGTCGCGCACGCTGGTGACGGTGTATTCATTCTCTCCGATACGACATATCACCCTGGTTATCCCGGCATTGATAATAAGCCTCCTGCACATGGAACAGGGCGTTGTGTCCGAAAGGATTTCGCCGGTCTTGCTGTCTCGTCCCGAGAGATACAATGTTCCGCCCATCATTTCGTTCCTGGAGGCCGAAATAATCGCGTTTGCTTCCGCGTGAACGCTTCGGCAGAGCTCGTAGCGCTGCCCGCTCGGTATATTGAGCGTCTCTCTCGTGCAATACTGCGTGTCTATACAGTTTTTTCGCCCTCTGGGAGCCCCGTTGTAGCCTGTGGCGATGATTTCGTCGTTCGTCACAATAATGGCTCCGTAGCGCCGGCGAAGGCAGGTAGACCTGAGAAGCACCGAATCCGCGATGTCAAGATAATAATTGATTTTATCCTTGCGCTCCATGTTCTTCCTCCGTATGTTTTTATACTTTCAGCTCGGTATCCTTTTCCGAAAGGCAGTCCGCGTAGCGTTCCAAAACCGGCGATACATAATCACGCAGCAGCTCCGAAACCTGAGAGGCGGAACGTCCCGTATACGCCTCTGGGCGCAAATCCGAAAGAATCTCTTCTCTCGTAAGCCCGAAAACGGGGTCCTGAGCTATCCTGTCGATCAAGTCATTGGGTTTCCCATCTTCTTTTACCGTCTTCCCCGCGGCAATCGAGTGCAGCCTTATGCGCTCGTGAAGCTCCTGACGGTTGCCGCCGCGTTTTACGGCGCTCATCATAATATTTTCCGTCGCCATAAAAGGCAGCTCCTCAAGAACGTGCTTTGCTATCACCTTGTCGTAAACCTTTATATTCGCGGCGATGTTCATATATATGTTCAGTATTGCGTCAACCGCAAGAAAAGCCTCGGAAACCGAAATGCGGCGGTTCGCGGAGTCGTCCAGTGTGCGCTCCAGCCACTGGTTATATGCCGTCATCGCCGGATTCATGGTGTCAGCCATAACATACCTGGCCAGCGCGCAAATCCGCTCGCAGCGCATAGGGTTGCGCTTATACGGCATTGCGGACGAACCGATCTGCTTGCCTTCGAAAGGCTCCTCAAGCTCCTTCAAATGGGCGAGCAGCCTCATATCCGTCGCGAACTTTCCGGCACTCTGCGCTATTCCCGAAAGCACGGCAAGAACAAAGTAATCGGTCTTTCTCGAATACGTCTGTCCCGAAACGGGAACCGCACCCTCAAAGCCCATTTCGGCTGAAATCAGCTCCTCCGCCTTTTTGACCTTCTCCTCGTCGCCGTCAAAGAGCTCCATGAAGCTCGCCTGAGTGCCCGTGGTGCCCTTCGAGCCCAAAAGCTTCAGAGAGTCTATCCTGTGCTCGACCTCGGCGAGATCCATAAGCAAATCGTTTATCCATAAGGACGCGCGCTTTCCGACAGTTGTGAGCTGCGCAGGCTGAAAATGCGTAAAGCCGAGCGCAGGCATGTCCTTGTACTCGTCAGCAAACCTGGAAAGCCTTGAAATGACCTTTACGAGCTTGTCCCTCACAAGTACGAGGGCCTCGCGCATTATGATAATATCGGTATTGTCGGTCACATAGCAGCTTGTGGCGCCGAGATGGATTATCGGCATCGCCTTGGGGCAGACCTTGCCGTAAGCGTGGACATGCGCCATAACGTCGTGGCGAAGCTCGCTTTCCATTTTTGCGGCGTATTCATAATCTATATCGTACAAATGCGACTCCATCTCAGAAATCTGATCGTCGCTGATGTTCAGCCCCAAATCCTTCTCCGCTCTCGCCAGGGCGACCCACAGCCTGCGCCATGTGGAGAATTTTTTGTCCGGCGAAAACAGATAAAGCATCTCGTCGCTCGCATACCTCGACGCCAACGGGCTCTCGTATGAACTCCTGCTGATATGAACCCCTCCTTATAATGGTAACGCGGGGCGAAAGCCCCGCGTCAATTATAAACCGTATTACGCTATTTTTCTATACCTTTTAGAAATTTCTCGAGCCTGTTCATGCCCTCGTCTATGTCCTCCATGGACGCGGCATAGGTCCAGCGGACATAATTGGGCGCTCCGAAACCGCTGCAGGGCACGACGGCCACGCCGCCCTTTTCAAGGAGCGCCATCGCGAAATCATCGCCGTCCTTGATATAGGTGCCCGCGATGGTCTTGCCGACCAGCTTTTCAATGTTCATCATGATGTAGAACGCGCTGTCAGGAAGTATACAGCTGACCCCGTCAATCGCGTTTAGGCGGGCCACGATGTGATTGCGGCGCTTCTCAAAAACCTTCCGCATTTCTTCGACGCTGGACTGGTCTCCCAAAAGCGCCTCCTCTGCGGCATACTGTGAAATGGTGCTCGGCGCGCTTGTGGAATGGCTCAGATAATTGCCCATTATCTTTGCAAGCTGCTTGTTGGAGGCCGTATAACCGATGCGCCAGCCTGTCATCGCGTAGGTCTTGGATACGCCGTTGACGACGATGGTGCGCTCCTTCGCATCCGCACTCAGCGAAGCGAAGCTCACAAACTCTTTTCCGTCATAGACAAGCTTATAGTATATTTCGTCCGAAATAACGTAGAGGTCGTGCTTTTTGCATACCTCGGCAATCGCCTCAAGCTCCTTTTTCGAATAGAGCATGCCCGTGGGGTTCGAGGGATTGTTCAGAATGAGAGCCTTGGTTTTCCCGGTAACGGCAGCCTCGAGCTGCCCTGCCGAAATTTTAAATCCCGCTTTTTCATCGGCGTCGACGATAACCGGAACGCCTCCGGCCATCCTTACCGCTTCGTAGTAGGTGACCCAATAAGGAGAAGGAAGTATGATTTCATCTCCGGGGTTAGTGAGCGCAACAAGCGAAACAAAAATATTATGCTTCGCGCCGCTCGCAACAACGATTTCGGAGGAATCATATTCAAGACCGCAGTCCTCTTTCAGGCGCACGCACACGGCTTTGCGCAGCGACTCGGTTCCGGCCGCGGGAGTATACTTTGTCATGCCTTTTTCTATGGCCTTTATTCCCGCCGCCCTGATATTGTCCGGAGTCTGGAAATCAGGCTCTCCTGCGCCGAAGCCAATAATATCGGTGCCCTCGCTTTTGAGCTTTTTTGCGAGGCTGTCAATTGCCAGAGTTGTCGAAGCGCGCACCTCAGACGCTACTTTGGATAATGGTTTCATACTACCCCTCCATCGCTGTATTTATCTTTACAATATTATAATAGCCTTCCTGCAAAAATGCAACACGCACAACGCTATTTTAGAAAATTATCATTAAAAATGAAATATTATCATTCTATCATTTCATTTGTGGTTAAATACTACAACTTTCTTGCTTCCAATTCAAAAAATGCCCGGTAAAAGCATTCCTAAGATTGACAACTCGCCGTATTTATGATACAATTGCCAAAATTCTTATCACGGAGGCAGCCATGCTTCAGGTTCCTTTCGGCACAATAATTATAATTATTATCGTGGGCATTATTATTATCATTAATAATAGTGTTCCGTTGCGTTGTGCTGAAAGCGAGCTTGACAAAGCCTGAATTAAATGGGTTTGAGTTGAACGAGTCTTGCGGCAAACGCCGCAAGACTTTTTTACTGAAATCGACTGGAGGAGTTAAAAATGAACGAAAACCAAATGATGGCCGAAAGAATCCGCGAACTGCGAAGCGTTATGAACATATCCACGGCGGAAATGGCAAAGGTCACCGGCATTTCGGAGCCCGAATACATCGAGATGGAAAGCGGTACGAAGGATTTCTCCTTTACCTTCCTTCACAAATGCGCCTCCCGCTTTAAAATCGATATTTCCGAGCTCGTGATGGGCGACATGCCTAAGCTCTCCAAGTACACACTCTCGCGCGCGGGCGAGGGCATGCCCATTAAGCGACGCGAGGGCTTTGACTACCAGCACATAGCCCCGCTGCTGAAGGGGCGCCTTGCGGACCCCTTTGTAGTTACCGCAAAGTACAGCCGCGAGCTTGAAAGCAAGCCGATCGCCCTTTCAACTCACGCGGGTCAGGAGCTCAACTATGTTCTCTCCGGCAGGCTCAGGGTGCAGATAGACGCGCACGTCGAAATCCTGGAAGCCGGCGACAGCCTGTACTACAACGCCAATATCCCGCACGGCATGATAGCAATCGACGGAGAGGACTGCAAGTTCATTTCCGTCGTCATTAAGGGAGCAAGTGTGGAGGACGATTACAAGCCTTATGATCTCTCGGCCCACACCAGCGGCGCGGATTCCCTTATCTACAAAAAGTTCGTAACCGAAACCCTTGACGAAAACGGCTTCCTGAAGGACATGAAGTTCAACCCTCCCGACAACTTCAACTTCGCTTTCGACGTTTTGGACGAGCTTGCAAAAAAGTGCCCGGATAAGACGGCCCTCCTCTGGCTCTCAAAGAAAAAGGAAAAGCGCGTTTTCACTTATTCTGATATTTCCAGGTATTCGAATAAGGCGGCAAACTACTTCCAATCTCTGGGCATTAAAATGGGCGACAGGGTAATCCTCGTGCTAAAGCGCCACTACCAGTTCTGGTTTATTCTGAACGCTCTTCATAAGATAGGGGCCGTCGCAATTCCGGCGAGCAACCTTTTAACGCCTCACGACTTCGACTACCGCCTCAATGCCGCGGGAATCAAGGCTGCAATCTGCACTATCGACAACGATATACCCAAGCATCTCGACGAGGGTTCGGTAAACGCTCCGACACTTCAGATAAAGATCACCGCAAACGGAAAGGTCGAGGGCTACCGCGATTTCGACGCCGAGGTGGAGCTCTTTTCCGACAAATTTGAGCGTCCCGAGGGTCAGAAAATCGATGATCCGATGCTCATGTACTTTACTTCCGGCACGACCGGACAGCCAAAAATTGCTATGCACTCCTATTCGTATCCTTTGGGACACATTATCACCGCGAGATACTGGCACAATGCCGACCCGAACGGTCTGCACCTCACTATTTCAGATACGGGCTGGGGAAAGGCCGCGTGGGGCAAGATATACGGCGAATGGATGTGCGAAACGGCCGTATTTGCCTACGATTTCGATAAATTCGAGGCTTCCGACATCCTCCCCCTCTTCAAGGAGCATAATATCACCACCTTCTGCGCACCGCCCACCATGTACAGGTTTTTTATCAAGGAGGATCTCTCAAAATACGACCTCAGCTCAATTAAGTACGCCACTACCGCAGGCGAGGCTCTGAATCCCGAAGTTTGGAACCAGTTTAAGGCGGCTACGGGGCTCAAGATCATGGAGGGGTTCGGGCAGACGGAGACGACCCTGTCCATAGCAAACCTTGTAGGCTCAGAGCCAAAGCCGGGCTCTATGGGAAGGCCGTCCCCCATGTACGATATGGATATTATAAACCTCGACGGCAAGCCCGCCAAGGTCGGTGAGGTCGGCGAAATCGTCATCCGCACCGACAAGGGAATCCCTCCCGGACTCTTTTCCGGCTATTACAACGAGCCCGAAAAGACCCGCGAGGTGTGGAGCGACAACGTTTACCATACCTGCGACATGGCCTGGCGCGACGAGGACGGCGTTTACTGGTATGTTAGCCGCACCGACGACGTAATAAAATCCTCCGGTTACCGAATCGGTCCCTTTGAGATTGAAAGCGTCATCATGGAGCTTCCGTATGTGCTCGAATGCGCCGTTACCGGAGTTCCCGACGAAACGAGAGGAATGGTAGTCAAGGCCAGCATCGTTCTTGTTAAGGGCAAAACCGGCAGCGAGGAGCTGAAAAAGGAAGTTCAGGAATATGTAAAGGAGCATACTGCGCCCTACAAATATCCGCGAATCGTGGAATTCGTTTCCGAGCTTCCTAAGACGACAAACGGTAAAATTCGCCGCAGAGAGCTCCGTGAAACTCATAGAGACTAAACCCAAAGCCCTTCGGATCGCTTCCGAAGGGCTTCAGGTTTGATTTGGGCATTAGGTTTTTGCATCAAAAACTTTACAGTTTCGACGGCTTATAATATAATAACCCCGGTCTTACAAAACTGTTGTTTAAATTGGGGGTGAGTGCGTATGGATGAGCCGCGCCGCGGGCTTACGACTCCCGAGCAGCTTGAGGCTATGAAAAGAGAGCTTGCGGAGGCTTCAGACCCCAGACGCCTCGCAAGGCTCAGAAAAAAAAGAATACTGAAAAAAATCGGCGTTTTTATCCTTGCGCTTCTTTTCATCTGCCTTGCGGCCGTAGCTATCCAGATAATGATTGCCAAAAGCTACGGAAGGGTTAAGGGACTCTTCGGTTTTTATATCTATTCGGTTCAGACCGACGCCATGGCTCCGGCACTGCCTTCCGGCAGCGTCATATTGTCGCGATCTCCGCTATACTCTCCCCAGGTTGGGCCCGGCGCCATCGTCACCTTTTTTGACTCCAATGGTGAAAGATTGACGCTCAGGGTCACGGAAAGCGTGGAAAATCCGGACGGGAAAACCGTTTACTATGTAAACGGCGACAATCCCCAAGGCATGCGCCTCTCCGAAGCGATTGCTCCGGAGAGGATTGAAGCTGTGTTTATCCGGAAAATACCGTTTATTCGGTGACAACACCCTTTGTCTTTAGGAGGCGCCCCGATGCGTGATAATCTGAAAAAAAGCTTTGAGATCGATGGCGGCGTGAGAAATAAACCCCGAGATTTCGTTATCAAGGCCTCAGAGCCGGCAGACGGCGGCAACAAAGAGAACATCGCGGTGTGTATGCGCGGCGTGTCCTCCGAGGAGCAGATCAGGGATCCTCACAGCGGAGAGCTTTACCCTTTGTTCAAAAACATTAATCTTACTGTTTCCTCTAAGGAAGTATGGGGCATAAGCTCAAACGAACTGAATTCCGTCCGGCTGCTCTCTCAGGTTATCGGAAACATGCATGGCTGCCGCGAAGGGCTCTGCAGTTTCGGGTCCGTGGGAACGGTACTGAAAAAAAGACGCATAATTCCACATATATTCTATATCGACACTCACAAAATGCTCTATCCCGGCAAAACCGTGCTTGAGCAGCTGATGTTCGCGACTGCTGCGGCCCTCAGATTTTTTGGAGACACGGAAAGGCAACTGAAGATGCTGAGGCTGCTCGAAAACGTAGGCATGGGATATATCGCGCTCAGCAGTATTTCGGATCTGTACGACACCGAGAAAATACTGCTTGAGCTGCTTATCGCTTCCGAATCCGGCTCCAGGCTGATAGTATGCGATTTTACCGCCTACACATTCTCGCAGGCAGAAATCGGCATCATGGCAAACATCGCAAACCGTATCCGCTACCTCGGAAAAGCGGCCGTTATCGCTACTATGCAGCCCAAGCTCATCGGAATGATCTGCGACAGCACATTATTCGTATGCAGGGGCGAGCCCATATTCTGCGGCAGCGTCGAAGAGCTCAACAAGTACGCCGATAAGGTCGCGTTCATACTCAGGGACAGCAATCCGAAGGTCCTCGCGAAAATGCTGTCCTGCCTGCTGCCCGGCTGGCAGATCAAAGTGTCAGGTGAAAACCTCTATTTATACAATTACACTGATAAACAGCTCAAAATTGAAGATTTTTACTCCCTTCTGGCAAAAAATGGGCTTACTCCGGAATCCGTGAGGGTCAACCCGGGAAGGGTCGAGAACTCCTTTGAGGAGCTGATGGAGCGATATGATATACAGAGAAAGACTGTTTAAAAAGGAGCTGAGACGGTCGTATCTGAACAGCCTCTCAGGGGGCCGGAGGCAGTTTTTTATGTGCGTCCTCATGACGCTCCTGACCTTCGCTGCGCATATGCTGCTCCGGCTAGCGTTTGAAATCGTTCTGACCGAATACCTTCCCGCGCTCACGCCGCCCGGCAGCTTTTCCGTCGCGTACTCCTGCAACCTCACCGCTTATATTTTCTATATAGTTTACTTAAGCGTAAAGCCTGACGCCGGAGTCCTTTCCGAGCTTAGGGACAACAAGTGGTACCTCTTTTCAAAGATGGGATACAAAGCCGATAGAATTATATTCTTTAAAACGCTGGTTTCCCTATCGTCTGCTGTTTCCGTCTACGCCGCCTGCTTTGTTACAGTCTCCGCGATTTCGTATGCCTTGAAATACTACTTTTTTGCACCGTACTTTTTGCCCTTTCTTGTTTCCGGAGTCCTCGGCGTGCTGCTATGCGCGGAGCTGCTCATTTTGTCCTCGCTTCTTTCCGGCGGCAACAACAAAACGACAAGACTCATCTTCTTGTCCGCGCTTATTATCAACGAGGTGCTTAAATTCACGCTCGGCTATTACAGACTGATCGGCGACGAGGCGCTGATGCAAAACACCGCGAACCTGTTCCTGCCGCGTTACTCTTTATACTGCGTAATCATGGCGATTCTCGTCCTTATTCTCCCGCTTTTCTTCAATTCCGCAATAAGGAGAAAATCAGGCTATTACCTGTTGAAAAACGAAATCGGCGGCATCGTAAGCTGCGGGGAACAAGTGTTTATCGGCCCTGATGAGCTTGATAATGTAAGAAAAGGTTCCCCTTTGGCAATTATGGCTAGGGTGATACTGGCGTTCGTTCTGTTTGCCTCGCTCATCTGCAATTCTTTTATTCTCACGGCTTCCCTGTCTTCATCCTCAAGGGAATTTTCAATTTTCGGATACATCCCATATGTCTTCAGGTCTGCGACTATGGAGCCCTTAATCCGTAAAAACGACCTTGCGCTGTTCAAGAAAATTGATTCACAATATCCTATCAGCGTCGGCGACGTCGTTCTGTTTAAAAGCAGTCCGGGGAGCACGGAGATTTCCGTAATGAAGGTCACTGAAGTCAGAGACGGCAATCTTACGGTAGACTATCTGAAATACCCGATTGTTTATACTCCCGGTTCCCTGAAGGAAAGCGTAAGCCGCGGAAAAGTATACGGCGTATTTTACGCCAGCAACCACATTTGGGGCACGATTATACTGCTTATTAATACCTTGCCCGGCCGTGTCCTGACAATTCTTCTCCCCGCTGCGTTTTTGATCTTTCCAAAACAGCTTCTGGCTTTTCTGAGGCGTCCCAAAAAGGCCGAGTGACTTCACGCAACTATAAAAAGGGGGTATGGCCGTTTTACCATACCCCCTCAGTGAGTTTATTTGCGGACAAGCTCATACCCGGCCCTGAACGCTTTCACGTTGACCTCCGCCGTCTTTGGCGGGACCGAGGATTCCACAAGCTTTTCCCAGTCTATTCCGCCCAAATCGAGAGCCGCGACAAGCGCCCCGAGAAGGCAGATGTTCTGAGAGCGTATCGACCCGAGCTCAGCGGCTATCCTGGAAGCGGGAATCACGGTGACGTTTCCGACCGCCTTCTTTAACACCTCGTCGGCGTCGTGAGGATATTCCTGCTGTCCGGTCAAAACCGGCATCGAATATATTTCCCGGTCGTCCATTATTATCCTGCCGCCCTTTTTCAGATACGGAAGCGCGCGCAGCGCCTCCACCTTTTCAAAGGCGACAATCAGGTCCGCCTCGCCTTCCCCGATATTGGGCGCGTACACCTTGCTTCCGAATTTGAGCTGCGTGTTGACGGTGCCTCCGCGCTGGCTCATTCCGTGTATCTCGCTCATCTTTACGTCAAAGCCAAGCTTCACGAGCCCCTCAGATAGTATTTTGGTCGTCAGTATCGTTCCCTGCCCGCCTACGCCCGTTAAAAGAATGTTTGTCGTCATGTTACTTCCCCACCTTCGAAATAGCGCTGAATTTGCACATCTGGGCGCAAAGGCCGCAGGCGTTGCAGCTAGCAGGATCCGCTATATATGCCTTTCCGTTTTCAAAAGCCAGGGCGGGACAGGCAACCTTCGCGCAGGCCTTGCATCCCACGCACTTGTCGGGGGCGATGACGCAGTGTGCGCCCGCGTTTGCCCTTATTACTTCCTTCAGAAGCGCGCAGGGCCTTCTGGTTATTATGACAAAAACGCCGGTAGACGCTATCGCGTCGGTAATGGCCTTGTCCATCGCCTGAAGGTCGAGCGGGTCCACGATTCTCACCTTTGATTCCTCTACACCCGAGGCAAGGACGAGCTTCAGCGCGTCGATCCTGGGAACCTCGTAGCCCATGAGGCTTATGCCGGTGCCCGAGTTCTGCTGATGCCCCGTCATCGCGGTTATGCTGTTGTCCAGGAGGCAGAGGCATACATTGGCCTTCGAGTGTACTGCGTCAATAAGGCTGGTTATTCCGGAATGAAAGAAAGTCGAGTCTCCCAGTATGCCGAAAACCTTGCGCCTGTCGCCCTGCTTCTCAAGCGCCTTTGAAAGCCCTATCGGCATGGAGAAGCCGCCGCCCATACAGACGAGCGTATCAAAGCCGTTGAATGGGGAGCTGGCTCCCAGCGAGTAGCAGCCGATGTCTCCCGCCGCAACAAGCTCGCCCTTATGCTTGCTGAGAGTAAAGTAAAAGCCGCGGTGAGGGCACCCGGCGCAAAGCACCGGCGGGCGGGCGGGGGCCTTTGCGTCCACCTCGTATTTTTCGATCTTCCTTCCGGTACCGAAGGCTTTTCCCACTATCTGCGAGTTCAGCTCGCCCTGCAGCGTGACGACCTCTTTACCGAGGCAGTCTATACCAAGCGCGCGGACGCTGTTTTCAAGGTATGGGTCGCCCTCCTCCACAATGTAGACCTTGTCAACCTGAGCGCAGAATTCCCTGACAAGCTTTGAGGATACGGGATATGTAATCCCAAGCTTAAGATAGGATGCCTTGTCTCCGAAGGCCTCCCTGGAGTGCTGATATGAAATGCCGCTTGTGATGACACCTACGGAACGGTCTCCCCACTCCACCTTGTTGAGGGGGCTGCCATACGCGTATTCCTCGGCGCTCTTAAGATTTTCCTCAAGCACGACATGCCGGGCTACGGCGTTCGCCGGCACCATAACGTATTTTGAAGGTCTGCTTTCGTACCTTTTGGACGCAGATACGTTCCTCTCCCCAAGCGACACAATGCTTTTCGAATGGCAGACTCGCGTCGTCATGCGCAGCAGCACGGGAACATCGAATTTCTCGCTCAGCTCAAAGGCGGCTATTGTGAAGTCCTTACATTCCTGCGAATCTGAAGGCTCTATGCAGATAAGCTTTGCGTGAGGAGCGTAATGGCGGTTGTCCTGCTCGTTCTGGGAGCTGTGGCAGCCCGGGTCGTCGGCGCTGACAAATACCAGGCCGCCGTTTACGCCGGTATACGCCGCAGTGAATATCGGGTCTGCCGCGACGTTCATTCCCACATGCTTGAAGGCAGACAGCGCCCTCGCACCGCCTATGGACGCTCCGATTGCGATTTCGGACGCGACCTTTTCGTTGTTGGCCCACTGGCAGTAGATATCTTCCTTATAAGCGGAAATATTCTCGAGTATCTCCGTGCTTGGGGTGCCGGGATAGGCTGCGGCAACCGTTACGCCGGCCTCCCATGCGCCTCTCGCGACGGCCTCGTCGCCGCTCATAATCTCATTGTTCATGCTTCTTCCCCCGTTTTCGGCAAATTCTAAGATATTTTAACACGTCCAGGGCAAATAAACAATCTCAAAATAATCAAACAGGCGTGAGCTTTTCTCTCACACCTGTTTGATACTTTCAGCTCAGCGCCTTTTGGGTATCAGAACCAGTCTGCCCGCCTCAGGCTCGCCTTCCAGAGCGTTTGCGTCCATTATAAGGCTCTGCGTCGAATTATAGCGCTTTGCCAGCGCCCAGAGCGTCTCCTCTGCGTCAACCCGCTTGACAGTCAGCGACGGAAACGCCGAAACGTCCCGGAGCTTTGTTTCGTCATAGCTGATGCCTGTTATCGTTTTTATATGCTGGGGCTTTGTCGCCGTAATCATCAAATCCAGGTTTACCTTCAGATCAATGCCTCCAGGCGAAGGCGAGGCTGTCACATCGCAGCAGGACGCGCTCGTTATATATGCGACGTTCTCGCATGAGTCCTCCCACGGGCTTACGGCATTCGCCCTGGAAACTGCCGACAGCAGGCGTCCGTCGTCCGATTTGAAAATAACGGATATTGTTACCGGAGTTTCAAACCTGCATCCGTTTTCGTCGCTGCTTTTTGAGGTTTTACCCACCCATGCTCCGGCCCAAACGATGCTTCTTGCCGGCACCGGGGTTTCCGCCGTCGTCCTTACCGTCTCTCGCAGCAAGGTGTTTGCCACGGTGTCTATCGAATGGTTTTCCTCCTTTTGAGTCAGCTCGTACAGTATGCTGTACGCGTCAGTTATGTATTCTATGGACTTGTTTTCCATCACCACGACCTGCGCCACGGCGTGGAGCTCCATATTTATCAGCGTGGTGCCGTTCGGTCCGTCAGCAAGGTCAAAAAACGCCCCTGTCGTCATTATCGAAACCGCAAACTCGGGAGACTCCGCCGGATCGATCTCGATTATCTGCGAATAAACCGTCGAAAAATCCACGGCTGTAAGTTCTCCGTCACTTTTTGAGCTGTATACCGCCGAAACGTAAGCTGTTCCCTTTATAATCAGCTTGCTGCCCACCGTTTTCATGTCGTCGGCGCTTACCTTGCAGTTTGTTTTAAGAATTTCTCTGGCCATCGGCCTCGAAGCCGGGAGCGCGAACTCGTCGGTGATAACGAAGGTCTTTTCCCGAACGTCGGATATGACTTTTACCGTGTCGGTCTGCCTGAGCATCTCTATCGACTGCTCGTCGTTTTCCGCGCCGAAGAGCTCTATCCTGTCGGGACCGTATCCGGATATCCTTGTCAGCACGTCAGCGCGTACAAGTATTTTCCTTGGGTTCATGACCCTGCAGTCGATCGAGCACAGGGATACGCAGGCCGTTAGCCTAGTGCCCGCATCTATCGCGCCGCTTTCGAACGTCGATGTGAACGGCATTTTGAGCTCCAGCCTCATTACCTCGTTCTCGCCCTCGGGAACGTACAGAACCGTTGCGTTAATAACGCCGCCCACCAGAGCCTTTCCCGGCTCTGCCTCCTTGCTGCGGAGAATAACCACTCCGTCCGTATCGACGACTCTCTGTATATCCGGAAACGCATCCGGCACTATCATTTCCATAGTCTCTTCATGCGTCGAGCACGAATTGAAGAGATTCCTATACATGTCGAGCGGTTTCCTTTTAAGCATAGCCTCCATTAATGACCATTCCTTTCTGATAATATAGACACAAAACGACCAGCGACAGGAAATGGTCATTATGTGCAGGTGCGACGCCTGCCCGCGGAGGCGAGCAACACGCACATAATCGCTTTTAATAAGTATTTATCCAAGCCGATCCTCCCCTTCATGCTTTATGAAGTCCCAATAGAGTATATTGGAGAGGCGGCTATAATATGTCCTATTTATATTTGCTTCTGAAAATAATTCGTATCAGACCCGAAACAAAGCCGGGAGCCTTGATGACTATAAATTTCATAGTTATACCATTCCTTTCATAATGCGCGCCGCCCGCCGGCAAGGCGTCAGAATACAGCATTACATTCAGCTATTTTTCAGATTTCAGTGTTTAAGCAGCGCTATACCCGCACAGATAAGAGCAATTCCCAAAGCAAAGCACCAGAAAAGCGGAGGCATTATCAGCGCGAGTATAATGATTGAGCCCAGAGTAAGAAGCAAGACTCCCAGCTTCTTGCCTCCTCTTAAGCATATTCTTCTCATATAAAACCCCCCTTCGCGATTCATAAAATCATTGATTGAACCTCTGCTGTGGCAGATGCCGAGGCATGAACCGCGCCTTGGTCCAAAATTCGGCTGTCGCAAAAACCATAGTTTCGATCTTTATGTCTTCGCCGTTCAAGTCCGCAGTATTCCTCCTTATAATATACGCGCAAGCCAAGCCGGGCGTACATTGTCCGGTAAAAAAAATCCCTCCGAGCCTTGCCGGAAGATCCGGCGCTCGGAGGATCGTTATTTTTTCTTCAGTTCCCAGTCCTTTATCTGCTTGAGCTGCTCGTACAGCCTCACATAGCTGGAGTAACGCGACTCACATATCTTTCCTTCTGAAAGCGCCTTGACGACGGCGCAGCCCTGCTCCCTTATATGCGCGCAGTCCCGGTACTGGCAGTTCCCGAGAAGAGGCCTGAACTCCCTGAAGGCAAACTGCAGATCGTTCTTTCCGCCCAGTTCCTCATTGGAATCAAAGGCGGCAAAGCCCGGGGTGTCTGCGATGACGGCGCCGTTATTCAGCGTATACAGCTCGACATGCCTTGTGGTGTGCCTGCCGCGCCCCAGCTTGCTGCTGACCTCTCCGGTTTCAATGCGAAAATCGTTTAAGGCGTTAAGTATGCTTGACTTGCCCACCCCGGAGTTGCCCGTAAAGGCGTTCACCTTGCCCTTAAGCGCGTCGGCGAGGCTGTCGATTCCCAAGCCGGTTACGGCGCTTACCATAAGCGTCTTAAATCCTGCCTTGGAGTAGATGTCCTTAAGGCGTATATCCTCGCTGATGTCGCATTTGTTGATAACTATCAGCGGCTCGCAGCTCCTCAGCTCGGCGATAGCTATTATCCTGTCTATCAGAAAGGGGTCGGTTACAGGTATGGTTTCCGAGGCCACTATCACCATCTGATCGATATTGGCTACGGCCGGACGGATAAACGAGTTTCTTCTGGGAAGCACCTTTTCAAGCACGCCCTTTCCTTCGCCGGTAGGAGATACGACGACGCGGTCTCCCACCAGCGGACTTACCTTGTCAAGCCGGAATTTCCCCCTTGCGCGGCACTCCAGGCTGCCGCCGTCCGTCAGTACATAATAGAAGCCGCTGAGCGCCTTCATTATGACGCCTTCGATTGACATCGCTCAGCCTCCCTGGCCTTTTGCGGCCGGCGCGTTGGGGCCGCTTGACGCCTTGATATCCACGACGGTGTATTCAGGAACCTCGATGCCCGGGGAGGCGCTTTGGTATATTATGGTTCCAATAGCGGAATTGTCCGCCGCGAGCGCTATGCCGCCGACAGTGAGATTGAGCGACTCCAGCGTATCTATGGCCTTGTTCAGGCTCATTCCGACGATATTCGGAACCTTGACGTACTTTATCTGAGGTCCTCCGCTTATCGTGATATACACCGTACTGCCGGGAAGAATCTTTTCTCCGGCGGCCGGAATCGAGCTGATTACATGGCCCACCTGTACGGTATTGGAGGTCACGGTATCCTGCTTGACGACCAGCTTTATCTTCTCAAGCTGTATAACCGCTTCCCTGTATTCCGCTCCCACGACGTTGGGCACGGTAAGATAGCTTGTGCCGCGGCTTACGGTCAGCCTGACGTCCACGCCGCTTTTTGTACTCACAACGCTGCGGTTCGACAGTGGATCCTGAGCGACGACATAGCCCTCCTGATACTCCGAATTCGGCTCGTAAACCGTGGAGAAGTTGAATTTGCTCGTATAGTTGGGATTGGCCAGTATGTCGCTGAGCTTTGTCCCGACAAAATCAGGAACCGTAATGGTATTCGGGCTTGCGAACATATCCCTGAACCAGAAAATCCACAGGAAAGCGAATACAGCAATAACGAAAAGGGTAAAAACCGATATCCCGACTATCGTGGACTTGCGCCTCGATTTCCTCGTATCCTTCACCGACTGCTCGTTCTGCAGGCCTCCGCGGCGCTTGTCGGGCTGCGTAAACCTGCCGCCGCTTTTCAGGATCTCGGCGCTCTGACCGGGAATGATGTCTTCAATGTCGGCAGAGGAAGTATCACCGGAGGAGTCCGGATTTTTTCCGAACTCTTCAAGGTCGCTTCGCATCTCGTCTACTGTCTGATACCTCTCGTTCAGCTTCGGGTTCATGGCTTTCATGACTATCGCTTCGAGCCTTTTGGGAACGTCGGGATTTATATCGCTCGGCAGAAGCGGTATCGAGCTTATGTGCTGTATAGCTACCGAAACAGGGGTATCCCCCTCGAAGGGCAGCCTTCCGGTCAGCATCTCGTACATTACCACGCCGAAGGAATAAATGTCCGCGCGGGTATCCACGACCTCGCCCTTGGCCTGCTCCGGCGAAATATAGTGCACTGAGCCTATGGCGTCCTTGGTTACGGTTTCCTCACCCGCGCTCTGCAGATGGGCTATTCCGAAATCGGCAACCTTCGCCGTACCGTCGCGGAGTATCATGATATTCTGCGGCTTGATGTCGCGGTGAACTATCCCCTTGTCATGAGCGTGTCCGAGAGCCCTCGCGATCTGAAGGGAAAAGTGCAGCGTCTCCGTCCATGAAAGCGGACCGCGCCTCTGCATGTACTGCTTCAGCGTCATTCCGTCAATCATTTCCATTACAATGTATTCAATGTTGCCCGAGCGGCTCACGTCGTACACAGCAACGATATTGGGGTGTGAAAGCATTGCGACAGCCTGCGCCTCAGTATGAAAGCGGCGCCTGAAATCGTCATTCGATACATATTCTTCTTTGAGTATCTTTACGGCGACCGGCCTGTTGAGCCTGTGGCATACCGCCTTGTATACAACAGACATGCCGCCGATACCGATAACATCTATGATTTCATAGCGGTTATCGAGAAATTTCCCCAAGTACTTGTCTTCGTTACCCATTTGCCTAATATACCTCCCGCTTGAAGCGGATGATTATTTTTCTATAAGTACGACAGTTATGTTGTCGGGCGCCCCCAACTCAAGCCCGAGCTCCACGATACGTCGGCAAAAGCTGCCCCTGTCCGGGTCCTGAGCATATTTCCATATCGTTTCGTCGTCTATAATGTTTGTAAGGCCGTCCGTGCAAAGCAGCAAGGAATCCCCCTTATTCAGCTTTAGCTCAAAAACGTCGCACAGTATTCTCGAGTCGACTCCGAGCGCCCTCGTAATAAGGTTTTTGTCAGGATGCCTGACCGCCTCTTCCCTGGTGATGTCTCCCCTGTCTATCATGTCCTCAACGAGCGAGTGGTCCTTCGTTATACGGTGAATTCCCTCCGGATTGATGAAATACGCCCTGCTGTCCCCGACGTTGATTACGGACGCGTAATCTCCGACGACTATCGCGCCCACCAGCGTCGTACCCATGCCGACGCATTCCTTTTCAACGCTTGCGACTTCGTAAACCATACTGTTTGCGTAGGACGCCGCCTGCCGTATCAGGACCGAAAGCTCCGCCGTTTCGGATACCTTAAGCAGGCCGTTCTTAACATAATCCATGAAGCCTTCAGCGGCTATGCTGCTCGCCACGTTTCCGGCGTTTGCCCCGCCCATGCCGTCACATACCACGCAAAGGGCGATATCTCTGCCGGGAACGAGCTCAAGAGCAAAGGAATCCTGGTTTTGGGAGCGTACCGCCCCCCTGTCTGTCATACCCCAACCGTTCATACAAAGCCTCTATTCCGAGATCCGATAGTCATTGCGCAGCCTTTTTCCTGAGCTGTCCGCAGGCTGCCTCGATATCGCTCCCGAGTCTGCGCCTCACCGTGACGTTTGCACCGGCTTCCTCGAGTATCGATATAAACCGCTTCAGGTTCCGGGAAGGCCTGAGCTGGCTGTTTTCTATGTCGTTCAGCTGAATAAGATTGATATGAGCCCCTAGCCTTCGCGCCGCCTCGGCAAGCTTTGCCGCCTGCCGGTCCGAATCGTTCACTCCGTCTATCAAAGCGTATTCAAAGGAGATGCGCCTGCCGGTGCTTTCGAAATATCTTTCGCAGGCCCTCAAAACCTCCTCTTCGGGATAGCGCCTGTTTATAGGCATCAGCTTCGACCTTGTTTCTCCGTCCGGAGCGTGCAGCGACAGGGACAACGTCAGCTGCAAATTACGCTCCCGCAGCCTGTCGATCATATCAGGCAGACCGCAGGTGGAAAGCGAAATGTGGCGCATACCGATATTCAGGCCCTCCGGATGGTTCACAAGCTCAAGAAAACGCATAACGTTTTCAAAATTGTCGAGCGGCTCGCCTATTCCCATCATGACAATATTGGAGATTTTAGTTTTGAGGTCCAGCCCCGCAAATATGACCTGGTCCAGTATTTCCGAGGCTTTCAGATCGCGCACCCAGCCCCCGCGGGCTGAGGCGCAGAACACGCAGCCCATCTTGCAGCCGACCTGGGACGATACGCACACGGTGCTGCCGTGCTTATAGTGCATGACTACGCTTTCAACAGCGTTCCCGTCAATGAGCCTCCAGAGATATTTAACCGTGCCGTCCTCTTTTGAAACCTGTCTTCTCTGTATTTCAGGTGAAGTGATATAAAACCGCTCACGGAGCTTCTCCTGGAGCGCCCTGCCGACATCCGTCATCTCGCCGAAATCCTTAGCACCGCGCGCTAGCCAGGCAAAAATCTGCTTGGCCCTGAATTTAGGCTCGTTCATCTCAAAAAGAACCTTCTCTATTTCACCCGGCAGCATGGATTTGATATCCGCTTTTTCCATTATTTTTTCCTCAACTTGCACATAAAAAACCCGTCGGTGCCGTGGATATGCGGCAGCAGGGTCAGCATCCCCGTCCTCGCTTCGCCTATCGGTCCGGGCAGTGCGAAGGGTTCGGGCGTAAAACCGCTCCTGCGGCTCAAAAAGGCGTTTACGACGTTTTCGTTTTCATCCGGCAGTATCGTGCAGGTCGAATACATGAGCACGCCCCCGGGCCTAACATACTCAGCCAGATTATCTATGATCCTGGACTGAATTTCGGGAAGCAGCCTTAAATCGTCGAGGCTTTTGAACCTTATCTCAGGCTTTTTTCTGATTACACCCAATCCCGAGCAGGGCACGTCGGCAATTACAAGGTCAAACTTGCCCTTCAGCTCCGGCATCGGCTCGCTCGCGTCCATGAGAGCGGCGTCTATGCTCCCTATCCCCAGGCGTCTTGCCCCTTCGCGGATGCGCATAAGCTTCTTTTCATGTATATCTGCGGCTACTATCCGTCCCGAATTTCGCATCAGGAGCGCCGCTGCGAAGGCTTTCCCGCCCGGGGCTGAGCAAGCGTCCAGAACAGTCTGTCCGGGCTCCGGCGATGCCGCCATGACAGCAAGTCGCGAAGCGGCGTCCTGAATATAAAAAAGTCCGTCCCTGAAGGCTCTTAATCGTTCGGGGCTTCCCCCGCCCTTTATCAGAACGCAGTCACTTAGCCACGGATGCCTTTCTACCTCCGCCCCGTCCGACTCAAGCGCAGAAACGACCGCCTCCGCGTCTGATCTCAAGGTGTTTGCCTGGGCGGTCAGCGGCACTATTTCGTTATTCGCCGCAAGCAGCCTTTCGACCTCTGCCGGCTCCATAAAGCTTCCCAAAAGCTTTATAAGCGGGAGCGGGTGGCTGTATTTTATTGAAAGCATTTTCTCAGCGGTATCGGCCTCGACTTCGGGAAGGCTGTCAATATTCTCGGAAATTCTCCTCAGAAGCGCGTTGACAAAGCCAGAGGCCCTGGGGCATGCGGATCTTTTTGTCAGCTTTACCGCCTCGTTGACTACCGCGCTGGGCGGAATCTTGTCCGTAAAAAGCAGCTGGTACACCGAAAGCTCCAGAATGTCCATGACCTTCGGCTCTATTTTATTGATCTTTATGGAGGAAAAGCGGGAGATGTAATAATCGCAGAGCAGCCTGTTTTGCAAAACGCCGTAGCAAAGCCTTGATGCGAGAGCGGCGTCAAGGTCCGAAAGTCCCTCTTTTACGATTATGCTGTTCAAAAGGTCTTCCGGCCAGGCCCCGCTTCTTCGAAACGCGCCAACGGCTTTCAGAGCCGCTTCTCTGGCGTTTGATGCCATCTATTTATCTCCCTCAAAGTTTGTGTCCGCGCAGGTAATCCTCAGCGCTCATACGCTTCTTTCCCGGGGCCTGAAGCTCCGTGATCAGTATCGTCCTTCCGTCGCCGCAGGCGACTTCTATTCCGTCCCCGCCGGACCTTACTATCTCACCCGCAGCTCTGTCCGTAAGGTTTCCCGTTTTTACGGCCGCGTATATTTTCAGCTCGGCTCCCGCTAATTTCGCGGTCGCGACCGGCCAGGGGTTAAGTCCCCTGATTTTATTGACTACCTGCTCCGAGCTCAGGCTCCAGTCTATCGGAGAATCGCTTTTTGAGAGCTGCCTCGCGTAGACCGCCTGCGAATCGTCCTGCCTGATCCTCCTTGCTGAACCGTCCCCGATGGCGCGGATCGTGTGGCGCAAAAGGTCCGCGCCTTCGGCCTTCAGACGCTCAAAGAGTTCCCCCGAGGTCTCGTATTCACCAATTTGGACGGCTCGGCTTTCTATGATATCCCCCGCGTCCATGGCCTCGTTTATATAAATTGTCGTGACTCCCGTTTCCTTATCTCCATTCAGGACGCTCCACTGAATGGGCGCCGATCCCCTGTATTTCGGGAGCAGCGACGCGTGAAGGTTTACGCAGCCCTTGGGCGGGATACTTATTATGTCGCTCGGTATCAGCTTACCGTAGGCAACGATCGCTATTATATCGGGCGCCAGGGATCGTATAAGCCCTGCAGTCTCCCCGTCTCGCAGCGTTTCAGGCTGATATACCGGCAAAGCGTATTTCAGCGCCAGCTCCTTGACCGGGCTGAAGCTGATTTTCATGCCTCTGTCCCTGGGCCTGTCTGGCTGGGTAAAAACCGCGCAGATCTCGTGCCCGTCTTCATAGATCCCTCTAAGGGACTCCGCGGCAAAATCCGGAGTACCCATAAATATTATCCTCATTAAGACTACTCCGCGTCTTTCTTTTCTTCGCGCCCGGCGACGAGCTCCTCAAGCTCCTTGCCGTCGAGAATCCTGTCAGCGACATCCGTAAAGAGCTGCCCGTCAAGGTGTCCCAGCTCGTGGCAGATGGCCCTCGCCGTCAGGCCCTCTCCCTCCGCCTCAAAATAGTTGCCGAACCTGTCCTGAGCTCGCACCTTCACGCGCATGGGACGCGTAACGATGCCCCAGACTCCAGGCAGGCTGAGACAGCCCTCCAGCCCGGTCTGCTCTCCGTTTACCTCCAATATTTCAGGATTGATGAGCTCCATTATCTCCTCATCATATTCCTCATCCTCCGTCAAAGGCTCAGCCTCCGCTTCGCTTTCGTGCGCGGCGGGCGCGGCGACGAGAAAAGCGCGGCGCAGTATCCCGACCTGCGGAGCGGCAAGCCCGCTTCCGTTTGCATCAAGCATCGTTTCGCGCATGTCGTCAAGCAGTTCCCACAGCCGTTTGTTGAAATCCGTCACCGGGCGGCTTTTCTTCCTCAGCGCCGGATCCGAATCCTTGAGTATATTTCTGAGTGCCATTTTTATCCTCCAGTCAGTCAAGCGGGTTTATGTCCCCGAAAATCGACAGCCCCCTGTATTTGCCGTCCTGTAAATATTTTATTATCACGTTGCCGATAATGGTCCGCATATTCTTTGTATTTTCCGAGCTTATAAGGATGCGGTAACGGTAACGGTTGCTGACCCTCACCACCGCCGCCGGAGCCGGGCCCAACACCCTCGCCGCCTTATTATTTCCAAAAAGCTCGCGTAAAACTCTCCTCATATCAAAACAACACTTAAGGACCGCGGTTTCGTCCATTCCTGAAACGTTTATCGCAAACAGTTCCGCAATCGGCGGCGCGCCCAGCACCCTCCGAAGCTCTATTTCACGATCATAGAAGGCCCCGTAATCCTGACGCGCCGCAAGCTTTATAAGCTCATTGTTCGGCGTAAATGTCTGAATGACCGCCCTGCCGGGTTTGCCGCCCCTTCCGGCACGGCCCACCACCTGGGTAATAAGCGAAAAGGCGCGCTCCCCCGCCCTGTAATCTCCGGAATACAATATCTGGTCCGCCAGAACCACCCCGACAAGCGTAACGTTTTCAAAATTCAGACCTTTCGTAACCATTTGCGTGCCGACCAGTATCGGCACGCGCTTCTTTTCGAAGCGGGATAGTATCCTGTCGTGAGGATTTAAGGCGGTCACCGTGTCAGTGTCCATTCTTATGACACCGACACCCGGAAAAATCGATCCGAGCTCATCCGCCACCTTCTGCGTGCCAACACCCACATGCTTGAGCATTCCGCCGCAGCTGGGGCATGCATCGGCAATAGGCTCGGAGTGTCCGCAGTAGTGACACATTACCCGCTTGTTGGCCGAATGATAGGTCAGTGAAACGCTGCAGTTAGGACAGCCATATGTAAAGCCGCATTCGGGACAGGTAATCAGATTGCTGGCTCCGCGCCGGTTTATGAACAGTATCGTCTGCTCGCCGTTGCGGAGATTCTTTTCTATCTCCTCCCTAAGAACCGAGCTTATCGTCGAACCGTTGCCCTGGCGGAGCTCGCGCTTCATATCCGCAACAATTACTTCGGGCAGGGCCCTGCCGTTA
The DNA here is from genome assembly GCA_029268065.1 of Clostridiales bacterium. Taxonomy (GTDB): domain Bacteria; phylum Bacillota; class Clostridia; order Oscillospirales; family Oscillospiraceae; genus DUPK01. The sequence goes on along the minus strand of JAJUHC010000003.1, from coordinate 27,342 downwards.
AAGCGGGATTCAAGGGTAAAAAGTCCGTATTTCCCCGTTTTGGCGCTGTACATGGTCTCTATTGAGGGCGTAGCAGTCCCAAGAAGCAGAAGAGCCCCGCTCTGCACGGCTCTGTACTTGGCTATGTCGCGGGCATGGTAGCGCGGGCTGTTTTCAGACTTATAGGTGTGCTCCTGCTCCTCGTCAATTATTATAAGCCCCAGATCATTAAGCGGCGCGAACACGGCGGAACGCGTGCCTACGACGACACGCACGCCGCCCGATTTTATTCTCTTCCATTCGTCGTACTGCACTCCCATTCCCAGCGAGCTGTGCAGAACCGCCACGCTTTCTCCGAAGTGATTTGAAAAAGTACTCACAAGCTGCGGCGTAAGCGCAATTTCCGGCACAAGGACGAGCGCAGTCCGACCCCTTTCTATGGTGTCCCTTATAAGCTTTATGTATATCGCGGTCTTTCCGCTTCCCGTCACCCCGTAAAGCAGGGCTGCGGCCGGAGCCTTGGAAAACAGTGACTTAATGCCCGAAAATGCCACCCGCTGCTCGGCCGTCAGATCTCCGATATCCATTCTTCCGGTTTCGGTTATTGCCGGTCTGCGGAAGGCCTCCCTCTGTTCCATCCATACAAGGCCGGACTTCTCCATATTTCTTATCGCAGCGGCGGAAGCTCCGCTGATATAGCCTATTTCAGCAACCGAAGCGCCGCCAACGGAAGCAAGCAGCTCCAGAGCCGCCGCCTGAGAGGGAGATTTTTTTCTCTTCTGATCGGCAATCGCGAGAGCCTCCTCCGCAGGGACGGATAGATAAGCGTAGCTTACCGTCTTGTCACGAATCTTGCGGCTGTCGCTTATAAGCTCAACTATCGCACCCGCCTTCACCGCCATTTTTAACTCTCTTTCGATTTCTGTGCCGACAGCAGTTTTGATTTCATCGTATTTTATCTCTTTCGCGGAGGCGTAGACAAAAGCCACTATATTCTCCGCTAGCGCGTCGCCCGAGACCGATTCCAAAGCCTCTTCAAGTGTGCGTCTTTCCGCAGCGGCGTAGCTGCGCTGGGTTTTGAACCACAGCCCCGCCGGAAGCATGGCTTTCGCGCAGTTGTAGACAGTACAGAAAAACCGCTCCCGCATCCACAGCGCGAGGCTAATCTGTTCCGCACTGAGCACAGGCTGCTCGTCCAGCACGGATTCGATACTTTTTAGGCGTTCACGGCTTTCGGCCTCGCTTACTGCGAGTATCAGGCCCTCCGTGCGCCTGTTTCCTCTTGAAAACGGGACAATTACCCTCGTTCCGGGTATTGCGGTACCGATTAGCTTTTCGGGTATCCTGTAATCGTATGGCTTGTCTACGGCAAAATTGACGGAGGATACGGCGACCTTTGCGATGTGTTCAGTGCCCAAGCATATCCCTCCCAAATATCGGCCGCAAAAGGGCAGGCGCCATATTCACCCGCCCAGTTATATTCAAAACTTATTCTTCAGGCGAACGCAGTAAGACCCGGACGCTATCTCGTCGATAGCGAGCGACACCGGCTTTTTATCCAGGGATTCGCCCTTTTTGTCGGCCTCGGCCGCAATATACCTCGCTCTATGGGCCACGACGTTTACCAGGAGGTATCTGCTGTTTATTTTCTTTAAAAGTTCCGACATCGGCGGGTATAACATAATTATTTCCTTTCCTTTCGTTCTAAGCTCGGTCAAACGCCTCGTCAAGCAAGTATTTTCTTTCGGCAAACCTGCATTTTTCGGCTTTTACAATCGAAATAATCTCGTTTGCGGCATCGCCGGGCTTGTCAGTAATCACAACATAATCGTATTCCGAAGCCTTTTTGTATTCAATCCTCGCCGCCTCAAGACGCATCATTATTATGCGCTCGGATTCAGTGCTTCGGTTCCTGAGCCTCTTTTCCAGAACGGAAAAGCTCGGCGGCACCGCAAATATCAAAACGGCCTCCGGCATTTTCGAGCGGACCTGAAGCGCGCCCTGCACCTCTATGTCCAAAAAGATATCTTTTCCATTCTCAAGCTGCTTTATTATAGGGGCCGCCGGAGTACCGTAATAATTCCCCGCGTATTCCGCATATTCAAGGAATTCCCCGTTCTCTATCATTTTTTTAAACTCGGCAGGCGATTTGAAGTAGTAGCTGACCCCGTCCGTTTCACCGGGTCTTGGAGGCCTGGTCGTGGCAGAGACCGAGAAGAAGTTGTTTTCAAGCTTCTCCAGAACCTCTGCAAGCAGCGTGCTTTTTCCCGAACCCGAAGGACCAGAAATAACGAAGAGCTTGCCTTTACTCATCTTCTTCCCCTTCCTGCTCAGGCTGGTCTCCCTTGCCGCCCATTCGCGCCATTATGGTTTCCGGCTGTATTGCGGACAGAATGACGTGTCCGCTGTCGGCAATGAGCACGGCCCTTGTGCGCCTTCCGTAAGTCGCGTCGATGAGCGTTCCCCTGTCCCTCGCGTCCTGAATTATCCTTTTGATCGGCGCCGACTCCGGCCCTACTACGGCTATGATCCTGCTTGAAGAAACAAGATTTCCGTACCCGATATTAACGAGCTTCATAATTTCACCCTTTATTCGATGTTCTGCGCCTGCTCTCGAATCTTTTCTATCTCCGACTTGAGGTCAACCACCAGGTGGGCCATCTCGGTATCGTTGCTCTTTGAGCCTATCGTATTTGCTTCGCGGTTAAATTCCTGTATAAGAAAGTCAAGCTTTCTCCCCATCGGCTGATCCGACTTCAGCATGGCCTTCATCTGTGCGATATGGCTTCTGAGGCGCACCGTTTCCTCGTCGACGGCTATCTTGTCGGCAAATATTGCGGCCTCGGTGAGTATCCTCGATTCGTCGATTTCCCTGCTCTCCAGAAGCTCCGAAATCCGCTGATACAGCCTCTGCCTGTATTCCTCTACGGTTTTTGGGGAACGCTCCTCGACTATTTTGAGCAGCCGCTCTATCTCGGTTAACCGGTTCAGCATATCCTCCGCGAGCTTCTCTCCCTCGCGGCTTCTCATATCGTCAAACTCCTTCAGCGCGTTCCTGAGAATGGCGCAGACGCCGTCCGAAAATGCCGCAATATCTGTTTCCTTCTTCTCGATAAGCAGTATATCCGTAAACCGGCTCATGGATACTACGCTGAGGTCGTTAATAAGCCCGTATTTCTCGCTCATCGCGCTCAGCGCCTTGATATATGCCTCGGCCAGAGGCTCGTTCAGGCTTATTTTCACATCGTCGGCCCTGGAGCTGTCTATGGAAACGTAAACGTCCACCTTGCCCCTGGTAATCGCTTTCTGCACCTCGGCCTTTATCGCGTCCTCCACAAAGGTATATACCCTGGGAATCCGAACTGAGCAGTCGAGAAAGCGGTTGTTAACGCTTCGCAGCTCAACCGTTATATCAAGCTTGTCGACGCTGCCGGTGGCGCTGCCGTATCCGGTCATGCTTTTTATCATTTTTTTCCTTCTCTCATCGCTTTATATGGATTTTCGAAATATAAAACTGCGCCAGCCTGGTAAAAGCAATATCATAAAGCGCAAAAAAGACGTTGCATACCGCGTAAAAAGCGGCCGCAGCCGCCATGTTCGGCTCGATTCCTATCAGGAATCCTGAGCGCCACAAAAAATACAGCACCGTCAGAGCGGCGTTGAATACCAGCAATTTGAGCGCCCACTCCGCGGCTCTGTTTTTCATCCGTTCAATAAGGCTTTTGATTATCGGATAGCACCCGAAAAACAGCACATACAGCAGAACGACGGATTTCAGCGGAATAATTATCGCAGCAAGAACCGCGCTTACCGCAAAGCAGGAAAGCCCGGCCCCGACTCCGTATTCGATAACCGCGGATGCGACGAGCAGGCCCGCTATCGTCGTAACTCCTATTCTCGACGTTGGCAAAACGGAAGCGATGTAGAGCAGCACAACCGTAAGGGCAACAAGAAGCGCCGTAAAGGTCAGTGTTTTAGTCTTTTTGTCCATGCTTCACCTCAGCAGCAGCGTATTAGGTCTCCACCCATACACTCGCAGCAGCAGTCGGCCACCATAAGCGAAGTGCATACGTCGCACCCGCTCATGCCCCCGGCGTTGCCGTATTGGGGGGGCCTGTAAGCATTTCTCCCTCCCATGTTCATAAAATTCATGGCCTGGCGGTATTCCAGATTATTCGGATCCATATTTACAGCGGACTGATAATAGCGCCTGGCCTCGTCAAGCCATCCCTTCCGGTAGCAGACGCTGCCCATGAGAAAATACCATTCGGCGTTTCTGTTCGATATCGAATTGAGCAGCGTCTCGGCCTCGGAGATATTTCCGATGTTTATGGCGTTGCGTATCTCCGCGTATACCCCCCCGGCACCGCCTCCCGCAGCTCCGTTATAGGCGCCGCCTCCGGCAGACTTGGCTCCGCTCCAGCTGCCCGCCCGCCCCTTCGTTATCATGTCATAGGCTTCGTTTATTTCCTTCATCTTCTCCTGCGCCAGGTCTGCAAGCGGGTTGTCCTGGTAATTGTCGGGGTGGTATTTCCGTGCGAGCTCTCTGTATGCCCTCTTTATCTCATCGTCGCTTGCGTTCGGGGATACACCCAGTACGGCGTATGGATCGTTCATCTGTATGCTCCATTCATAGTATTTCTATTTTTTCTCTGAGTCTGCTCTGATTTCTCCATTCGGAACCTAGCACCAGCTCCGTGACGGAGGGTATTCCCAGGTAAATAATATTTGACAGTATAGGCGACCACATTCCGGCTTCCAGAAGCTCATAGGCCGAAGCGGCAAGCGCCTCCGAGTGGGAAAGAGTCGTCCTGAGCTCCTCCCTGACGGGCTGCGTTATTTTTCCGTCCTCAATACCGAACCTTATGGCCACCGCGTTGTAAAGTCCGGCCTTCCGATCGCGCTCCATGTCGTCTACGGCGTCGAGAATATAGATCTGACGTCCGACATGGTACAATATCTGTTCAAGGGCCCTTCTCTCGGACGGTTTATCCCTATTTTCGGCGGCCGCCCTCAGTATGTCCGCAAACTTGTCCGCCGCCGCATCAAGCGAGGCACCGCCGGATTTTTCAAGCCCGGAAAGCTCCCTCAGCCTGTCTCTCACCTTTTTATCGAAGTCGGGAGCCTTTTTGCTTGCCTTTTTATAGGCTCCGCGCAGAAGCAAAAGCGCCGCGCCCGCCTTTATCTTTTCCGGCAGCCCCCCGTCCTGAAAAGAATCACGGAGCTTCCAGTAATACAGTATCATGCTGTAATCGGCGCAAAGCTCAAACGACGGCGTTGCCGAGCATGCGCATTTTTTTCTGAACGGAGACGCCGAGCACCGTCTATGCTCTAAGCCGCAGGCTTTGTCGCCCGAGGAAAGCAGCATCGCCAAAAAAGTGAAGTCATAGTTTATCAGAAATCTTGCGGGATAGCCGTAGCATTTCTTCAGGGTATTGCAGAGCCCGCAGTATGCCGCTTTGAAAAGCTCAAGGTCCTTTACCTTCAGCTCGCCTTTTAGAGGGCGTACATATCCAAACATTCGGCTCTCCTATTTTACAAAAGAGGTAATCTCAAACTCTATGCCCTTTTTCTTGCGAACGAATCTGTCGTACGCAAAGCCTGCTCCTATGCCGCAGAAAAAAGCGCCCACGCTTATTATAATTGAAGTCCTTTGAGACAGGTTAGCGGCGGATGTTGCTATATAAGCAATAAAAAACAGCAGCAGAGGCAGGACATAAGCTACGAAAGCCGCCGACAGAATCTTTGAGGTCTTGGAGCTTACCACCACCTCGTCACCAACATTGGCTGATATCCTGTTAAAAGCCACAACGGTCGCCTTGTTCTTTTCCCCGCACCCCGCTGAGCACGAGGCGCAGTTTTCTCCGCACGCCGACATACGCCTGACCAGAACAAGCGCCTTCCCGCCGTCCAGCAGTTTCAAAACTTTTGCGTTCTGAGTCAAAAAGCCGTTCTCCTCTCCGTCTATGCACCCTCCAGGGTTACGATTGCCGTATAGCTGCCGATAGCGCCCACCTTATCGGTCCCGCTGACCTCGATTTTCGCCGGCACCGAATAGCGCCCCACGGACTGCCCAAGCTGCGTCAAGTCAAGGATTACGGTTACGTTATCGGGATTTATGGCGTCAAGCGCCGCTGGCTCGCCCCGCAGGGTAACGCTGAATTCCTTGGTAACAAGTGTCGCTTTGTGCCCCGTGTAAACATTGGTTATCTTTATATTTGAGACCGTAATGCTTCTGGTATTAAGTCCCACAACCGAAACGCTCACCTTCGCCTTGTCTACTTCCGATACGTTCACTGTGCCTTCCGGAATCGGTATATTCAGATACTCCGACTGCTCGGAAACGATTTCGCCGATATTATACGTTTTCAGTGATATTTCACTAATTTTTTCTATGGCCTCGGGATCGCCGGAAAGCGTTATCGTCTGCGGTTCAACGCTGTACTTCACGTTCTTTTCCGCGGCCCCTCCCCCGGCGTTCAGCTTAATCGTAAGCGGAACCTTCTTTACCATTACGACGGGCATGGTGGCCTCGACGCTTTTTACGTTTACAATCAGACCGTCCATCGGGACCTGGCTTCCGTTATTATCCGTAAGCACATAACTGAAGCTCTGATTTATCGTCTTGTCCACTTCGTTTTGACGGATCTTTACTTCCGCATAAGCAATACGCGACACGACGGGCTCGGGTCCGCTGACGCTTATGGTATCCTGAGAAAATACGATGGACTTTGCTTCATATCCGGGCTTAAGCGTGCCGGCAAAGCTCCCTTTTATGTTTACGGACTTCGTAACGAACTTGTTGACCTTTACGTTAACGTACTCGGGATTCTTCTTCAGAATGTAAACGTCGTTATAGTTTACGATCGAGGGAAGCGCGACGGTATAAAACCTGGCGAACGTGCCTGACGAAGCGAGATCCGACACATCTACGTTTACATCTATGTTGGAGTTTTTAAGCTTCAGTATGGCGTCGCGCCTTCCCAGCAGGGTCAGGGAAACGCTATAATTATCGCTGTCGTCTATTACATATCCCTTTGAAAGGAGGGTTTCCTTTCCCGTGAAGTTTACCTTTATGTCAAATATGGTCCTCTCCATGTTCTGGTTGTCCACATTTGTCACATACACCCAGAGCGTAAAAGCAGCTACAATAGAAACGGCCACATAAATCGCCCTGTTGCTGAAAATCTTATTTATTCTTTCCCGCATTTTTGTTCACCTTCAACGTATTCCTGACGCGATTCACGGTATTCTGCTTCGTTTCCGTCTGAGGGAGCAGCTCGTTTCTAAGCAGCTTTTCAAAGGTGTCCAGAGAAAGATGGCGCTTGAGCGTTCCGTTTATAGCTACCGAGAGCGAGCCCGTTTCCTCCGAAACAATCGCGACTACGGCGTCCGACACCTCGCTGACGCCTATTCCGGCTCTGTGGCGCATACCGAGGTCGCGGCTCAGGTTCGGGTTCGTCGAAAGAGGCAGCATACAGCCCGCAGCCGTGATTTCTCCTTCACGCAATATTACGGCGCCGTCATGAAGCGGGGTCTTGTCAAAGAAAATTGTTCTCAAAAGCTCGGGCGAAGCGTCCGCATTAAGTATAGTGCCCGTCTTGATTGTGTCGTCGAGCTTTACATCGCGTTCAAGTATTATCAGCGCGCCCGTTTTGCTCCTGGACATTTCCGCGCAGGCCGCGACCACCTGCCGCAGCGAGGTCTCGATCTTAGGTTCGTCCAGCTGCCTGCCGAAAATATTAAAAAGCTTCCCGCTTCCCATGCGCTCCAGTATCCTGCGAAGCTCGGGCTGGAACAGTATTATTATAGCGAAAATGCCGAGCTCCATAGTTCTCCGTATCAGGAAGTTTATCACATTAAGGTTTAGAAGGCTAGACACCCACATGGCGATTATGATTACGATAATTCCCTTAAAGCCTCTTGCGGAGCTGGTTTTTAATATGAACCTGAGCACCTTGTATATGAGAAGCGAGGTAACGGCGATGTCGATTATATCCGTAATTTTTATGGTCTGAAGGTATCTCCAGCCCATTTCAAGCACTGTCATAATCATATTATCGCCTCATTTCCCCTGTTTTGCGCCTCGGTGCGAAAAAGGCGCCGTTTCACCGATTGAAATGCCAACGCGGTTCCCATACAGCGTGAATTTCTCAAATTCAAGGCACGGCGCCGTGTTTTGCGGTTCCGGCCCGAAGGGCACGGGAGCAAAACGGCTTCGTTTTGAGCGCGCGCCCTCGGAGAGGGCGCATGCGCGGGTATAATATCCGCCTTGCGGATATTATACCATGAATTTTCCAAATTCATGGTATGTTGCCGTGTTTTGCGGTTCCGGCCCGAAGGGCACGGGAGCAAAACGGCTTCGTTTTGAGCGCGCGCCCTCGGAGAGGGCGCATGCGCGGGTATAATATCCGCCTTGCGGATATTATACCTTATACAATACCTAATGACAATAAAATAAAAGTCCTAAATTTTAAATTTATTTAAACTTTTTTACTTATCTCATCAACTGCCCGAAGCATTTCATAAATATCCTTTTTCGTGTTGAAGGCCGACACGCTTATCCTGACAGTACCCTGCTCTAAAGTCCCGGCCGTCCTGTGTGCAAGCGGGGAGCAGTGCATTCCCGCCCTGACGGCAATATTTCTTGCCGATAATTCCGAAGCGATCTGTTCGCTCGGAACATTTCGAATGTTGAAAGATATCACCCCGGCCTGATTCCCGGGATTATCGGCTCTGTAAATTCTGACTCCTCCGATCTGCCTAAGACCGTCGGCAGCGGTTGCAATCAATTCCCGCCCATGCGCCAGAATCTTCGAGGTTCCCGTAACGCTGACGAATTTGATCCCCTCAGCCAGACCAGCAATTCCGGGCATATTGTGCGTTCCGGCTTCGAAGCGGTCGGGCAGAAAATCGGGCATCTCCGGCAGCTTTGAATTGCTTCCCGTTCCTCCTTCAATGAGGGTATTGCCGTGTTTTGCGATAAGTATTCCGGTTCCCTGCGGCCCGTAAAGGCTTTTGTGCCCCGGCATGGCGACGAAGTCCGCGCCAAGCTCGGCATAATTTATATCCAGAATACCCGCGGACTGCGATGCGTCTATTATGAAAGGAATTCCGGAGCTTCTGCAAACGGAGGCTATCTCACGAATCGGGAGTATATAGCCGAAAACATTTGACGTATGGTTGACCACCACGAGCTCCGCGCCGCCGAGCCTCATTTCAAAGGAACGCAAGGTGTCCTCCGGGTCGAAGAGTCTTGAAGGAGCGACGTATATCCTAGCGCCGAGCGAATAAAGCGGTCGGAGCACCGAATTGTGCTCAAAGCTTGATATTACGACCTTGCTTCCGGGCCGCGCCAGGCTTTTTATCGCAATGTTCAGCGCGTGCGTGGCATTCAGGGTAAACACTATGCTCTCCGGGTTCTTAACTCCGAACAGCTTTGCCGCCGCTTCACGGCATCTGTACGCAGTGTCGGCGGCGAGCATCGCAGCGCTGTGCCCTCCGCGCCCGGGGCTGCCCATCGTCCGTATCGCCCTTGCTGCGGCCTCCGCGACGCTGCGCGGCTTCTGAAGAGTTGTCGCGGCGCTGTCAAGATATATCATGCCGTCACTTCCCTTCCGGAGCCGTCGGCGTAAAGGATGTATATTTTACCGTGGCCCATACCTGCGTTATTAAGCGTAACAAGGGCTTCTCTGAGTCTTTTTTCCGATATTTTCACACAGTATACGCAGCCCTTTTCCGCGATTTTCACAGGCGGACGCATCACCATGGCGCTTATGCCCGCGCGCTCCAGAACTTTGGCTGTCGTCTGTGCATACGTTAGCGAGCGGCAAATGATCAGATAATAAACCAAAATGATCCATGCTCCTTTCGGTTTCTAGTACGCAAGCAGAAGGCAGCCTTAGCGACTGCCTTCTGCTGTCTAAACCATTTTATGCCGCGGCATGTTGTATTTGTTACTGCGTGGACATGGTCACCGAAGCCCTGACATCCCCTGTCGGAACGAACATTTCCTCCCCGCCATGCAGATTATCGCCCTCGCTGCCGCCCGCCTCGAGAACGGAGTCGAGAATGCTGTCAATATGGTCCGCGGCAATAAAATTCAGAGCGTTCCTGACGGTCTGGTCTATTTCCTTAAGATCGGCTTCATTATCCAACGGTATGATAACAGTCTTTATTCCGTGCCTGTACGCGGCCATCGTTTTTTCCTTCAGGCCGCCGATCGGAAGTATGCGCCCGCGCAATGTGATCTCTCCGGTCATTGCAAAATCGCTTCTGACGGCGCGTCCGGTGAGAGCGGAGATAAGTGCCACCGCGATCGTGATGCCGGCTGACGGGCCGTCCTTCGGGACGGCGCCTTCGGGGAAATGCAGGTGTATATCCTTGTTTTTATAGAACTCCGGGTCTATTCCGAGCTCCTTCACCCTGCTTCTGATATAGCTCTCCGCCGCCTTCGCGCTTTCCTTCATCACATCTCCAAGGTTTCCAGTGAGTTCGAGCTTCCCGCTGCCGTCAAATACAGTGGCCTCGACGTTCAGCATCTCGCCGCCCACGCTGGTCCATGCGAGACCGTGAGCAAGCCCGACTTCATTTTTCGCGGCCATTGACTCAGGCTTGTATTTTGCGGCGCCCAGATACTCCTCAAGCTTTGCCGCCGTGACGTTAAGGCTTTTGGCTTCCTTGTCCACAATCCTCACCGCGGCTTTTCTGCATATTTCGGCAATTTTGCGTTCCATGACACGGACTCCGGATTCGCGCGTATATCTCGATATCACCTCGCGGATCGCGTCGTCGCTTATTTTAAGCTGCGACGCCTTCAGCCCGTGCTTTCTGCGCTGCCTTGGGAAAATATGGCGCTTCGCTATCTGAAGCTTTTCCTCGTCTGTATAGCTTGTAAGCTCGATGACCTCCATCCTGTCGAGCAGCGGACGGGAAATTGTCTCTGTCGTGTTCGCCGTTGTGATGAAAAGCACATCCGAAAGGTCAAAAGGCAGTTCGAGATAATGATCCCTGAAATTGTAATTCTGCTCAGAATCAAGGGCTTCCAGAAGCGCCGCGGAGGGGTCTCCCCTGTGATCCTTTCCCAGCTTGTCTATCTCGTCCAGCAAAATCAAGGGATTCCTGCTGCCCGCCTGCAGTACGGCGGCAATTATCCTGCCGGGCATGGCTCCGACATAGGTCTTTCTGTGCCCCCTGATTTCCGCCTCGTCGTGTATGCCTCCGAGCGATATTCTGGCGAGCTTCCTGTTAAGCGCCTTCGCAACGCTCATCGCTATCGAGGTCTTTCCTGTCCCGGGCGGTCCCACGAGGCAGAGTATGGAGCCTTTTACCTCGGGAGCAAGCTGCTTTACCGCTACAAACTCGATTATGCGCTCCTTGACCTTTTCAAGTCCGTAATGCTCCGCGTCAAGTACCCTGCGGGCGACCTCGACGTCCGCCTCCTCCTTGGTGGCTTTCGACCATGGCAGCTCAAGACAGGTATCAAGATAGCCCCTTATGACCGAAGCCTCGGCCGAACCGAAGGGCTGCTTTGAAAGACGGCTGAGCTCCTTTAAAAGCTTTTCCCTTACCTGCTCAGAAACCTTCAATTTCTCTATTTTATACCTGTACTCCTCAAGCTCTCCAGAATCGTCGCCTCCCTCTCCGAGTTCGGCCCTGATCGTCTTCAGCTGCTCGCGCAGTATATTATCCCTTTGCGCCTGCATCAGCCTGTCCTGAGTCTTTCGCTTGAGCTGTTCCTCAACCTCCAGTATCTCAAGCTCGCGCAAAAGTATCTTGTTTACCTTTTCGATGCGCTTGTACGGCGACAGCTCCTCAAGTATCTGCTGCTTCTCAGGGTGACGGAGCCTTATGTTCTGGGCGATATAATCCGCCGCGTATCCGGGATCCCCGCTTGAAGCCAGAGCAGCTATCGACTCTGGGGAAGGACTTGAGGTAAGGTCCAGATAATGCGCGTAAAGCTCGTAGCTTTGACGCAGCATGACCTCCGCTTTGCTGGAATGCTTTGTTTCAGTTTCCAACTCCAGGAGCTCAACGCTTGCGGCAAGGTATTTTTTATTTGAAACGATTCCGAGAAACCTCGCTCTGCATATTCCTTCCACCATGATCCTCAGAGAGTTCTGAGGGAGGCGGAGCACCTGCTTTATAAGACAAACGGTCCCCACATCATACAGATCATGAGTTTCCGGCATTTCTATCCTGGGATCCTTCTGGGCAAGGAGGAATACTCTGCGGTCGGAAGAAAGCGCCTTTTCCAAAGCGGCCACCGAAACCGGCCTCTCGACCTCAAAATTCATCACCATTTTGGGAAAAGCCGTTATGCCCCGAAGCGCAAGCATCGGCATTATTTCAGATTTATTGCTGATTTCGTTCATAATATACTCCGTTTTGAAAGGGCTGCCCTGAAGCATCAGGACAGCCCGAAAATTCTATGATGCGCTCTCTGTCGGCAGCGCATTCGCGCCGGGTTCTTTGGGAAGCGATTTTCTTATTATCTGCGGCTGTTCGCCCTTAACGACACAGTCCTTTGTGATAATTATCTTCTTTATGGTGGGATCGGACGGGACCTCGTACATCACGCCTGTCATGAGCTTCTCCATTATGCTTCTGAGCGCGCGCGCGCCTATCTTGAGCTCTATGGCTTTGTCCGCAATCGCCCCCAGGGCGTCTTCCTCGAAAACAAGCTCCACCTTGTCGTATTTGAGGATGGCCTTGTACTGCTTTGTGAGCGCGTTCTTCGGCTCCGTCAGTATCTTTACGAGCTCCTTTTTGCCAAGCGAGCGAAGCGGCGTGATAACAGGCAGGCGCCCGATAAGCTCGGGAATTATTCCAAACTTCAGAAGGTCGTGCGACTGTATGTTCTGAAGTATCTCCCCGATGTCCTTTTCGGACTTGCTCTGTATCGTGGCCTCAAAGCCTATCGTCTTTCTGTCCAGACGGCTTTCTATTATTTTCTCTATGCCGTCGAAGGCGCCTCCGCAGATAAACAGTATATTTGTTGTGTCAATGTGTATGAATTCCTGATGAGGATGCTTTCTTCCCCCCTGAGGAGGCACGTTTGCCATCGTACCCTCAAGGATTTTGAGCAGCGCCTGCTGCACTCCCTCTCCGGAAACGTCCCTGGTTATCGAAGTGTTCTCGCTTTTTCTTGCAATCTTATCCAGCTCGTCAATATATATTATGCCCTTCTCGGCGAGCTGCACATCATAGTCGGCGGCCTGCAAAAGCCTCAGAAGTATATTCTCGACGTCGTCGCCGACGTATCCAGCCTCGGTAAGGGTCGTCGCGTCAGCGATTGCGAAAGGCACCTCAAGTATCTTCGCCAGTGTCTGTGCAAACAGGGTTTTTCCGGAGCCCGTCGGGCCTATCAGCAGAATATTGCTCTTCTGAAGCTCGACGTCGGATGTTCCTCCCATATATATGCGCTTATAATGGTTGTAAACGGCGACCGAAAGCGTTATCTTAGTTTCGTCCTGACCGACTATATACTGATCCAAAAAATCTTTGATGTCGGCGGGCTTCGGAAGAGTGGTGCGAGCAGGAATATCGCTCTTCTGTTCGCTTATGTTTACAAACTTATCGTCTATCATGGTCATGCAGAGCTTGATGCATTCATCACAGATGTACGCGCCCTTGCCCGCGATTATCCTGTCGACTTCGTCATGATGTTTTCCGCAGAATGAGCAGCGAATCGCCTTTCTGTCGTCCGTACCTGACATAATGATTTTCCTTTACAAATAGTTTTGATTACGCGCGTTTATAAATTATCTTATCGATAAGCCCGTAAGCCACCGCTTCATCGGCGGTCATAAAATTGTCTCTTTCAGTATCTCTCTCGACTACTTCAAGCGGCTTTCCCGTATTGTCTGAGAGTATCTGATTCAGCTTCTTTTTAAGCCTTATAAACCTGTCGGCATGTATGCCTATGTCGGTAACCTGTCCCTGGAAGCCTGCGGAGGGCTGGTGTATCATTATCTCCGCGTTCGGCAGCGCTATCCTTTTGCCCTTTGTGCCCGCCGAAAGGAGGAACGCGCCCATGCTCGCCGCCATTCCGATGCAGATTGTTGAAACGTCGGCCTTTATAAACTGCATGGTATCGTAGATGGCCATGCCCGCGGTCACGGAGCCGCCGGGACTGTTAATGTAGAACTGTATGTCCTTGTCGGGATCCTGGGCCTCAAGATACAGAAGCTGAGCCACGATAAGGCTCGCCGTCGTATCATTGACCTCCTCCGACAGCATTACTATCCTGTCGTTCAGCAGCCTCGAAAAAATATCGTAGGAGCGCTCGCCTCTGGACGTTTGCTCAACAACATATGGTACCAAGCTCATTGGAATCTCTCCTCCTTAATCATATGCGAAATTAAAATAATACTAACCACAGTACGGCTCAAATATTCAAAACCCTACTCCGATTCCTTTTTGTCCTCGGATTTCTTTGAGGTCTTCCTCGCAGAGGTTTTCTTTTCCACCGCTTCCTTCACCTTTTCAACCGCCTTGATATTGCGCTTCTTTTCGGAGGCCTCGGGCTTCGTCTCATCTGACTTTTCTTCGTCCTTTTTCTCCGCTTTAACCGCAACGGCGCTGCCTATCACAAGCTCCTCCGCCTTCATCATGGCGAGATCGCTCTTCATCTGCTCCGTGGTGACGGCTCGTTTAACCCGCTCTACGTCAACCTTATAGCTTTCGGCGAGCTTTTTGTACTCGGCCTCTATCTCTTCCTCGGTGGGAGCAATGTTTTCAAGCTCGGCGACCTTCTTCAGCGCAAGCGTAACCTTGACCTGATTTTCCGCGCTGGGCCTGGAGTTTTTCAAAAAGTCCTCCTCAGACATGCCCATCATCTTGAGATAGTTTTCAAGAGAGAAGCCCTGCGACTCCATTCTTATCGAATAATCGCTGACCATTTTTTCAAGCTGATCGTCGATCATAACGTCCGGAATGTCCGCCTCGAGATTTTCCACGAGCTTCTCGAGAATCGCACCCCTGAACGCCGTCTTTGACTCTTCTTCTTTTCTGCTCTTTATGGCGTCAGTAACGCTTTTCTTGTACTCTTCAAAGGTATCGTACTCGGATACATCCTTGGCAAACTCGTCGTCAAGCTCGGGGAATACTGTTTCCTTGATTTCATGGAGCTTTACCTTAAACACGACTTCCTTGCCGGACAGCTCCGGCGTATAGTTTTCAGGGAAGGTTACGGTAATGTCCTTCTCATCGCCTATCTTCATTCCCGACACCTGCTCCTCAAAGCCCGGTACAAAGGAACAGGAGCCAAGCTTAAGAGAGTACTTCTCGGCCTTTCCTCCCTCGAAGGGGACTCCGTTGAGGAAGCCCTCAAAATCGATGATAACGGTGTCACTTATCATTGCCGGCCTGTCGCTGACGGAAACAAGCCTCGAATTCTTGTTTCTGGCAGCCTCTATCTCATGCCTCACATCCTCGTCAGTGACCTCGCCGTCGCCTTCTTCAGCCTCGAGTCCCTTGTACTGCTTAAGGCTGACCTCGGGGTAGAGGGAAGTATTAAACACGAGAGTCACGGTGCGGTCTTCCCCTATGTTCATGTCGGACAGGGACGGGCGGCCGACGGTTTCGAGCTTTTCCTGTTCAACGGCAAAAACATAGGCCTCGGGAGCAACTATATCTATCGCGTCTTCGTAAAATACGGAAGCGCCGTAAATGTTCTCTATGATCTTGAGCGGAGCCTTTCCCTTTCGGAACCCCGGAACGGTGATTTTTCCCCTGCTCTTCTTGTACGCGGAATTTATTGCTTCCTCAAACTTTTCCTTTTCAATCTCTACGGTGATGAGTACAGAATTCTTCTCTTTTTTCTCTACGTTTTTTACAATCATCAGTTGGTGCTCCTCCTATTGCGTATGCGCTGTCCCACTGCAACACACATACTCATTTCATTTTATCAGATATTTAGCGATTTTTCCAACATTTTTTTATGCTAATCTGCAATTTTTTTGGGTGTGAAACCTATATGGTCCGCCGAAACCATATTAAAATCTATTCCCCCGTACTGTCCCTCTATCGCGAACCTGTGCCCCGCGCCGTGTATATGCCCGTAGCAGCAGGTTTTCACGTTGTATCTTTGCATAAGCTCCAAAATTTCGTGACAGGTATAATCCTTGTATACTGGCGGATAATGAAAAAAGCAAATCTTTTCAGCTTCCCCCGCCAACCTGAGCGAAGCCTCAAGCCGAATAATTTCACGATTCATAATCTTCTTGTCGTGCTCTCCTCCGCTTTCCTCCTCGTAAAACCAGCCGCGCGTGCCGCATATGGCGGTATCTCCGTAAAAATAGCAGTTGTTGTGGAGCACGTCTATCGTATCAAAACCGTTCCGCCTGAAAAACGCATACGCCTTTGCGGCGGTGGTCCACCAGTAATCGTGATTTCCCTTCAGAACGATTTTTCTCCCAGGCAGTTCGTTTATGAATCCGAAATCCGAGGAGGCTTCCTTAAGGCTCATCGCCCATGTGATGTCGCCGCAGATGACGCATATGTCCTGCGCCGTAAGGCCGGAGAATCCCGCCCTGAGCTTTTCAACGTAATTTTCCCAGTTTCCGCCGAAAACATCCATAGGCTTTCCGGATTCTAATGAAAGGTGCAGGTCACCGATAGCGTAAAGCGACATTTTAGCCTCCCGGAATATATGGTCAGAAATTGTTAATACTAAGAGCGCCGGCAGCGGCAAATGAAACAAAAAGGGGAATTCCGCATGTCAGATATAGCAGGCAGAGGAGACTGTGTAAAGGGTGTGGGCTGCGACGCCATAAAGTGTAAATACAACGATTCGGACAAGAGAAAATGCGTCGCGGAAAACATCAAGGTCGGAGGAGTTACGTCCTCCAGCAAAAAGGACACCTTCTGCGCGACCTTCTGCGAAAAATAAGCTTGTGGAGCGGCTGCCGAAGGCAGCCGCAGTTTTATTTCAAAAAGTCCTCGACAACAAGCTTCATATTCTCCTTCGGAGTTGACTGCGTAAATCTGACCCTTTTGTTTTTTAGTTCAGTCAGCGGGCGGGGCGGATTTGTACCTGTGAGCACCGCGAGCCTGTCAATAAGCGCTATCCCGCTATCGTCAGCTTTTTCGCCCAGAGCCGACAGAACGCTGTCGCAGAACTTATAGGGGCTTGCGGTGGATGCTATTACCGCAGCGGTATTGTCGCCGGTATCGCGCCGGTAGCTGTCGAGCACGTCAAAGCCTACCGCCGTGTGCGGGTCTATGAGATAATTATATTTTTGGTATACCGCCTCGATAACCGACTTTGTTTTCTCGTCGTTACAATACCCCGCCCAGAAGTGTTCGTCAAGCCTTTTCTTGACAATCGGCCCCACGGTATAGCTGCCGAACTTCCCCAGCTGCTCCATATAGCGCCTTGTTTCCGAATCGTCCTTTCCCGAGAACTCAAAGAGAAGCCGTTCAAGGTTGCTCGAAATGAGTATATCCATGGACGGCGAAATAGTGGTGAAAAATTCACGGTTCCTGTTGTACGTTCCTGTGTTGATGAAATCGGTAAGAACGTTATTTGAGTTTGAGGCGCATATGAGCCTGGCCAGCGGAAGCCCCATGGCTTTTGCGTAATACGCCGCAAGTATGTTTCCAAAGTTGCCGGTGGGCACGCAGATGTTAACAGCGTCACCCGCAGCGATCTTCTTCGCCCTTACAAGATCGCAGTAGGCCGAAATATAATATACTATCTGCGGCAGCAGCCTGCCCCAGTTGATCGAATTGGCGGAAGAAAGAAAATAGCCCTTGGCCGCAAGCTCATCGCGCAAAGCCTCGTCCGAAAAAATCATCTTAACGCCGTTCTGGGCGTCGTCAAAGTTGCCTTCGACGGCACAGACTCCGACATTGTCGCCGTTTTGGGTGACCATCTGGAGCTTCTGGACATCCGAAACCCCGTCCCGCGGATAAAAAACCAGTATTTTTGTCCTGTCCACGTTTCTGAAGCCCTCAAGCGCCGCCTTTCCCGTGTCTCCGGAGGTGGCGACCAAAATGCAGACATCCTTTTTTTCGGCCTTCTTGGCGAGCGAAGCCGTCAGAAGATACGGCAGCATCTGGAGCGCCATATCCTTGAACGCGCTTGTGGGGCCGTGCCAAAGCTCAAGGAAATAGGTGGAATCGTCAACAGCGCGAAGCGGCGCTATCTCGGGAACGTCGAAGCTTGTGGAGCTGTACGCCTTGCTCGCGAAGGTGCCGATCTCCGACGCAGTAAAATCATCGAGAAAAGGCGACATTACATAGACCGTGCGCTGCTGATAAGACATGTCGCACATCGATTTAATTGAATTCAAAGTGAGCCTCGGCAGTATCTCCGGGACAAAAAGTCCCCCGTCGCGGGCGAGCCCGAGAGTTATCGCGTCCGCCGCCGAAAATCTGACGCTTTTGTTTCTGGTACTCAGATATCGCATACCTCTTCCACCACTCTCTTAAGATTATAATAGAATATATCCTGTATCAGCGCCTCTGGATAGTTTTTCCGCAAAAGCGCATTATAAACATTTTTTAAGTCTTCTATGCCGCTTATGCCCTCCGGAAGTCTGTCGCAGCCGTCGAAATCGCAGCCCAGCGCTATGCTTTTCTCGCCTCCCAGGCAGAGAAAATGCTCAATATGTCCTATAACGGTGTCTATGTCCGGGTTTTCGCCAAGAAATTCGGCATAAAGGTTGATTCCGGCCACTCCCCTTTTCCTGATTATCGAGCGAAACTGCTCGTCGGTAAGGTTTCTCCGGTGATTGCACAAGGCCCTTGAATTTGAATGGCTCGCCATTATCGGGTCCCCGGAAAGCTCGATTACCTCCCAAAACGCCTCGTCCGTAAGATGGGAAACGTCTATGATAATGCCAAGCTCGTTGCAGCAGGACACAAAGCTCCTACCGAGCTCCGTAAGCCCAGAAGCGCATACGAGCGAGTTCGGATGGTTCCATGTAAGATTCAGCGCTCTTACGCCCAGTCTGTGCATTTCCTTAAGCCTTGATACGTCGCAGCCGATAAGCTCCGCGCCCTCTATCGACAAAAAAGCGGCGGCTTTGCCCTGTGCGTTCGCCTCCAAGGCCTCCTTAACCGTCGTGCAAAGCGATATCCTATCTCTGCTGCCTTCAATTTCCTTCAGCAGCAGCTTAAGCTCTTTATCAAATATTTCTTCTGAGGTTTTATCGCTATATTCAGGTAAATCCTGAGGGATATCTCTGCCGTCAACCGCAAAAAGCGCATAGAACTGAGCGTAAGGGGCATACTCTAGCCCCCGCTTAATGTCGGTATGACCCCCGTTTTCGAATAACCCGTATTCTTTGAGCACCATCTTAAACGCAGTGTCGCAGTGTGCGTCAAACAGAGGTATTTTCATTGAAATGCGTCCTCGATATGAAAGATTTTCTCATTTTTTCCGTTTATATCTCCGGAAAAGTATACTTCTATCACGTCGAAACGCGTCTTCTTTTCCGTTTCATTCTGTGAAAGCCATATCCCGGCCGCGGTTTTAAGCCTTTCGATTTTGCGGCGATTGACGAATTCCCGAGCCTCTGCAAAATCGGCGTTTTTTCTCAGCTTCACCTCGACGAAAACGATATACTGACCGTTTTCGGCTATAAGATCTATCTCCCCGAAACGCGTTGAATAGTTCATGCCTATGAGCTTGTAGCCCTTGCCCCTAAGATACTCTCCGGCCCTGACTTCGCCCAAACGGCCGAGAAGCTTGGTGTTCATAGCCGTCCCCCCACGTTTCAAAGGTTTTTCAGAAAGGTTCTTCTATGGATCTCGCAAGGACCGTGCTCCCTCAGCTTTTCGTAGTGCGCCTTCGTTCCATAGCCTTTGTGCTTTTCAAAGCCGTACCCGGGATATTTGCTTGAAAGCTCCGTCATGAGTCTGTCCCTCGTGACCTTGGCAAGTATTGAAGCCGCCGCGATGGAAGCGCATTTTCCGTCGCCTCCGATTATCGGCCTGCTCGGCACTGTAATGCCCGAATCGCGGTTGCCATCTATGAGCGCTATCGAGGGCTTGAGCGCAAGCATATCTATCGCCCTGTTCATAGCGAGAAAGGTCGCGTTCAGAATGTTCAGCTCGTCGATTTCACTTTCAGAAGCGAAGGCGATTCCGTATGACAGGGCTTCCGATACTATTTTCTCGTAAAGCTTTTCACGGCTCTTTTCCGACAGCTTTTTTGAGTCGTCAAGCCCGGGTATCTGAAGGTTTCTCGGCAAGATCACCGCCGCAGCGCACACCGGTCCCGCCAGGGGGCCGCGCCCCGCCTCGTCAACGCCGCAAACGAGTGCAAAACCTTCCTCATACACCGCGTTTTCAATGCTTAGCAAATTCATTTTATACCTCGCCGGGTGGTTTTTCAAGTGAAATCCGCCCCAAAACTCCTCCCCTGAATTCGTCGAGAAGTATTTTCGCCATTCGCTCCGTATCCGGCTCTCCGCCGGAGGCCAGAAAGCCTCGCTTTTTTGCCGCCTTTTTCAGCAGTTCGAAGCCTTTTTCATCTTCCGCTATTTCAATTTTATAACGCGCCTCGAGATTTCGCTTATAGTCCTCCCTC
This sequence comes from Clostridiales bacterium, assembly GCA_029268065.1. Lineage (GTDB taxonomy): Bacteria > Bacillota > Clostridia > Oscillospirales > Oscillospiraceae > DUPK01. The sequence continues at coordinate 6,821 of JAJUHC010000003.1, read as the reverse complement.
AGCCTCTCCATCAGGTTCGCGGCAAGCGTTTCGACGTCCAGTATATCGTCCTTTACGGCGCCTGTGAAGGCGAGGTTTTCGGCGACGGTCTGGCTGTCGAACTTTGGCCATAGTATGCCGGGCGTGTCCAGCAGCTCGAGATCCTGACCTATGCTTATCCACTGTCTGCCGCGGGTCACTCCGGGTCTGTCGGAGGTCAGAGCCGCCTTTCTCTTCGCAAGCTTATTTATAAACGTGGACTTGCCAACATTGGGTATGCCGAGTATCATTGCACGGACGGGCCTCCCAGCCTGCCCCTTTTCGGCGTACCTCTGCAGCTTGTCCCTGAGAATGCTCCTTACGGCGTTCTGAAAGGCGCCAGTTCCGGCACTGCTTTTGCTGTCGGTTTCCAGGACAAAGGAGCTGAGGCCTTTAAACCACGCGGACCATAGCTTTGTGACCGCCGGGTCCGCCTGATCGCACCTGTTCATTATTACGAGCCGGGGCTTGCCGCCGGTCAGCTCATCTATATCGGGGTTGCGGCTCGACAGCGGTATGCGCGCGTCTATTATCTCGCAGACAATGTCCACAAGTTTCACGTTTTCGCTTATCATTCTCCTGGCCTTCGTCATGTGCCCGGGGAACCAGTGGATATTCATTTCCTCGCTCATATTACTTTATCAGGCCCGCCTTGTTAAAGGGCGTTATTCTGGCGTAAACCTTTCCGAGTATCATTCGGGTATCGATCATACCTACCGCGCTCGCGCGGCTGTCATAGCTCACCTTGCGGTTGTCGCCCATTACGAAGACGCTGCCCTTCGGGACGGTGACGGGAAACTTCACGTCATAGGAGCGGAAGGTTTTTTCGGCAATATAGGTTTCGCTGAGAACCTTGCCATCGACCTTCACTTCACCGCTCGTGAAGTTTATATCCACCGTCTGCTCCTCTGTTGCTATGACCCTCTTTACAAGAGGCTCCTTATCAAAGCTCTTTTTCGTAAAGATTACTATATCTCCCTGCTTCGGAGTGTAAAACATATTGGATATTATAACCTTATTGCCGTCGAAAAGCGTTTTTTCCATTGACGGTCCTATAATACCCGTAACCCGGAAAACAAATACAAAAAGGAGAATGCTTACCACCAGCGCAACGACGACGCACTGAAGCCAATCGTAGATTTCCGACTTAACTGACATAATTTCCTACCTCTTGTAATAAAAAAAGGGGCAAAAGCCCCTTTTTGTTAGATTCTTTCCTTAACCTTTGCGTTTTTGCCGATTTTATCCCTGATATAATAGAGCTTCGCGCGGCGGACTTTACCGCGTCTGATCGTCTCGATGGAGACAATAGTCGGCGAATGTATCGGGAAAACCTTTTCGCAGCCTACATTGTAGGAAATGCGGCGGACCGTGATGGTCTCGTTTATGCCGCCGTGCTTTCTGGCGATTATCGTGCCGTCAAACGCCTGGACTCTCTCACGGTTTCCTTCCTTGACCTTGACGGATACCCTGACGGTATCGCCAACATTCATCTCCGGAAGCTCAGGCTTAACATACTGGTCGTTAAGTGCTTTGATAAGATCCATGTTCAATATCCTCCCTTCCTGTCAGACGTTCATGCGGGCATTGCCTTGCGCGAGCGCGCAGCCTGCAGAGGACCGCCCCTATAAATGGAAAGACCGCTCTTTCCATACGCCGCGATATATTATCATAATCATCTGAAAAAAGCAAGTGAAATCATCAAAATTTTACTTTTTCCGCCTGCTTTGACGTTAAAACGGCTCAAACTCCTTGTCCAGCAGACGCAGGCGCAGGCATGAGGCATGATTCGGAGCGAGTTCCGGCAGATACTTCGCTATCGCGTCCGATATGAGCATGGGATTGAGAGAAGGGTTCTGCGCCGCGGCGACTGCCGAAATCACTATTTCACCGGTGCCGTTCTGAGAAGCATCAAGCGATTTTATGCAGGGGATGATATCGAAATCGGTCCTTCCCTTTTTTGATTTTTTGCTTATAATAACGCTCTGCGATTTGAAAAGGGAATTTATCCTTTCCGCCGCGCCTTCGGGTACTCCGCCGTCGTATATAAGCCGAAGCTCGCATTTGATCCAGGCTATCTCGCCCGTTTTTCTCATGTTTTCGCTAAGCTCTCTGATACTTATTCCTTCCGGCAGCGCAGCGTTCAGGACTTGAACGATGCCGCCGTCAAGTTCCGCAGGAGATTCAAAGTCAAGTATTTCGCAGACGCTCTCCGTTCCGACCGGCAGCGGCAGGGCGATTGAGATATGCGCGTGCGGGTTGAAGCCCTCGGTGTGCCTGATCGGCACACCGGCACGCTGAAATGCCCTCTGAAAGGTACGCATGAGGTCGAGGTGAGAAATATACTTGGCCCTTCCCGTCTTTTCAAAAACAAGCCTCAGCTTATTCATCGCAGCTGCCCCCCTTATAAAGGAAATTCGCCCCGCAGCCCGCGCACTTTGTCCGGCAGTCCGGCGTGACCTCTCCCCTCATCGCCGCCTCCCTTTCGCTCCACAGATACCCCGGGGTAACTCCCGCCGACAGGTGGCTCCAGGGCAGGACCTCGTCCTTGCCCCTCTCGCGGCTTGAGTAAAACCCGTGATCGACGTTTAACTTTTCAAATGCGTCCTTCCATCTTTCAATGGAGAAGTATTCGCTCCAGGACTCGAGCCTTCCTCCGGAGCGCTGCACCTCCTCCAAAACCCTTCCGAGCCTCCTGTCGCCCCGGGCCAGAACGCCCTCTATCACGCTCGTTTCGGCGTCGTGCCAGTTGTAGGTTATGGCTTTAGAGCGCATGGCCTCGCGCAGCAGCACGACCCTGCGTTCATATTCCTCCGCAGTCACCTGTGCCTCCCACTGGAAGGGCGTCATCGGCTTTGGAACAAAGCAGGCTGTGCTGAGAGTGATTCTGACTCCGCCGCTTCTGTTTACCGCCGCCTCCTTCCATAGTCTCACGATTTTGAAGGCCAGCTCCGCTATCGCTAGCACATCCTCGTCGGTTTCTGTCGGAAGCCCAAGCATAAAATAAAGCTTCATGCTGTTCCTCCCGCCTTCGAATGCCGTGCGGCAGGCGTTCAGTATCTCCTCCTCGCTGAGGTTTTTGTTTATAACGTCCCTCAGGCGCTGCGACCCCGCCTCCGGCGCTATCGTCAGCCCGCTTTTTCTCACCTTCTGGACGCGCTCCATGATTTCCATAGAAAAATTATCCGCTCTCAGTGAAGGGAGCGAAAGCCCTATGCTTTTGGGCTCGCACCAGCCGAGCAGCATATCGCATAGCTCCTTGAGCTCCCTGTAATCGCTTGTGCTGAGCGAGGACAGGCCGATTTCCTGATACCCCGATCTCTTCAGCGCCTCTATCCCCTGCTCTGTAAGCCGTTTTGCGCTCCTCGAACGCACGGGCCTGTAAACGTAGCCCGCCTGGCAGAAGCGGCAGCCGCGTATGCAGCCCCGAAAGAGCTCGAGCACCGTGCGGTCATGCACGATCTCCGTGGACGGTATTATGGTATCCTCCGGATAATATGAATTCTCAAAATCCTGCACTATACGCTTTGTGACCACCTGAGGGGCGCCGCCTCTTGCCACGATTGCTTTAACGGTCCCGTCCCCATTGTACTCAACGTCGTAAAGTGACGGCACATACGCGCCCTCCAGCCCTGCCGCCGCTTTCAGCAGGGCTTCCTTTTCCGCGCCCCTCATGCTCCGCGCGAGCGTGCAGAGCTCGGGCAGCAGGTCCTCCCCCTCCCCGAGAAGAAAGACATCAATAAAATCGGCAAGCGGTTCGGGATTAAACGTACATGTCCCTCCCGCAACTATCAGCGGCCAGCCGCCGCCCCTTTCGGAAGCGCGCAGAGGGATGCCCGCCAGCTCAAGCATGTTGAGCACGTTTGTATACGCCATCTCGTAGCCAAGCGAAAAGCCGATTATATCGAATTCTTTCAGCTCGTCCCCGCTTTCGAGCGCGAAGAGTGGCAGTCCGTTCCGCCTCAGCTCCTCCTCCATGTCTCCCCACGGCGCGAATACGCGCTCGCACCAAATGCCGTCAATCTTATTCAAAACTCCGTAAAGTATTCTCACTCCCAGGTTGGACATTCCTATCTCGTATGTGTCGGGAAAGCAGAGGGCAAACCTCAGCTCAACCTCGTTTTTATTCTTGATTACCTCCCCGTACTCGCCGCCGGTGTAGCGCGACGGCTTCTGAACCTTAGGGAGTATCCTCTCCAGAACAGGATGCATCTCATCGTACCTTTCGGGTTAACATTATGAGGCGGCGGGAGTAAATCTCGCGCCGCCTCAGGCTATTTTATACCCAAACAGGCCTTTTTACAATAGCGGAGCTCCAGAAAAGCCAAACGCCGCAAAGGAGTAGGGTGAAATTCCAGCCGCTCTCCTTTAAGACCCAGGCACCTAATATCATCACCGCCAGCGAAAAGGCACAGCTCACCGCAAAGCAGGACCTTTCCGCTATATCAAGACCCCAGCAGTGCGCCATCGTCACAAATAGCATTCTGCCCCCGTCAAGCGCGGCCACGGGCAGCAAATTGAAGGCGCATAATACAAGGCTGAAGCCCGAAAGCGTATACCAGAACCCTCCTCCGAAGGCTTTTCCCAGAAACGCCGAGCAAAAGGCGAGCAGAAGGCTCATGAGCGGCCCCGCAAATGCGGCAAAAAGCTCCGAAACGTACGACATGCTTTTTCCGTCGTATATTATCAAGAGGCCGGTGCACTCGAGGCGTATCTCCCTTAGCTTGCCCCCCAGAATAATTATTGCGGCAAGATGACCCGCCTCATGCGCCAATATGGCAATGAGGATAACAAGCAGGAATTCAAGACTTAAAATCACATACAGCGCCGAAAGCATAACGATGAATCCGCCGCTGACGAACAGCTTTCCTAAGCGCAAGTTCAACTCCTCTTTCCAAGGTTAATCAGACTTGAAAAAACGTCCGTAAAGCTCTTGTCTCCCGACAGCGCTTCGCCGAAGCGCGTGAATACGGCCTTATACTGTTCGCTTCTCGCGTACACGGGCGTCATGACGCTCTGGACCTTATTCTTCAGGTCTGGAGCGAAAAATCTGATGGTAACGACCGCCGCAAAAATAACCAGGCAGAGGATAAGCCAGCTTGCCGCCCCGCCGTTTCTTCTTTTGTAGCTTCGCCTCCTGTTTCGCATATATTTCAGCCCCTTCCGCTTTGTGCGGCGCGATGAATCCAAGCCTTCCGCCGCATTAGAAGTATATTATCCGCATGTCCCCTTTAGACCGTTTTGCGCTTCAAAAAGGTTTGACTGCTCCAATAAAACAATGTAAAATCAATAAGAAGCGAGGCGAAAAATATGGATTACAGAAGCGAGGCGCCCGAAATACTCAAGGGTTTTCTGACCTACCACGAAACAATTAAAGGTCACTCAAAGAGAACGGTGGACGAGTACTTTCTCGATCTCCGCACCTTTTTCCGATATATGAAGCTCGAGAAGGGGCTTGTGCCGAGAAATACGGAGCTCGCGGACATTTCGATTCTCGATGTGGATGTAGGCTTTGTCCGCTCAATCACCCTGTCGGATGTTTATTCATATCTTTCCTTTCTCTCAAGGGACAGGGTAAAGCAATACCGCGAGGCTGTGCCCGAATACGGCCTCAGCGCCAAATCGAGGGCGCGAAAGATAGCGACGATACGCTCGTTTTACAAGTATCTGACCGTAAAGGCGCATCTTCTCGACGAAAACCCGGTGCAGGACCTTGACTCTCCCAAAGTGATGAAGAGTCTTCCCCACTATCTGACGCTTGAAGAAAGCAAAAAGCTCCTAAACTCCGTCGACGGTCAAAACAGGGAAAGGGATTTCTGCATTCTCATGATATTTTTAAACTGCGGGCTTAGGATATCGGAGGTGGTCGGTCTCAACATTTCCGACATTGGCAGAGACCACCTGCGCGTGCTCGGGAAAGGTAATAAGGAGCGAATAGTCTACTTAAACGAAGCCTGCGCGGATGCGATAAACGAATATCTGCTTGTGAGGAAAAGCATAGCCGCGATAGACCGCAACGCGCTTTTCCTCTCAAACAGGAGAAGGCGCGTAAGCCGGGAAACGGTGCACCATCTTGTAAAAAGCTACATAACGGCCGCGGGTCTCGACAGCCGAAGCTATTCCTCACATAAGCTCAGGCACACGGCGGCGACCCTCATGCTCCAGAACGGCGTGGACATACGGACTCTCCAGGAGCTTCTGGGACACGAGCATCTCAACACGACCGAGATTTACACGCATATAAGCAGCACCGAGCTTAAAATCGCCGCAAAGGCAAACCCGCTGGGACGCTTCAGGGCAGAAAAATCACACGAGGACAAATGAATCTTCATTTTCCGTTTTCCCCAAAAACGTAAAAGGAAGCGGCGGCGAAGGCGGAGCTTAGCGTCGGGTCGGCTAATATGATAACTCAAGTATTCTTTCATAATTATAAACACAAATAAAACGTTATTGCAGCGGTGTGGGAACGATAACGCCGAAACGCAAAGAAGTCCCGCAGCCTCAACGGCTACGGGACTGGGCGTGTCGAAAAAGTGTTTCGACACGCTTCAAGGGGGTATCCAATACCCCCTTGATACGAGCCTCACGGCTCGATACCCCCGGTCGCGCAAAATTGCGCGGGATTATGTATTTTTCCGGCGTACACGCCGCCGGAAAAATGTTTATGCGGATTGTCAAGTTAAGTGCAACACTGAATTAAAGAAGACCTCAAAAGGTGTTCTCCAGCCAAGGCATTTACGTGGACGTAAATTGAGTGAGTTGATGAAGCTCTGTACAGCTTCATGAGAAATTTCCGCCATATC
>JAJUHC010000002.1 GCA_029268065.1 Clostridiales bacterium | reverse complement strand
CGCATGCCTTCCGCTATTACAAGAGGTCCTGATACTTTTAATATTGTACCGCTGCTCAAACTTTGCACCTCATTCCTAATTCAATATATCTGAGCCGACGGCTCTCTCTACCGCTTTGCTTACGTTGGCAAGACCGGCGCCTGTATTGCCGGTGATACCCGGTATAAGAATTATTGCCGGCATTACCCTGTTTTTGTATTTTTCTATTTCGTCCGGGATGGCTGCGGCGAGAGCTTCCGTGACGTATATGACGGCGTAGCTGTTGTCCGCCAGCTTCTTCAGCATGGCTGCCGCTCCGGAAAAGTCGGCTACCGGGAAAACCTCGAGTCCAAGGGCGGCAAAGCCGTAAATGCTGTCCTTGTCGCCCATCACGGCCGCTTTATACATAAAGCTTTCTCACCCTTTCCTTTATGGCCTCGACGCCGAAACCGTTATGCTTGCACGAAAGAATGATGCGCACGGTCTTAACCTCGCGCTCCTTCGCGATATAGTATGCTATAAGCGGCTCCACGCCGAAGCTTTTGTATTTTGCGCTGTTAAGATGCGCCATAACAGTGTCGTCGCACCATTTCTCAAATGCCGAGGGGGAGAGCCTTATGGCTTCGGCGGCATCCTTGTAGCTCGTGTCGAGGAGATAGCCCAAAAGCTCTTCCGGGCCCTTCCGCGCCGCCTGAACAAGACCCGCCTTGTTCATGGTTTTAGTTTCGCACAGGGCGGTCTTCAAAAACTGCTCGTCTTTACCGGTCTTGGCCGCGCGGAACGCCGTCTTTATGTTTGCGGTGACGGAGAAAAGCTCCGCAAGCTTCCGGAGATAGTCGCTCCCGGAGAGCTCCGCACGTCTTGCCATATCCTCAAGCGTAAAGGCGTCGATCATGATATCCGCAAGCTGCCCGTCCATGGTCCGCACAAGAACGTCGTAAGTCTTTTCGGCGGCGTTCTGGAGAAAAACGGGAAGATCGCAAAAGCGCTTGTTGAAAACGGCAACCCTGACGAGCTCCGGTCGGACCACCGAGGGAGCCATGTAATAGTTCGCGGCCGTATCCTGAGAGACAAAGGCCTTGAGAGCCGCTTTCAGGTTGTGGAAATCGTTTTTTACGACTAAGAATTCTATTATATCCGTATCCGGCGAAATATCGCACAAAAGCTTCCATGTGTCCTCGATCTGGTCCTTGAGAGCATATTGTATGTCGTCGCTCTCACCTATGAAGCCCTTTTCACGCAGGATAACGACGGCGGACTCATAGTCGGGGGCGCTAATTAGCTGCTCCAAATCCGAATTGTTCAGGAGCCTCGTTTCAATAGCCCTCAGCCTGGATACGGCAAAAGTATAGGCTGTATCCTTCATACTCCGCCCCTCTTGAACAGCAGCCCGTAGAGCTCGTCTTTGATTTCGTCCGTCGACGAGGCAAGCAGGGCGTCGAAGGAGCAGTTTTGCTCCACGTCGCCGTACACCAGAACAAAGCCGCCGTCAATATCGACGGGCTCGGAAGCGATCTTCAGAGAAAAGCCGTCGCCGAGCTTTCCGTTCAGGCAGAGCTCATAGCCCGCAGGAAGGCGACCAAGATCGCGCTTTGAGAAGCAAAGCGTACCCACGCCCTTTTGAGCGTACTTTAGTACAAGGGAAGTGATCTTAGCGAAATATTCTTCGTCGGGCAGCTCTTTCAGCTTGCTCAAAGCGGTTTTTATAACCGAGTTTACGATGTCGATTTTTACTGCCAGTATGCCCTTTTTGCGGTCAAGCTCGGCCTTGGAGTTCACAAAAGCAAGCTCTTTTTCGTTTTCCTTCAAGGCGGCGTCCCTGATCTCGCTGCTTATCAGCTCGGCCTCACGGGCGGCCTTATCCAATATTTCCTTTGCCTCGGACTCGGCTTTGACTATGATGTCATCGCATTCTGCTTTGCAGTCCTGTTCGATTTTCTGTATGATTTTTTCCAAACCGCTCATTTCAGTCACCTTACTTTAAGTTGATTATAGTAAGGATAGAAATAAGAAGCGCGAGAATCGCGTATGTTTCGACCATCGCGGGGATTGTAAGAGCCTTCCCGCTTTCATCAGGCTTCTTGGCGACGAGGCCGATAGCCGCGACGGAAGCTTTGCCCTGAGCGATCGCGGAGAACAGTCCGACAAGACCGACCGGCAGGCAGGCTGCGAGATACATGATGCCCTTTGTAACCGCAAGATCGATGGGCTTTCCGCCGAGAGCGCCTATCTGGCTGAGAACGAAGATAGCGGTAAGAAGACCGTAGATTCCCTGCGTGCCGGGAAGGAGCTGAAGAATGATCATTTTGCTGAATTTGCCGGGATCCTCGGAGAGCACGCCCGCGGCCGCCTCGCCCGCGAGTCCTACGCCGATTGCCGATCCAATACCGCCCAGAAGCGCAGCCAAAGCAGCGCCCAATATTGCAAGAGCCAGACCAAGATTAACCATTTTATATTTCCTCCTTGATGCATATATATTTTGTGTTTGCTTTCAGCGGGGCGAAGGCTCTTCCTCCGCCCTCGTAGAACCTTGAGAAAAACTCAACGAACTGAAGCCTGTTCGTATGGACATAGGCTCCCAGAAGGTTTATAGCCATGTTGAGCGAATGGCCCAGAACAAAAACAATCGCGAGCACGACGGCCTTCAGAATTTTGTTGCCCGGCAGCGAGCCGAGAAGATTGACGACGCTTGCAATACTGCCGGTCGCAAGACCGAGCGCTAGAAGGCGCGAGTAGGAGAGTATGTCGCTGAGGTATCCGGAGGCTATTCCGTAAAGACCGTAAAGTCCTCCGAAAAAGACGGCGATGATATTTTTGGAGCTTCTGGCTGAGGTGAATATTATAAGAACGGTTCCCGCGATAGCCATGTATTTGCCTATCTCTATAAAGCTCTGCGGAACTGAAACCAGTATCTGAACCGCCAGGGGGATGGCGCCGATCACGAAGATGTAGATTGGAACGACGTCGAGAACCGCGTCGAGCTTCTGACCGCCCTTCCACAGCTTCGCGAAGTTGATGCCGAGACCGAAGAACAGGTGGATCGTACCGAAGCCGAGAGCGTAAAGCAGGAACTTCATGGGGTCTTTTATCGGTTCGAACCAGATCGCGAGAGAGGGTAAGTCTATGTTGAAGAACTGTTTGGCAACGACCTGTATTATGTCGCCGAACCAGCTCCCGAACATGGCGCCCCAAAAAAACGTGGATATTCCGCAGAACAGGAACATTTTCATGGTCTTTTTGGTGTCTTCCTTGAGCGATTTCTGGCTGAGCACGATAGAAGTGAAAATTATCATTACAAGCCCGTATCCGGCGTCGGAAAGCATAATACCGAAAAACAGGTAATAGAAGAAAGCCATAATCGAGTTCGGGTCAAGATCCTTTTTGGAGGGTGTCGCAAACATTTCGGTTATGGGTTCGACCGGGGAGGCAAAGCCGTTGTTTTTGAGAAGAACGGGGACGTCCTCGTCTTCCTCGGGGTCTTTGAGGCTTACCGCAAGGTCAAACTTAGATTCGAGCTCGCTCACCAGAGCGGGGGCGTACTTTTCCGGAATATAGCCGGAGATAACGAAAATGTTCTTTGTAAATCCTAGCTTCTGATAAGCGAGATACTTGTCGCGGCGCATCGTCAGATGGTCTATGAGGAACTCGAGGTCGGCCGCCTTGTCCGCGTGGGACTTGATATTGTTCTGATTCTGCTCTACCTCCGAGCGTATTCTGACAAGCTCGTTTTCAAGCTGGGATAGCTTTGCCCGGGGCTCCGTCTTTGCTGGATCCGCAGGCTGTACGAAGCCGATTTCACGCAGGGCGTTCAAAAAGTCGGCCGCTATGTCGGCGTGGCAGATAGCCGCAATGCAGGTTTGTTCCTTGTAGGAGGAAATGACCTCTATGTCGAGCATATCCAGATTGGGGTTGATATTTGCTATTTTTACCAGGATGTCAGACGCGCTCTGCTGGTTCGGAACGGTTCCGATAAAGCAGCGCGTGAATTCGGTCCCCTTGAACTGCATGGGTACGTCGAGATCCAGCCATATTTTCAGAGCGTCGATGTTAGCCTGGATCCTCGCCGTTTCTGCTTTCAAATCCGAAATGCTTTTCTGCCAGCCTATCAGGTCGTAACAGATCGAAAGCAGCTTTTCCCTTTGGGCGATATATTTCTTGTACTTGCCGGAGTCCACAGGGGTCAGAACCATAGAAGAGAACATGGATTTTTTTCGGGGTGCGTATTCGTCCAAAATACACAGTCCCTGAGTGGCAACATTAATCCCTTTTTCAAATTGCGAAACGCTTTCGGCGGTGCTTATCCTTTTCAGTTCCTCGCTTGAGTACTCCGCGATCTCCATGATGCCCCGTCGCTGCAGAAACTCTGCGACTTGCTTGCGGTTTTCGATCAGCGCCGCAATCTCAATCTTTTTCATTGCCAGCTTAGCCAAATATACTGTCACCTCCCGTATAAACAAAAACGCATATTCATGAGATAAGCCTGGAAATAACGAGATCTACTGCGGGCTTAGTTCTGTCTTTCGAAAGGGTTTTTATTTCAGACACGCTTTCGTCGAACAATTTGTTGTTTTTTTCAATGATTTTATCCAGAGCAGCCTTATTTCCGGCTCTGATTGCGTCCGCCTTTTCCAAAGCTTCCGCCTTTGCTTTTTCCTTCAAGGCCTCGGCTTCGGCTCTCGCTTTCGCGATAATCTGCTCCGCATCTTTTCGCGCAAGAACAATTTTTTCCTCGGCCTGCTTTTCGGCCTTCAGTATTTTGTCCACTGTTGCAGAAACCATGGCGCACCTCCTTACCTACCATATTATCGGATAAATTCAGATAAAAATATAGTTTATTATTACATGAGTTGCCAAAAAGGCAGGAAGCCCTTTAAGGAGCCCCCCACCCTAAAAGCTCGAAACTTGAAAACGGCATTCCGTCCAACCGGTAAAAAAATATCCAATTGATTAGAAAATATAATATTTCATGCAGGATGTATTTTATTATCTTGCATTTTTTTATAAAATATTTTTATTCTTGGTGATGCCGTATGATTTGTACTGGCAGAAGGTCTTTTTAAAACCTTCAAGCACGGTTTTGCATCAAAAAACACATACGAACACCCGCGAAACTGAACATATTCAGTTTTTTTCACAAACAAGGCGACGATTATTTCGTGTTCATCTGAGCTTACGCCTTGCAATCAAAAGCAATAACGACAGTAAAAAGCTGAAAAGCTTTTGAAGCGGCGGTTATTATCATCCGTTTCAGCGTCCCGCTTTGAAGGACAAGCGTGCAACGGTTTCATTTGAAGGACATTTTTTTGGATTTCAGAAGATAAAAAGGTTGGGGCGAATAAAAACTCGCCCCAACCTCAGATTGTATTTGCATGGAAACCTGAGTGAATTACGCCCCAAAATAGCGCTTAAGAAGACCCGTAAAGCCCGCCCCGTGCCTGGCTTCGTCCTTTGCCATCTCATGCACCGTGTCGTGTATGGCGTCGTATCCCAGCTGCTTTGCGCGCACCGCAAGCTCATACTTGCCGCCGCAGGCACCCGCTTCAGCACCCGCCCTCATTTCGAGGTTCTTTTTAGTGCTTGCGGTGACTACCTCGCCTAAAAGCTCGGCAAATCTGGCGGCGTGGTCGGCCTCCTCAAGAGCGTAGCGCTTAAAGGCCTCCGCGATTTCCGGATATCCCTCGCGATCCGCCGCGCGGCTCATGGCAAGGTACATTCCGACCTCGCAGCACTCGCCGTTAAAATTGTCAAGTAGTCCCTTGTAAACCTCCGGATCTATCTTTTCCCTTGCGCCGACGCCGATTACATGCTCGGAAGCGTAGCCGGCCTCGGCCGATGCTTCTCTGAACTTATCGGACTTCGCCTTGCATACGGGGCAGGCCTCGGGAGCCGAGGACCCCTCGTGAACGTAACCGCATACAGTGCATACCCATTTTTTCATATTTATTCCTCCAAACAGTAATTTCATATTGATAAACGGTACCCGTTTATTCCATACATTTCAGGCACTTGCCGTGGAAGGTGACCTCACAGTAGTCTATCGAGCCTGCAAAGAAGCCTGAGGCCGCGTCACCCGGATCGAAGCAAAGCCTGCCCTCCATATCGATGACCTCGCCGCAGCGGTCGCAAATAAAGTGGGCGTGCGGCTTGGTGTTTGCGTCGAAACGCTCCTGACCGTTTACAGTGCCGACGCATATAATCTGCCCGTCCTCGCGAAAAAGCGAAAGGTTCCTGTAAACGGTTCCGAGACTGAGGTCAGGGTAGGAGGGCTTGAGCTGTGCGTAGACCCATTCGGCGGATGGATGCGTTTTAGTCGAGCGAAGAACGTCCAATATCGCCTCGCGCTTGCGGCTGTGTTTACGATCTTTCATAAAATCCCCTAAAACAATAATAAGAATTATTACTGTTTTTATTATAGCATATTATTTCAGTTTGTAAATAGCATTTTTAAAAAAATATAGAATTAAAACAGAAGCAATACTGCGCATAAAATTGCATAGCGGGCGCCGCTGCCGGCACCCGCTGCGTAAAGCTTATTTTTGACTGAAGTGACAACTGAAGCAGCATCAGAGAAGCTGCGTTTCCGAGCGTATTATTTTGACTTAAGGTTTCTGGCGCTGTTTTGAAGCATTTTTCCGATAAAGACCGCGATTTCCTCCGGACTCAGTTTCATGCCATCCTGTATCCATTTCTCTATTACGGCTATGCTCCCGGCGGTGGAAAACGCGTAAAGCAGTTCCAGACGCTCCATGTCCTCGCTGATTCCCGACGCCTTCCAGGCCGAGATGCTTTTGTCATGCGCGAGGTCGAGGATTCGTTTCAAAAAGGCCTTGTCTCCGTAATCCGAGAGTATCGTTTTGCAGAGGTCTCCGTTCATGTATATGGCCTGGCATATCTCAGACAGGAATTTGGGGATGTTGCCTGTTTTCAGGGTCTGCTCCAGCGAATGCTTTATCCGCTCGTAGAGCTCTTCCTCAATGCTGCCGAGCAGAGCCTCCGGACTGTCGTAATGCGAATAAAAGGTGTTCCGGTTTATATTCGCGTGACGGCAAAGCTCGGTGGGAGTAATTTTTCCGATAGGCTTATTTTTCATAAGCTCAAGGAGGCTTTCCCTCAGGAACATCTTTGTGTAAATTACTCTGCGATCCTCTTTTTCCTTATTCATTTCGAACCCTCTTAAAAAATCAGTGTAAAGTTTTGAAAAAATATCGAACGCTTTGGATTAAATCCGTTAGTTAACAGACAAAAATTATCGAACTGGTTGTTGATTATTTATCACAATGTTAGTATGATACTGATGCGTTAAAAAGTCAATATCAGGCAGAGGCGTAATTTTATGCTCCGCACGGGGGTGCGCCCTGAGCCGGAAGAGGATTCCAATGAGCTTTATTACCTTCAAAGATATAACAAGAGAATATCATGTGGGCGACAGCGTGATAAAGGCCGTGGACGGCATCAGCTTCTCCCTTGAAAGAGGGACCTTCAACGTAGTGCTGGGGCAGAGCGGGGCCGGCAAGACCACGGTGCTGAATCTTATAGGAGGAATGGATTCTCCCACCGGCGGCAGCATAGTCGTCGACGGTCAGGAGATTTCAAAGCTTAATCAGCAGGGTCTGACCGAGTACAGGAGGAACAAGATAGGCTTCGTTTTCCAGTTCTATAATCTGGTTCCGAACCTGACGGTGCTGGAAAACGTGCAGCTCGCGCAGGAAATTTGCAGGTGTCCTCTCGACCCGCGGGAGGTCATCACAAAAGTGGGGCTCGAACACAGAATGTCGAATTTCCCGAGCCAGCTTTCAGGCGGAGAGCAGCAAAGGGTTTCGATTGCGAGGGCTCTCGCGAAAAATCCGCATATACTGCTCTGCGACGAGCCTACCGGTGCGCTCGACTCCGAAACGGGGAGCATGGTGCTGAAGCTGATACAGGACGTTGCGAGAGATCTTGGAAAAACGGTGATCATCGTTACTCACAACGTGATAATAGCCGAGATGGCGGAAAACGTAATACATATGAGGGACGGGAAGATAAAGGAGATAGTGAGGAACCCCAGCCCGAAAAAAGCAGAGGAAATCAGATGGTAAAGAACACCTTGCTCATAAAGGCCCTGCGTGACATGAGAAAATCTAAAGCCCAGTTCATTTCGATCTTCGTTATGGCCGTGCTGGCGGTAAGCATAGTGACGGGGCTTGACTGCATATGGAAGACCATCCAGGTCAAATCTGAACAGATGTACTTTGCGACAAACTTTTCGGATATCTGGATAACGGTTCCGAACCCCAGCGAAAAGGAGATGAGGGCGGTTTCCAGGATCAGCGGCGTCGCAAGAGCCGAAAAACGCTTTACCGCAAACGCGGACGCCGATTTGGAGGGGGCGCCGGTCCTGAAGGTATACACGGTTTCGGATCAAAGGACGCTCGACGTGCCCATGCTGCAGGAAGGACGGCTGAGGAGCAACGGCGGGGCGGTTCTGGACGCCGACTTCGCGAGGCAGCGCGGACTTAAGACGGGCGACAGGATATCCATAAAGCTGAACAATAAATGGATGAGCTTTACCATTGAGGGGCTTGCCTATTCAAGCGAGCAGATAAATCTCTCAAAAGGCAGCGCGGGCGCCATGCCGAACCATTATAACTTCGGCTTCATTTTTATCAGGGAAGACGCCGTAAAGGGCGCTTATGGCATCAATGTCTACAATCAGATATGCGTCAAGCTTTTGCCGGGCGCGGACCTGAGACAGGTGCAGCTTGAGATAGACAGAGCGATAGGCGACAAGCTTATAGGAATGACGGCCAGAGAAGACACGAGCAGCGGGAACAGCGTAAGGGCCTTCATACAGCAGTTCAAAACGCTCTCGGCTGTTTTTCCCCTGATTTTCTTCCTGGTCACGGCTCTCATAACGCAAAGCACGATGATAAGGCTGGTGGAAAAGCAGCGGGGTGAAATAGGCGTATTAAAGGCTCTCGGTTATTCAAAAAACAGTATCCTCTGGCACTATACATCCTACGGGCTCTATATAGGGCTTTTGGGCGCCGCCGCCGGCCTGTTGATAGGGCCGAGGCTCTTCGGAGGGATACTTGTTCCAAGATTGACCCTGAACTTTTCGGATTACGCGCTGTCGATAAATTATGTAAACTTCGTTTTCAGCCTCATTTTGATCCTGCTCTGCACAGGCGGAGTATCGTTTTATGCCTGTTACAGGCTTCTCAACGAAACCCCTGCGGTTTTGCTGCGTGACAAGCCGCCGAAGGAGGGCGGAAGGATATTTCTCGAGCGTTTTTCGGGCATATGGAACCGCATGAGGTTCAGCAGCAAGCTGATAGCGCGCAACACCGTAAAAAACAGGATGCGCCTTATCATGAGCGTGCTCGGCATAACGGGCTGCGCGGGGCTTGTGGTTGGGGCTTTCGGGCTTAACAATATGATTTCGGGTATTTCGCGGCAGGTCTACGGCGGCATATACCTGTACGAGCAAAAGATAATACTTGACGGGAAAGCGGATTCCCGCTGGGTTCACAATATGCGGCTCGACGCGGTGGTTCAGGAGATAAAGGAAACCAGCATGGAGATAATATGCCCGGACGGAACAAGAGTAATGAAGCCTATGACGGTCGTCACGGATTACAGTCCCCTTGTGGCGCTCAAGGACGAAGCCGGAAGGCCCGTGCAGCTCAGCGACGGCGGGATCGCCGTGACAAGAAAACTTGCCGAGACGCTCAAGCTGAGGCTCGGGGACAGCATACAGATAAAACGCTCGAACAACAGCTATGTTTCCGTAACCGTCGACAGGATATTCCATATGCCCGCGAGCCAGGGCATGTTTATGAAGGATACGCTTTACGAGGCTATCGGCGAGACCTTTACGCCATCCGCCGTCCTTCTGAAATGGAACGGGCAGAGGGACGAGGAGTTTTTAAAGAGCGATCCTGTAAAGGAAAGCGTTGATGTCAAGGTGCAGATTGCGAATATGGACTCGCTTACCAATGTTGTCCTCATAGCGGCGACGATGATGATACTTATGGGAGCCATACTGGCCTTTGTGGTGCTTTACAACAGCAGCATACTTAACTATACGGAGCGCATAAGGGATCTTGCCACTCTCAGGGTGCTCGGCTTCTATCAGAGGGAAATCCGAGCGCTGGTCCTTACGGAGAACATAATCTCGGTCCTGCTCGGCATGGTATTCGGGGTGCCGCTCGGCAAGGCTCTTCTGGATGTGGTGGCGGGCACGCTTGACGACAGAATGGATCTTATAGGACGCATTACTTTGGGAAACGTGCTGATTTCCGGGTGCATTACGCTGGCCTTTGCGCTTGTCGTAAACGTTTTTGTGGCCAAGAAAATGAAAAATCTTGATATGCTTGACGCTTTGAAAAGCGTTGAATAGATTAATCGGGGGCAATTTGAATGAAAAACGTGCTGGTAACAAAGAAAAAATGGTTCATTCTCGGAGCGTTGTTAATTGTTGTCGCGGCGCTTATCGCCGTGCTGAGCGTCAAAACCATCAGGGACAGGGCCGCAAAAGCGGCGCAGGCGACTCAATTCAGGACCGAGCAGTCAAAGGACATCGTAGCCTGGGGTGAGGTAAAGTACAACGTGGTTTACGATATCAGCATCGACTTTCCGTCAATAGTCACGAGCCTGGACGTAAAGGAAGGGGACCGTGTAAAGCTTGGACAGAGCCTTGTGACCCTCGACATATCCGAGTATAAGGCATCTCTTGACAAGCTCCAGCAGCAGCTTTTCGCGAACGAGGCGGGACTTAAGACCGCGACTCAGGATATAGCCTCCCTTGAGGCGGATATAGCGCAGCTGAATAAGGACCTGCAAAGAAAGACGGATGAGCTGAGCGGCGGGACGAACGTGAATCTGAAGATGCTTCAGGACTCCCTGGCTTTGGCGGTCAAGGATGCCGAAAAGGCAAGACAGGACGCGCAAAGCTATGAGCAGCTTTATTCGGCCGGAGCGATCTCGCGAGACGCGCTTGACAAGTACAGGCTGCTCGCCGATCAGAAGGAGAAGTCGGTGTTGGACATCAGCAACAGCATAGAAAAGCTGAAGAGGGACCTTCAGACTGAACTGGACCAGCTCGGCGTCTCGCTCAAGTACAAGCAGGCCCAGCTCAGTCAGGTCACAAACGCGAACAGCGCGAATACTGCAAAGCAAAACAGCGGCGTGGCGGTTTCGAGGATAGACCTCGACAACATGAAGTCCAGGAGCGTAAAAAGCTACATAAAGGATAACAGGATCGTTTCCTGCGTGGAGGACGGTATAGTAAAGAACATCCGGCCTGTGATAGGAACGAGACTGGGGCTCCAGAACGCCCCAACCTCCGTGCTGCAGCTTATCGACGCGTCCTCCGTCGTAATAAGCGCGGAAGTAGAAGAAGCGTTCATAAAAAGCGTCAGCCTCGGCGAAACCGTTAAAATAGTACCGGAGTTTGACAAGGGCGTTGCGATACAGGGCACGGTTTCCCAAATCTCAAACATCGCCGTCGAGGACGACGGGAAGCGAATAATCAAGGTCGAGGTCAAGCCGCAGGATCCCGAGGGGCTTCTGAAGCCCGGCTATACAGCGGACGTTTATTTTCCTGCGAAGTGAACTGAGATGAGGGACATATTGGAGATGTGTTTATGAAAAAGCCTATCCAAAAGAGCATATCGATAGCGCTGAGCCTCTGCTTGGCCGCCACGCTTTTCAGCGTTCCCTCGCATGCCGAAGACGGCGAGGAAACGGCGCCGGTTTCAGTAAACATGGACAGCGTATACGAGCTCTCCTACTCCGGCAATATAAATTCGAAAATCGCCGTCAAAAAGATGGAGGCGTTTTACCACGACATTCGCGAGCTTGAGGATTCAATACATTCCGCCTGGGAGCTGGTGGGCTCCAGCGATCCCATGACCAAGCTTTACGGCAATCTGACGCTGCAGACGCTGATTCCGAAGCAGGTTTCAGACGAAGGAAAGGAGAGCGCGGAGCTGTCCTCCGAGCTCACTAAGAGGCAGGTCGCTCTCGGCGGAAGGTCCATGCTGACGGCGTATTACAGTACGCAGCTTCAGCTTGCTCTTTTGACCTCGGAGTCGGAGCGGCTGGCACGGGAAACCGCCGCCTTGGGAAAAATGTCCGAGCTTGGGCTCAGAACAGAGCTCGAGGCCAATACTCTTGCCCAGTCTCTTGACAAGCTCAAAAGCTCGGTGAAAACGATAGAGGACAGCCTGTCCAGACTGAAAACGCAGCTTGCCATTTATATCGGCGCCAGCGAGCAGGATATGACCATCGAGGCCTTCCAGGGCTGCTCCGCCGCCGAAGCCAAGGGCCTTTTAACCGCCATAGACTACTCGGCCGACCTTGAAGCGGCAAAAAAGGCAAGCCTTACGATAAAGATTCAGGAGCTCAAGATCAAGGACAGCGACGGAGCGCAAAAGGACGCCGAGCGCCTTGCTCTCAAAAAGCTTAACGACCAGTTCCCCATAGATTTCGAAGCGCTTTACCAAAAGCTCTCGTACGCGGCGTCGGATATTAAAAATGCCGAGGAGGCTTACAGGCTCAGCGGAGAAAGCTTTAAGTATGCGGAGCTGAAATATGGGCTTGGAATCATAAGCCGTCTGGAGTTTGAAAATACGAGGTCGCAGCATCTGTCCGAAGGAAAAAGGCTCGAGCTCGCGCGCCTTGCCTTTTCCTCGGCGCATTATAACTACAAAGCGATGCTGGGCGGAGTCTGGCAGCAGTCCTCCGAGTGAGGTCCTCGGCCCCGGGGCGAAGGGCTGCGCGGGACGATGTGTTTTTCCCTTGCCGCCGCCGCTGGAAAAACGGTCTTTTTCGTATTATATCGATTTTGAATCTAGGTTTTTCAGCAGCCTGTTCGGCGTCATATCGGGCGATATGGCGCCGTTAATATTTTGGTTTTCTTATGCGCAAAACTGCTGTATAATAAAATCAAAAACTGAGAAAAGAAGGAAACGATTATGAATAACTTCACATTTTACTCTCCAACTTATTTCGTTTTCGGCAGGGACGAGGAAAAAAACGCCGGTAAATATGTAAGGCGTTTCGGCGGGAGCCGCGTGCTTATACATTACGGCGGAAATTCGGCTGTGCGCTCCGGACTTCTTGACAGGGTAAAGGCTTCTCTCGAGGGGGAGGGCTTGGGATATGTCCTGCTCGGAGGGGTTAAGCCGAATCCGAGAAGCGGGCTGGTTTACGAGGGGATAGAGCTCTGCCGTAGGGAAAAGGTCGATTTTGTGCTTGCGGTCGGAGGGGGCAGCACGATAGACTCATCCAAAGCGATAGCAGCCGGCGTATTGTACGACGGCGATTTCTGGGATTTCTATCAGGGGAAAGCCGTAACGGAGGCTCTGCCGATAGGAACCGTGCTTACCATAGCCGCGGCGGGCAGCGAGGGCTCGCCCGATTCCGTGATTACGAATGAAAACGGCATGTATAAGAGGGGGGCGCACGGGGATGTGCTCAGGCCCGTTTTTTCGATTCTCAACCCGGCTCTGACACAGACGCTGCCGAGGTATCAGGTCGCCTGCGGGGTGACGGACATAATGTCACACCTGCTCGAACGCTATTTTACGACGACCGAGGAGGTCGAGGTGACAGACAGGCTCATTGAAGGCCTGCTGCTGTCCGTGCTCCGAGAGGGACCGCGGGCGGTCAACGAACCCGAAAACTACGAGGCGGCGGCAAACGTAATGTGGGCGGGAATGTTGGCGCACAACAATTCCTGCGGCGTCGGCAGGACACAGGATTGGGCGAGCCACGATATGGAGCACGAGCTTTCAGCGCTTTACGACTGCGCTCACGGAGCGGGCCTCGCCGTTGTTTTCCCCGCATGGATGCGCTACAATATGAACCGCGACATAAAGCGCTTCGCGCAGCTTGCGGTCCGCGTATGGGGCTGTCAAATGGACTTCGCGTGCCCGGAAAATACCGCGAAGGCGGGGATAGAGGCGTTCCGACGGTTCCTTAAATCAATAGGGATGCCCACAAACTTCGCGCAGCTCGGCGCGAAGGAGGAAGATATAGGCAAAATGGCGCACACAGCCTGCTGGGGCAATGGGCGAAAAGGCACTATCGGGGGCTTCGCCGAGCTTAATGAAAAGGACGTTTCCGAAATATACCGCCTGATGCTCTGATTTCAAAAAGCCAGACACGGATAAGCGATATGGGGGCTTTGGGCAGCCGTGCCATGCAGGGAGTGACGGTCTGCGGGGAGGGCGCCCTGGTCTGCGCTTTACGTCTGCGGAGGAGTAAAAATATAGTTGAACCGCGGGGCGTGATATAATATCATTGCTTTAAAGGCATAAGGAACGATCAATTCTAAAAATGGGGCGTAATGATGTACAAGGTGTTTTTGGTTGAGGACGAGATAGTCGTGCGCGAGGGCCTCCGCAACAATATCGACTGGGAGCAGTACGGTTTCACCTATGTAGGCGACGCGGCGGACGGTGAAATGGCCATGCCTATGATAAGGGAAATGAAGCCGGATTTGCTCATCACCGATATACGCATGCCGTTCATGGACGGGCTTGCCCTCAGCGAGCTTGTGCGGAGGGAGCTCCCGAATACGAAGATTGCGATCATAAGCGGTTATGACGATTTCGCCTACGCCCAGAGGGCCATACATATCGGAGTCGAACAGTATCTTCTGAAGCCCGTTACCAAGGCCAAGATGATTGAGGTCTTAAACGAGCTGAGAAAAAAGATGGAAAATGAAGCCGGACAGAAGAATTATCTGAAGCAGTTCCTGCTGGAAGCGCAGGAGTACGAGCAGTATTCGAGGCGGCTGTTTTTTGAAAAGCTGACAGCGGGGGAAATGCCCGTGAAGGAGATATACGAAACCGCGCGGAAGCTGAATCTCGACATCGACGCGCAGAGCTACAACATAGTGATGCTGTATCTCAGCGCAATAAGCCGCGGAGGCGAAAATCCGGACCGATATACGGACGCCCTTGCCTCCCTTCAGGAAAAGCTGATGCAGTTTTTCCTTGCGTGTCCCGAATACCTGCTCTTCAGATGGAACGTAACCACGTACGTCGTAATGGTAAAGGGAGCCCCCGCTCAGATAGAGATGCGCACCTCGAACTGTATAGAAAACATCTGCCGGCGCTGCGAGGAATACGAGGGGGAAGTGGAGTGGCATGTTGCGGCGGGGCGGCAGGTTCCGCGCCTGAGTGCTATTCCGGAATGCTTCTTTGAGGCCAACAAAATCATTTCCTACCGCCATGTCTGCCCAAACGAGCGCGTTCTGACAGCCGAAAGCCTCGAGAACTGGAAAAGGAGCAGCTCGGCGAACAGCGCCATCTCCAGCGTGGATCCGGAGCTTGTCAAGAAGTTTCTGACGGACGGCACGCCGGACGAGGTGGATTCCTTCCTGGCTCAGCTTCTGGGGAAAAACGGCGACGAGGCCATGAATTCTAATATGTTCTGCCAGTATTTTCAGATGGCCGTTTATCTCAAAACCGTTGAGTTTGTCGAGTCTATGGGCTGCGGCAGCGACGATTTTATGACCCAGGAGCTGCGTACAAGGCTTAAGGATACCGAACCTGCCGCGGCTAAGGACAACATCCGCCACATACTGAAAAAGGCGCTGGAAATAAGGGAGCGCGAGTCAAGAAAGCACTACCGCGATCTTCTCGCGCAGGCTCTGGATTTCATTGACGCGCATTATTGCGAAAACAGCATTTCCCTCAATGCCGTTGCGAAGGAGCTTAACATAAGCCCGAGCTATTTCAGCGCCGTTTTCAGCCAGGAGGTAGGCCAGACCTTTGTCGAGTACCTGACACAGAAACGCATGGAGGCGGCGCGGCGCCTCCTCAGGCAGACGGAACAGCGAAGCTCCGATATTGCCGGCGCCGTCGGCTACAAGGATCCGCATTATTTCAGCTATATCTTTAAAAAAACCCAGGGCTGCACGCCAAGGGACTTTCGGGGAGGCGGAAAGAGGTGAAGCCGTTCCGCCGAAAAGCCAAGGACGAAAAGCTGCCCCTGGAACGCTATATAACAAACCTCATAAAGGTGATTATCATACCCCTGGTGCTGGTCATCGTCGTTGTTATGGGAATACTGTTCTGGTATGCCCAGCGTTACAGCGCAATTTTGAAAAACGTCACCACGGCTTCCGAGTTCAACAGAAATTTTAAAGCCGATATAGACCTCAAGATGTACTATTATGTAATAGAAAGCCAGTACTCGGCGGGGCTGCCGATCGAGGAGGTTCAGTACGCCGAAAGGCTCGCAAAGAGCCTGCTTCTCACCACCACGGAAAAGGACAGCGTAACCGCCATAACAAGCGTCATAAACCTCAGCGGAAACCTGAAGGACAAAATCAATCAGGTCTCCAGGACCGACAACTACAAGGACCGCCAGACGCAGCTTGAAAATAACATATATGTGCTCACCGATCTTGTGCAGACCTACATGTACGATTATTTATATTACGAAGCGGCGCATCTGAACAAGCTGCAGTCAACGATAACCCTTCAGCTCGAAATGATGATGCTGGGAATAACGCTTCTCGTGGCTCTGCTTCTGCTGGTCCTGGTTTCAAAATCGAGGCAGCTCAGCCGCAGGATTACCGAGCCCATCGAGGACCTCTCAAAGCGGGTTAAGGTTATAAGCTCGGGCGATTTGTCGGAAAAGCCGGCGATACAGGCGAGCGAAATAGAGGTTCAGGCGCTGAGCGATGGATTCGAGAGAATGGTCACGCATCTGAACGAGCTGATTAAAAAAAATAAAGACGAGGAGAGACACCGCAGGACAGCCGAGCTTGCGCTGCTGCAGGCGCAGATAAACCCGCACTTTCTTTACAATACACTGGATACGATAGTCTGGCTTATAGAGGCGGGGGACCTTGAACGCTCGGTTCAGATGGTAGGCAGCCTTTCCAACTTTTTTCGCTTTTCGATGAACAGGGGAAACGACGTCATCACCCTTGCGGAGGAAGAGAAGCATATCCGCAGCTATCTGGAGATACAGCAGATAAGGTACGGGGATGTAATGGAGTATAAGATAGACATTCCGCCCGAGCTTGGCCGGTACTGTCTGCCCAAGCTTACGCTGCAGCCGCTCGTGGAAAACGCACTGTACCACGGCATCAAGCTGAAGCGCGGGAAGGGACTCATCACGGTCACGGGGCGGCAGGAAGGAGAGTGCATTGTGCTGACGGTTTCAGACAACGGCGCCGGCATGACTCCAAAGAGGCTGGAGGAGCTGAGAAGCGCCCTTAGGAACGGAAGCGAGCTGGGCTTCGGAATGCGTGCGATACACAAGCGCCTGAAGCTCATGTTCGGCGAGGACTACGGAATATTCGACATTTTCAGCGCGCAGGGAGAGGGCACTCAGATAAGGCTAAGGATTCCGATGTGGCTTCGGGAGGAAGGGAAGGGAGTGTCATGAAAAAGACGGTTGCCGTTATTATGGCGCTAGCCCTGATTGTCGGCGCTGCAGCCTGCTCTGAGCGCGCCGAGGCTCCCTCCGGAACCACCGCGCCGAAAGGCGGCCCTTCCCCCGCAGTCCCCGAGGGAAGGAACAAAACAATCAAGGTCGGGTTTTCTCAGACCGGCGCCGAGTCCGTGTGGCGCGTCGCAAATACTGAAAGCGTGAAGAACGCGCTCAGCGAAAAGAACGGGTACGAGCTGATTTATGACGACGCCCAGCAGAAGCCGGAAAATCAGATACGGGCCATAAGAAACTTCATCCAGCAGAAGGTGGATTACATAGTGCTGGCTCCGCTGGTAGAGACGGGCTGGGATTCTGTCCTGGACGAGGCGAGGAGGGCCGCCATTCCGGTGATAGTAGTGGACAGAATGGTGAGGGTGGCTGACAACGACCTGTACACCGCCTATGTCGGTTCAAACTTCCTCAAGGAGGGGCAGACGGCGGTCGCATGGCTTGAAGCGGCGCTGGAGAAGCACGGGCGCGACAAGAGGACTGTGCACATCGTAAATATCCAGGGGACGATAGGATCTTCGGCGCAGATAGGGAGGACCGCGGCGCTGGAGGCGGGTATCAGAAGTCATCCAAACTGGGAGCTGACCGCGCAGGAGAGCGGCGACTTCATAAAGCCGAAGGCCTATGAGGTCATGAGCCGCATCCTCAAGAAAACAAGGGACGTAGACGTTGTCTACTGCGAAAACGACAGCGAGGCCTTCGGGGCGATTAAGGCCTTGGAGGAGGCGGGACTTAAATGCGGCATACTGAACGGGGGAGTGATAGTGATCTCTTTCGACGCCACCTCCGAGGGGCTCAGCGAATGCCTCTCCGGAAAGATAAGCCTCAACGTTGAGTGCAATCCTCTTCAAGGACCGCACGTAGCGAGGATCATTCGGGACTTGAGCGAGGGGAAAAGCGTTGAAAAGATCTCCTATCTTGAGGAAACCTGGTTCGACTGCTTTACAATCACCTACGAGACGATAGAGAAAAGGGCCTATTAAACAATTTGAGGACAAAGAACAAGGGAGCCGGAAATATGCGCCGGCTCCCTGATGTGTTTTATCTGCATTTTTCGTTCAGGCTTGCTATAAGATCCCGAAGGGCGGGAAAGCGTTCCCGCCGCGGGAAGGCCTTTTCAAACCTTGCGGCGAGAAAAGCGGCGTCTGCCGGGATCAGAAAGGATGTAAGCGGAATAAGATGCCTCAAAACCGCGGTGAACGAGTATTTGATATAAGGCGAGTCCGCACAGGCTTCCGCCTTTCCGAGCATCCATTCCGAAAGCTCCCGCACGTCCCGGGAATCGGGATTCTGAGAGGCGAGGACGCTGAGACGGTCCTTTAGGCGGGCGTCAAAAGCCATAAGATGCTCCTCGTCATGCCTCCCCGTCAATAGCCGTGTCAGGGCGCTCAGGCGGTTTTCCCGTGAAGACTTTTGAAGCTGCTCCAGGTATTCGTCGTATATGGGCGAAATGCTCTGCTGTATCATAAGCCGCCCCTCTTCAGCCGCTCTGCCGTTCGATAAGCTTCCACGGTACGGAGACCGAGGCGGCCTGCCTGCCGTTCATGACGCTTATCAGATGCTCCGCCGCCGCTGTGCCCAGCTGGGCGGAATCATGGCTCAAAGAGGTGAGCGGAACGGGCGAAAGGCCGCAGTAAAAGCTGTTGTCAAAGCTGACAAGGGAGATACCGCCCGGTACGTCATATCCTGCGTCGAGCAGTACAAGCATCATGAAATAAGCCATTTCGTCATTGTGCATTATTAGCGCCGTGCAGCCTTCGAGACGGCTTTTTGCAAAGCTTCGGAGCAGGGTCGTGTCATGCCGTTCGATTACGGCGTTCCGGTCCTCAGTGGAGTACCAGAGTATTTTCTCGTCGGGCACCGAAAGACCCGCGTCCTGCATAGCTGAAACGTAGCCGTGGTAGCGCTGGCGGCCCTGGATATCGTCGCTTTTCAAAACCGCGCCTATGCAGTCGTGTCCCTTCGAAATCAGGTAACGTGCAAGCTGATAGCCGCCGTTGTAATTGTCGTCGCAGACGCAGGGGACCTGGGCGAGCTCCTCGTAGCCGGAATGGAAAAAGACCAGGGGTATACCATTTTTAATAAGGCGCTGATATAAATCGACATTGGGATTCGGGAGGGCGGTTTTCAGCCCTTCGGCCAGCACCCCGGAGAACGGCTGCCGCAGAACCTGATGGAGCGCCTCACGCTCCAGCCCGAGCCTGCCGTTGGTGGCAAAAATATGAGAAGAAAAGCCGCTTTTTGACAATACGGCCTGAATATCGAGCAGTATCGAGGGGAATATGTAGTCCTTTGTGTTCGAAGCTATTATGGCGACGCTGCGTACTTCATTTTCAAGTCCGGCGGAAACCACTTTGTTTCCGCTGCCCTGCCTTTTTTCTATAATTTTCTTTTGGACAAGCACGGACAGGGCAAGCCGGATCGTCTGCCTGCTCACGTTGTAGTGTGCCGAAAGCTCCGCTTCGGTAGGAAGCTTGCTGCCGACGGGATAGTACCCTGCGCGAATTTTTTCCATAAGGACATTGGAGAGTTCGTAATACTTAGGCGCCATTCGGACTGCCCCTCCTGCCGTAAAAAGGCAACAGTATTTTTCGCTTTTTTGTTTGATGCGCCAGAGCGCGCCAAAATAATCAGCGGTTCGGTCTCCGGCCCGGCTTTTAACGGGGCTGCGGATCTCCACGGCATCATTATATTACAAAAACGCGCTTTGTCCTATCACAAAAAAACTAAACAGGTGTCTTAAAATTTTAAATAATAATATATGCATAAAATGGGAAAATGGGCTGTTTGTAGAATATGCGACAGTGGATCGCTTTTGATAATCTTAATTTTTCCAACTAATTTGAGCGTTTTTCAAAAAATAACGAACCAAAATCAAGGATTTTAACAATTTGTATTAAACAGACAAAAAAGCCTTGAAATTTGTATTGTTTATCCCTACGAATTATTAAAAATGACCAAAATTGCTTTGACTTTCAAACCATACGAAATATAATTTTATATAGCAGAAGGCCCGCGCCCATGTGCGGTCTGAAGTTTTGCGGCGTCGTGCCCGTAAAATAATATGTTGTATGAAAGAGGGATTGTCAAATGAGAAAACTGTTCGCACTGATCCTGGCCCTGGCCCTGGCCCTTTCCATGGCGGCCTGCTCCGGTGGCGCATCGAGCACACCTACCCCGGCGGCCAAGCAGAGCGCGGCTCCCAGCGCGGCGCCGCAAAAACTGATCAAGGTCGGCTTCGCCCAGGTTGGACACGAATCCGACTGGCGCACAGCCTCCACCAAATCCGTCCAGGCGGCTCTTTCCAAGGAAAAGGGCTTTGATCTCAGGTTTGTCGACTGCGACAACAACTCCGCAAAGCAGCTGGAGGCGGTACGCAGCTTTATCCAGCAGCAGGTGGACTACATAGTAATCGCTCCGATAGTCTCCACGGGCTGGGACACCGTTCTGACCGAGGCGCAGAATGCCAAGATTCCCGTCATAGTGCTTGACCGCACGATAGACGATTCAACCAAGTATGTGACATGGATAGGCTCCGAGTTCACCAACGAGGGCCTTGCCGCCGGAGCCTGGCTTAAGGACTACGCCAAGGCCAAGAACATCAAGGACCTGAACGTCCTCGTTATCAAAGGCACGACCGGCTCCTCGGCTGAAATAGGACGCACGAAGGGCTTTGAAAAGATAGCCAAAGAAAACGGCTGGAAGATTCTCGACCAGCAGGACGGAAACTTCACTCAGGACGGCGGACAGAAGGTCATGGAGTCCTATCTGAAGTCCTATAAAGACAAGTTCAACGTCGTGGTCTGCCAGAACGACAACGAAGCTTTCGGTGCGCAGGACGCGATGAAGGCCGCCGGCGTTACATACGGCGTGAACGGCAAGGTCATTCTGATTTCCTTTGACGCCTGCAAGGCCGCTCTGAAGCAGGTGCTTGAGGGCAAGATCAACGCGGACTTCCAGTGCAACCCGCTGCAGGGCGAGTTCCTTGCGGACGCCATCAAAAAGCTTGCGGCCGGAGAAAAGGTTCCCGCCAAGACATATATGAAGGAGCCCTGGTACGTAGCCGAGGATATACTGAAGTCCATCACCTACACCAATAACGCCGGTCAGACCGTTACGGAACCTCTCGTAAAGGTCACCCAGGCCATCGCAGACGCGGCTTATTAAGGCGTTTTCAGTCGGCTTGCGCTGATAAAAAGGCAAACCGATCGATAAAACGGGGGGGCAAATTGCAATCAGGGGAAAAGGGTGGTTCCGTCTTCCAGAACCGCCCTTTTTCGCAGTACGGCGAGGCTTTTTGTGCCGGGCCGTCACAGCTCATATACACAGAAAGGGTCAAACATATGGAAGATCAAATTCTTCTGACCATGCGGAATGTCTGCAAAGCGTTTCCCGGCGTCAGGGCGCTGGAAAACGCGCAAATAACGCTGCGAAAGGGCGAGATACACGCCCTCATGGGAGAAAACGGGGCGGGAAAGTCAACCCTCATCAAGGTGCTCACCGGCGTTTATCAATTTGACAGCGGTGAAATCCGAATACAGGGAATAAACGAGCCGGTAATCAACCGATCCACTCTGGAAGCGCAGAAAAACGGAATTGCCACGGTATATCAGGAAATAAACCTGTGCCCGAATCTTTCAGTCGCCGAAAACCTTTTTATCGGCCGCGAGCCGAAAAGCAGGCTTGGGCTTATAGATTGGCGTACAATGAACAAAAGGGCGAAAAAAATAATGGATGACCTTGACATTGACGTCGACGTTACTCTTACTCTGGAAAACTATTCGCTGGCGGTCCAGCAAATGATCGCCATCGCGCGCGCGGTCGATATGGACTGCAGGATACTTATATTGGATGAACCGACATCTTCTCTTGACGACGGGGAGGTGGCAAAGCTTTTCAAGCTTATGCTCCGCCTTAAGGAAGAGGGCGTGGGCATCATCTTTATCACGCACTTCCTGGAGCAGGTGTATATGGTCTGCGACCGCATCACGGTCTTGCGAAACGGACGGTTCGTAGGCGAATACGGAGTCGGAGAAATGCCCCGCGTCAAGCTCGTCGCCGCCATGCTAGGCAAGGACTTTGACGACCTGGCCTCCATAAAGCCGGAGGGAGGTGCCGCGAGCAGCGAAGAGGTGGTGGTTGAAGCGAAAGGTCTGAGCCATAAGGGCAAAATAAAGCCCTTTGATTTTATTATCAGAAAGGGAGAGGTCGTCGGCGTGACCGGCCTCCTGGGCTCGGGGCGCAGCGAAATGGTTCGCTGCATTTACGGAGCCGACAGGGCGCAGACAGGCACCCTGAAAATGAAAGGCAGGGAGCTTAAGGCAAAAGCACCCATAGATTCCATCAAGGCGGGCATGGGCTTCCTGCCGGACGACAGGAAGGCGGACGGTCTTATAGGCGACCTTTCCGTAAGAGAAAACATAATTTTGGCGATGCAGGCTCGGGAGGGCATTTTCAAAACGCTGCCGCCCTCAAAACAGAACGAGCTGGCCGACAAATTTATAGAGATGCTCCGCATCAAGACGGCCTCGCGAGAGACTCCCGTCAGCCAGCTGTCCGGAGGAAACCAGCAAAAGGTAATCCTCGCGAGATGGCTGTGCACGCATCCCGATTTTCTCATACTCGACGAGCCGACGCGAGGGATAGACGTCGGCACGAAAACGGAATTCCAGAAGCTGATTCTGAAATTCGCTTCCGAGGGCATGAGCGTTGTATTTATCTCCTCCGAAATAGAAGAAATGCTGCGCACCTGCTCAAGAATGTGCGTAATGCGCGACGGAGCAAAGGTTGACGAAATAGAAGGCGATATGACGCAAAACAGCGTCATGGCCGCAATCGCGGGGGGTGAAGCGAAATGAACCGCCTCAGAGGAGTGACAAAAAAGGCGCTTTTCCTGCCGCTAATATGCCTTGTCCTGGTTTTGCTTCTCAATATGATAAAAGACCCCGGGTTTTTCAGCATAGCGATAAACAACGGCGTCCTGTACGGACGCCTGATAGACATACTCAACAGGGGCAGCGAGATAGCGATACTCGCGGTCGGGCAGACGCTGGTCGTTGCAGCTTCGGCGGGGACCGACATATCCGTCGGCTCGGTGATGAGTCTTTCCGCTTGCTTTTGCAGCGTGCTGCTGGCGGGTTACGGCGTGAATTCGACGGACACCTTCAGGATGCCCATGCTCGCCGGGATGCTTTCGGGCGTCTTTGTCGGCGGGGTTTGCGGGGCCGTCAACGGCTCCCTGGTATCAAAGCTGAAGATACAGCCGATGATCGCCACGCTGATACTTTTTACGGCGGCGCGGGCCGTAGGGCTCCTGCTTTGCAACAACCAGATAACCTATCTTCGCTATGAGCCGTACAAGTATCTCGGGAATTTCATCCCGGGCTGCCCCGTTCCCACACCGATCTTCGTGGCCGCGGCGGTTATTTCGGCGGCGTTTCTTGTTCTAAGGAAAACATCGCTCGGACTTTACATACAATCCGTCGGCATCAATAACCGAGCCGCGAGGCTGCTTGGAATAAACTCGGCGAGGATATGCTTTCTCTGTTACGTTATATGCGGCCTCTGCGCCGGAATAGCCGGCATTGTCGCGTCGTCCAGGATATATTCCGCGGATTCCAACAATATCGGTCTTTATTATGAGCTTGACGCCATACTGGCGGTCGCGCTCGGCGGCAACAGCCTCGGCGGCGGAAAGTTCAACATGGCGGCGTCTGTTGTCGGCGCCTACACCATACAGGCCATAAATACGACCCTGCTTGCCCTCGGCATATCGACGGACCAGGCGCCCGTGGTCAAGGCGATTATCGTCGTCGTCATCGTAACGATACAGTCTCCGGTTTTCAGGGCGTGGGTTTTAAGCCGGACCGGCAGAAATCGCAAAGCGATTAAGGAGGGAGCCGGAGCATGAAAAGGGTGAGCATAAACAGCAACACCGTTCTGCTGCTGATAACGATAGGGCTCTTCGCGGCGATGTACGCCGCAGGCTGCGTTATATACGCCGACAAGGGCTTCTCGCATTTTCAGACCTTCCTCAACGTACTCATTACCAACGCCGGCCTCATCTGCGTCGCCTGCGGTATGACCTGCGTGATGCTGACAGGCGGCATAGACATCTCCGTCGGATCCCTGATTGCCATGGACTGCATGATACTTGCGTACTCAATGGGCGTGAAGGGATACCCGTGCGTGCCGATGCTCGTTTTCGTGCTGGCAATCGGGCTCGTTTTCGGCCTCGTCCAGGGGTTCCTGGTGGCTTATATGGAAATACAGCCTTTTATAGTCACAATGGCCGGAATGTTTTTCGCGAGAGGCATGACCGCGGTCATAAGCACCGCGCAGCTTTCAATTACCCAGCAGTCGAATCCCCAGTATTACGCTTGGGCTAACGCGAAAATAGAGCTGCCCGCCTTCCTCGGCTACATGAACAACAAGGGGGCCGTCATAGTTCCTTTCATTCGCCCGACCGTGGTTATCGCCCTTGCGGTCGTCGCGATAATCTTTCTCGTTCTGCGATATACCAAATTCGGGCGCTCGCTCTACGCCGTCGGCGGGAGTGAATCATCGGCAAAAATGATGGGGCTTGACGTCAGACGCACAAAGCTCAAGGCCTATGTGCTGAGCTCATTTTTGTGCTCCATCGGAGGCATTTGTTACAGCCTCAATACTATGGCGGGAGCGGTTCAGCAGGCGAAGGGCTTTGAAATGGAGGCCATCGCGTCCTCTGTTATCGGAGGCACGCTGCTGACAGGCGGAGTCGGCAATGTCATTGGCTCGCTTTTCGGAGTCCTGATAAACGGCACGATCAACACCCTGGTCATAACGAACGGCAAGCTGCTGTCCAGCTGGGCGAATATTGCTACTGCGGCGCTGCTGTGCTTCTTCATAATATTGCAGTCCGTTTTTGCCCTCATAAAAGAACGGAAAAAGTAATTTTTCTCTCCCTCATTAAGCGGCGCCGGCCCGGCGGCTTTAATGCCTCCGGGCCGGCGCCGCTTTTGGCGAGTTTTGCGGGGGCAAAGCAAAACCATGCTGAAACTATTTTTACAATTTAAAGGAAAAAACACTTAACTTTATTATTTTACAGCCGATGTATAGAGTAAAAGCATGCTGCCGGAGTCGGCCTCGCAGGCTTGGCCTGTTTGCTAAAGGCAGGCAAAAAACCAGTTGCCAGCTGGATAAGAGAGTTCCCAATCATTCTTAAGGAGATGAAGCAATGTTCAAGAAAACCATTGGATTTTGCATGGCGGTTATAATGCTGTTTTCGCTGTCATGCATCCAGCCTGCATTTGCGGCCACAACTACCGCACCCGCCGCAGCTGATATAACGGTTACCAACAACTGCACCGGCGTTGCGGATACGGTCGTTGTGAACAATGTAGACGCGGGAGACGTAGTCAAGGTCTACAGTTCTTCGTCAGCCACGACGCCTATCGGCACGGCAACCGCGACAGAAACAAGCGTAACGGTTAGCATTGATCAGATCGGCAAAACGGCCGGAAGCGTTTATGTTTCCTTGACCTCGTCCGGAAACGACGAAAGCACACGCACATCAAAAGCATACACGGCTGAACCGACGTCAACCGCGCCCGCAGCAGCGGACATCACAGTTACAAATTACACTTCGGGCGACACCGTGGTGGTGAAGAAGCTTGAAGCGGGCGATGTCGTAAAGGTTTACGCCTCATCGACTGCCACCACGCCTCTCGGCACCGCGACGGTCGCCAGCGGCGAGACCTCCGCGACCGTGAGCATAGACCAGCTCGGCGAGGCCGCCGGCAAAGTCTATGTCAGCGTAAAGGAAAGCGGAAAGAACGAGAGCACGAGAACCGCCGTGAGCTACGACTCGCAGAAGACTGCCGCGCCGACCGCAACGACGGTTACCGTAACCAACAATTACAGCACATCAAGCGATACGGTCGTCGTGACAGGTCTTGAAGAAGGAGTGGTCGTCAAGGTTTACGCCACAGCCACAGCCACCGAGACGCTCGGAACTGCGACTGCCGGAAGCGGCGAGACCTCCAAGACGATATCCATTTCTCAGCTTGGCGTCGCTGCCGGAAAGGTGTACGTCACGCTTAAGGCTCCCAACAAGGACGAAAGCACAAGAACGGCCATAACCTACACATCCGAGCCCAGGACGACGGCTCCTGTGGCTACGAACATAACCGTGACCAATAATATCACTGGAGTCAATGATACGATTGCGGTCAGCGGCCTTGCGGCAGGAAACGTCGTATACATCTACGCAACCGCGACGGGCACGACTCCTCTGAGCACGGCGACGGTCGAGAGCGGACAGACCTCCGTTACGATAACCCTTGAGCAGCTTGGCAAGGTTGCCGGAAAGGTATATGTATCCGTCAAGGATGCCAGCAAGCTTGAAAGTCTGAGAACCCTGAAGGCTTACACGGCGGAAGCCGTGACCACAGCCCCCACCGTCAAAAGCATAACCGTAACCAATAACTATGCGCCGGTAGGCGACACGGTTGTGGTAACAGGCCTTGCGGCAGGCGACAAAGTGAATGTGTACGCAACCTCCACAGCCACCTCCCCACTCGGAACCGCCACGGTTGCGAGCGGCGAAACCTCGGCTACGGTTAACATCGAGCAGATCGGAACCGGTACGGGCAAGGTGTATGTAAGCGTGAAGGCTAGCGACAAGAACGAGAGCCTCAGAACCGCCGCAAGCTATACCGGAGAGAAAACGACTGCGCCGACAGCGAAGATCGTAACCGTCACTAACAACTACTCAACCTCAAGCGATACGATTGTGGTATCGGGACTTGCCGAGGGCGATGTGGTCAAGGTATACGCCACTGCCAAAGCGACCGAAACAATCGGCAGCAAGACTGTCGGAAGCGGCGAGACCTCGGCTACAATTACGATAAGTCAGCTTGGAGCCGGGGCGGGCAAGGTGTATGTGTCGCTCACAAAGCTCAACAAATCCGAGAGCCAGAGAACGGCTATATCCTATCTGTCCGAGCCCACATCAACAGCACCGGTAGCCAAAAACATTACGGTTACCAACAATGTCACGGGAACTGACGATACCGTTGTAGTAAGCGGTCTTACAGCGGGACAGCAGGTATTAGTGTACTCTGTCGCGACGGGAGGGACCCCGATCGGCAGCGCCACGGTTGCGAGCGGAGAAACCTCTGCCACAGTGTCGATAGCGCAGGTCGGCGTAAAAGCGGGCAAGGTTTATGTGGCGGTCAAGGACGACACTAAGGTTGAAAGCCTCAGGACGGTAAAGTCCTTTGCGGCGGAGGCCGTATCCGCGGCTCCCGTTGCCACCAAGATCACCGTCACGAACAAAGTCGAAGGCAAAAATGACACCGTTGCGGTAACGGGGCTTAAAGAAGGCGATATCGTTAAGGTCTACGCCACAGCCACAGCCACCGAGGCGATTGGCACCGCAACCGTAGGAAGCGGCGAGACGTCGGCGACGGTATCGATCGCCCAGCTCGGCGCGAAGGGCGGAAAGGTATACGTTTCGGTCACCGAGCTGTCCAAGCTCGAGAGCAAGAGAACCGTAGCGAGCTTCGGCACCGAGACCACGGCGGCTCCCGTAGCTACCAAGATAATGGTCATTAACAACAGCGAGACCGACTACATCATAGTCGCGGGGCTGAAGGCGGGAGACGAGGTCAAGGTTTATACGGCGGCGACCGGCGGCACCGCGCTTGCGACGGGAACGGTAGCGGAAGGCAACACCGGCCTGACGATAAACGCTACGATACCGAGCAATGTTACAAAGCTGTATATCTCGGTAACAAGCCCGGATATGATTGAAAGCGCGAGAACCGCGAAGGCATTATAAGCCGATGCAAAGGCTTAAGCAAATCAACTAGGCAACACGCTTCAGGGCGGCCCATCCCGACAAACGGATGGGCCGCCCTTTCGCGTCTTAATTCCCTATTGAAGCAATTAAAAACATTGTTTGATATATGAGCAATAATATGCTACAATACCTCGGAGCGCCGGAATACGTTATGTTCCGCGCGCGTGATCCGCAGAACCGGCGGCAAAGCCCGCGCGGGTCAGAAAATATCCTGCATTCCGGAGGAATCCTGTGATACCGAGCCTTAAAACGTACATAATAGTCTGCCCCCTCGTTTTTCTCGCGGGCCTGGTGGACTCCATAGCGGGGGGCGGAGGACTCGTCTCGCTTCCGGCCTATATCCTTGCCGGGCTTCCCGCACACTATGCCATGGGGACAAATAAGACCGCCATGTGTGTGGGAACCTTCACCTCGGCGGCGAAGTATCTGAAAGCGGGACAGATCGACCTGAAGGTGGGCGCCGTATCGGCCGCAGCTTCGCTGGCGGGAGCGTTTATCGGAAGCTCTCTGGCTTTGATGATAGACGACAGGGCTCTGAAAATCGCGATGCTGGCCGTTCTGCCTGCGGTAGCAGTATTTCTGTTTATAAAAAAGGATTTCGGCTCTCGGGCAGACGCTTCGAAAAGGGCGGAGGGAAGAAAGGCTGATGCAATATCGCTCCTCGTAGGGCTTGTGATAGGGTGCTACGACGGGCTGATCGGACCCGGCACGGGAACCTTCCTGATTCTGGCGTTCACCGCGTTTCTTGGCTTTGATCTTTTGAAAGCCTCTGGCTGCGCCAAGGCGGCGAATCTCGCCTCCAACGCGGCTTCGGTGGTGGTTTTTCTAATTAACGGGAAGGTAATCCTGCCCCTTGCCGTTCCTGCCGCCGCTTTTGCCGCGGCGGGGAACTATTTCGGAGCGAAGCTGGCAATTTCAGGCGGAAGCAAGTACATAAGGTACACGATCTTCCTGGTCATCGGGCTGCTTTTCATAAATATGCTTGTGAAGCTGCTGTAAATACTGAACTTCACCCGGATTTCTCCGGGTTTACTTTTTGACAGGCCCCCGGGCGGATTGCGGGAGCCTGTCTTTTTACGGCCGCAAGGCGAAAAATGAAATTAATTTGATTTGCCAATTAAAGCGGGCTTTTCTGCTTATTAAAACTCAAACTAAAATTTTCCGTATAAGATGAGTTTTTACAATTGGCCTCCCGTGCTCATAAATTATTTATGTACAATAGTTATGAGCGTTCTTGACAATGCGCGTTGAGATAGTGTATGCTTTTGCCAAAGGTGCTCTCCGAGTCTGGAATTGCGGTATACTTTTTGCTGCGGTGGCTTGCTTCCAGAATGTAAAATATTTTATTTAAAATTTATCCAATATTGCAAAATAATTCCGATCCCTGTTCTGGTCTTGTATTTCTTCCCGGAAGCGGCAAGAGCTTCCGGGTTTGAAAATAATATGTAATGAGGGAGAATGAAATGAAGAGATTAATTGCAATCGCTCTGAGTGTCGTGCTCGCCGTGAGTCTTTTTGCGGGCTGTTCCGGAGGCACGAGCAGCACGCCAACACCTGCGGCGGCGCCCAAGCTAAAATCGGTTAATATCGCGATTTTTGCCGATCCCGGTTCTCTGGCGCCATGGAAGGGCGCAAGCACTGCGGCTACCGTCCATCCCGAGATCTATGAATCCCTGTTCGGCATAGAAAAATTGGGCGGCGAGCTGAAGCCCAGGATAGCCTCCGGATACAAGAAGATCAATGATCTTACATATCAGGTGTCGCTTTACAAGAACGTGACCGACTCCGCAGGCAATAAAATCACCGCGGACGACGTGGTTTTCTCTTATGAGCAGGCCTCGGCGCAGGGCAATATGAAGACCTTCCTCGGTTCTTTCAAAAGCATAAAGAAGATAGACGATTACACGGTTGAGATTTCTCTGAACGACAAGACCATAGGAGGCTTCCTCAACTCGGTGACCTTCGTCTACATCGTGTCCCAGGCGGCATACAAAGCCGACAAGGACGGAATGGCCAACAAGCCCGTCGCGACCGGCCCCTATGTTGTTAAGTCGTATGTTCCCGGCTCGAGCATAACGGTGGTCAAAAACGAGAAATACTGGCAAAGCAAGGAGCTGCGCTCCATCTACGCGGGACAGAACGTGGACCAGATAGTGTACAAGGTGGTCTCCGAACCTGCCCAGGTTGTTACTGGGCTTCAGACCGGCAGCCTGGATTATTCGGATAACGTTTCCATGACGGACCTCAAGCGCTTTGAGGCAGGCGGAGACATCAAGAACTTCACCGTCCAGACCGCCGATGCCGCGCTTACCCAGGTGCTTCTTTTCAACACGACAAAGGATCGTCCTACGGGAAGCCAGGCGCTGAGACAGGCGATAAACTACGCGATCGATAAGAACGCGCTTATCAAGGGCGCATACGGCGGAGTAGGAACGGTTGCGAAAACCTACGGAAACAGCGTTTACGGCGACTATGTCAAAGCGTGGGACACGCAGGATTATTTCACCTACAACGTAGCCAAAGCCAAGGAGCTTATCGCAAAATCGGGTTATTCGGGACAGACGCTTACGATAATGACCGGCCCCCCGACCGCGCACAAGATGATGGCGCAGATTATTCAGGCCCAGCTCGGCGAGGTGGGGATCAAATCCAAGATCGTAAGCTATGACGACAGCCTTTTCAACAATTACATCAACGACCCCACCCAATGGGATATAATGGTCACGAATAAGGGCTCCGGCGACTATGTGGCCTCCACCTGGAGATTCAGCTTCGACGCAAGAATGTTCAAGGGCGCGACCCGCGGCTTCCTTGTGGACTCCAAGCTCCAGAGCCTGCTTGAAAAGTGCCTGGACGAGACCACCCACACACCCGAGAACATGGACGCCTTCCACCAGTACCTCAAGGAGGTCTGCGTGGGCACGGGTCTTCTCTATTCCAAGTACAGCTATGTGTATGTCAATACGATTAAGTCCATAGTGGTCAACACTCAGAATATGATAATCCCCGGCGCCTGCACATACGCGGATAACTTTGTCAGCAAATAAGCATATAAACAGCCTCTGAGAAAAGAGGTCTTTGTGCCGCATACGGCAACGTGAGTTTCGGATTCCCCATATGGGTTAGCAGCTCATATGGGGAATTTATTAAAGGAGTGGGGCGATGCTGACGGGGGAGCGCAAGCCGCGCCGCCGCAAACGCCTTGGCTCCACGACTAATCTCATTTTGAGGTCTTAATCCAGACAAACAGGGAGTTAACAGCTTCGGATACTGCGAATATAAAAATTGCGAGGATATATTATGGGAAGGTATATCATTAAAAGGCTTCTGATGATTATCCCGGTGGCGCTGGGGGTTACGGTGCTGATTTTTACCATCATGTACTTTACTCCCGGAGATCCGGCGACGATCATACTCGGCTCAAACGCTTCGGCGGAGCAGCTGAAACAGAAAAACGCCGAACTGGGCCTTGACAAAGGCTATGTTCAGAGGCTTGCCGACTACATGGGAAATTTAATCCTTAAGCAGGATTTGGGAAAATCATATATGAATAACCGCAGCGTTTCAGGGGATATCATGGAGCGCTTTCCGCGCACACTAACGATTGCTTTTTTCAGCATTCTTATCGCGATAGTCATAGGGATTCCGCTTGGCATAGCAGCGGCCGTCAATCATTACAAATGGCAGGACAGCATCGCCATGATGGTGGCGCTTTTCGGGGTGTCGATGCCAGGCTTCTGGGTCGCTCTTATGCTGGTCCTGCTGTTTGCACTGAAGCTCGCGCTTCTGCCTGCGATGGGCATAGGAGACGGGCTGAGGAGCTATATACTGCCCTGCATAGCCTGTTCCTTCGGCGGCCTTGCGACCATCGCCCGCCAGACGCGCTCAAGCATGCTGGAGGTCATCCGCGCCGACTATATAGTAACCGCAAGGGCGAAGGGACAGGTGGAAAGGGTCGTAATCTATAAGCACGCCCTCAGGAATGCTCTTATCCCGGTCGTGACGGACGCCGTAACCTCCTTCGGGCTGATGCTGGGAGGCGCGCTTGTAATAGAAACGGTGTTCTCGATCCCGGGACTGGGCGTATATATGGTCACGGCTATAAACAGCCGGGATTACCCCGCCATACAGGGAGCGGTCATATTCATGTCAATAGTGTTCAGCCTTGTCATGCTGCTCATGGACCTCATTTACGCGTTCGTCGACCCGCGTATAAAAAGCCAGTACCAGAAGAGCAAAAGGAGGATAGGCGATGCGAAATGAAATAACGGGCTTAACTGGTCAGAAGCTTAAGAAGTCAAGTCAGTTCAAGTACATAGTAAGCCGCCTGAAAAGAAACAAGATGGCGGTGGCGGGTTTGATAATAATCATTATCATGACGCTTGTGGCAATCTTTTCCCCATGGCTCGCACCTTATCAATATGACAAGACCGACCTTGCGAACATGTTCTCCCCTCCGAGCCGGGAGCACCTCTTCGGGACAGACGAACTGGGCAGGGATATCCTCAGCAGGATAATGTACGGGGGAAGATATTCGCTCCGCATAGGTATAATTTCCATATCCTGCGCCGCCGTCGCGGGTGCGGCGATCGGTTCCATCGCGGGTTATTTCGGAGGCAAGTCTGACCTTTTGATTATGCGCATACTTGACGTCATACAGGCGATTCCGGGGCTTGTTCTGGCTATCGCGGTATCAGCTACGCTCGGGCCGGGCTTCACGAACTGCATCATAGCTCTTGCAATAGGCGTTACGCCGGCCTTTGCCCGAATGACCCGAGCCTCCATCCTGAACATACGCAAGATGGAATATCTGGAGGCTGCCACGTCGATAAACGCCTCGAGCTTCAGGATAATAAGCAGGCATGTTCTGCCGAATGCGCTTTCGCCGCTGATCGTCCAGTCTACAATGGGTATCGCGACCGCCATACTTATAGCGGCGTCGCTCAGCTTCATAGGCCTGGGGGTGCAGCCTCCCACGCCAGAGTGGGGCGCGATGCTCGCGGGCGGCAGAAACTATATCACAAACTACCCGCATCTGGTCATTTTTCCCGGCGTCACGATTATGATAGCCGTTTTGTCCCTGAATATGCTCGGAGACGGACTGCGCGACGCTCTTGACCCAAAGCTGAAGGACTAAAGGTGTAAAGATATGAATGAAGCGTTGGACAGCAAAAGAGAAATCCGTTCGGAAGCCGGCGGCGATACCCTGCTGTCGGTAAGGAATCTGGAAGTAATATATACCGCGAGCGGACAGGTAATCCGCGCCGTCAACGGCGTGTCATTTGACCTGAAAAGGGGGCAGACCCTCGGCCTTGTCGGTGAAACGGGCGCGGGGAAAACGACCATTGCCAAGTCCATACTCCGCATACTGCCGGACCCGCCGGCCAAGATAGTCGGCGGAGAAGTGCGTTTCGAGGGGGAAGACCTGCTGAAGGCGCCCCTGAAAAGGATGGGCGAGATCCGCGGCAAGAAGATCTCGATGGTCTTTCAGGACCCCATGACGGCGCTCAATCCCGTGCTCACCATAGGGGAGCAGATCGAGGAGGTCTACAAGCTGCACGAAAAGCTGAACCATCAGAAGGCGGCCGAGAGAATAGCCGAGATGCTTGAGATGGTCGGCATCCCCAGCGAACGCTACAACGAGTATCCCCACCAGTTTTCCGGAGGGATGAAGCAGCGCATAGTAATAGCGATGGCGCTCTCCTGCAATCCGGACCTCCTGCTCGCGGACGAGCCGACTACGGCGCTCGACGTGACGATACAGGCGCAGATACTCGACATGATATACAAGCTCAAGCAGGAGCACAACATGTCCATGATCATGATAACGCACGACCTCGGCGTCATAGCCGAAGTCTGTGACGAGGTCGCGATCGTTTACGCGGGCGAAATAATCGAAAAAGGCTCCAAGGAGGAGATATTCGATTATCCGACGCACCCGTATACCGTCGGGCTTTTCAACTCGCTTCCCAGCCTGAACAGCGAGGAGACCCGTCTGAAACCCATTCCCGGAATGCCGCCGGACGCTTCGGATTTGCCGGAAGGCTGCCACTTCCATCCGCGCTGCGCATATGCCACGGAGGAGTGCAGGAGCGGAAGGATTGAGATGACGGAAATCAGACCGGGACACTACTGCAGATGCGTCCACGCGGCGGATATGGAGGCGAGACAATGTCGAATATCATAGAAGTAAAAAACCTCAAAAAGTATTTCCCCACGCCCAGGGGAATGCTGCACGCGGTGGACGACGTGAGCTTTTCAATCAGGACCGGCTCGACCATGGGCGTTGTCGGTGAATCCGGCTGCGGCAAGTCCACCCTTGGCAGAACGATGATACACCTTTTAGAGAGCACTGACGGCAAGATATTTTTTGAGGGCGAGGACGTAACGAGATTAAATTCGAGGCAGATGAAAAAGCTGCGCGAGCAGGTCCAGATAATATTTCAGGACCCATATTCCTCACTCAACCCCCGGCTGACGGTAAGCGATACGATAAGGGAGCCGCTCATGCTCTCAAAACGCTTCTCAAAGGCGGAGCTCCAATTTGAGACGGAAAAGCTGATGGACATGGTTGGGCTTGCAAAAAACTATTACCTGTCATACCCGCATGAGCTTGACGGAGGCAGGCGGCAGAGGGTGGTCATAGCGCGCGCCCTTGCGCTTAAGCCGAAGTTCATTGTGTGCGATGAGCCTGTGTCGTCGCTTGACGTTTCAATTCAGGCGCAGATACTCAACCTTCTCCAGGATCTCCAGCGGGACAACGACCTTACATACATGTTCATCACGCACGACCTGTCGGTGGTGCGCTACATATCGCATTATATAAGCGTGATGTATATGGGCCAGATGGTTGAAACCTGCCCGACAAAGGAGCTTTTTGCAAAGCCGCTCCATCCGTATACTAAGGCCCTGCTGTCCGCCATTCCCTCCGTGGATATCCATAACCCGAAGCACAGGATAATACTAAAAGGCGAGGTGACTTCTCCAATAAACCCAAAGCCCGGCTGCCGGTTTTCCAACAGGTGCCAGTACGCAAAGCCCGAGTGCGCGGAGCCGCAGACTCTTGCGGAGTATTCGGAAAATCACTTCGTTGCCTGCTGCAGGGCAAAGGAAATCAACAGCGAAAATATGTAAGGGAAAAGATAATAGAAGGGGCTGTAGCAAAACGCCCTGGTCGAAAAATAATGTACAAAAATGCGCCTTGATTTGGCCTTAAAAGCCATTTCAAAGCGCATTTTTTTGTTTGTAGGGCCGCTTTTTTGTGAATTTGCTATCGCAAATTTGTTTTGCAACAGCCCCTTTTTTTGGAGTCTTGTATGTATGTTTGCCGAATCGCGCTTATAAGCCGATACGGAAGACTCCGAGGAAGGCGAGAATCACGCCGAAAAGCGCCATGCCGACCGCGCAGACAATCATCTTGACGACCAGCTTGCCCGCCACCTCCGGAGGAGCGCCGATAAGAGAAGTTGCGCCGCCGACGGAGAAGGGGCTGAAGGAGGTAACGCCGACGCCCATCGCGACTGTGATGACCATCGCCGCCGGTGAAATATGAGCCGCTGCGGCAAGCGCCGGAACCATCGCGTAAAGCAGCGGGAGAACGGCGGAGGCTGACACGACAAAGCTCAGCGCGGCGCCTATCGCCACAACTGCGGGGGCGATTATCACGGGGGGCAGGGTCTTGAGCGCGTTGCCGAGCGTCGTAATGACGCCGAGGCTGTTCGCAAGTCCGCAGTACATGGACATGCCAGTAATTGTCCAGAGCACGTTCCAGTTGACATGCTTTCCAAACACCTCGGAAAGGTTTCCGAGGTTAAGAATGCAAAGGACTGTTATTCCGATCGCGCTGGTAACTGGGATGGAAAGATTGGTGGACATCCAGGCAAAGACGGGGTTTTTCGGCATGAATGTTTTCAGTACTGAAGGAATAAGAAGCAGGGCGATAAGCAGGAAGATTATACCGAGGGTTATTTTCTGCTGACCTGTAAAAGGATCGGGCTTCGTTATGACGGAGTCGTCGGCGTGAGCCTGGGTTTTCCAGCCTTTCAGCGCAAAAAAGGCTATAACGAAAACAACCAGAGCGAAAAGCGCGTAATAAACGCCCATGGCCCAAATAGTGTTCTCCACGTTGATGCCCTTCACGTTCTGCGTTACCAGACCAATGTGAAGAGCCGCGTTTGAAGTCCAGGGCCAGAAGGAGCCGATAAACGAACCGCACCAGAGCGCAAAGGGAACGAGAAGTACGGGAAGACCCGCGGGAATAGCGATGCTCCAGGCCAAGGGGGCGACAATGAAGGTATTGGAGGTTCCGGCTCCGCAGACTGCGACGATAGCGGCAACGACAAGAATCGCGAGCGAAACCGCCCACTTGGCGTTGCGGAACTTCCAGATGATGTGCTGGCCCAGAGAGTTCAGCGTGCCGTTTGCCGCCGCAAAGGCGTAGAAAATGATAGGCATGCCGTAGTTCCAAAAGAGGCTGATGGGGAAGAGGTTGATGAAAGAATTTGACGTCCCTTTGACGCCGAGGAAAAGCCAAGTGATAATAAAGCCGAGCGCGATGGCGACAAAGCCGGGGTTGATCTTAAAGATCTGACCAATTACGATTGCGAGAATAAAGCCTGCGAAGAAAATAAGAACGTTTGTCATTTCTCTTCTTTTACCTCCTAATTCTTTTATGCTTTGCCTGACTGAAAGCTTCTGTGCGGCAATACATAAACATACTGAGCGCGGGGAAAAGGGAATGCGACATTTCGCTGGTATTGTAACATGCTAAAACGTTTTGTTCAACATCATTACTAAATATAGCATGTAATATAATGCGGATTTAGGCATCTTGCACAGCGGAAATCAGGTTAAGATGTTATCCATGCATCGACGAATAAAAATGACAAGAATTAATTAATGAAAAGACACAATTTTGACAACTTTAGAAATTAGTATGAGCACAAAAAGAAGGAGGAAGTTTAATGAACAATAAAAAGAGAAGCGCCGCCGCTTTAAGGCGGATAGTTCAGATAGCTGTTTTTGCCCTGGTGTTCTTTATTACCGTCAGCAAATGGCTTGCTGAAAAAGGCATAAGCATACCCTTTGCGTCGCAGGCATCGCTGCATGCGGTCTGTCCCTTCGGAGGAGTGGAAACGCTTTATCAATTGGTCATGACGGGCATGTTTGTGCAGAAGGTACATAGCTCGTCTTTTATCCTCGCGATAATCTCGGCGGTGACTGCGCTGCTCTTCGGGGCTGTTTTCTGCGGGTATATTTGTCCGTTCGGAGCGTTTCAGGAATGGATAGGAAGGCTTGGCAGGAAGCTGTTTCCGAAAATATACAACAGGGCCGTTCCGGCGAAGCTTGACAAGGCGCTGCGCTATATCAGGTATATTGTGCTTGTTATGGTTGTTTACAATACCGCGGCAACCGCGAAGCTTGTTTTCCAGAATGCAGACCCCTTCTACGCGCTTTTCAACTTCTTCACGAACGAAGTGGCCGTCTCGGCGTACATAATGCTCGGAGTTGTAACCGTGCTTTCTCTGGTTGTAGAGAGACCCTGGTGCAAGTACCTCTGCCCGTACGGAGCGCTGCTTGGGCTCTTCAACAAAATCAGGATATTCAAGCTGAGACGCAGCAAAAGCACATGCATAAACTGCAAAAAGTGCGATAAGGTCTGCCCTATGAACGTAGAAGTATCCGGAAAGGAAGTAATCAGCGACCTCCAGTGCATAAGCTGTCACAAATGCACAAGCGAGGTTTCCTGCCCGGTGAAGGATACGGTTACCATTTCTGTCAGAAAGGAAGGTGCAGCACATGAAAATTAAGCCGCAGGCCGCGATAATTATCGTAATT
Organism: Clostridiales bacterium; assembly: GCA_029268065.1. Taxonomy (GTDB): domain Bacteria; phylum Bacillota; class Clostridia; order Oscillospirales; family Oscillospiraceae; genus DUPK01. The sequence goes on along the minus strand of JAJUHC010000002.1, from coordinate 124,564 downwards.
GCAATATTTGTGGTGGGGATAGTGGCAGCCAATCTGGGAGGCATCTGGAAAACGCAGTCGACCAAGGTTCCGGTAAAGTATCGTGATGAAAAGCTGGCGGAGGTATATAATCCTGCGGATATCAGGGGCTCGTATTCGTTCTCAGAAATAAGCAGCCTGTTTAAGATACCACTGAAGGATCTCGCTGACGCGTTCGGGCTGAGCGAAGGCGAGGCCGCTAATTTCAAGTGCAAGGACCTCGAAACAAAGTACGCGGGATCACAGTATGAAATCGGCACGGGCTCGGTAAAAATGTTTACGGCGTATTATCTTGGACTCCCTTATACACCAAGCGAGGAAACCTATCTGCCGGGGGCGGCGCTGCAGGTGTTAAAGGAGAAGGGTAAAATGACAAAGGAACAGCTCGAGTATGTAAGTAAGCACCTGCTCCCGGCAAAGCAGTAGAAAGCGGCGGCAACAGCCTGAAGCCGGCAAAAACACAAAGCCCGCGGTCTCGATAGACCGCGGGCTTTGTGTATTATCCAAATAAGGATATTATTATTCTACACAACTGTAAACCGTTTCGCGCACCCTGTGGTGGTGTTCCTTTTCCATGTTGGGCAGCATATTGTGCATATAGACTATGGAAAGGCCTCTCGCCGGATCGGCCTCGCACCAGGTGCCGTAGCCGCCAGTCCAGCCGAATGAGCCCGGCGAGCCGCAGCCGGGCGCGTAATTAAGCAGTGTGCGGACCCCGTAGCCGTAGCCGTAAAAGCTGTTATAGCCGTTGTTTTCCTGCTGGAATTCATCGAGGGCTTCGCCGCGAAGGCAGTTTGTCCTCATGAATTCTACTGTTTTTTCGCTGAGCAGACGCTTGCCGTTATAAATGCCGCCGCAGGCGAGCATTTGCATGAATTTGGAAAAATCACGCACATTAGTCAGCAGCATGGGCCTGCCGAGCTCGTTTTCCTCGCCGGGGCGGTGGATCCTGTCCATTTCCCCGGGCATTTTTTTAAAGCCGTCGCGCATAACGCCGTACATGGCCACAAGCCGCGACTCCATATCGTCGCGGAAATGCGTATCGGTTTCACGCATGCCGAGAGGATTAAAGATATAGTCGTTCATGGCGATACTAAGAGGCATACCCGTGAGCTCCTCGACTATGCCGGCGACGAGTTCGCTTCCGAAGCCGTAAAGCCAGCGGGTGCCCGGCTCAAACGCCACCGGAACGTCCGCGACGGCCCTTATGACCTCGCGCAGGGTGTAATGACCCTTTTCCCAGAGCGGCTCCATTGCTCTGCTCATGGCAAGGGTGGTTGGGTTTTTGCAGTCCCTGCCGACAGGAGAAAAGCAATAAGGCAGACCGCAGGACATTATCACGGCGTCTCTGACCGTTATCGGCTTGTTCAGCGGAGCCACATCAAGGCTGCCGTCAGGAAGAATTATGAATTTCTTCTTTTCGGCCCATTCCGGGAAGAAATCGGATATGGGCTGATGCATCTGGAATTGGCCGTGCTCAAAGAGCATCATAAGTATTGCGTAAGTCACAAGCTTCGTCATTGAAGCCTGCCTGTACAGGGAATCGGGGCCGAGCGGCTTTTTTTCCTCAATATCCGCATAGCCGTAATATCCCTCGTAGATTATTTCGCCGTCCCGCGCCACGGCGCAGGCACAGCTGGGAACGCTTTTTCCGGCGAATTCTCTCAGCAGCTCATCAAGTCTTGTGAAATCGTCCATATTCACTCCTTGTATAAACAGTACTTTACTGCATTGTAATCGTGACCATTTTGAAGTTGTCAAAGCTTCTTATTTCCGCTCCCGCAAGTCTGCCCATGCGGCAGACATCGCAAAACAGCGTCCCGTCCCCTGACCGAAGAACATCTCCCTTCTCCTCTGCGGACAATTTCGGTTCGCACGCAAAAGAATCACCTTTATTCTTTACGATAACGCTATTTGAACCAGCACCCCATTGTACCACATCGCCAAGTATTTCCGCAACAAAAGATACGGGGAGCATCATGCGTCCGCCGCTCGTAAACGCCTCGGCCTCCATTTCACGGCTCAGGTTGTTTACGACTGCCTTTTTCGAGCCTTCTTTTACGACCGCCTTCATGTTTTTCGGAGGATGCATAAGGTGGTTTTTGAGAAACGACAGTACGGCGTCCTGTATTTCCGGCGCTGAGCCGTATTCGCCCTGCGTGTTGCTGAACATGAACGCGCGCACGCCGTTCCGGCTGAGAGCCTCGAAGGTGCGGTATGTCTGATTGTTCGGAATATGCACTCTGGTCATCCCGAGACCGTGGAACAATGCGATTGGCGGCGCGTCGGGTTTTATGTGATACAGGGGGCTGCACTTTTTCGCTTCCGCGATTTTTCTGTCGTAAAGCTCGTTTGTGCCCTCCAGGCCGGCCTCGATATAAGCCCGGAGTACGCCTATGCCCTTTCCCTTGCCGGAAAAGCCGAAAATTTCACAGGAGGGCGAAAACTCTCCGTCGGAGACGATGAGCTTTTCAGCCGCCACAGAGGGGTCATAGCTGTACTCGTTGGCAAGGTCAAGACCCATATACAGGGCGTCGCTCCAGGCGTAGCCGGCGACGGCCGCCTGGACGCGGCTCGAGTATCCGAGGTTTCCGCCCACCGTGCCTTCAAATTCCTCGTCGTCTCCGCTCACGGCGAGCATGAGAGCCATATTTCCGCCCAGCGAATAGCCGTAGACGCCTATCCTGTCGGGATCTATGCCTATCCTGTCGGCGTTTGCGCGCAGATAGCGCACGCTGCCCTTGATATCGTGTATGTGATCGGGAGAATAGTTGGGGGGGTAATTTCGAAGGTCGACTCCCGCGACGGCAAAGCCGTTGTCAATGAGCTTTACAAGCTGCGGGTCGAGTATTGACAGCGATCCGCCGTAGCCGTGTATAAAAATTACACAGGGAGCTTTGTCTTGCCCGCTTTCAGGCTTAAAAAGATCGATAAGCAGGTTTTTCTCGGCGGGGACAAAAAGGGTTTCACTGCGAATTTGGGTTGGCACGGCGGCCAGATGCATATGCCGGGCGGCGGGGAAGGGCTGAGTGGTCTTAGAGCCTCCCTGGTAGTTCTGCGCTGCGCCGTTTTTCAGCGGGTCTCCCTCCGGCGTAAACGCAAAGCCCGCGTTTTTGAAAACAGCGCTGCGGCCCGCAAGCTCATATTCTGCGTCAGTACTTTCCATATCCCAGCTTTTCCAGACTCCGCCGAAGTTCAGGAACATTTTGTCCCTGAACATGTATAGCGTGGCGGGTCCTTCGTACGATCCGATGCTCACGCTTCCGTTATATACGTTTTCCGTGTGCTCGACGAAGGGGAGCGTGATTGAAGAAGCCCTGTCGCCGCCGAGGCAGAGCTCGACGGACGGCTCGCCGCCTGTGTACATGGGGTGCTGGAAGGTTTGAAAGTCCGCAAAGGTAACGGTAACGCGTATCCGGCTCCCTTTTGAGAAAACATAGGATGTGGGCTCGAGCGCGAAGCAAAGGTTAACGGGCTCGTTCATTCCCTCTTTGAGGCGCCTTATGCAATCGTCTTCGAGACTCGGATGATAAACCGCTCCCACGGCCTCCCAGGCTTCGTTGGCCTCCACGCTTCTGTGAGAGGCGCGAATCTCGCCCTCGGTTATGAATTTGGAGCGCCCGTCGGGGAAGACCTCTTCAAGGTATACGAGAAAATCGGCATCGGGCGCCGTCGAGGAGACCCAAAGGTCGACGAGGGGCGTTCCGGTCATTTCATTTTCATAGACTTGGAAAAGGGGCGCCGAGGTGTAAGTAAGCCCCTTGCTGTCCACGCAGACCGACATGTCGCCGTCCCAATGGCGGTTCATACGGTCAAAGCCGCCCTTCCCGTCCCCGTTGTCAAATACCTTCACGGAGGTGTCGGCAATACAGCGGTCCCTGGAGGGCTTTTCGGGCATTGTCTGGCTCAACGTTCCGTCGTTCACTGATGAAACCGTGCCGGATTTTGCCCCGTCGAAGTAGAGCTTCGTTTTAACCGTGTTGTAGGGCGGCCAGCTTTCGGCGTAGCGCCACTCCTGCCCCGGCTTAGCTCCAAGCGTATAGTATAGGAGGGGCGGGCGCTGCTCCATACCGTTCTCCTCATTCTTGAGCGTGCGGTCGAACCAGCGCCTGTATTCCCCGGCCAAGTCCAAATTGGAGTTTGTGAAGCCCACGTTTTCCGGGGCCCTGCTGCGGCTGCACTCAAAATGATTCCAGGGACCGATCGTCAGAAGTCCGCCCCAGCTCTTCTGAGCGATAAGCTGTCCGAGAACATTTGAATCGAACCATCCGCCGATTTGATACATTTTTATGTCGCTTTTTTTGAAAGCGTCTGTGTACGCGACCGGCGGTATAAGAAGATTTGTCTTTGCGCCTCCGAAGTTCGGGTTTTCGGAATCCCTGTACATGTTCGGCAGAAGAAGGTTCCCCACAAAATTCCTGTTGTTGGGAAACTGGTCTTTTTCGTAAGCCTCATATGCCATATATCCCCCGGCGTCCTCGTCGACGGGGGAAACCGTCTCGAGAAGCTCCTCTTTCGTCCTTTTTACGGGTGAGGAGAAGCCGGAAAGCATTCTCGAGGGGAGCGCAGAGACGCCGTTCGGGTAATTCTGATAGTAAAAGTCGATGTTCGCGACCGCAGGTATGATAGACCTCAGCCCCCGGGGCGCAAGAGTTGCCGAGGCAAGCTGGATGAAGCCCCTGTTCGAGCCTCCAAGCATGCCTATGTTGCCGTCGCACCATGGCTGGTCAGAAATCCAGCCTATTATCGCCGCGACATCTTTGCGGTTTTCAATTGAAGCGAAGCTGTCGTTCACGCCGTACGACGCCCCGCAGCCGCGCATTTCCACAATCACATAGACGTAGCCGCACGCGATGAGCTTTTTTTCGGTCACGCAGTCATCCTGCCATCTGCCTCCCCGAGACGCCGTAAGTATAACCGGCAGCTTTTCCTTCGGCGTGTCCCCGTTTTCATCAGCCGGCATGACTATATCGGCGGCAAGCCTCGTGCCGTCAAAGCCGCCGATATATCTTGAAAGCTTCTTGATTCGGGGATATTTTTTCCCCGTGACCGTTTTTTCAGATGCATCCATATGTCGTCCTTGCTCCTTCCGCAAAAATCCAAACAGGGCAAACCCCGCAGCCTGAAACTACGGGGTTTTATGTTGGTCCAATCCGACCGGCGGCATTCCGGTCCTAAATGTTTTCAAAGGATGTCCTGTTGATGACCTCGTCCTGGATCTGGGGGGTAAGCCGCGTAAAGTAAGCGCTGTATCCGGCTACGCGGACCACGAGGTCGCGGTGACGCTCGGGGAGCGCCTTGGCCTCCACCATCTCCTCACGTTTCACAACGTTGAACTGTATGTGCTTTCCTCCGTTTGTAAGGTATGTTTTGATAAGGTTTCCGAGCTTATTAAGGTCCTCGTCGGTTTTCAGGGCCGAAGGATGGAATTTCATGTTGTGCAGCATGCCCTGATAGGGATCGGCGTTTATTTTCATGGCGCTCTTAAACACGGCGAGCGGACCGTTTTTATCCATTCCGTGGTTCGGGGAAAGTGAGGCGTCGGCGAGAATCTCGCCTCCCTTGCGTCCGTCGGGAGTGGCCCCGGTGTTGGCGCCGCCGGGCTGATGCGCGGATATTGATATAGCATTCGGAACAACGGTGCCGCCGTATGCGTTCGAATAACCGTAGCAGAAGTCAGAGAACTTCTGATAGACTTCCGCGACCAGGTAATCCACCTCGTCGATATCGTTGCCGTATTTAGGAGCGTCCCTGAAGTCGCGGCGCATCTCGTCGTAGCCCTCCCAGTTTGCGTCGAGCGCGTTCAGCAGCTCCTCCATGCTGTACTTTTTATCGTCAAATATGAGCTTCTTTATCGCCATGAGCGAGTCGCCGACGTTGACGCCGCCGACCGCTCCCAAAAGGTTGCTGTTTTCAAAATCGAATCTGCGGTCCAGGAGGTCCTTTCCGATCTTTACGCCGTCGCGCATAAGGGCGGAGCGGAAGGCGTCCGGAAAGAGCTCGCGCTGCGAGATCTGTTCGACGTTGTTCCTCTCTGCGGCAAGACCGATTAGGTAGTGCAGCTGCTTGTAGAAGGCCTCCTTGAAATCCTCAAAGGTGGCCATCTTCGTAACGTCCCCGCTTTTGATGCCGACATCCTCCTTGGTAAAGCGGCAGTATCCGTTGTGCAGGAAGACATCGAAGGCCTGGGCGATGATGAAGAATATCACGACCTGGCTTCTTGTTACCGCGGGAATGTTCCCGTCCACGCAGCCCGTCGCGCAGTAGTCGCGGGCGTCCTCGAGGGGGACGCCGTTCATGGTAAAGAACCTGATATAGCTTTTGTCCCCGAGGAAGGCGGGCATTCCGAGACCCGAGCGGACAAGCTCAAGGGATTTTTTCATAAGCTCGGGGGGTGTGTTCTCGTGCACGCGGACGGTTATCGTGTGGTGGGGAAGCTGGGTCTCCATAGCGGCCTCGAGAAGGAGGTAGGAAAGCTCGTTCGTCGCGTCGCTTCCGTCCGCCCTGACTCCGCCGATGGTCCAGTTATACCACTTTGCCATGCCGGAGTTTTTGGCGCGGTTGGCCTGACCGGACACGCGGTTTATCTTCATCGTCTTGCAGCGCAGAATTTCGAGCCATTCAAGCGCCTCGTCCCTTGTAATGACGCCGGCTTCTATATCCTTCTTGTAGAAGGGATACATGTACTGGTCAAAGCGCCCGGCGGTCGTGGTGGGCGAGGGGCAGGCGAGCAAAAAGGTAAGCCAAAAAGACTGCATTGCCTCCTTGAAGGTGTCGGCAGGCTCATAGGGAACCTTTCTGCACATGCGGGACATTTCAAGCAGCTCCGCCCTGCGGACGGGGTCGTTTTCTCCGGCCGCCATACCTTCCGCGAGATCCGCGTAACGTTTTGCCCAGCGTATCCACGCCTCGAATACTCTCACGACGGCTTCCCAGTAATAGCGCCTCTGTATGCTCTCACCGTCGGTGTAGCGAAGGTCTTCAAGGCACTTTTTTGCTTCGCTGATTACGGATTTCGCGCCTTCCCTGAGGATTTTTTCAAAATCTATGCATACGAGGAAGAAGCCCGGACCGAGACCCATTCCGGACATGGCGAAGCCGCCGCCTGAGCCGCCCTTTTTATCCTTCCATGGCGGCAGTATGACGCCCGATTTCATGAACGGCCACAGCCTGTCGTTGTATGCCAGGGATTTGGAAAGCGCGTCGACAAGGTTCGAGTTCAGGCTGTTGCCGGCAAAGCGCGCGTTGAGCTCGTAAAGCTCCTTTTCGTCCTCGGGAGAAATGGTGTATATCTCGCTTTTCAGGGACTGGACCTCGTCGGGGGTCCAGACTCCGTATTCATAGTCCATTTCCAGTCCGAAGGGCTTGCTCGCGCCGACGCCCGCTATCGGATCGTCGTCCTCGATGAAAATAGTGATGTTGTCCAGTATATGCTCGTGCAGCTTGGCTCTGCGGATCATCATTGGTTCGCCGGAGGTGGAGTCCAGCGATTCGTTGGCCAAACGGAACTTCTCTATGCAGAGAGGGTATTTATTTATGTTAAGGCTTTCTATCATGCGTTTAACTCTGTCTGTCATACCTTTTCCTCTTTCATAATGTTTTGCATCATTCTATCTATCATTGAAAATATCATGAGCAAGTGACGCTTTCAAGCACACGATGCCCAGAGGCGTTCATTCTGTATCGCAAGCACATTGGAGCAGATAAAATGTGTGCATTTCACTTATTGGTTTTAGTTTTTATAAATTTATTGTAGAATATAGACAAGCGGTAATATATAATTGCCTCATAAGTGCGGCAAAGTGAGAAGGGGTGTCTGAATGTTCAATCTGAAATATATCAGAGCGTGCCTGGGCGACAGCCTGATTTCGGAGAAGTTATTTCCCGCGGATTTTGAAAAAAACAGGGAAATAGAGCTTCTCGACTCTCAGCGCGCGCTTCAGTCCGACCTCATTTACATCGGGACCCAGAAACAGGTTCGGGATGTCCTCGCTTCCAACCCTGATGTGGAGCCGTCTGCGCTTGTCATAACCGCTGAAGCGGCCGAGCCGCTTCCGGACGAGCTTACAAGCGGGTTCAAAATAAGCTTCATTGAAACCTCGCTCAGCCTTGCGGAATGCTATAACCTCATAAACGGGATTATGCGGAGGCAAAGACGCTGGCAAAGGGAGCTCCAGGGGATGAAAAGCAGCCCGAGCACGCAAATGATAATGGAGTATCTCTCCGAAGAATCCGGCGCTTCGGTTTTTTTGATAGATCCCGAGGGCTTTGTTGTGGCCGGGTGCAACAAGCTCAGCAGCAGGATACCGGTTTTCAGAAGTCTTGTCGGAGAGGGGCGACTGTCGGCCGGGCAGCTAAGCTCGCTGAAGTCGGACAGCGAGCTGCACGACGGTTACGGCAGGATCTCTTTCCCCAACTATGACCTTACGGTTTACAGCCGCACCATTCCGATAAAAGAGTCTTATGTGATGCTGATTTTCATTTACGAAAGGCCCGTGATGCCTTTCGACCTCAGATCGCTTACCAACTATTCCGAGGAGCCCCTTGCGCTGTCGCTTCTCGCGCTGGGCAGCAGGGACCTGTCGGAGGAGGACCGCCGCTTCAAGCAGCTATGGAATGACATACTGGACAAGCGTTTCAACAACTCGTCGGAAATTAGGGACGAGCTGATAAAATATCCTACAAAACCGCTTGCGTTTTCGCGTGTGATTTTGATCGGCTTTGAAAAGCCGACGTCACGAACCGCCGAAATCATTGCCGAGCTTCACAAGATATTCCCGATAAGTCATATAGCTGCGGAAGAGTCCGAAATGGTGGTGGTGCTGTATCATCCGAAGAGGCTGTTTTCTCTGGAGCTGGAAAACGATCTCAGACTGAAAGCTTTTTTGGAGAAGTACGACGCATATCTGAGCTACTCGGGGGCGACGAGGGAGTATATCAAGCTGGGGAGCCAGTACAGACTCGCGAGGCAGATATTGACTTTGGGGAGGCAGCTCGAGCTGGAGCCGAACGAGCGCATATTCACGCACGAGAAGTACAGTGTGTACTGCATAATTGAGCTTTGCGCGCAGCGCTACTGCAGCGTATACGGAAACAACGACATTATCCTGCTCAATCATCCGGCCATAATCCACCTGACGCGCTATGACCGCGACCATAACAACAATCTTCGCGACGTGCTGTATGTGTATCTCATGAACGACTGCAGCATATCGAAAACCGCGGCGAAAACATTTATGCACAGGAATACGATATTCAACAAGCTGAAAAAGATAGAGGAACTCATAGACATCAATTTTGAGGACGGAGCGATAAGGCAGCAGCTGCTTTTCTCGTGCCAGCTCATTTTGTACTACGAAAGGGTCATGGGCCTGAGACTTAATCTTGACGGGGGAAAAAATGCTTAATCTCAGAGAAGTAAAAGGAAGAATATTCAATATACAGGGCTATTCGATACACGACGGGCCTGGCATAAGGACTACCGTCTTTCTAAGCGGCTGTCCGCTTCGCTGCTGGTGGTGCCAGAATCCGGAGTCGGGAACAATGGAGCCGAAGCTGTTTTTTATGGCGGAGAAATGCATCGGCTGCGGCGCCTGCGTTTCCGTATGTCCTAAAAAGGCGGTAACGATAGCCGCCGGCAAGGCTTCCACCGACAGAAAGCTCTGCGACGCCTGCGGCGCCTGCGTTCATGCCTGCCCGGCGGATGCCAGGGAAATAGTGGGAGAGGAGAAAAGCGCGGGAGAGATAGCCGACGCCGTGCTCCGAGACAAGTTGTTTTTTGACGGCTCCGGGGGCGGCGTGACTCTAAGCGGCGGAGAGGTGCTGTGCCAGCCCGAGTTCAGCTCCGCTATACTTGCGCTCTGCAAGGAGGGCGGGGCCAATACGGCTATTGAAACCTGCGGTTTCGGGAGCTGGGACAAGCTCTCAAAGATATTGGAGCACACGGACCTCGTGCTGTACGATTTCAAGCATATGGACAGCGAGATGCACAAAAAGGGCACCGGGGTAGGGAACGAGCTCATACTTGAAAACGCTGAGCGTGTTTTCAGGGAGGCAAAAAAGAAAATGGCGGCGAGGGTTCCCGTCATTCCAGGCTTCAACGATAGCGAAGAGAATATGAGGGCGCTTTCAGAATTCATCGTGAGCAGGCTGGACACGTCCGTAAAGGTACACCTTCTGCCGTATCATCGCCTGGGCGAGTCTAAAAACGACCGCATGGAAAGGTCCGAGGGAAGAATGCAGGCGGAGCCGCCTTCGGACGCGCATATGGAAAAGCTGCGCGCCATTGTGGCGGGCTTCGGGCTCGAAGCGGTAATAGGCGGCTGATATTCCGCGTGACACTTATGGAAACGTATCAATAAGCCGAAGCCGCGGGCGTGCCCGTGGCTTCGGCTTATTGATTTTGTGTCAAATAGCGTAAATTAAGCGCCGCAGTCACAAAAAACCATTGGGTGAATATTTTTCAAAATGTTCACAAAACACGTTGACAAATGAGGCGCGGTATGCTACTATCTGAATGAACACAAAAATATTCATTCAGATAGTAAGGCGGGGCGATGGGATGGAAGACAAAAAGAAAGTGCTTTACGATTGCGCAAGGGAGCTTTTTGCGACAAAGGGCTACAAGGATACCAGCGTAGCCGACATTACTCAAATGGCAGGCTGCAGCGTAGGCACCTTCTATAACTACTATGCTTCCAAGGACCGGCTGTTTCTGGAGGTAATGGAGCGCGAAAATGAGGCTTTGATGAAGGAAAATCTCGGCAAAATAGATATGAACGAGGAGCCTGCGTGTCTTTTGAAGCGATTTTTAGAGTTAAACAACGAGGGAATGCGGTCAAACCCGATATTGAGGCAGTGGTACAGCCCGGATGTATACAATAAGATCGAAAAGCTGTACCGGGAAGAGAACATGCTCCAGGGAATGGAGTTTCTTTACCGCGACTTTCTGAAAATGGTCTCGGACTGGCAGCGCGCCGGCAAGATGAGAAGCGACATTCCTAGCGAGATGATAATGGCGATGTTTGAAGCCATAATCAGGATAGGCTACCACAAGGAAGAGATAGGACTCAAGTACTTTCCCGAGCTTCAGGACCGTCTGACGGATTTCGTTTTACGCGGGCTGACCGACTTTTAATCAGCGAAGCATATTTGCAGCGAAGGAGGCGTTTGGTTTGAGCGATAATGCTTTGGACGCCGTGCATTTCGGCATGGGAACGGAGATGGCGCACAGGGCCTGCGGCGAAAACGCCGCGGAGGCTCTAAAAGCTGTTGAAGAGGAGGCGAAAAGGCTGGAGCGGCTATTAAGCCGCTTTATACCTGAAAGCGACATAGGACGCATAAACGCCGGGGCAGGCAGGAAGCCCGCGACAATCAGCTTGGAGACCTTGAAAATACTGGAGCTTGCCGCCGGCGTATCGCTGAGCTCCCGTGGCTGCTTCGACGTAACCGTCGCCCCTCTGGCCGACCTCTGGGACTATAAAAACGCGGTCAAGCCTCCCGAAGCCGAAAGGATAAGGGAAATTCTTTCTCTTGTCGGCTGGCGGGACCTCGAGCTTGACGTGGCGGAAGGAAGCGCGGGACTTAAACGCGAGGGGCAGTCGATAGATCTCGGGGGCATTGCCAAGGGCTATGCGAGCGATCGCTTTATGCAGATATTCAGGGAGCGCGGCGTCGCCTCAGCCTTTTCAAATATTGGGGGCAACGTGTCCACCCTGGGGAGCAAGCCGGACGGCTCCGCGTGGAGGGTCGGGATAAGGCATCCGAGGGCGGAGGACCTTATGGGCGTCGTCGAGGCATCCGGGGAGGCGGTGGTGACGTCTGGTGACTATGAACGCTATTTTACCGACGACGCCGGAAAGAGGTATCATCATATTCTTGATCCCAAAACGGGCTATCCCGCCGAGTCGGGGCTTATCAGCGTGACCGTGGTTGCGGGAAGCGCGATGCTTGCCGACGCGCTTTCGACTGCGGTGTTTGTCGCGGGGCTTGAACGCGGTGCGGAGATATTGAAAAAATATCTGCAGGCCGAGGCGGTTTTGATAGACGAAAAGCTGCGTGTCTATGTAACGCGGGGATTGAAAGGCCGATTCGAATCAGCTTCGGGAATAGCGCTGAAATATATCTGAGAAAGGCAAAATGAGTATGGCAATCAAAAAAAGGAAGGGGAAAATCAGAGTGCTGACAGTGGCGTTATCAATAGTGGCGGTAATAGGAGCCGGTTTGGGGATTGCGGCCGGAGCTACCGCGCCGGGAAGAAACGAACTTAAAAACGTGTCCATTTCCAACATTGATTTTAAAAAGCTCCGCGACGGAGTTTATACTGGCAGGTACATAGGCGCGAAGGATAAGCTCAGGAACGCAGGCGTTGAGGTCACGGTGTCATCGGGAGCAGTAACAAAGATACGCGTTACAGAGGGCGCCCTAGCGGGCGACAAGCAGAAAAACGACCTGGGGAAAGGCAAAACAATAGAAGGTCTCTTCGGTGAGGTGATAAAAGCTCAGTCGCTGAAGGTTGACGTCATAAGCGGCGCGACGCTTACAAGCAACGCGCATTTGAAGGCAGTCGAAAACGCGCTCGAACAGGCAAAATGCAGCTAACGCGAAGCGATTTTCAAATCACGGCTCAATAATGGAAAAATGCTCAAAAAAATCGACCGCGAGGTTGATTTTTTTTGCGTTTTAATATTTAATTTATTAGCGGAAAAAATCATGCCCGTAAATGAGGCGAGCTTTAGCTGCGGGACGCTGAGCGGACTGCCCGCCGGAAGGGGAAATCGGTATGTGGATAGCAATTGTGATTGTTCTGTTAATAATTCTTGCGATACCTGTGATAAGGAGCGCTCCGGGCCTGAACGAGCTAAAATGCATGGAGATAGCCGATGTGGATTTCAAGAGGCTGCGGGACGGAACCTTTGAAGGCAGGTTCAAGGGAACAAAAGACAGCTTCAGAGACGTTTCGGTGGAAGTGAAGGTTTCTTCCGGAGCGGTTACCAAAATCAAGGTGAAGAGGGACGCTCTCGACAAAATTAAGCAAAGGGCGGAAGCGAAAAACGCAGCCGTTGCCAGCAGCCTTTTTGAAAAGGTCATCAAGGAGCAGTCGCTTAAGGTGGACACGGTAAGCGGCGCGACGCTTACCTGCAAGGCGCATTTGAAAGCTGTTGAAAACGCCCTTGAAAAGGCGAAAATAAAGGAATAAAGCAAGCTCAAGGCTCCACGGGCAAAAAACCCGAGGAGCTTTTGTTTATTACAGAGAAAATGAAAATACTGTGGAATATTTCACAAAAGGGTGATACAATGGATAAAAATGGAAATAAGCTATTTGCTGCGATCAGATACTTAAGCTGAAAGGAATGATTTGATGCCGTCCGAACGCAGGGAACATTTGGTTATTGGTATTTCTTCAAGCGCGCTCTTTGATATGGAGGAGGAAAACAGGATCTATCAGGAAAAAGGCCAGATGGAATATCAGGCCTATCAGGTAGAGCACGAAAGGGATATACTTAAGCCGGGAATAGGGTTTCGGCTCGTAAAAGCTCTGCTAAATATCAATACACTCCTGAAGGGGGAGAGAAGAACCGAAGTTATCGTAATGTCGCGCAATATAGCAAATACGAGCCTTCGGATTTTCAACTCCCTGCAGTATTACGGGCTGGAAATCTCTCGGGCGGCTTTGGTTGGAGGGGCGAGCCTGAGGCCCTATCTTTACGCTTTCAATACAGACCTTTTTCTGTCTTCCAATGAGAGGGACGTCCGGGAGGCCGTGTGCGCAAATATTGCGGCGGGGCTTATCCGTTTTCCTGCCGGCGGGGCGGATGAAGAAATAAATCAGATCAGGCTGGGCTTCGACATCAGCTCCATAAAGTATTCCTCGGAGGCCGAGCTGATTTACCAGAACTACGGGATGGCGGCGTTTCTGGAGTATGAGAAGATAAACATACAAAAAAATGTGCCGGAAGGCCCCTTTGCAAAAATGTTCAAAACGGTGGCGCTTTTGCAGAAGGAATTTTCGTCGGAGAGTGTTCCGGTCAGGACGGCTCTTATTTCATCGTTCAACTCGCCTGAGCTTCAGAGGGTCATATTCTCGCTGAGAGCGTGGGAGGTAAGGCTTGACGAGGCCTTCTACATAGAAGATTCGGAGAAGGATGAGATATTAAAGGCCTTCGGGGCCGATGTTTCGTTCAGCGGATAGTCCGCAGTTTGCAGCTTGTACTTGATTTTCAGATTCAAAGTGATATATTTATATTACGGGCGTTAAAATATTCCAATTACGGAGGTGTAAGAATGGAAGAGGTTTACGAGTTCCTTAAAAAGTGCGGCGTTTTTTATCTCGCAACCGCAGAAGGCGACCAGCCCAGGGTGCGCCCCTTTGGCGTGGTGGATATTTTTGAAAACAAGCTCTATATCCAGACGGGGAAATCGAAAAACGTTTCAAAGCAGATGAGCGCGAATCCGAAGGTGGAGATTTGCGGCATGACGGACGGCAAATGGATAAGGATAGAGGCAAAGGCTATCGAAGACGACAGGGTGGAAGCCAGGCAGCATTTTCTCGATACCAATCCGAGGCTGAAGGGCAGGTATTCGGCTGACGACGGCAACTGCGAGGTGCTCTATCTCAAGGACGCCGTGGCGACGATCAGCTCCTATACCGAGCCTCCCGTGGTAATAAGGTTCTGATTACGATAAAATTAATGCTTAAAGCTATCTGCCAGTGCGGAGCTTTGAGCATTAATTTTTTTGGCTTTTTTGAAGTAAATTATGCTTTTAATAAAATATTTATTATTTTTGTAAAATTTATTTATATAATATAATCCGAAAATATGATATACATATTAAATGTGAACTAACGGTCTAGGAATTAAACGTTTGTATTGTTTTTCGCTGAAGGCTTGTTTATTGAAGCGTCCGGAAGACGATGCGTTTTTGGGACGCATTGTCCCCGTCGCTTGTAATAAAATGTTAAACTATTCTGAGAAAGAGGGAGAATCATGGATTTCACAAACAAGATTACACCGAGAGAAAATTACCTCAGGCATCTTAAAGGTGACGACCCGCAGTACATATGCGCAGTAGAGCATTATACCGGCAAGCCTATGTTTGACCGCGCCTTCGGCTTTCACGGAACGCAGTCTCCGGGCGAGTTCAAGGATAACTGGGGAGTAACCTGGGTTCTCGAGCCCGGCCAGCCTGCGGCGGTGCCCTTTACTACCGAGCAGAATAAGGTAATCAAAGATATAACAAAGTGGGACAAATACATAGATGTACCGTGGCCTTCGAAGATGAAGATCGACTGGGCGCCCCACGAGGCGCAGGCTCAGGCCCACGACAGGAAAAACCAGCTCCTCTATCTCAGCATGCCCCGCGGGCTGTTTGAAATGACGCACGCTCTCATGGGCTTTGAGGACGCTCTTGCAAACTATCTGGAGGAGCCGGAAGCCATGGGAGAGCTCCTGGACGTTTTAACTGAGTTCAAGCTCGAGTGCCTTAAGCTGATTTGCGATCATATCAAGCCCGACATCATCCAGATTCACGACGACTGGGGCAACAAAAAGAGCCTGTTTGTATCGCCTGATACATGGAGAAAGATCCTCAAGCCGCGTTGGGCCAGGATTTACGCCTACATGCATGAGCGCGGCGTGATCGTTCAGCACCATGCCGACTGTATCTGCGAACCCATCACCCCGGACATGGCGGAGATCGGCGTAGACGTATGGCAGGGAGTCATACCGCAGAACAACATCAAGTGGATACAGAAGGAAGTAGGCAAGAAGATGGCGCTTCAGGGCGGCGTGGACAGCGCCGTGATCGAGGACGGAACGACGATAAACGAAGCCGCAATCCGCAAGGAGGTGCGCCGCTCCATAGACGAGTATTGCGCGCCGGGCAACTTTATCCCTGCGCATCCGAACCATCCGCTCAACAAGGCGATAAGTCCCATCATAGCGGACGAGTACGATACCTACGGGGAGCACTATTTCGACAGGCTTAAGGGCAGGATGTAATCCCTGAAATAAAAAAGGGGCTGTTGCAAAACAAATTTGCGATGGCAAATTGGACAAAAAAGCGGCCCTACAAACAAAAAAATGCGCTTTGAAATGGCTTTTAAGGCCAAATCAAGGCGCATTTTTGTACATTACTTTTCGACCAGGGCGTCTTGCAACAGCCCCTTTTTTATTTCAAAGCAGCAGTTCAAAGCGGTTTTTCTCAAACTTCAGCAGCCCCTCGTCGCGCATTCTGCCAAGCTCGGCCGACATGGCGCTGCGGTCCACGGAAAGGTAGTCTGCAAGCTCCTGGCGGTTGAAGGGAATGGAAAAGCGGCTGCTTTTTGCCTTCTGCGCCTCGGAGGAGAGATAGGCGATGAGCTTGTCCCTGGTGCTGCGCTTTGACATGACCTCGATTTTCTCGTTCAGGATGATATTTTTCATGGCCACAATGCGGAGCATGTTGTAGATAAGCCTGTTGTGGAAGGAGCAGGCGGCGGAGCAGGGTGAAATGAGCTTGCGGTAGTCAATAAACAAAACGTCGCTCTCGGTTGCGGAGTATACGCTTACGGGAAGAGCCTTTATATCGGCGCAGGCAAAGGTCTCGCCGAAAAGCTGCCCCTCCCCGACCTCGGCTATGATAAGGCGGTTGCCGTAATAGTCCTCCTTGATTATCTGCAGCATACCGGAAAGGACAATGCCCATACCCTCGAAGCCGTCCCCGCTTAGATAGACGTAGCGGGCTTTTTCGTAATGGACGGGCCTTGCCGATAGGCAGGAGATCAGGGCGTCGATATCAGACTCCCTTATCCCCGAAAAGAGCTCGGCCTTTTTCAATACATTCAGATATTTTTTCATTCCCAAACCTTTCGTTGTAAAAACAACAGACGCTTTGGCTTAA
This sequence comes from Clostridiales bacterium, assembly GCA_029268065.1. Taxonomy (GTDB): domain Bacteria; phylum Bacillota; class Clostridia; order Oscillospirales; family Oscillospiraceae; genus DUPK01. Next base: position 107,665 of record JAJUHC010000002.1, on the reverse strand, counting down.
GTATACTAGAATCAAGGCGGAAAAGTCAATCAAATATAAACGGAGGGTTAAAAAATGCTCAGAAATATTATAAAAATTGATGAAGATAAATGCAACGGCTGCGGTCTCTGCGCCGCTGCCTGCCACGAAGGAGCCATCGGCATAATCGAGGGTAAAGCGAGGCTCCTTCGGGAGGATTATTGCGACGGACTCGGAAACTGCCTGCCGGCATGTCCGACGGGAGCGATAACGATAGATAAGCGTGAGGCTCCGGAGTTCAACGAAGCCGCCGTAAAGGAGAAGCAGATGAACAAGCAGGGGGAGGAGCTGCCCTGCGGCTGCCCGGGGAGCCGGTCAAAGACCCTGAAGCATGTCGTGCCTAAGAGCTGCGGCGCAGAGGAAAGAGGAAAAACCGAAAGCCAGCTCTCGCAATGGCCGGTTCAGATAAAGCTGGCGCCGGTAAACGCTCCCTACTTTAAGGACTGCAACCTGCTGATAGCCGCCGACTGCACGGCGTACGCCTTCGGGGATTTCCACACAAGGTTTATGAAAAACAGGGTGACCCTGATAGGCTGCACGAAGCTCGACGATGTGGATTACAGCGAGAAGCTGACGGCCATCATCAGAAATAACGATATTAAGAGCGTTACCGTAGTGAAGATGGAGGTGCCCTGCTGCGGAGGCATGGAGCACGCGGTCGTCACGGCGCTTAAAAGCAGCGGAAAGTATATCCCCTGGCGGGTGGTAACCGTTTCCATAGACGGTCAAATATTGGAGGACTAAATAAGACTCAAAGTGAGAGAGGAGGGAGTTTATGTACGGCTCATGCCCCGGAGTAAGCAGGCTCAGGACGCCGACGCTTACAATCAAAATCTGCCCCCGGTGCGGGAGTGAAATCGAGCTTTTTTCCACCGATATCTCAGTTCCCTGCGACAAATGCGGGTTTGTCGCGTACAACGACATCCAGTCCTGTATTTCGTGGTGCAAATATGCAAAGCTTTGCGTGGGAGAAGAGCTCTATAACAAACTGACCGAGGGGAAGAAGGCGGAAAGGCTTCCGGACGAAAAGGAATAATAGTCCTGTTAACGTGCAGCGGAGGTAAGGCGTGGACAATAAAACTGCGGTGTGCTAAAATAAATCATGATATTACTGAGGTGAAGCGGGCGGCGCAGGGGACGGATAATGGTTATTACTGACAATGTCAATTGGATAACGGTGCTCATAATCGGCTTTTTCGCACTGCCGGTCATTCTGGGCATGTTCATCCCCTTTTCGTACAAAAAAATGCACGAATCCATATGGACGCTGCTCGTTTCCATAGAGTTTATAATCGCCCTTGCCGCCTCGGTTCTCCTTTCAAGGGCCCTGCTCTCGTGCGGCGGTGGCGCGATGGTTCTTAGACTCTACAAAGCGATCCCCGCGCTCAGGAATCTCAATATTAATATAGTTCTCATATCGGCGCTGACCCTCGTGCTGAACCGAGCCATCCATATTTTAGGAATTCGTATTTACACGCGTGTTCTGGAGCCTCTGGCCCAAAAAATGTATCTCGCGTATTGCGGGATGAACGGAGTCGTGAGGGGAATAGCCGGCGGCTTATGGCAGCTTCCCAAAGCCGCCGCTATGGTTTTGGCATTATCGCTGCTCCTGAGCTTTTCGGCGGGGCTTAGTGCCAACCCCTATCTTGAGGCATATCTTGGCAGATCCTCGGCATATAGCTTCGTCGAAAACAGCATCCTAAATCCGATTCTGAATTCAGGTCTTGCAAAGCGGATACCGGTCATGCTGAAGGATTCGCTGAAGAAAGGGTCTGAAGGCTCTAGCCCGGAAACGGGAGACGTGCTGGTAGTAACGTATTTTAACGGCGTGACGCTCGACGAGGCCGTGAAATCGAACGATGCCATAAACGAGACTGCGAGAAATATAGCGGGGGGCGAAAGCGGCGACAGGGAAAAGGCATATCTGCTCTATAAGTGGGTCAGCAAAAATATAAAGTACGATAAGGAGAAGGTCGCCGCGATAACCAGGAACCCTTCCAAAGTGTCCTCCGGAGCGGTTGAGGCCTTCAGTTCAAGAAGAGGAGTATGCTTCGACTACTCCTGCCTGTACGTCGCGATGTGTCGGGCGGTCAATGTAAGGGTGAGATTTATTTCCGGCGTCGCCTTTGACGGCAGCGCCTGGGGCGACCACGCCTGGAATCAGATATACAGCGCTTCGGAGGCGAGGTGGATAAATGTCGACGCGACCTTCGGCAGCGCGGGCTTCAACTATTTTGACAGGAAGGATTTCGGCGCAGACCATGTGGACGCCGAAATAAACGGCGAGTGGTAATCCTGAAGGCATTCGGAGCGGTCCGGAGATCAAAGCAGGCGGGCAGACCCGGCGGCCTTTTCTTCTAAACATGTCACACCCTGTCGAATATAATGGAACGAGTATCTATTAGGAGGTGTGAGTATGTGCGCTCCTAGACGCCGCAGACGCCGCTGCTGTTTGTGCCGCTGCTTCAGATAGATAATGACAAAGCCGCAGGGTCGTAATTGACCCTGCGGCTTAGGGCGTTTCGAAAAAGCGTTTTGAAAAGCTGGGCTCTTTGTTGATTGCAGATTATCGGGAAGGGTCAGTGACCATGAGCGGGTATTAAGACGGCACAAAAGCATATCAGGATTTCCGTGGGCCGCAGCCGGCCCTTTTCCCGAAAACTCGTTCCACGCCCACTCGGACAGCTCTTTTCCGCATATCTGATTCGTTGCTTTTAGTTCGCGGGGATATGAGGTTTCTTTCATTTTCTTTTGAAGGTATTCATCAAGGCTTTTTATAACCGCTGCGGGTACGCCGGCAACGACGCTGTTGGGCGGTATGTCCTTTGTAATAACGCAGCCAGCGGCGGCGATTACGTTTTCGCTGATTCTGACGTTGTTCATAATGGTAACCCCGGCACCTATGTAGACGTTGTCCATGATTTCTATGCACCCGATTTTTTTATAAAAAACGGGATAGTTCAATTTTTCGCGCTTGCTTTTAAGGTTGAGCATGTCATGTGAAATATCGTGCGTTACAAAGCGCACATCGGAAGCTATATGCACATTGTTATGTATTCTTATCAAATTGGCATACAGGGGTATTGTCCGCGGCATATAGGTTGAATCCTCACCCATGTGATTGAATATTCCCTTAGCCCTTATGTAATCCGCCCTGCCTTTCGCGGTCCTTATAAAGCAAAGCCTTATTGTCTGCAGTAACCTGCTTTTCGTCACAATAACACCCCAATCATAATGAATAGGCATATTGTAACATAAATACTGCAAAATTACAATAATTACCAAAAAATAAGACGCCTTCATCTTTCCGGGCGGCAATTTTTTCGGCCAGAGGCGCAAAAATGCCCTGAAAGCCGCATAAATACAGCGTTTTCAGGGCATTTGACACTTGGCACGCCTGAAGGGATTCGAACCCCTGACCTACTGGTTCGTAGCCAGTCACTCTATCCGGCTGAGCTACAGGCGCATACGTGCCTAAGTATATTAACACGATGAAACATAAAATGCAACTGTTTTTTTATCTTTTTACAGTATCGGATGCCCGCGCTCGGAGTCGGGTATGTATGATATTGAATCCGGCCGGCACGCATGATGTGCCGGCCGCTGCTTTTGTCTGCCTGACCTTTTGCTTATACGCCTAAAATATCTGAAATCTGATCCAATACTCCGCCGGCCGCACGGAGCGCTCTGCCGGCGTAGTGCTTTCCATTTTTCTTCTTCGGCATTAGGGCGGCACCCACTGCCGCTCCGGCAATCATGCCGATGACCATGCCCCGCGCAAATCTTGTATTCATGTCCGCCATAATCTACCTCCTGAATTTGCTGACATACTTTAAGGCAATAAATGCGTTGCTTTAGCAGCCTTAAGCTTTGCCTGCTGTAAGTATGCCCTCGGAAGGAAAAATAATCACAAGAAAATTATTAATTTGCAGGCAGAAAATGGTTGAAATCAGGGGGCTTTCCTGCTTTTCAAGGCTCTTTCGAGCCCGATGGAAAGCTGGTCGGGGCAGGAAGTGTTTTTGCTGCCGCAGCGTATCCCCCGCATCCTGGAAATGGCATCGTTTACGTTCATTCCCTCAACAAGGCGTGATATTCCCTGAAGATTGCCGCTGCAGCCGCCCTTTACCGCAACCTTTTTTATCCGGTCGCCCTCAAGCTCTATCAAAAATTCCTTTGAACAAACGCCTGAAGGTATATATACATAATGCATAACGCAGCTCCTGTCTCCGATTTTTAGAGCATTTTACCACAACGGCATTCTCGGCGCAACGGCCTGTCCGTCATATTTTTCATAAAAGGGCATATATTTTTATTATGAACAACGGGGGTAATAAAAAATGAGAAGTCACAAAAGACGGAATATACATATAAGGCTTTACAGGCTTTCGCGCTTTGCAAAGGGCCTGAGAAACGCGGCGCCTTGTATGTGTTTTGCGCTTGCGGTCAACATTTTCTGCGCGGCGGGCGCTGTCAACGCGATTGAAAGCCTTGCAAGATGCGCGGGCGGCAGCGATAAGCTGCTGGGCGCCGCGCTTGCGTTGGAGTTAAAAGCGGGGGTTTGCAGGGACAATATCGTTCCCGCTCTTTTTCCGGCGGCCTTTCCGCTCTTTTTTGACTCAAAATCCGTACAAGCCTCCCCCGGAGATTCGGATTTACCACAAAGCCCGCCTCCGACAATACAGGGAGCCGACGGGACGGCGCCGACTGCGTCCTCCGAGCCGGCCCGAGCCACCAAGGGCGAAGCGGCGTCGCAGCAGAGCTTTTCGCTCACTGCCGAAGGAATCCAATTCAAGGGCGTGACGGAAGGAGTAAACGCGGCCGCGCTTTTGAAGGAAGCCCTTGGCATAAAGCTTGAAACGCGGCCCTCGATTTTGATAATACACACGCATGCTACGGAAGCATACGTCAACGAAAGCGCCTACCCGGAAATGGGGGCTTACAGGACGCATGACATAAATAAGGGCGTGCTCAGAGTCGGAGAAGAGCTGAGCCTGGCGCTCAAGGAAAAGGGCTACTCGGTGATACATGACCGCGGGGTATACGACTATCCGAGCTATACAGGCTCATACGAGCGCTCTCTCGGAGCGATAATGTCGTACCTGAAAAAGTATCCCGGCATAAAGCTTGTCCTCGACATCCACAGGGACGCGGCGGCGGATTCAAACGGAAACCCGGTAAAAGCCTCTGCGGTCATAGACGGCAAAAGCGTTTCCCAGATAATGATGGTGGTGGGCAAGGGCTCCGGAGGCCTTGAAAATCCGCACTGGAAGGAAAATCTGAAGCTCGCCGTAAAGCTGCAGGCCGCGCTGAACGCAAAATACCCGGGACTTGCGCGCCCCATCGTAATTTCCGCGGATCGCTATAACGAGCACGCAACTTCGGGGTCCCTGCTTATTGAGATAGGCTGCAACGGCAATACTCTTGAGGAGTCCGTAAAATCGGCAAGGCTGCTTGCGGACGCTTTGGCGATAGTCCTCGGCCAGTAAAAAAAGACGGTGCGGTTGTCCGCGCCGTTTTATTGTCATTTTTTTATGTTATGTAGTGCGGGCGTGCCTCTTGGAATTCTTGTGTTCGTACATCTTAGCGTCCGCACGGTTGAAAATGTCGTATATGGACGCCGTGAGGAGCTCATGCGCCCCGCAGAATTCAAAACCCAGGGAGAGCCCGATTTTGCCCGTATGCTCGCAATTGTATTTTTCTATGAATTTGTCGAGCGCCCTGAGCCGCTCTAAAAGCTCGTCCTCGTCACTGTCCGTAACAATAACGGCAAATTCGTCGCCGCCTATACGGAAGCATTGACCCGTGCCGGAAAAAGCCGCGCCAAGACAGTACCCGACTCCCCTTATCAGCTCGTCGCCGGAGATATGTCCGAGAGTGTCGTTAACGGGCTTTAATTTATCAATGTCGAATATCATGAGCGCAAGCGTGGAAAAAGAGCCCTTCTCCTTGTTGATCTTGTCGATCGCCTCTGAAAAAGCGGCGCGGTTTCCAAGGCCCGTCATGGAGTCGGTATATGCAAGCGTTTTGTATGTCGAAGCGGAAACGCTCGCGTTGACGAGGATGAGCACCTTTTTGAAGGCTCCCGTGGCCATGAACAGGTTGAACAGGAATATGCCGAAGCCGAACAATTTGTAGTAATCCACTCTGGAATTGTAATAATCGGCCAGCGAGATGAAGCTGGTTACGGTCAGGAGGACGATTCCGATGATGATTTCCTTCAGCTCCCGGTTTTGGGCCCTGCTTTCCTCAATGCTCACAAATAAAATTGAAATAATTGACGCGATAATCAAAAAATGGGTCGATACAATGGACTGAATAAGATCTAAGATATTAAAAATATACAGCAGATTGCATACTACAAAATTCAGTGAAAAGAGTATGCACAGCGTCGGAAGTATTTTTCGTTTCCGATTGCACAGCTCGTTAATGAAAAGAAGGAAGGGTACGGGGAGGAGCATAAACGAGTAGAAGGACAGCAGGTAAAACACCGTTCTGGGGCCTACAAAAAACTGAAGAAAATCGCACTCCGTCAAAAGCCAGAACGCGGTGATGAAAAAGAAGAAGCCGAGATATATATTGCTTTTTAAGCTCACCCGAGGGAATCTGGAATGCATTATGTAGCTTATTACAAAGAAAAATACGCTGATGAAAAGGGTGAATACGCACAGCATAGCCATCAGGAAGTTTTGTCTGAATATGGCGATAAAGGCCGCGACCTCGTTACCGAACAAGATTGAGTCGACGCTTATCTTATCGACGTTGACAGGAGAGTAAAACTCAAGGCGGATGGTTTTTCCCTCGTATCCGTATAGTATGGGTATAAAGACTCTCTGAAAACCGAAACCGAAGCCGAAGGGGGCCCTGTCGTTATAACCCGCCTCGTAAATGAGCTCGGAGTCAAGATATGCTCGGAGCTTATGAAAACGGAGCTTCACCGCAAGCACCGAATTCCTGTCGATGGCGGAAGGTATGGTGTTTTGAATAACCACCGTATTTCCGATGGTTTTCAGATCTGCGGGGAGGGGAGGAATCTCCTCGTATCCGTTTTCGGTTTGGCGCACCCAGGAGGAGCTGAAGTTAGACAGCCTGTATAGGCTGAGGGGAGAGTCCTCAAGAGAAAAGGTGAAAACGGCGTAAACGATTATCGAAAGCGCTAAGAAAATCGGAACTCCGAATACCCAGATGTAAAATACAGCAGCCTTTTTCAAACAAAGGATCCACCTTCCTGCAGAATACGATGCTATGCATAATCATTATACAATATATTACAATTATATGCAATATTTGCTCACTTTTTTTCCATAATTTTACTTTCGCTGAAGAGTGAAGCCTTCAGCGCTCGTCCTATCAGCTTTTCCGCGGCTTCGGAGATTCTGTTGATTCTCAGCAGCCTGAAAAGGGCCGACCTCAGAATATCTACGACAGAGCAGGCAAAATAAACCGCCAGAGCCGTTCCCAGCACTGAGGCAATAAGCTTGAGGGCGCCGAAGGCGGCGTAGGAGGCGAAACGTTTGGTCAAAAGCAGCTGCCATACGAGCGGGTTCGTATGTATAAGGTAAACGCCGAAGGAAGCGGGCGTGAAGAATCTTATCAGGAAAGCCGGAATATTTCCGAGAGAATATATTTTGGAACAGAGCATGAACATGCAGACCGAGGCCCCCACGATAAGCGGGGAGGTGTAGCCGATAAACATATCCGGATTATAGCTGATACCTGTGGAAATGAACTTGCTGCACCAGCAAACAAGGACGAAAAGCAAAAACCCCAGGAAATACCGGAGCTTTCCGCCGGCTCTGCCCGAGCCGTAGAGCTTTACATACGCGCCAATGAAGTAGAGCGCGACGAGCCAGAGCATGCTGTATCCGCCGGAAATGCTGAAGAGGTCCGCCTGAGCGAAGGTGGGGATCACGGAAAAGAGCAGCACCAGAGTGAAAATCAGCGCCTTGAACTGCGGCTTTTTCAGGGCGGCAATCAGCGCGTTGATGTAGGGTATGAAGAAGAACATTCCGAAATAGGCCGTGAAGTACCAGTACTGAACCTTCGTTACCGGCATGAGCGCCGCAGTCAAAGCGCCGGACCAAAGCGCTTTCGGCATAAAAATCTTAAAGCAAACGGTGATGAGGACGGTATAGAACGCCACCTGCAGCCAAAGGGCTATAATCCTGGAGTATTTGAATTTTGAGTCCACGGAAACATAGCCGGTGACAAGGGCGTAGCAGTTTACCGAACAGTAGGCTGCGATTTCGAGAAGCCAGACTGCCTTATATTTGAGCGACAGGGGGTTGAGAGCGGTGATAATGCCGCCCTGTCCGAGAATATGCAGGATCAAAACCAAAAACATTGACAGTATCCTGAGAAGGTCAATGCCGATATGACGCTCTTTCATTATGTACTCCTCTGATTTCGCCGTATAAGGCAAACGCGGCATTAATTTATTGGTACCAACGAATAAATAATACCACAAAACTTGTCAAATTTGAACGGAAGATGGAGGAAGCTGCAAAAATATTAAAAAAGCGTGAACATTTTTATAAATTTGCGGCATATCCCTGCAAAAAAGCGCAATAAGGTTTTCGGAAGGCATTTTCTTCTTGTAAAACGGGGTGTGAGCTGATAAAATTCCTGCGGGCGTTTTTGCCCTCACCTTTTTGCGTCGGCGGGGAAAAGACAGATGAAAAGCATATCCGGTTTCATAAAAAAAGAGGCGGTGTTTGTGATTACCGCCGGCTGCGCGCTCGCTTCCGCGCTTTTTGTACCTCCCTCGAGGGAGTATTTCGCCTACATTAACCTTCATGTGCTCGTATTGCTCTTCTGCCTGCTCGCGGTTGTGGCGGGTATAAAAAGCACCGGTGTATTTGAGCTTTTGTCGCGCTCGCTCCTTTCCAAAACGAAAGACGCGAAGACGGTCGGCATGATACTGGTCCTTTTGTGCTTTTTCCTTGCGATGCTGATAACCAATGATGTTGCCCTGATTACCATAGTGCCTCTCAGCATAGACATTTAAAAAAACGACGATGAGAAAAGGCTGATATTCGTGGTTGTGATGGAAACCGTCGCGGCGAACCTCGGCAGCCTTGTAACCCCGGTCGGCAATCCCCAAAACTTATTTTTGTTTTCAGAGTATAACATGGATATAGGCTCGTTTTTCTCCGTCACACTCCCCCTGGGGCTCGTAAGCCTCGCTCTCATCGTCCTGATTATGCTCTGCGCCCGCGGAGGCAGAATCGAGGCGCTGCAATCTGAGAGAGAAGTAATTATCGATAAGGCGAATGCCCTGATTTATCTGGCCCTGTTTGTAATTTGTCTTCTCACGGTGTTTAATCTTCTCGATTGCAGGGTGTGTCTGGCTTTTGTGCTTTTAGGCTTTTTCCTCAGGGACAGAAGGATCCTAGCAAGCATCGATTATCTGCTGCTTCTGACCTTTGTGTGCTTTTTCGTTTTCGCTGGCAATATAGCGAGAATCGGCGTTGTGAAGGAATTCATTTCAAAAGCCGTCGAGGGGCGGGAAATAATGGTGTCGGCGCTGTTCAGCCAGTTCATCAGCAACGTGCCGGCCGCGATCACGCTGTCGTCCTTCACGGATAATTCCAGGGCGCTCATAATAGGCACCAATATCGGCGGTCTCGGAACGATAGTGGCGTCTCTTGCGAGCCTGATTTCGTATAAGCTTTACAGCTTTGCGCCTAACGCGAAAAGAGGACGCTACCTTTTGATTTTCAGCGGCGTCAACTTTGCTCTCCTCGCGGTGATGCTGGCAATCGCCCAACGGATATTCTGACTTCTGGGCAAAAACAGTGAAACGAGGCATGAAAGTGCGCACACATGACGGAAACGCGTTTGGCGGATTGTCAGGTTAAGTGCAACACTGAATTAAGAAGACTTTGTTATTTGTCGGCGGGACCAAGGGAGGACATATTATCCCGCGCCACGCGTCGCGGCTGGCGGCGCCCCATGCCGCATGGAAGTGCGCCTGGAGACTTTTTTAACGCGCTCGGGCGCTGCCTACCGGCAGCGCCCGTTGTATTCTCATGAGCAGCTTTGCGAAGACTTGCCGCCCTCCGGAGAGTATTCGCCCTCCGGCGGCCCGCTGCGACGGGCGGGGACATACAAGCCGAAGCGGTACGGCGCGTTCCCCTCGGCGCGTACCTTTCGGAGCCGTTGTTCCGGAAGAATCGGTTTCTTCGCTCAGGAACCGGACGGGGCGGCGCTGCCGCCGGATGAATTGTAATAAGCGTCCGTATTCACGGAAATCGCGTCCGCCGCCGCGTCGTATGTGACCGCAAAATCCAAAATCCTGGCGAGGTCTCGCAATTTCAAATAATTGCAGCCGAAGATTTCGTAGGTCTTCAGGCTTATTCGTTTTCCGTCGAGCCACACAAGCGGGGCTGATAAAACTGCTTCCGCATTCCGAACTCCTCCGGAAAGGGCGAGCTCGCCGCCGACGGGGAGGTAGGCCTTTCCCGATACGAGGACCACTCCCTGAAGGTCGGGGTCCCAGGTTGCGCTGAACTGCTTTTTTGTCCCGTTGAAGACTGCCGCTATGTCCCGCAGCTTGAAGTAGTTGTTGTCGTCGATGTTGTAGGCTTCGATTTTTACGGCTTTTCCGTTGACGGTTAAGGTCGAATTCGTCGGCGAAGCGGTTTTTATCATCGGGCTGAAGGGTATTTTGTTTTTTGCGGCATAGACCTCGGCGTATGAGCCCTTTGCTCCGGAAATCGTAACGCCCGGGCACTTTTCAAAAACGCATCCGCCTATGGAGCTTACGCTCTCCGGGATAAACGCGGAATTAAGATTGACGCAGCCCAAAAACGCGTCTTTGCCGATAGAGACGACCGTGTCCGGAAGCGTGATCGCCGTCAGCGCCCTGCATTCGTTAAATGCCCATTCGCCTATTGTGGTCACGCCGTTCGGGATTCGGACCGAGACCAGACTTCGGCAGTTCCCAAACATATCGTCGCCGATTACCTTGATGTTGTCGGACAGTCTTATGGAGGCAAGGCCCGTGCATTGCGCGAAAGCGCTTTGGCCGACCGCGGTAACGCTGTCAGGCATGTAAAGCTCCTTGAGGCCGGAGCATCCGAAGAAGGCTGCGTCGCCTATGGCTCCGACGGTTGGGGGGATATTGATTTCGCTCAGCCCTTGGCATTTGTGAAAGGCAAAATTGCCGATTTCGGTCAGGCCGTCGGGCAGGGTCACTGAAGCGAGCCGTTCACAGTAATGGAACGCTCCGGCCCTGATTTTTGTGACCGTATCGGGCACTTTGTACTCCGTCGTGCCGAGAGGCACGAAGTAAAGCTGGCTTCCGTCGTTGGAAAGCAGGGGAAATTCCATGGCGCAGCCGATAAAGGCGCCGTCGCCGATTGAACTCAGGCTTTTCGGGATGTTGATCGTTTTAAGGCTGCGGCAGTTATTAAACGCGCCCCTGCCGATCGAAGCCACGCCCTCCGAAATATTCACCGCCGAGAGATTCATGCAGTATCCGAAGGCGTCGTCGCCGATTGTATCCACGCTTCCCGGAATACTGACTGAAGTGAGGTTTGTGCAAAAATAGAAAGCGTTTTTGCCGATGGATTTCAAGCCATCCGGCAGCTTTAATTCCGTCAGACCGCTCGCATTAAAGGCGTAATCGCCGATCGAAGCTACGCCTTCCGGTATTTCAACGGAGCTGAGGCTGCGAGCCATATCAAAGGCCCCGCTGTTGATTCTTGTTACGCCTTTTGGTATAGAGTAGCTTGTAAATGACATGGGAACGTAGCATAAGACGCTGCCGTTTTCCGTGAACAGGGGCGCTTCGAGCCCGGAGTCGGAAAAAGCACCCTGCCCCACGGAAACCATATCGTTTTTTAGGACAACAGACTTTAACGCGGCGCATTTGCTGAAAGCATAGGCTCCTATGGATACCACGCTTTTCGGAATCTCCATGGATGTGAGGCCGGAGGAAAAAAACGCAAGCGCGCCGATGGATGTGACGCTGTCGGTAATAACTGCATCGGAGAGATTGGCGCAGCCGCCGAAAGCAAGCTTTCCTATCTCGGTCAGACCATCCGGAAGCGTGACCGAAGCAAGGCTGCATCGTGAAAACGCGGACTCCCCTATCGATGTGACGCCGGAGGGTATTTTTACCGACCTTATGCTAGTGTTGTCTTGGAAAACCTCCCCGCCTATCGCCGTTATCCCCATATCGCCGGGTATAACAACGTCTCCGCCGGGGCCGCTGTAATTAATGAGCACACCGTTTTCAACGATAAAATTGTTTGAATCGGAGGCCCTTGCCGGCGCGTTCAGCAATGAGACCGCGGCTGACAGCGCGATTAACAGGCTTAACGCCCTTCTCGGGCTCTTCATATTGTCCCGTCCTCCCGTCGTGCTTTCTTCGCAAGTTCCGTATCGATTACGGCGGCGCCGCATCGGACCAAAAGTCCGGCAATAGCGCAAACAAAGCGTATTACGTGCTGGAAAAAGTATACTCCTGTTCGCGGTAACAGTAAATACATATCCGACAAATTGGAGCTGAAGTTTGAAAAAGGCCGTTTTTCTGACGTTAATTGAACCTCTGCAAGCCTCCGAGCCTTAAAGATGCCAAAAATGCAATTACTCTCATCTCCCCGGCCTGTTATCGGGGCCTGACAAAGAGTATTGTGGGCGGTATTTCCAATATTACATAAAACGATTGGAAAAATACAGAAAATATATTATAATAGAACAAGCCACCGCTAAATAATCTTTAACGGAATTTGAGGGGACAGTATGAATACGATGCAAATCCGCTGCTTTCTTGCTGCCGCCGGCTGCCTGAACTTTACTCAGGCCGCAGCAGAGCTGTTTATTTCCCAGCCAGCCTTGAGCCACAATATTTCCCTGCTTGAACAGGAATGGGGCGTCGAGCTTTTTGCGCGCAGCAACAAGCGCAAGGATACATATCTGACGCCGGCCGGCGCGGCAATGTACGAGGGAATGAAGGAATTATGGGAGCAATATGAGAATATTCTTCAGAAAGCCCGCAAAATTCACGAAGGAAAGGCCGGTACGCTGAAGATAGGACTTTTCGGCAGCAACAGGATGGACGAGCGTATACTGACGATATTCGACCGGTTTCAGGAAGCGTTCCCGGAAGTCGAGCTTTCCCTGCTGAGGGGCAGCAACAGCGAGCTGATGAAGGGGGTATCCAACAATACCCTTGATATTGCCTTTGCCCTGAAAATAGACGTCGAAGACAAAAAGGGGCTGGCTTACAGGGAGGTTTTCAGCCTCGAAACCGTTTTGCTTCTCACGGAAAAGCACCCTCTTTCAAAAAGAGAGGATTTGTCCTTATCGGACTTCAGGGACGATACCTTCATAAATATTTCGTCGAAGGAGTCTCCCGCTATAAACTCGCTTTTAAAGATCGAGTGCGGAAAGGCCGGCTTTGCGCCCAAGTTTATAGAGGCTCCCGACATATACTCGCAGATTCTATACATGGAAGCGGGTAAGGGCGTGGCTATATGCAGCGTAAACAATATCGCGGCATATAACAGCCGCATCAAGACCAAATTTCTGCGCGATCTCAAGCCGCTTGAAACGGTTATGGTGTGGAACCGCACAAACAATAATCCTTGCATATCGTCGTTCGTTTCCGTTTATGAGTCCATAAAATAATCGAATTTTACAAATTATATATTACAAGTTAATATTTTTATAGCGAAAACTCCTATCATAACGCAAGGATCGATAGGAGTTTATTTTTATATGGAACGATGCCAAAAGAAAGCCCCCGCAACCTTGCCTGCGTGGGTATACGAAGAGCGAAAAAAATATTGGAAGGGAGAACAGACTATGATCAACACGGCGCACCGAATCGAATTTTTTCCTGAAAAATGCGTTGGGTGCCAGCTTTGCTACAAGGCCTGCTTTGTAGACGTTATTCGCTGGGACCCGGAGGCAAAGAAACCGGTATTCAAATACGTGAGCGACTGCGAGCATTGCTTTTGCTGCCAGGCGGTCTGCAGGAAGGATGCCATACGCGTTATCCCGGATTACTCGAGCGAGCATCTTCTGCAGTCGTTTGAGCGCTACGCCTGAGGGGAGGAATAATAGTGAGCTTCGAAAAGAAAAGTTTAAACTGTGATATTTTGGTGGCCGGAGGAGGCATCGGAGGTCTTTCATTCGCCGTTTCAATCAAGGAACGCATGCCGGAAACGGATGTTCTTGTTATAGAGAAGCAGACGGCGGGATACTCCGGAAAAGCCAACAAGGGCGGCGGCGTGCTTCAGTATTTTGACCCTGAGAAGGTGCAGCCGATAGATTTTCTGAAATTACATGTCAAGGAAATCGGGTGCTATCTCGGCGATCAGGATATGATGCTGAGATATGTGGCGATGAATAAGGAGATGATCGACAAGCTCTCTGAATGGGGCGTGAGCATTCCCCGGGACGAAAACGGCCGCTACCGCGTTATGCCAACCGGTCCGATGACGGCGATGATACGCGCGGACCTCGACATTACGGTGCAGGTAAGACGCAGGGCCGAGAAGCTCGGAGTGCGCTTTATGGATAAGACCGCGCTGTCCGACCTTTTGACGGACGGCGGGAGGATAGCCGGCGCCGCCGCTTTCAGCATCATTGACGGCACATTTTATGTGATACAGGCAAAGGCCGTGGTGCTTGCCACCGGCAGTCAAAACTACCGTATCGGATCTATGTGGAGCAGCGGCAGGGGGGACGGCATCGCGGCGGCCTACCGTGCGGGCGCCGAAATGCGCAATGCCGAATTCGGCAATTTTGCTCAGCTGGCCAAGGTAAAGAGCCACCACGAGGTCGTATTCGGCGAGAACAACATGTACAATGCGCAGGGCGAGTTTATTACCAGAAACTTCCGCAAGACCAGGGAAACCGACATCAGCAGCACCGCGATACGTGAATGGTATGTTCAGATGAAAAGCGGCAAGGGTCCTATACATCTCGAGTTCGGCGAGGGACACCCGGGACCCGGAGCGAGTGCGCTTCAGGACAGGCTGAGGGACCAGAGCTACGGCCAGAGATTCCGCGAGTTCAATGAAAGCAGCGCTGCCGAGGTGGATACGGATCTCGAGGTTTGCCCGCTGTTTATCGGAGAACAGTCGCCGGTGTGCGTCGGCCACGACATGCAGACCACGGTGGCGGGGCTGTACGCGATAGGGGACTGCAGCTACTGCGGCTCGGGAGCGCCGGGGGCGGTGCCGGCTCCTCCGGGGCGTAACCGCGGTTCGGGCATCCTTAACGCCGTGTTTGCGGCGCTGGTATGCGCCGAAAGCATTGCCGATTCGGGTCTGAGCGACGGGGCGAAGGTTGACATGGCACAGGCGGAAGCGTGCCGGGAGCGCCTTTTCGCACCCCTTGAGAGGAACGAGGGGACTTCGGCCAAGGAGGTAATAGCGCTTGTGCAAAAGGCCATGGCTCCCGTGGAACAGTCCGTATTCATGAGCAAGGACCGGATGGAATTGGCCATGCAGTACATCAAAAAGGCGAGAGAGCTTTCGGGAAAGATGAAGGCCGAAGACCTGCACGACCTGCTGTCCTGCCACGAGGCTGAGGCGATGGTTCTGTCCGCCGAAATGCATTTCTTTGCATCAGACATACGCAAGGAGTCCCGCGGCTGGTTCCTGCGGGAGGATTATCCCGATATGGACAACGAGAACTGGCTCAAGTGGATAATAGTAAAAAACGTGAACGGCGAGATGACATATACCACCAGGGACATTCCCATAGAAAAATGGCCCGTAAGACCGTAAACAAACAGTAAAGGAGCGTAAAAATGGTACCCATAACAGAAGAAGAGCGCAATTCGCCTCTTTATAAGTATTACATACGGGAAATGATCCCTCCGGCCCCCTCCCGCTACGAGGAGGTGCAGGAGCCTATGAATCCGGAGTCGGCGCTGCCGGTGCAGGAGATGAACAGGCTGTTTGACGACGGCTATCTGCCGGGCGAAATAGGCTATTGCCGTATGCCCGACGGGACGGCCACGCTTGCAAACCTGACGCAGATGCCTGGAGTCACGCCCGAGATGTTCGACTGGTGGTTCGCGTGGCACGGTGTCGCGCCCATGCGCTATAAAATATGGAATCACGACGAGCATTACTACTGCCAGACGCGCAATCTGGAAAAGGCTCTGGATTCTTCGCTGTCAATGAAGGAGCGTTATTGGGACACGACCCACGACATTTTTGAGGACGTCGGCAAGGGAAAGCAGAAGGTCACAATCAACTTCAGAAATCCTGCCGACATAGGATTCGACCCGGAAAAGCTGAAGAGCTTCAAAGGCACGATAGTCTGCTCCGGAAACGAGGAAAGCCCCGTCATAATGTGCCATTTCATGCGCCCGACCAAGGAGGGCTCGGAGCTGCGCACGCGCTTCTGGATGGGCTACAACGTGATAAACGGAAGGCCGTCGAAGATTCTCCCGGAAGGCGCTCAGTTCCCCCTGGAGCCGGTCAAGTCCCTGCTGCTTCACAATATCAAGGAATTCACCAACCTCGCGGCTATCCTGCCGGAGGTGTACGCCGAGTTTCACGACAAGTTCTGAGCGCCGGGCGGAGCTTCGGCGTCGGCCGCCGGGACGCTTCCGCTTTGGACGCCGTCTCAAGAAGCGCAATATAAATGCCCCTGGAGTTATGGCTGATATATTTCTGATGTGCGGAGGTGTTTTAAATATGCAAGATGACGACATTGCTGAAGGAGTCAACCCGTATCATTATGTCCGGCATTGCCTGCTTGGCAAATGGAAGATGACGATTCTGCATCATATTCACACCTACGGGTCTATTCGTTTCAATCAGACTTTAAAAACGTTGCCGATATCGGAGAAGGTTTTCAGCCAGCAGTTGAGGGAACTGATGGACGACGGCCTGATCCGCAGGATACAGTATGAGACGATACCCGTTAAGGTGGAATATGTATTGACGCCGGCGGGGGAAAGGCTCGTCCCGGCCCTGGATTTGTTGTACATTTGGAGCATTCAAAGGATGACCGAGCTGGATATACCGATAGATCCCGATGCCTTCCTGGTGCACAACAGCGAAAAGTATGTCGAACCCCTGAAGGAATTGATTAGCATTATACCGTACCGCTAGACAGAGAAGCTCTAATAACCCCCCGCGTCAAGCTCCGCCGCTTGATGCGGGGGGTTATTTGATTACCGCCATGAAAGCAAGTTACTTTTGTGTAATTTGCTGATATTATTGTCTGTATTGTGCTTTAAACTTGTTTATTATATATTAAATTTGAAAATGATGTTGATGCTAATATGTTAGAACGTTATAAGGGAAAAATGATTATGGCTGAAAATCAAAAAAACGTCAATAAGATTTTGTCGGAAAGCGTTTTAAAAGTCAGGTTTGAAGATATCAGCGAAAACAACGTAAGAATCTGCAAGGATAAACTTTTGGATAATATCGGCAACATAGCGGGCGGGGCGCTCGCGTTCGGCAACAGAGAACTTGCGCGGGTTATCGCATCTTATGGAGAGAATGGAGAGGCGCCGATATTCATGCTGGGCGGCAGAGCGTCGCTGGGCAATGCGGCAATGGTAAACGCGCTCTCGTCCCGTTCAAATGATTTTGAACCGATGTTCATGAACCTTGACGGTGTGCGCTGGCCTTCAAAAGAATCTGCGACGCTTATAAACGCGGTTTTGACTGCGGGCGATGTCTACGGCTTTTCCGGAAAGGATTACATAACACATGAAATCATAGGCGAGGACCTCTCCGTCCGTATTATGGCTGCCGGCGGCAGATGGAACTTCGATCTGGGCTGGGACAGCTCGTTCACTATGCCGATATACGGCGTATGCGCCCAGTTTGCGCGCATACGGGGACTAAACGCACTTCAGCTTAACGATGCTTGGGGCTTGGCGATGAATATGGTCGGCGGCACCATGTCGAATATTTTTGATTATGCCACCTCCGCCAAACTTGGAGCGGGCTACAACATAAGAAATGCGGATTTCGCCACTCGTCTCGCTAAGGAGGGTTTCCCCAGCTTAAATAACATTTTTGAAGGACCGCGCAACCTTTTTCGCCAGTACCGCGGTATGGAGGAGGCGTGCAACGGGGAATTTCTATACAAAGATTACGGCAAAAAGTTTTATATGGAAGAATCCATAAAGCTGTATCCCGTGGGAAGCCCCGCTACTATCGTGGCTTTTGCGGGCGGCGAACTCTATGGCTGCTGCAAGACTGAAAATATAGTGGATATCGAGCTTGCCATCCCGGACGGATATACGGAAATGTACTATACTGCGCCTTATGAGACGGGACGCGATCCGCTTACTCACGCACAGTTCAGCTATCAGTACGCTCTCTGCGCCCCGATTCTGCGCGGGCCATTCAGCGTAAGGCACTATTCTGAAGAAGTACTGCGCAGTCCCGAGCTAATCCGGCTCTGCGGCATGACGAGGATAATACACGATTCAAGCCTCAGCGCAAAACCGAGTACCATACGTGCTGCTGTCAGTGAAAAAGACGGCACAAAGCATATCGTAACAAAAACCAGCCTTGATTTCGATATGCATAACTATCCTTCGCGGGAGCAGCTTTTGTCAAAATACTGGGATCAAATAAACAGCTATGGGCTTTTAACCCATGCCAAGGCCGGGAAGGTAATCGATTTAATTGACAGACTGGAAGATATTGACGACATGCGTGAAATTACAAATCTTCTTATCCCATAACAATAATTAGTGTCGCTAGAAAACCCACGCAGGCTCTCAGTTTAACGTTTTTTGCTTTTTGCGTGAGCTTTCGGGTTTTTTGGCAAGCCCTAATTAAAAAGTTTATATTTTTTAAAAATATGAAAAAAGGAGAACTGCAAATGCAAGAAAAAACGTTAAGCAATGATAATCAGGTTTCGTTCAAAGGCAGATTAGGTTATTTCTTCGCTATGCAAGCTACCGGCTTCCAGGTTGCAATTCCTACCTTCCTCATTTTCTACGGGACCCAAAGTCTGGCTCTTTCCATCGTCGCCGTCAGCCTGATGATGACTGTTGTCAAGGTGCTCGACGGCGTTACCGACGTTCTTGCGGGTTTTATAGTGGATAAGACCAGGAGCAAAGCCGGTAAGGCACGTCCGTGGTTTTTGTGGATGGCCCTGCCCTATTCACTTTGCTTCGCCCTGGAGTTTTGCGTTCCCACATCATGGAACCCGGCGGCCAAGCTTATAATGCTGGCTGTGACCTATGCATTGACCATCTCCGTGTTCGGCACTATGCTGGGCGTTGCAGGCGGCGCCCTGCTGCCCCGCATGACCTCCAGCCCTAAGGAACGCGGCACTCTGGCCGTGGTTTGCAACGGCGCTGGCGTAGTGATTGTCGGGTTCCTGATGGCCATAATATTTCCCATGGTCAACGCCTTCGGGTATCAAAAGGTGTTTGTCACCTTTGCCTTAATGTCCTTCATCTTTTGCGTCCTGTGCTACCTGCTGGTCACCGAGCAGGACATAGAGAACTATGTCATTGGTAAGCAGGTTGAGACCCCCAAAATTGGTGAACTGATTAAAGCTTTGTTTAAGAATAAGTATGCGATGCTGGTTCTGGTGTACATTCTGCTGAATCAGTGCGGCGGCTCCATCCTTCAGGGCTGCGGGACCTACTATGCTACATATGTTCTTAAGGATACCGGCGCGTATACCAAATTTATGCTGGCCGGTACCATAGGCACCCTGATCGGCATCTTCATCGGGATCCCAATTGTCAAACGGTTTGGGAGCAGAACGCTGTTTGCCGTCGGCGCCGCTATGGCGGTTTTGGGCTTTGGCGCTATTCTGTTAACCGACAGCAAGAGCACTATTGTGGTAATTGTTGCGTTCTTCTTCATTCTTATGGGCGGCCAGTTGTTCACTCTCACGCAGATTAACGCCTTTGCCGCTGCGGCCGTTGACTACGGCGAGTGGAAGAACGGTATTCGTTCTGAGGGCGTGACTGTTTGCCTGCGCTGTTTTGGCTCCAAAGTAGGCGGCGCGCTGGGCACCGCACTGATGGGTTTTTCTTTGGCTGCGGGCGGCTTTGTCACAGGCGGAAAGGCGCAGACCCCTCAAGCAATTAATACCATAAAACTGACACTGACAGGACTGTCTCCGCTGGTTTATTTAATCCTGCTGGTCGTTTTCCTCTTGACCTATCGCCTTGAAAAGCAGCTTCCCGAAATTCAGAAGGAATTACGGGCCAGAAGGGAAGCGACGCGGTAACAGTGCCTGTGAAGTATTTAAAAAGCCGTTTTTGCGCATACCGGGCATCAAATCAAAGCCAAAACTGCGCAATCTGAATATGTATAATGATACCCTCTCCTCTCTTAAATATAAGCGACAGGTTCCGTTTCGTTTTGAAACGGAACCTGTCGCTTATCAAGCAAAGTGATGAAAGGCGGGTGGGGGAAAGAAGGCACTTACTTTTAGGTAACTTGCTGACAATAGAGTGCGTATTGCGATTTCATTTTGTGTATTATATACTAAATTTGCGGCTGGTACAGCAGCTATCTCCTTACTGTAAAAAAAGAAAGGCGGTAATTTTTGTGATAAAACGCACATTGGAAGAACTAAAAACCTACGAGGCTCCCGGACATTTTAAAATGACGGCAATGAGGATCCACGGGAAAGAGGAAACGGGTGCCGAGAAGTTCTGGGTAGGGCTGTCCACGTTTCTTCCCGGCGGCGGAGCCGAATATGCCTATGAGGACAACCCGCTCGAAAAATTTTACTATGTGCTCGAGGGGGAAATGACGGTAACGGACAAGGCGGGCAGCAAATTCGTCATCCGTCCGGGAGAATCAATCTCCTTTGCCCCAAACGAAGGCAGGCATCTCATAAACGCAACGAACAGGCCCGCTGTTATGCTCGTGGTAATCAATTATCCGAATTGAGGGTGAAAGTATGATAAAGGTTGAAAAAGATTTTGTCCAAGGTATGTTCGGAGTGCGCGGCAAGGTCGCTCTTGTAACCGGCGCCACCGGCGCCTTGGGCGGCGCGGTCGCGAAAGCGTATGGCTATCAGGGCGCAAGAGTCGTGATGACTGCGCGCAACGCGTCGAAGCTCAGGGAGCTGGAAGCCGAGTTTAAGGCCGAAGGCATCGACTGCGCGATCATTGCAGCCGACGCCGGCGTTGTGGCCGAGGTGAAAAAGGCAATTGAGTTTGTGGCCGAGACGTATGGCGAACTGAATATTCTGGCCGTCTGCCACGGCTACAACAATCCGAAGGGCGTTCTTGAGCAGAGCGTCGAGGAATGGCAGGCCATCATGGACGCGGACCTGAAGAGCGTCTACATAGTATGCAAGGCTGCGGCGGAGCGGATGGTCGCCCAGGGCAAAGGCGGAAAGATAGTCGTTACGTCCTCGGCGCGCAGCAAAATGGGCATGAAGGGGTACACGGGCTACTGCGCCTCAAAGGGCGGCTGCGATCTGATGATTCAGTCCATGGCAATAGATCTCGCGCCGTATCACATCAACGTCAACACGATTAACCCCACGGTGTTCCGTTCGGAGCTTACGGAGTGGATGTTCGACCCGGAATCGGCCGTCTATCAGAATTTCCTTAAGCGCCTTCCCATCGGGCGGCTCGGTGAAGTGCAGGATTTCGTGGGACTGGCAACCTTCCTGGCCTCCCCGGCCTCGGACTTTCTGACCGGCGGCAATTACGACGCGACCGGCGGCTACTGGAGCAACTGACGTATGAAGCCTATAAAAAATGTGGTGATTGTCGGGGCGGGAATGATGGGCAATTCCATCGCCCAGGTTTTTGCTTCAGATCCGGATTTGAACGTCGTTTTGAAAACCCGCGCGCTCAAGGACGACAGATACAGGCCGATAGCCGATAACCTTGACATCATGATCGCGCGGGGCGCGGGCACCCAAGCCGACAAAGAGGCGATTCTAAGCCGCATAAGCTTTGTTACGGACGACGCCTCGGCCTATACGGATGCTGATTTCGTCATCGAGTGCTACCCGGAGGTCATGGAGACAAAGCAGGATTTGTTCGCGCACATCGAAAACTTTTGCCGCGATGACTGCATACTTGCGACCAACACGTCGGTGATGAGCCCGACCGAGATTTCTCAAAAGTGCAGGCGCAGGGAAAGGGTCGTCGGCGCGCACTTCTGGAACCCCGGTCATCTGATTCCGCTGGTGGAGGTCGTGAAGTCGGATTTTACCAGCGAGGAAGTGATGCAGGCGACGATGGTGCTTCTCAGGCGCGTCGGGAAAAAGCCCATATACTGCAAAAAGGACGTTCCCGGCTTTGTGGCGAACCGTCTCCAGCACGCCTTGTGGCGCGAGGCCTTTTACATGGTGGAAAACGGCATAGCCGACCCCGCGACGGTGGATGATGCCTGCAAGTTCGGTCCTGGACTGCGATGGCCGGTAATGGGGCCGATGGAAAATTCCGATCTTGTGGGGATCGAGCTTACGAACAATATACATAAGTATATTCTCGGGCATCTTGCGGACAATCACGAGCCCTCGCGCCTGCTTCAGGAAATGCTCGACCGCGGCGAGCTAGGATTTAAAAGCGGAAAAGGCTGGCAGGAATGGACTCCTGAACAGATGAAGGCGTCCGGCGACGGCCTGAAGGAATACCTCATCGATTACGCCGCAAAAGACAGGAAATGAGCTTTACGCATGGCTGTTTCAGTCAAAAAATGCAGAAAAGTCAATTATAACGGAGGAAATTACAATGGGAAAGAAAGTATTCGTTGACCTGACGCACCCCTTCAGCGCGGAAATTCCCCGCTGGCCCTATTTTGACAAGCCGGTGATCGATAATGCCCATACAATGGCCAAGGGCGGCGTTCTGACGCAGAAGATAAGCTGCACTATGCACACCGGAACCCACGCCGACGCGCCGCGCCACGTCATGGAAATCGAGTTTGACGGCAAAAGGGCGCGGTATACGCATGAAATGCCCGTTGACGCGTATACCGGCGACGCCGTCTGCCTCCCGATAGAAATCGAGCGCTGGGGACTCATACTTCCCAGGCATCTCGAGGAGGCCTGCGAAAGGATCGGCGTGAAGCCGAGCGAGCTTGAAGGCATGGTCCTGTGCCTTAATACGGGTATGCACCGCAAGTTTGACGACAGCAAGGAATATTATCACTATGCCAGCGGCACCGGCGTAGAGGCGGGAAGGTGGTTTGTAAAGCATAAGGTTAAGTGCGTGGCGATGGACAGCCAGGCGCTTGACCACCCGCTGCACACCGCAATGGGGAACAACGGCATGACCCGCATGAATCTGATCGGGGCCTCCGGAAAAACGATATGCGAGGAGTACATCGAGCAGTTCGGCGAAGAGGCGTACGCCGAATTTGACAAGGAAGTTTACATAAAGGTCCACGGCAAGGAAGCATACGACAAAAAGTTCGGAGACCTGGAAGCGATCGGCTGCTGGGGTACATGGGAGCCCTGCCACAAGCAGATGCTGGGGCATGGGATAGTGGGCGTTGAAAACCTCGGCGGAGATCTTGACAAGGTCACGGGCAAGCGCTTCAGGTTCTACTGCTTCCCCCTCCGCTGGTACATGGGGGACGGCTCCATGGTCCGCTGCGTCGCCGAAATAGACGAGGACGATCTGAACGACGTTCCGGACAGGACCTACGCTTACGGCGGATGCATTTGAGACGGGCTGCGCCCTAAAACGGCAATGCCAATACTTTTGAAACCGAGGAATGATTACAATGACAGAGCTTAAAAACAAAAGGATAATTACGGTGGCGACAACCGGCGCGTGGCCTACGAAGGAAAATACGCCTAATGTGCCCATAGAGCCGGCTGAAATCGCGGAGGAGATATATAACTGCTGGAAGGCGGGAGCCGCGATAGCGCATATCCATTGCCGCGACGACAAGGGTAAGGCGGCGATGGTATTCGAGAAGTTTGAAGAAACCGTGAGGCTTCTGAAATCCAGAAAGGACTGCGACATAGTTATAAACCTGACCACCTCGGGCGGCGTGAACCTGCTGGAGGAGGACAGGATAAGGCCCTTCTACGAGCTTGTACCCGAGATGGCTTCTTACGACTGCGGCACGATGAACTGGCAGAACACGACAGTTTTTGAAAACAACCCGAAGTTCCTTGAAAAGCTGGGCCTTCTGATGCAGGAAAAGGGAGTGAAGCCTGAAATCGAGGTGTTCGACCCCGGCATGATATACAACGCGGGATATCTGCTGAAAAAGGGCTTTATAAAGGCTCCGCTTCATTTCCAGTTCTGCATGGGCGTACCGGGGGGCATAGGGGCTTCTACAAAGAACCTGGTCTTCATGAGAGACACGATGGAAGAGGTGGCCCCGGGCTCAACATGGTCGGCGTTCGGAGTCGGCGCGAGCGCCATGGAGATATTATACGCGACCGTAGCCATGGGCGGACATGTCCGCGTCGGAATGGAAGACAATATTTATTACAGGAAGGGCGTCCTGGCCGACAGCAACGTGCAGTTCGTCGCCCGCGCAAAGCGAATTATAGAGGAATTCGGCTGCGACGCCGCGACCCCGGACGAAGCAAGGGAAATACTGCGGCTAAGCCCGAGAACCTGAGCCTGCCGTTAATGAAAATGGCATCTTCGGGATGTCATTTTCTTATGCGGTTTTGAATTTCGCCGGGTGAACGGAGGCAAAATACGCGGGCGTTTGCTCATAAATCAATAATCTGTTTGGAGGATTCCGGATGAAGGAAGTGTATATAGTAAATTGCTGCAGGACGGCAATCGGCAGCTTCGGAGGCAGCCTCAAAGACAGCCCCGCTCCCGAACTGGGCGCGGTGGTGATCAGGGAAGTCCTCGCGAGGGGCGGGGTTGCGCCTGAGCTGGTTGACGAGGTCATGTTCGGATGCGTGCTTACGGCGGGGCTAGGGCAGAACGTCGCCCGTCAGGCGGCGGTCAAGGCGGGGATTCCCGTTGAGGTTCCCGCCTGCACCATAGACATGGTGTGCGGCTCCGGCATGAAGTCCGTTATCGAAGCGTCGCGGGCAATACTCGCGGGAGACGCCGACATTGTCGTTGCGGGAGGCACGGAGAATATGTCGGCCGCGCCCTATGCCGTCCCCGCCGCGCGGTGGGGAGCCAGAATGGGTGAGGGCAAGCTCGTGGACGTTATGGTGAACGACGCGCTTACCGATGCGTTCAATAACTATCACATGGGCGTCACCGCGGAGAATATCATTGAGAAGTGGGGGCTGAGCCGCGAGGCCCTGGACGCTTTCGCCCTCTCCTCGCAGGAAAAAGCTGCGGCTGCCAAAACAGCGTCTAAGTTTGCCGCCGAGATCGTCCCCGTGCCGGTAAAAGTAAAAAAAGACATTATCTTGTTTGACACGGACGAATATCCGAGGAGCGATACCAGCGCGGAAGCGCTCTCCAGGCTTAAACCCGCGTTCAAACCCGACGGAAAGGTGACGGCGGGCAACGCCTCCGGCATAAATGACGGAGCCGCCGCGATACTGCTGGCCTCTGCCGAAGCCGTAAGGAAGCATGGCCTAAAGCCTATGGCAAAGCTGATCGGGTGGGGGCAGGGCGGAGTCGATCCGCAGATCATGGGCATAGGACCTGTCCCGGCGTCAAAAAGCGCTTTGAAGAAAGCGGGACTTACGATGGGAGACATCGATCTCGTGGAAGCGAACGAAGCCTTTGCGGCGCAGGCGCTTGCGGTGGCTCAGGAGCTGGGGTTCGATATGAAGAAGGTAAACGTGAACGGCGGAGCTATCGCGATGGGACATCCTGTCGGAGCCTCCGGCGCCCGCATAATAGTAACTCTCCTCCATGAAATGCGCAGAAGGCCGGAAGCCAAACGCGGCCTGGCTACGCTCTGCGTAGGCGGCGGAATGGGCGTGGCGACCGTTTTCGAAAAATGCGAATAGTAAGCAGGAGGTAAGCCGTGCCAAAATTTATAACATTAGCGGAAGCAGTGGAGATGATACCTGACGGGGCTTCGATAATGGTCGGGGGCTTTATGGGCTGCGGGAATCCGCATAAAGTAATAGACGCCCTCTCCAAGAGCGGCAAAGGGAATTTCAAGCTTATCTGCAACGACGGCGCTCAGCCCGGCGGACCGATGGGCGAGGAATACTACGGCGTTGCGAAGCTGATACATAACCGCCAGGTAAAACATATGGTGGCGACCCATGTAGGTCTGAACCCCGAGGTCGGATTGCAGATGAACGAAGGCTCGATGCGGGTGGATCTGATCCCGCAGGGCTCGTTTGCCGAAATGATCAGAGCGGGAGGAGCGGGGCTCGGCGGCGTTCTCACTCCGACCGGCGTCGGAACCATCGTCGAGGATTACAGGGACTACGTCCACTCCGTACAGGAAATCGACGGCAGAAAATATCTTTTGATGAAGCCTCTGAAGGCGGACTTCGCTTTGATCAGCGGCTACAAGGTGGATAAGGCTGGCAACGTGTGGTACAAAGGCTCGACGCGGAATTTCGGCTGGGCTATGGCGACCGCTGCGAAAACTGTTATCGTTGAAGCCGATAACGTGGTCGAAGCCGGCGAAATTGAACCCGAGAACGTGATGACCTCCGGCATTTTTGTGGACTACGTCGTGGACGGAGGAAAAGCGAATGGATAAGGAAAATATTAAAAGCTATATTATTGCCCGCGCGGCAAAGGAATTGAAGGACGGAGATATCGTAAAT
This sequence comes from Clostridiales bacterium, assembly GCA_029268065.1. Classification (GTDB taxonomy): domain Bacteria; phylum Bacillota; class Clostridia; order Oscillospirales; family Oscillospiraceae; genus DUPK01. Next base: position 81,028 of record JAJUHC010000002.1, on the reverse strand, counting down.
CTCGGAATAGGCATGCCCACCATGATTCCTAATTATCTGCCGGAAGGCGTAGAGGTCACGATTCAGGCTGAAAACGGACTGATGGGCGTCGTGCCCTGCACAAAGGAAAGCTACGATCCCGTTTATAAGGTCGACGCGGGCGCTACTCCCGTGACCGTCGCTCCGGGCGGCTGTTATTTCGATTCCTGTACATCCTTCGGCATGATCAGAGGCGGACATATAGACGTAACGGTGCTCGGTGCGCTTGAAGTCGACGAAAAAGGCAGCATTTCGAACTGGATAATTCCCGGCAAAAAGCTTCCGGGAATGGGCGGCGCGATGGATTTGGTAGTCGGGGCGAAAAGGGTGATAGTCACCATGGAGCATACGCAGAAGGGGGAACCCAAAATACTGAAAAACTGCCGGTTGCCGCTCACGGCAATAAACTGCGTCGATTTGATAATTACTGAAATGGGCGTGATGGAAGTAACCGACGCAGGACTCGTGCTGAGCGAAATCAACCCCGAATTTACACCCGAACAGGTACAGGGCGCGACGGAGGCAACGCTTATCGTTTCTCCGAATCTTAAGCCTATGGCGTGAGCGCCGCCCGCGCGTATGCGGGCGGCACGGCGGCATGCTTATTTTCAGGGGACCATCTCAATTTCTGCTTTGAGACGGTCCCCGTTTCGTTATTCCCGACGGGGCAAAACTGACGATTTGCAGGGCAAGCGTCTTAAAAATAAGCGGGAACCCAGGCCGGTACTGCGATTTTTTGGGTGAAACCTCAGGAGCTTGACGGGATAATGAGGGTAATTAGCGCAGCGAGGCGAAAGGTGGACGAGCCCGACCCACATTGTACTTGAAAACAAAGCCTGTTTAGTGCTATAATCAGACACGGTGATGGAGTTCGCCTTAACCGCTGTAAGCTGATGACTCCTACGAATAACCCGATGGTTATTTGCGGGGGCCATGTTTATGTCCGGGTTGGAAGACGTGGATATTTCGCATGACAATAATCGGGGCGCTTCCGGACAAACGATTCAATCGCTTCAATTGCAATATATAAGTACAGGAGGAAAGCAAATGCTGTATTCGAGCGAAGTGGAGCATATGTGCGCCGTCGCCAAGGGCGCATACCACGGCCCCGCGCCTATTCCCGAGGAGGGCAAATGGGTGCAGGCAAAGGAAATCAAGGACATCTCCGGCCTGACTCACGGTGTCGGCTGGTGCGCGCCGCAGCAGGGCGCCTGCAAGCTGACGCTGAACGTGAAGGACGGCGTTATCGAGGAGGCGCTGGTGGAAACCCTGGGCTGCTCCGGCATGACGCATTCGGCGGCCATGGCTTCCGAAATCCTGCCTGGAAAGACCATTCTGGAGGCCTTGAACACGGACCTTGTCTGCGATGCCATCAACGTTGCGATGCGCGAGCTGTTTTTGCAGATAGTGTACGGACGCAGCCAGACCGCCTTTTCCGAGGGCGGACTGCCTATCGGAGCGAGCCTTGAGGATTTGGGAAAGGGCATGAGGAGCCAGATAGGGACCATGTTCGGCACCAGGGCCAAGGGCGCCCGCTATCTCGAGCTGACCGAGGGCTATGTCAGCCGCGTTGCACTCGACGAAAACGACGAGATAATTGGTTACGAATTTATAAGCCTTGGCAAGATGATGGACTTCATAAAGAAGGGCGAGGACGCGAACGCGGCGCTTGAAAAGGCTAAGGGCACATACGGGCGTTTCTCCGAGGCCGCAAAATACATTGACCCGCGTCACGAATAAGGAGGAGACACATGGCAACGTTTGAAAGCTATGAGCGCCGCATAGATAAGATAAACGGCGTGTTGGCCGAATACGGGATTTCATCGCTTGACGAGGCAAAGGCAATTTGCGATAAAGCCGGCGTTTCCCCTGCGGATATCGTAAAGTCCGTCCAGCCCATCGCATTCGAAAACGCGGGATGGGCTTACGTTGCCGGGGCCGCCGTCGCCATAAAGAGGAACGTAAAATCGGCGGCGGACGCGGCGGAGGCCATAGGCATAGGTCTTCAAAGCTTCTGCATCCCCGGCAGTGTTGCGGAAGACCGCAAAGTCGGGCTGGGACACGGAAATCTTGCGGCCATGCTGCTGCGCGACGAGACGAAATGCTTCGCGTTTTTAGCCGGACATGAAAGCTTCGCCGCGGCCGAGGGCGCGATAGGCATCGTAAAAAACGCGAATAAGGCCAGAAGGGTGCCGCTCCGCGTTATCCTCAACGGACTGGGAAAGGACGCGGCGCAGATAATTTCGCGCATCAATGGCTTCACCTATGTGCAGACTCAGTTTGATTATTATACCGGTGAAATCAAGGTCGTACGCGAAATCGCCTATTCCAAGGGGGAGCGCGCGCAGGTGCGCTGCTACGGTGCGGACGACGTGCGCGAGGGCGTTGCAATCATGCACCTTGAGGGAGTGGACGTGTCCATTACCGGCAATTCCACAAATCCGACAAGATTCCAGCACCCTGTCGCGGGGACGTATAAAAAGGAGTGCGTGGAGCAAGGGAAAAAGTACTTTTCTGTCGCTTCCGGCGGCGGTACCGGGCGTACCCTGCACCCGGACAATATGGCTGCAGGCCCCGCTTCCTACGGCATGACGGACACGATGGGCAGAATGCATTCGGACGCGCAGTTTGCGGGCTCGAGTTCCGTTCCGGCCCATGTTGAAATGATGGGCTTCCTCGGCATGGGCAACAACCCTATGGTCGGCGCCACCGTCGCCGTCGCGGTCGCCGTCGCGGAGGCTCTGAATAAATAGGCGGCAATCAGCCGAATCGGGGGAGTACGGCTTGCCGGCCTCAGGCTCACGCCCGGCCGCCTGAAGTTGTAAGCAAGACGGACCGACACGCTGTTTTGTCCTTCCCTGTTTCTTCCGCCGCCCCCGGCTCCCGTGATAGTGGCCGCCGGATGTGAAAGCGCCGCGGCGGGCGGCACAAACAGCCGATATAATTCCGCCGCGCCAGGCCTACTTTGGCTTGCGCTTTTTCAGACTGAATACCGGGGAAAGAAGTTCTCCCCCGGCGAAAGCCGAAACCGCAATCAGCTGATGACTTCTGCTAAAATAGCAGAGACATCAGCTGTTTTGTCTCTGAGGAAGGAGATATTTTGTGTTTTACAGTATTTTGTTTCCTGAGCGTGAGAGGCAGGAACGGCCTTTGGCAAAGGATGTGCCGGACTGCTTCAGGGATCTGAACCTTGACCAGATATTCATGCCACTCCTCGAGAGAAAAAAGCGGTTTAACCTTGACGGGCTTTTCTGCACGTCACTGCGCGATCCCGTGGTCATAAGATACAGGCAGGACGTGATGCGGGAGCTGGAAAACGAAGATCTGTTTGCCCTCGTCTCGCATTTTTCGGAAACCGTTTTCGATCTGGGCGTGAAGCTGGAGACACTGTACAGGCTGCTGGGTTCGGACAAGTCATATGATAATAATTATCTTACCCGGGGCAGGATGCTCTACTGTGCGGAGCTTTACTGCAAAGAGGTTTCCGCCCTCTCGGAGGGGCTGAACGGTTTGGAGCTTAAGTCTTCGGGGCTGCGCGCTTTCTCCGGGTATCTCAACGAATACAGGCGATCCGATTTTTTCGTAAAGCTTGAAGAGGATATAAGCCGGCTCCGTGAAAGGCTTGCGACGGTTAGCTATAACATGCTGATTAACAACGGTACGATTCGCGTCCGCAAATACGAGGGACAGGCGGACCTTTCGGTGCAGGTCATTGAAATGTTCGAGAAGTTTCGCCGGGACGGCGTAAAGGACTACCATAAAAAGCTCTCGAACGAGCCTGTGGCAGACCATGTGGAAGCGGCAGTCCTGAATATGGTGGCAAAGTATCATAAGGATATTTTTGCGGACCTCGAAAAATTCTGCGAAAGCCGCCTGCGCTTCCAGGACGCCACGATAACTCGTTTCGCCGCGGATGTGCAGTTTTACATCGCGTGGCTCGATTATATACGTTCGCTTCGGGGCAAGGGACTTCGGTTCAATTATCCCGGGCTGAGCGAAAATGCGGAGCGTATTTACAATTATCAGGGCTTCGATCTCGCGCTCGCCCTGAAGACGCAGGGCGTAGTGGTTACAAACGATTTCGTGCTTGACGCACCGGAACGGATTATCGTGGTCACGGGTCCCAACCAGGGCGGCAAGACAACCTTTGCGCGCGCCTTCGGGCAGCTGCACTGGCTGATGTCGCTTGGACTCTGCGTGCCCGGAAGCAAATCGCTTCTGTACCTTTTCGATAATATTCTCACTCATTTCGGCAGGGAGGAGGACCTGTCCACCCTTAACGGCAAGCTGCAGGACGACCTTGTCCGCCTGCGCGAGCTGCTTGATAACGCGACCGAAAGAAGCGTCATCGTTGTGAACGAGATATTCTCATCAACGACGCTTTCCGACGCGCTGACCCTCGGTGAACGCATGATGGACGCCTTTGCGGAGCTGGGGGCTCCGGCGGTTGTGGTGACTTTTCTGGACGAACTGGCCAACCGCGGCAAGGAGACCGTCAGCATGATGAGCACTGTAAAGGAGGAGGACCCCTCGCAGCGGACCTATAAAATCATACGCAAGCCGCCGGACGGCCTCGCGTATGCCATGCATATCGCGGGCAGGCATGGCCTTACATATGAACAGCTCAGCAGGAGGCTAAAAGCATGAAGGCAAACCTGATGTTCAGAGACAGGGATTTTGACATAAAGGCCGAGCCCTGCTTCGGAAAAGCGGTCCTCACGGCGGACCTTGAGCTTGAGCGGATAATAGTCTGTATGTCGCGCGGCGACGATACGATCAAAGCCGCGTGCAACGCGGCCCTCTTCCGCCCGCTGCCTTCACCGGAGGATATAAGCTACCGCCAGACGGTGCTGATGGACGCCCTTGAAAATCCCGGGCCTGTCAGGAGACTCTACGAAATAACCTGCGAAACAAACAAGAAAAAAAGCGGATCCTGGTATTGGCTTTACCCCTCGCAATATCTTGCGAGCACGTTTTCCAGCGCCGTGGGGCTTTTGAAGATTTACCTGGAAATGCTGACGGAGTTCCGTGCGGTGGCGGATGAAAGCCTGGGCGGCTTCAAATCCGAGGGCTTTGTTGAACTTCTGACCATGCTTCAGCGCGAGCTGAGCAACAGCTATCTTGAGAGCGCGGGCGAGCTGCTGGAAGAGCTGAAGGATGGGGAAGGCCTGCTTGTCAGCGCAAGGCTGGGCTGCTATTTGCAGGGCGTTGACTACGTTCTCCGCAGGAAAGAGACCGCGCATTTTTGGCGAAACTGGGCGTTCGCGCCCTCGTATTCTCTGGCGCCGCGTGACGACGCGGGCGCAAAGGACATGGGAAACCGGCGCGACCGTGCGATAAACGACGTTACGAACGCTCTGGCGCAGGCCGCCGAGCATATAGAAAGCTTTTTCAATATGCTTAGAGACGAGCTTGCCTTCTTCGTCGGCTGCATAAACCTCAGGGACTCGCTGAGCGCCTTGGGCATGCCGATATGCATTCCGGAGCTGCTGCCCGCCAAAGATGAAGAGCGGTCGTGGAAGGCGCTGTATGATGTCAGCCTCGCCCTTACGAAGAACGAGGCCGTAGTGGGAAACGAGCTTTCTGCTTCCGCGAAGAGGCTTTATATAGTCACCGGAGCCAATCAGGGCGGCAAATCCACGTTCCTGCGCAGCGTGGGGCAGGCACAGCTCATGGCTCAAGCGGGGATGTTTGTTGGCGCCGAGAGCTTTTCGGCGCCAGTAAGGAACGGGGTTTTCACCCACTTCAAGAAGGAAGAGGACAAGGCGATGAGCAGCGGGAAGCTGGATGAGGAGCTTTCCAGAATGAGCGCGCTGGCGGATCGGCTGCAAAGCGGCTCCCTCATACTGTTCAACGAATCCTTTGCCGCGACAAACGAACGCGAGGGTTCGGAGATATGCCGCCAAATCACGCAGGCCCTGATCGAAAACGGAATCGAGGTTTTCTCGGTAACTCACCTCTACACATATGCCGCCGCGTTCCTCAAAAACGAAAAAACCCAGTATTTGAGGGCGGAGCGTCTGGAAAACGGCGAGCGAAGCTTCAGAGTCACGCCCGGGGAACCGCTGCATACGGCCTTCGGAGAGGATTTGTACAGAAAGATATTTGTTAAAGGCGGGGAATTGGCTTGAAGGCGAAACTTGAATCAATAATAAAGCTGATGAGCGAAACAGGAATCCTTGAAGAGCAGGTGCAGGGCGCCTTTGAACTTAGCCGCAGGTATTCTGAAAAGGAGCTGATCGTATCGGTTATAGGACAGTTCAAAAGGGGAAAATCCTCTCTTATTAACGCGATGCTCGGAGAGGATATTCTTCCAGTGGGAATAATCCCCCTAACTACCGTCGTTACGGAAATACGCCACGGCGGGAGCTTCAGGGCGGTTGTCAGCTTTACTGACGGGCCCGAGAGGGAGATACCGAGGGAGGAGCTGCCGGAGTATGTCAGCGAACAGCAAAACCGCGACAACCATAAGAAAGTTGCGGCGGTGAAGCTTTGGACCGAGCGGGAACTGTTCGGGAAGGGCGTCGTGCTGGTTGATACGCCCGGCGTAGGCTCCGTTCACCAGCACAATACCGAAACGTCGCACAGCTATATCGAAAAAAGCGACGCCGTGCTTTTTCTCCTGTCGGTTGACAGCCCCGTAAGCGAGACCGAGCGGGAATTCCTGCTGAAAACCCGGGAACACGCTTCAAAGTTCTATTTTGCGGTGAATAAGATCGACACGATCAGCCGCGAGAATCTGGCTGAATTCATATCCTATTGCGGCAGGCTGCTGTCCGAATCGGTGGGCTTTGAAGCGGTTCTTTATCCTGTAAGCGCCAAGACCGGTGAAGGGATAAGCGAAATCGTCAAAAGGATTAGCGAGGATATACGCGCCTCCTACGAGGAGCTGCTTTCCTCCTCGATAGACTTCAAGCTGGACAACATAATTTCTCAGGCGAAATCCAAGATGCATCTCTATCTGAAGGCGGCGTCCATACCGGCTGAGGAGCTTGAAAGCAGGGTCGGCGAGATCATGAAAAAGCAGGCTTCCCTGGAGCTTCTCTCCGACGAAGTGCAGGTGCTTGCGAGGAAACAGGCCGAAAGGCTGGTGGGACGGATAGAGGAGCGCATAAACGCCATGCTTCCGGAATTGCTTGCAGGCGTGAGAGCCTCCGCTCAGAGCCGTTATGAGACACTGAAAGCGCTGCCGTCCAGGCAGTTCGAGCAGAAGATGCTTGCCGAGCTCGAGACCCTTCTCCGTGAAGAGGTCGGCAGAATTAATGACGCGGGGCTTTTGATGCTTGAGGAGGGTTATTCGGACATAGTGGGCTCTCTGAACAAAAAAGCCGCCGATACGGCGATGTATCTTTCCGACATGGTAAGGGAGTACTTCGGGATAGAGTATCCGGTAAGCTCCAAAGAGTTTGCCGTTTCGGCCAGGGACGACTATTTCTTCCGGATGAGCCGAGGCGGAAGCATTTACCTCGACGCCGACAGATTGACGCATCTTCTGCCCAAAGCGAAGGCCAACGAGAAGATTTTCGAGCGTGCGCTCAAGAAGGCGATGGACGACCTTGAGCTCAATAAAAACAATATTCTCTACAACTACCGCTATAAAATGCAGGAAAGCCTCCGTCCGCTTTGCAGGGAATTCTCCGAGGATATCACGAAAATGAGCGCCGAGCTCATCAGACTGCTCAAGCGTCTGGAGAAGGACCATAAAACCGAGAGCGAGGGCTTTGACAGGATAAAGAACCGATTTGCGGAGATTATGCGCCAAATGGATTGTTCGGGTTGAATTTATGTGCTATTATTCCTTGGTGAAGTGCAAATAATCAAGTGATTTGAGGGTGTGAAAATGAAGATTGATATTCCGGGATATCGGGTTTTGGAAATCGAAAACGTAGTCATGGACTTCAACGGGACTATCGCGGTCGACGGGATAATGAAGGACTCTGTAAAGAGTCGGATAATGCGCCTTGCCGAGCAATTCAAGGTATATGTAATCACCTCGGACACGCAGGGTACCGCGTCGAGAGAGCTTGAAGGGCTGCCGGTTACTCTCAGGATTTTCAACAACTCAAACGCGGGCGAATGCAAGCTGCGGACGGTAAGGGAGCTGGGCTGCGACATGTGCGCCTGCGTCGGCAACGGGAACAATGACGTGCTCATGTTCAGGGCCGCGGCGCTCTCGATAGCGGTGCTGGAGAACGAGGGGCTTTACGCGCCGATTCTTTCGGAAGCCGATCTGCTCGCGAAATCAAGCGAGGACGCGCTCGATTTGCTGCTCGACACAAAGCGCCTGATTTCGGGATTGAGAGCTTGACTCTGCAACGCCGTCGGCGGAGAAAGCGGGATGCAGTATCGATGCTCCGATCCCACTCTGAACCATAGCGAAAAGGTCCTTGGACACGCAAAGAGCGCTCACGGCGAAACGCCGGGAGCGCTCTTCGGATTCGTGGGCATCCCACGTATTTGAGCCTATATCACGTTTGACGTGCGTTTGATTATCTCGTCCTGGACGGGTCTTGTGAGCAGAGTGAAGTATGTGCTGTACCCGGCGACGCGGACGATAAGATCCTTGTAGTCCTGAGGCTTTTCCTGTGCCGCCATGAGCACCTTGTTGTCAACGACGTTGAACTGAATGTGCTTTCCTCCGTTTGTGAGATATATCTTTACGAGAGAAGCGAGCTTCATAAGATCCTCGTCCGATTTGAGCGCGGAGGGGTGTATCTTCATATTCAAAAGCATCGCGTTGAATGGGTCCTGGTTGATCTTCATCGCGCTTCTGAGAGATACAGTCGGGCCGTTGGTGTCTGTTCCCTGCATCGGGGAGACCGCGCCGTCGGAGAGCGTTTCGCCCTTTTTGCGTCCGTCGGGAGTCGCGCAGGTGTAGGAGCCGCCGGGCGCGTGGGAGGTGATGGAAATGCCCGTTACTCTCGGGGGCTCGCCATAGATGCCGGTGAAGGTGTTTGCGCTGTCGGCCCAGAACTGGTAGAGGTCAGCCGCAAGATCGTCCACCACGTCTATGCCGTTGCCGTATTTTGGGGCCTCAAGGCAGAGCGCGCGGATATCCTCGTAGCCCTCCCAGTCGGCTTCGATAGCCTTGTAGAGGTCCTCCATGGTGAACCTTTTCTGCTCGAATACCAGAGTCTTGACGGCCGCCATCGCGTTGGCCACGTTTATTACGCCGATCGGGTTAAGCATCGAGGCGTTTTCGTAGGGCATTTTGCGGTCCATCATATCCCTGCCGGACTTTATTCCTTCATATGTGAAAGCTGAATGGACAACGTCGTTCTGCAGCGCCCTTGTGCAGCGGCAGAGTATGTTGTGCTCCTCATTGTACATGCTCATGAAGTGATAGAGCTGCTTTTTGAACGCGGCGTAGAAGTCCTCGAAGGTCTTGAAGTCCTTCATTTCTCCGGTGGCCGGACCTATCTGCTCGCCGGTGGCGGTATTTACGCCGTTGTGCATCGTGATGTCGAGAACCCTCGGAACGATGAACATGCCGAGCGCGTTTATGCGGGATTTTCCGGGCAGGTTCAAGTCAAGACAGCCCGCCAGAGCGTAATCCCTTGCTTCCTGGAGAGGGACGCCCTGCCCGACGAGCCCGCTTATGTAGCTCTCGTCGGAAACGAAGGCCGGCATTCCGATTCCGGTTCTGACCAGTTCCATGGCCTTTTTCATAAGCTCGTCTGGAGTGTCTTTGTTAACGCGGACGGTGATTGTGTACTGAGGCGTGCGGACCTCGTTTGCAGCCTCGATTATAAGATAGGAAAGCTCGTTCGTGGCGTCCCTGCCGTCCCTGTCGACACCGCCGATAAGGAAGTTGTGCCACCTTGCCATGCCTGCCCACTTGTCGCGCTGCTGCTTGCCGCCGTTTACAAAGTTGAACTGCATTATCTTGATGCGCAGGCATTCTATCAGCTCAAGCGCCTCGTCGCGCGTAAGCTCCCCGCTCTCGAGGTCCTTTTTGTAATAGGGATACATAATCTGGTCGAAGCGCCCGCCGGGCGTGACGCCGTGGGCTATCATCATCCAGTAGAACCAGAAGGCCTGCATCGCGTCGCGGAAATTGCGGGCAGGGTGCTCGGCTATCCAGTGGCAGCTGTCAGCCATGCGCAGAAGCTCCGCCCTGCGCTGCGGGTTTGATGCGGTCTTTGCTTTTTCCGCGCAAACTTCGCCGTAGCGGTGGTACATGCGAACCATGGCGCCGAGGGCGATTATGACGGCTTGCAGATACTGCGACTTGTCGAAGGATTCGCTGTCGGTATAACGAAGGTTTCTGAGCTCTTCCTCCGCCTCGTCGAGGGTCGCCTTAACTCCGTAAGAGATGATCCTGTTATAATCGGGAACGAAAAAGCTGAGTCCTATGCCCATTCCCCAGCCAAAGCCGGCTCCGCCGCCCCCGCGGCCCTTCTGCTTATCCGTCCAGGGCGGGCAAAGGATACCGGAACGAATAAACGGCCACATACGCGCGTCGTCATAAAAGGTGCCCTGCCATTCGTAAAACTGGCGGCCCTTTCCGGCCCAGAAGGCGTCCAGCTCACGAAGAGCCCTGCGGTCCTCGGGATCGATCGTGAAGTTGCCCTGCAAGAGGCCGTCAAGATCCTCGTCGTCCCAGAAGGGGCCCCAGCAGGAGGCCTCCATGCCCATAGGCTTGGAGGCGACGTTTCCCACGATCAGTTCGTCGTCGTCAACATAAAGTGTCCTTTTGTCAAGGTAGTTTGCGGTCTCGTAGGCTCTCTGGAGTATGCTCGGCAGCCCTTCGTGTGCGCTCCAGGCCTCAATGACGAGCTTTGCCTTTTCGGCGCATATCGGATATTTGTCTACCTTGAGAGCTGCCAGCATGCGTTTGATTCTGTCGGTCATTATGCGTTCCTCGCTTTCTGATATAATGATTTCAGTATGAAATAAGCCGGTTACATCCGCTGAGCCATAGGGTTTTTACTTAAAGTATATCATTCGAAAGCGCGTTTTCAAGGCTTTAAGGCGGCTGAAAAGCAAGTGTATGCAAAGCTGGCCATGCGGCGGCAATAATAACAGCACGATGCACATAGTATCCGAAAAACGCAAACTCCGGAATAGTCTCGCCGCTGCGGAGGAGGTGAACACGGTCGTTCGTCGTGTTTCTCCAAGGACAAAACCCCGCGCTGATGGTTTTTATCAAAGGCGGGGTTTGTACTGTTATGTTAAGGTATCAAAGCAATTCGGCAAGCTGAGAGATGTTTTCAAGCTTTTGAAGATTCCTGACGGCAAGCTCGAGCGACTCAAGCTCATCCTCGCTTCTGGGATAAACAGCGCTTGCGGCGCAGGCGCGCATTTTTGCAGCCATGCCTTCGGGGTCCATGGGGTTTTCCGGGGTGCCGTAAGGCGAGGTTACCATCTTGCCGAAAACTCCCCGCTCCGCAAAAATGGTCGTTTCGGACCATGTTTCCCTGCCTCTGCCCCATCCCTCGCATATTTCGTGGGTAAACTTATGCGTCAGGCCGAGGATTCGCGGGTCGGCGTACTTCTCGGGGGAAAAGCTGGAAAGCGTCACGTTGCCGTTTATAATTGCTTCGGAAACGGTAAAGGGTATGCTGAACTTCGCTATTATGGAAGCGGTGGGCGCCTTTCTTATTTCCTCCGGCTCGAGCAGTATGCGGTTGAGCTGCGCCGCCTTGACATGAATGCGCGTAATTTCCTCAGGGCGGATTTTATGCTCCTTCACAAGCTGCAGAGCCGCGTCGATGCAGGAATGTGTGCCGAAGCAGCTCGGCCAGGCTTTGAAGGTCAGCTTTTCGCACTCAAAATCCCTGCCGAGGCCGTCAAGCACGCGCGGCTCGGTGTATTCCCCGCGAAGATATGCGTGATAAAAGCCGTTTTTTCCCTCCAGAGGTTCGGCAAAGCCCTTTAGCCCGCGCTTCGCCATATAACAGGACAAAACCGCGGACTTTGAGGTGAAGCTTTCGCGCACGGAGCGCACAACGGTGTCTGAATTGTTCAAGAGCTCGGAGCTGCAGGTCGCCTGGCACAGATTGAAGGAGAAGGCGTTTACCGTTTCCTCCGGGGATAGACCGAGCAGCTTGGATACCGCGGCGACGGCGCCGAACGAGGAATAGATGGTTGGAATATAAAAGCCGTAAGAGGTCGTGTTGATGTCCGCGCCCATGGCTATGCGACAGGCCACCTCGCTTCCAACCACGAGAGCGGTCAGAAAGCTTTTGCCGTCCACGTTTCCGAGCTTTTCGGCCACGGCAAGCGCCGCCGGAAAGGAAGAGGAGTTTGAATGTATCGTGCTCCTGCTGTGAGTGTCGCCAAAGTCGAGAGAATGAGCCATCGAGCCGTTGGCGAAGGCGGCCCAGGGGGCTGGAAGCTTTTTTCTGAAGCCTATCACCGTTGCCTCGGGCCTGCCGCCTGATGCCAGCTCCTCGGCGAGTTTGACCATTTCGCGGCAGCCGTCGCCCAGCGTAGCCGCGCCCAGCGTTATCGCAATCGCGTCCATGACTGATTTTTTCTGTGTTTCTATCACGGAGGCGGGTATATCCTCAAATTCGGTTTTCGAGACAAATTCGGCAAGCTGATATGACAGTCCCACTTGAAAGGTCCTCCTTCGATGTAATGAATGCGTTACGGGGAACAACCCGTTTTTCGGGTTGGGCCGTTTTTTGTACACCGGCGCCGGAAAAGCGTTTTTTGAAAGGTCTATATTTTATGGCAGGCGGCCTGATGTCCGTTGCCGTAATCCTGGAGCGGGGGAGCGGAGTGCCTGCACCGCTCGGTGGCGTAGGGGCAGCGGGGGTGGAACACGCAGCCGTCGGGGCGGTTTATGAGGCTCGGAACCTCGCCCTCGATACGGGTGCGTACCCGTCCCTTCTCGACGACCGGGTCGGGTATGGGGATAGCCGAAAGCAGGGCCTGCGTATAGGGATGCAAAGGCCTTTCGTACAGCTCGTTCCAGGGGGATATTTCGACCACCCTGCCTAGGTACATAACGACTATCCTGTCGCTGATATGACGGACCACGGAAAGGTCGTGCGCGATAAACAAATAAGTGAGTCCGCGCTTTGCCTGCAGGTCTATCAGCAGGTTTATTATCTGAGCCTGGATCGACACGTCGAGCGCGGATATGGGTTCGTCGCAGATGACGAAGCTCGGCTCGGACGAGAGCGCGCTCGCTATGCTGAGGCGCTGCCTCTGACCGCCCGAAAACTCGTGAGGCACCCTGTCCTTAAGCGCGGGATCAAGCCCCACGGCTCTGAAAAGCTCATCCACCTTCCGGGTGTATTCTTCGGGTGTTTTGGCGAGCCCGTGCGCCTTTATCGCCTCTCCCACGATGCTTCCGGCGCTCTGGCGCGGGTCGAGCGAGCCGAAGGGGTCCTGGAAAATGAACTGCACCTCGCGGCGCACGTCCCTGAGCCGGCGCTCCGGAAGCCTTGAAATATCTCTGCCGTTAAAAATTATGCTGCCGCCGGTTACGTCATAAAGGCGGAGTATGGTTTTTGCGAGCGTAGTTTTGCCGCAGCCGGATTCGCCGACGAGACCCAGAGTCTCACCCTTGTATATTGAGAAGCTGACGTCGTCGAGGGCCCTTACGTCCGCTATCTTCCTTCGGGTTACGCCCTTGAAGACGGGAAAGTACTTGCGGACGTTTTTCAGCTCGAGTATAGCTTCGGAAGATACGGTTTTTGACAAAACGCCTTCGGCAGCATCGGACCGCGTGCTTTTAAGCTCCCCTGGCCTGAACCAGCATGCGGAAGCGTGGGTGGGGGAGTATTCGATATAGGGGGGCATGACGTCCTCGGAGCACCTGTCGGAGGCGTAAGGGCAGCGCTCCGAAAAGGGACAGCGTCCGGTCTTTTTCGCGGGATTCGGCGGCAGGCCGTCTATGGCGACAAGACGCCTCGACTTGTCGCTGTCAAGGCGGGGAATGGCCTTCAGGAGCCCCATGGTGTACGGGTGGCTCGTTTCGCAGAATATTTCCTCGCTCGTTCCCCTCTCGACAATGTTGCCGGCGTACATGACATAAATGCGCTGGGCGTACCTTGCCACTATGCTGAGGTTGTGGGTGATTATTATGAGAGCCGTATTGGTCTTTTTGACGATTTCGCGCAGCAGCTCGAGAATCTGCTCCTGTGTCGTCACGTCAAGGGCGGTGGTGGCCTCGTCGGCGATAAGGATTTTCGGGTTGCTGGCCATAGCCATCGCTATCATTATGCGCTGGCGCATGCCGCCTGAAAACTGCGTCGGATAATAGTTTATCCGGCTTTCGCCGTCGGGAATGCCCACAAGGCGAAGAAGCTCTATCGCGCGCTCGCGCGCCTTAGCCTTGGAGTAGCCGAGATGCAGCATGACGCTTTCCCCGATTTGCTGCCCGACAGTAAGGACTGGGTTTAATGAAGTCATGGGCTCCTGAAATATCATGGAAATGCCGCCGCCGCGGACCCTGCGTATTTCGCTGCTTTTTGTGCCGTAGGATAGGATGTTTTCGCCCTGAAATACGGCTTCGCCGCCAACGATTTCGCCGGGGGGCATAGCTATCAGCTTCAGAACGCTCATCATGGTAACTGATTTGCCGCTGCCGGACTCTCCCACTATGCCGATGACCTCGCCTTCGTCCACATGCAGGCTTGCGTCGTCGACCGCGCGGACAAGGCCTTCGCGCATGCGGAAGACGGTCCGGAGATGCTTGATTTCCAATAGATGCTCAGACATTTCCTGCTCCTTTCCGCGATCACAGCGCGCCGCGCAGACGCGGGTCGAGGGCGTCGCGCAGTCCGTCGCCGAAAATGTTGAAGGCCAGCACTAGAACGATTATGGCAAAGCCTGGCGCCAGCGCAAAAAGGGAATTCGTGGTCAGGTACCTGTACCCGTCGTTGACCATGGCGCCCCAGGAAGCCGTGGGGGGCAGTATTCCGGCCCCGAGGAAGCTTAGCGCGGCCTCGGAAAGAATGGTATTGCCGATGCTCTGAGTCATGATGACTATCATGGGGGAGAGGCAGTTGGGAAGAATATGCTTGAGCATTGTGACAAGGCTCCTGTTGCCGCGAATCCTGCTTGCGGACACATAGTCCAGGTCGCGCACGGTCAGTACCTGGCCGCGCATCATCCGGGCAAAGGGCGGAATGTTTGAGATCGCAAGCACGACGGTGAGCATGGTGGTGCTGCGCCCGAGTATGGCGACCAGGGCGAGCGCGAGGATGAGCGGGGGGATGGCCATGATAGCTTCAACCAGTCTCATGATGACGTTGTCGACCCATCCGCCGAAGTAACCGGACAAAAGACCTAAAACCGTTCCGAATATGCCGGACATAATAACGGAGAAAATGCCGACGAGGAAGGCTATCCTCGTGCCGTAGACTATGCGGCTGTATACGTCCCGCCCGTACTGGTCGGTGCCGAGCCAGTGGCTGGAGGAGGCGCCCTGAAGAAATTCTGCGAGATTCTGCTTGTCGGGGTCGTGCGTCGCAAAGACCGGGGAGGCCACCGCGCAGAGCAGGAAGAACAGTATGACAAGCGCGGAAACAATAACGAGCTTCCGGCTGAATAGGGTTTCAAAAAAGCTCTTCGTTTTATCGTTCATTTTAAGACCTCCTATTCCAGCCTGATGCGGGGGTCGGCGTAGGCATAGGCTATGTCCACCAGAAGGTTGCATATGCAGGTCACCGTTGCAAGAAGCAGGAGGCTGGTCTGCAAAGTCGTGTAATCACGGTTGTTGAGCGACATTACCATGACCTGTCCGAGACCGGTAATGTTAAATATCGTTTCGATGATGGCCGAACCGCCGAAACTGTTGCGAAGCGTAAGCCCGATAAGGGTCAGTATAGGGATAAGAGCGTTTTTGACGGCGTGACCGTAAATAATCCTCGAT
Source organism: Clostridiales bacterium (assembly GCA_029268065.1). Lineage (GTDB taxonomy): Bacteria > Bacillota > Clostridia > Oscillospirales > Oscillospiraceae > DUPK01. The sequence goes on along the minus strand of JAJUHC010000002.1, from coordinate 65,175 downwards.
TCCTTAAGCCCCTTGGATCTCGCCGTGCGTATATAGTCCTGACGGATGACCTCAAGCATGCTCGAGCGGGTCTGCCTGGCGTATATGGCGATGCCGCCCACGCTCATGCATATCACGGGCATTATCGTCTGCCTTACGCTCAGGCCCAAATTCACCCAAGGCAGGGTAAAGCCGTGCACGGGGAGCCATTTCAGGTTGAGTCCGAAAATGAGTATGAGGATTACCGCCAGCCAGAATGTGGGCATGGCGATGCCTATGTTCGCGAGCACAGTGATTACGGAATCGGTTTTGGAGCCGCGCCTGACCGCGGTTACAATTCCGAAAAATATGCCCAGGATCACGCTGAAAACGGCGGAGACGATGCCGAGATACAGTGTCGTGGGGAGACGGTTTGCAACCACCTCCGCGACGCTCTGCCTGAAGTAATAGGAATAGCCCAGATCCCCCTTCAGTATATTGCCGAGCCAGAAGAAGTATTGTTCTATCAGCGGTTTGTCAAGTCCCATCGTATGAAAGACCTGGTCGTGGTACTCGCGGGGGATTTCCGAGCCGAGCATCGCGTAAACGGGATCGCCGGGCACCAGGTGGATAAGCGAAAACGCGATTACGGATATGATCAGCAGAATCACGACGGTCTGAAGAAGCCTGTTTATTATGTATTTAGCCATAGCTGCTCCTTATGCAAAGCTCGGGAACCGCCCAGGATGCCTTCGTGCCGGGCGGTTCCCGAATTCTAATGCGGCATTACTTGGTGATCCTGACGGTTTCGGGCGTCCATAAGGAAATGGCGGTGGTCGCGATGCCGTGGTCCTTGACCTTTGCCGTTCCGGCATAGAGGTTCTGCGTTATGTAAAGCGGGAAGTACAGGCAGAGCTCGTCGACGTTCTTCTTCTGGAGCTCCATCAGGGCCTCCTTCTGCCGGGCGGGATCCGTGCCGTACATGTACTTGGAATAAAGATCGATTATACCTGCTCCCTTCAGATCCATTGCGGGTCCGACCATGGTCGTCGGGGTGGCGGTGAAGTAGCGGGTCCAGCCCGTGGCGTTCGGGGGAGCTATCCACTGGGCCGTGCTGGTGTAGGGAGTCGGCTTGCCGACGATTATACGGTCGCCGTACACCGCCGCGTCAACCTCGTCAAGCTTGACGTTGAAGCCCGCGGCCTGGAGATAGCCCTGAATGGCGACGTAAATATCCTTGAACTGGAGCTGATAGGTCAGCGTGACCGTCGGCTTGTTGGTATCGCTGTACCCCGCCTTTTTGAGAAGCTCCTTCGCCTTGTTGACGTCGTAGGGATAGCCGGCGACCTTGTCGTTGTATTCCTGCGTGCCCGGCACCGCGAGCTGGTTCGTGTAGGTTCCGGTGCCGTATGTAAATGCCTTGATTATGGCCTTGGTGTCTATCGCGTGGCAGAAGGCCTGACGCACGAGCACATTGCCCATCGGGTCTGTCTTGCTTCCGCTGGCAAAGAATATGCCCTGGAGGGTGGGGGTGATGCAGGTGTCGAGACCGAAGCGCTGGAAACCGCCGCTGATGAGTTCCGTATACACTTTCGGATCCACGATGTTCAGCATAACCTGGGCCTCGCCGCTTTTAAGAATGTTCGCGGCGGTATTGATGTCCTTGGCGGTGATAATCTTTATGCCGTCGAGTATAGGCTGGCCCTTGATTCTGTAATTGGGGTTTTTCGCGTACTCGATGCCCTCGCCGACCTTCACGGACTTCGCTATGAAGGGGCCGGTGCCGACGATCTTGGTATACATGCCTTCCATGCCGTACTGCTTGAAGAGCTCGGGCTGAATCATCCAGCCTGCCTCGATAAAGACACGGCTGAGGGTATCCGCCGCCCACTGGGTCAGAATAACTGTAACCTCGTTAGCGCCGGTGGCGGAGTAGCTCTTTACATTGGAGAACTTGGACGCATAGCCGTTTGCCTTGTAGATGTCCCATACGTCGACTACGGTTTTTGCGTTGAAATCGGCCCCGTCGGAAAACTTAACGCCTTCTTGCAGCTTAACGACGATCTTAAGGTTCTGCTTGTCAACGTTTATTTCCTTGGCAAGCCAGGGGATGACCTCGCCCTTCTCGTTATAGCGGGCAAGGGTTTCGATTGCCGGAGCCGAGCAGAACTGCTCAACAAAACCTCCCGCAATCGGGAAGCCGGATACGTTTTTGAGAACGCCGCCGTTGACTATCGTAAGTGTGCCGCCGGTAGCCGCCGCCGAGCTTGCGGAGGGAGCGGGAGTGCTCTGCGTTCCGCCTCCGCAGGCGGTCAGCGCAAACAGCATTGCCGCCGCCATCAGCAGCGATACCAATTTTGATGCTTTTTTCATTACAATCCTCCTCATAAATTATAAGCCGCCCCACGCGTCGGGGCTTCGGAAAGATGCGGTCTCGGCGCCGGTTGCCTTTGAAACTAAATCGATTTAGCAAAAGCGCACATTCCTAATTAATTATTGATTATAAACAAAATACATCGTAAAGTCAATTGATAATCAGTTCGTTTGTGCGAAATGACTTGTAAAAAGATGGTGCTTTATGTATAATTGGAACATACAAAACAGGAGGTTTTTTGATGGCCAGTATTGAGGACGTGGCGAACAAGGCGGGGGTCTCGGTCAGCACTGTATCCTTTGTGCTGAACGGGCGCGCAGAGGAAATGAGGATTTCCGAAAGAACTATAAACAAGGTTTTCGCGGCTTCGCAGGAACTGGGGTACATACCCAACCTGGCAGCGAAAAAGCTTTCCAGCCGAGGCGGTTCCTCTCTTCCAGAGGTGGCGCTTTTCTGGACTCCTGTTCAGAACTCGACTTTTTTAACTGTTTTTATTTCCGAGGCGCAGGCTCTTTTTGACGAAGGGGGAGCCCGAGAGATGCGCTTTGTGGTTGAACCCTTCAGGATGGGGAAGCTTAGCCAGCTTGAGAGCATCCTCACGGGAGGGCAATACAACGGAGTTATAGTCCCTCCCGTTTCCTGGGAGGATATAGCGTATATGAATTCGCTTGATCTGCATATCCCCGTTGTGATGCTTCACGGAGGCACGGACAAGTATTCCATGCTCTCCGTGGACAACTATGAGGCGGGCCGTAAGGCGGCGGAGATATTTGCCGCCCGGGGACTCAAAAGGGTCGCGGTGGTAAATCACAAGCACAGCTCCGAGGATTACAACGTGATGAACCGCAGCAGGGGCTTTTTGGAGGCCTGCGATGAGTACGGGCTGACGGCGGAAACCATCGACGCCGAAATGAAGCAGATACCGGGCATGGCGTATTTCAATAAGAACGCGGGGCTTGGCAGCATTGCGGCGGAAAATCTGCTCAGGCGCGGAAGCCTTCCGGAAGCGGTGTTCATTCAAAACGACAGCCTCGCGGCGAGATTTATGAATACCATGACGGACGCCGGAGTACGCGTGCCCGATGACCTTGAGATAATAACCTTTGGAAATGAATTTTTGTCGGAGACCTGCCGGCCGTCGATGACCGCAATCCAGTTCCCCACCGCGGAGCTTACCAGAGAGGCGATTATTCTTATGTCGAACCTGCTTGTGAATCCGCTGGCGCCGCTGCAGAGAAGGATGCTGAGCGCAAAGGTTATTTTCAGGGAGAGCTGCCCGAAGCCGCGGGGCTTTGCGTGAACCTAGCAATGGAGCGCGGAGCCTTTGCCGGGTATATATAGCGCTGAAGTGTAAATTATAATGCATACGCCTCTTATCCCTTGCTGAGCTGCGCTTCCGCGGGATTCGAGGCGTATTTTTCTCTGCCTTTGTAATGTCCGGTGAATTAGCAAACTTTTTTATACAACATATTGACGATTTTCTTCTTTAGAGCTACAATATATAGTATATACTTTGGGGGCTTAGGAGGGTGACCATATGAAAATAGGAGAGAATGCGCGCGTCGTGCTGGAAAAGCGTTATATTTCCCGGGACGAGAAGGGAAACGCAACGGAGAGCGTTGAAGGACTTTTCAGGCGCGTTGCTTCCGCCGTTGCAGAGGCGGACCTTAGTTATGACAAAAATGCGGACATCGCTGGAGCGGAAGAGGAGTTTTTTGACCTTATGACCAGCCTGCGCTTTCTGCCCAATTCGCCGACGCTTATGAACGCGGGCAAGGAGCTGGGCCAGCTTTCTGCCTGCTTCGTACTGCCCGTCGAGGATTCCATGGAAAAGATATTCGATACCATCAAGCAGGCGGCGCTGATCCACAAATCCGGCGGGGGCACAGGCTTTTCCTTTTCCCGCCTGCGCCCCAAGGGAAGCGTGGTGAGGACCACGGGCGGAGTCGCCTCGGGTCCCGTAAGCTTTATGAAGGTTTTCAACGCGGCTACCGAGGCGGTCAAGCAGGGAGGCACGCGGAGAGGCGCGAACATGGGCATACTTCGCGTGGACCATCCGGATATTCTCGAATTTATTTACTGCAAGGCCGACAACAGCGACATAACAAACTTTAACATATCCGTGGCCGTTACGGAGGATTTCATGCGGGCGGCGGCCAAGGGAGAGGATTATGATCTTGTCGATCCACACACCCTGAAGGTCACGGGAAGGCTGAACGCCGCCGAGGTTTTCAACAGGATCGTCGAAGCCGCCTGGCGAAACGGCGAGCCGGGCATAATTTTTATTGACAGGCTGAACCGTGACAATGTTGTGCCTGGCCAGGGGGAGATTGAGTCCACCAATCCCTGCGGTGAGCAGCCGCTCCTGCCATACGAGTCCTGCAATCTGGGCTCCATAAATCTCACCGCGATGCTCAAGGAGGAGAACGGGACGAGGTCGATAGACTACGAGCTGCTGGGCCGTACCGTGGATGAGGCGGTGCATTTTCTCGACAACGTAATAGACGTAAACCGGTATCCGTTCCGGAAAATTGCCGACACGACCATGGCGACCCGCAAGGTGGGGCTCGGAGTGATGGGCTTTGCGGACATGCTCCTGATGCTTGGGATCCCTTACAACTCCGATGAAGGCATCCAAGCCGCCGAGGAGCTGATGAGCTTCATCAACACAAGGGCCAGAGCGATGAGCGCCGCGCTCGCCGAAAAACGGGGCGCTTTTCCGCTTTTCGGGGAGAGCGTCTTTGCCTCGGGGCCGAAGTACCGCAACGGGACAGTGACCACGATAGCCCCGACGGGCACCCTGTCCATAATTGCCGGCGTTTCAAGCGGGGTAGAGCCGGTTTTCGCATACGCTTATATCAGGAACGTCATGGACAACACGGAGCTGCTCGAAACAAACCCCATTCTCAGGGAAGAGCTTGAGCGCAGAGGGCTGTATACGGACGGGCTTATGCGGAGAATAGCCGCGGAAGGTACGCTGGCGCACATTGAAGAGCTGCCCGAGGACCTGAGGCGCGTTTTTGTGTCCGCTCACGACGTGAGCCCGGAATGGCATGTGCGCATGCAGGCAGCCTTTCAGCGTCACACGGACAACGCGGTGTCAAAAACGGTCAATTTCCCGCGCGACGCCACCCGGGAGGAGGTGGAGCAGGTCTTTGTGCTTGCCTGGAAGCTCGGCTGCAAGGGGGTTACGATATACCGTGACGGCAGCAGGGATTCGCAGGTGCTAAATATCGGCAAGGTCAACAGGGAAAAGCCCGATGAAGGGGCTGGGCTCGAGTCCGAGCCGGCGAATGGAATCAGACCGCGCCCGAGACCCGTGAGCCTGCGGGGTGTCACCGAGCAGGTATATATCGGCTGCGGCAAGCTCTACGTTACGGTTAATTATGACGAGCAGGGTATCTGCGAGGTATTTACGAACACCGGAAAGCACGGAGGCTGCCCTTCCCAATCGGAGGCGGTGGGACGCCTGGCCTCGATTGCGCTCCGCAGCGGCGTAAGCGTGGAGGAGGTCATAAGGCAGCTCAAAGGCATCAGATGCCCGTCCACCATTCGCCAAAAGGGTCTGGGCGTTCTTTCCTGTCCGGATGCGATAGCGAAGGTGCTCGAATACACTGAAAAGGCGATTCGTGATGAAAACGGACAGAAGAACGATTCCAAAGCGACCGCTCCGCGGCGAAAGGAGCCCTTAAAAGGCGATGAGAGCGCGGCCTTTGATCCCCACAGGATGCGCTTCTGCCCTGAATGCGGCGCCGCTATCGTCCACGAAGGCGGTTGCGTAACCTGCCGTCAATGCGGCTACTCAAAGTGCGGCTGATAAGGCTGATAATCGACGCCACGCAGCCCAAAGATGCATATAAGCAAAAAGGGAGACGGTTTCCCGTCGCCCTTTTCAGACTGTCCGATTGTGTGGCTCGCTTTTCCCCGCCGTTTGCCTTTATATTCCGAAAAACCGCTTCCCGTTTTCCGCTGTTAACGAGGCGATACGCTCGGCGGAGGTTCCGCGAAGCTCGGCTATGCGTTCTGCGATGAACTTGAGGTTTCCCGAATCGTTCCTCTTCCCGCGCAGGGGCACCGGAGCGAGGTAGGGACAGTCCGTTTCTATCATAAATCTGTCCTCGGGCATAAAGGCTACGACCTCGGGCGCCTTTCTCGCGTTCTTAAAAGTGACCGAGCCCGTAAATGAGAGAAACCAGCCGAGCTTCACAAGCTCCTTCGCCATCTCGAGACTGCCTGAGTAGCAATGGAACACTCCTCTGATTTCAGGAAACGCCCTGACTATTTCCATGGAGTCCTCGTGCGCGTCCCTGTCATGCACTATTACCGGCAGGTTCAGTTCCCCCGCCAGCTCCATCTGCCTTATGAAAGCCTCCCGCTGCTTTTCACGCGGAGAATAGTCGTAGTAATAGTCAAGCCCTATTTCTCCGATGGCTCTGACCTTCGGGCTTGACGCGAGGGAACGAAGCTCGTTCAGCAAATCGGCGGTAAGCGAGGACGCCTCATGCGGATGCACACCGACGGCCGCGTAAAAGAAGTCGTATTTTTCGGCGAGCTCCACGGACTTCTTTGAGGACTCAAGGCTGCTGGATGCGTTCAGAACGAGCGAAACACCTTTTTTCGGAAGCTCCTGAATCACAAAATCCCTGTCGGAATCGAAATCTTCGTCATCATAGTGAGCGTGAGTGTCAAAAAACATGCGTTTTTCACCTTAATTTCAAAAAACTATTGAAAATGTTTGATGTATATGGTATCATGCTTCGTACGAAAAGACAACTCATTAATTATGCCTTTGCTTCACAAACGCCGGCCTTGCGTCGGTTTTCGAAAGGAATGTTTGCTTTGCGTCTTGCCATTACCATAGTTCAGCTTATCTGCGGAATCGCCATAATCCTTGTGGTTTTGCTCCAGTCAGGCAAAAAGGCCGGGCTTTCCGGCGCCATAGCCGGCGGCGTCGATACTTTTCTGTCCAAGAACAAATCGAGATCCGCTGACGCGCGTCTTGCGCGTATGACGAAATGGGTCGCGGCTGCATTCATCATACTGACGATTGTTTTGAGCATCATTTAAGCTTTGTCGGTTGGCGGCGCGCGTTGCGCGCGTTTTCAGCCGCAAATCGGCCTTAAAATTGAGGAGTTTGAAATATAGAGGCAGGCGCCGAAGCGCCTGCCTCGCTTTTGTGATGCGATGTAATCATATAAGCTCGCGCTTTTTTAGCCGAATATCCCTTCCGCAGAAATTTAAAACCACATATTCGCCCTTTAGCCTCGATGCCACCTGCGGGGTGTAGCGCTTATCAAGCTCGTCCCAGGAGAGGTTGGAATTGATGATAGTTTTTTTCCCGTTTGTAAGCCTTGTGTTCACAAGCGTATAGAGCGCGCTCGATACCATGCTTGTGAGCATCTCCGTCCCGAGATCGTCGACTATCAGCAGATCGCAGTTCAGGAGGCGGTAGACCTTGTCGCGCGTTTCGGCGGCGTCAGAGCCTCTGCCGAACTTTTCTTCCTCAAAGGCCGCGAAGATATTGACCGCCGTGTCGTATACAACGGAAAAGCCCTTCTCGGAAACGACCTTCGCGATGCTGGTCGAAAGAAAGGTCTTTCCGAGGCCCGTGCCCCCGCTGAGGAAAAGGTTCGGGGAATCCTTTCGGAACTCTCTCGCATACTTCCTGCATTTTTCAAATATCAGGGACATGGCTTCGCGGGGGGAGACTCCGGTCTGATCCCTTACGTTGTCGTAGTACTCAAGGCAGAAGGTGTTGAAGGTCTCCTGCCCGAGCTTAAGGCAGGCGGAGAGCTCCTTTCTCTGCTCGTCCCTGTAAATATCCATAAGACAGCCGCAGGGCTTGGTCCCCAAAAATCCGCTGTCGCCGCACTTTATGCAAATCGGATCGTCGTCTATGTCCGCCTCGCGGTAACCCGCCTCCGCAAGAATTTCGACACGCTCTGCCTGAAGCTCAAGGCTTCTTTTTCGTGCGAGATCGATTTCCGCCTCCACGTCTCGGCTGCCTGATACGGCGGTTCCGATAGCGTCCAGCATTATCGCGCGCAGCTCCGCGTCTATTTCGCGCACCCGCGGATACTTTTCGTAAACCACGGCCTTCAGCTTCGCCGCTTTTGCCGCGCGAGCCAGTTTTTCCTCGTTAAGCCGTTCGATTGCCTGCCTGAGCAGCTTGCCGTCCAAAGACATACCAGTCATTCCTCCCCGCTCAGATCATTTTGTCCAAATAGCGCCGCATCCGTTCGAATTCCTCAGGGGTCGGCGCTTCGGCTTTGCCGGCCGCGCTTTTTTTGGCTTCGCGCCGGCCGTCGCCCTCGTTTATTTCGGAGACGGTGTGAAGTCCCTTTGAGTGCCAGTTTTTTATTATAGAGTTCATGTAAGCCCAGCTGAGCTCACCGGTTTTGACGACGGTCTTGTCGTAAGCAAGCTCAATGGCGTCCCTTTCAAAGCCCATGTCTATCCATGCCGCAATATACTTTTCCTCGGTGGGCGAAAGCTCGCGGTTTCTAATCCCAAGGACTCTTTTGAGCTCCTCGGTTCTCTTTTTCGCCTCAATTCTGCGGCGCAGGTACTCCTCGGCCTTTTCCTGAGTGAAGATGCTTCGTCTTGCCCAGACGTAAGCCTCTTTTTCGATGTAGCGCATGGTCGGCATCCTGCCCTCGCCGTAGCGCCGCCTGTTTTCCTCGATACAGTATGTAATGAGTGTCAGTATCACCTCGGCCGGGAGACCAAGGTAGTCGAATATGCCGAACAGTATGGTCAGGTCTCCGCCGGAGAGTATCCTTCCGAGCCGCCGCTGCGTCTCCTGCACCAGGCCTCTGAATTCGGAGGATTCGTCAAGGCGCATCCGTATGTCCTCGGCGCTGTAATCGGGCGGAGCGTCCTCTCTCGCAAGCGCCGCCGCCTTTCCCAGCAGGCCGAGCCTGGTCAGCTTCAGGAAAGCGGACTCGACGGCGTCGCGCGGCAGCGAAAGAGCGGCCGCCGCCGCTTCAGAGTCAAAGACGCCGCCGCTTCGCAATATAAAAAGATACAGGAGCGCCGCGCTCCCGTCTCCGGCGCCTATCAGGGCGTCCGCCGCAGACGAGCTGAGGCAAAGCGATTTTTCCCGGATGCTGTCGCTCAAGCGCGGCACCTCCCTTCAAAGAATTAGAGCGAAAACATTATAGCAAAAAAGCGGAAGACAGGCAACGATAATCGGAATTAACGCAAAAATTATGTTTAAAATACGCCTGGTATATGATATTATATAAGTCCAAGGCGAGGCTCGGCCTGCAGCACAGATAGATATGAAGGAGGGGTTGCGATGCAGGACCGCGTATCCGTTACCATTGACGGCCGCAGATATGTCCTGGTCACCGAGGAAAGTGAAGACTATCTTCGCGTGATAGCGGATTATGTCACCGAAAAGATCCAAGAGCAGAAGCAAACCTTCCTGGTTTCTGAAACTGACGCCGCGGTGATGTCGGCGCTTATAATATGCGACGAACTTTATAAATCCAGGCTGGCCGCCACGAACGCCTTAAACGAGATACAGAGCTGTCTTGAGGACGCCAGAAAGGCCAGGGCCGAGGTCACGGAGCTCAAGCGCGAGATAAAGAGACTTCGGCAGATGCTCAGATAGACGCCTGCGTACGAAAGAGGAATCGTTGATGCTTGAACTTTTGGCCCCCGCCGGCTCGGCGGAGAGCGTGGTGGCTGCCGTGAAAAACGGCGCCAACGCAGTTTATATGGGCTTCGGCAGCTTCAATGCCCGCCGGAACGCGAAAAATTTCACAGAGGATGAATTCACTGACATTGTGAGTTATTGCCGCGCGCGCGGCGTGAAGGTATATACTACACTGAACACGCTTTTGTCCGACAGGGAGCTTCCGACGGCTCTTGATCTTGCCGAGCGCGCCTGCTCGTCCGGGGCGGACGCGATAATCGTCCAGGATCTCGGAATTATGCGCGCGATAAGGGAAGCACTGCCCGACATTCCCATACACGCGAGCACGCAGATGAGCATCCATAGTCTCGACGGGGTGAAAAAAGCGGCTGAGCTCGGCGCTTCCCGCGTCGTTCTTGCGCGCGAGCTCTCGAGGGAAGAGATAGCCTATATATGCCGAAATTCCCCGATTGAGATTGAGGTGTTTTGTCACGGCGCGCTTTGCATGAGCTATTCCGGTCAGTGCTACATGAGCTCGGTAATAGGGCGGAGGAGCGGAAACCGCGGCCTCTGCGCCCAGCCCTGCCGCCTGAATTACGGTATGGGCATGAAAACGAACGAATATCCGCTGAGCCTGAAGGATCTCTGCCTTGTGGAGCACTTGAAGGATCTTGAAAAGTGCGGCGTTTCATGCCTCAAGATAGAAGGGCGCATGAGGCGGCCGGAATATGTGGCAATAGCGACGGGGATTTACTCGCGGGCGCTGCGGGACGGCAAAAACCCGACCAAACGGGAGCTTTCCGACCTTGAGGCGGCGTTTTCGCGGCAGGGCTTTACGGACGCATATTTCATGAACAGCAAGGGCCCCGAAATGTTCGGGATAAGGGAAGAAGCCGGAAAAAAGGAGCCTGCGGTATTCGCGGAGGTAAAAAGAGCCTACTCGGGCGGCGAAAGCGCGAGCATACCCGTCCGCTTTTACGCGGTGCTGCGGCGGGATCGCCAGATGTGCCTCGGCGTTGAGGACCTGTCCGGAAACAGGATTTCCGTAACGGGGCCCGTTCCTCAGGACTCCATCTCGCACCCCCTGACGGAGGAGGCGCTTGCGGAGCAGCTTTCAAAGACCGGAGGCACGCCCTACCGCGCGGAGAGCGTCCAGTGCATTGTTGAAGAGGGGCTTTACCTTCCATTGTCGGTTATTAACGAGCAGCGCAGGCTTCTCCTCGCGAGGCTCTCGGAGAAGCGTTCCGAGATAAAGCTGCGGCGCTACTGCGGCTATAAGTTCAGCCCCGAATGCGAGAACATAAGCAGCCCGCCGAAGCTGAATATTTCTGTAATGTCCGCGAAACAGCTTACTCCGGAGCTTGCGGCGTACAAGCCCGCTATTCTTTACGTTCCCCTTGAGGAGCTGGTTCACAATTTCGGAAGGGTCGCGCCTTTTGTGAGGAACGGCGTGACGAAGGTAGCGGCGGCGCTTCCGCCGGTATTTCACGATGATGAAAGAGGCCAGATCAGGGGAATGCTTGAAAAAGCGCAGTCGTCGGGAATAAGCGACGTGCTTGTGGGCAATCTTGGTCATATAGAGCTTGCCGCCTCCATGGGCTTCATGCTTCACGGAGATACCGGACTGAATATTTTCAATTCCGAAGCGCTGAGGACGGCTCAGGAAATGGGTCTGATATCCGCCGCCCTGTCTTTCGAGCTGCGCTTCAGGCAAATTCAGGATATCGCAAAATGTATCGACACGGAGATAATAACGTACGGACGTCTGCCGCTGATGATTACGGAAAACTGCGTGGTAAAAGCCGCAAGCGGCTCCTGCTCCTGCGACAACTCCCCGCAGCTGCGCGACAGGCGCGGACTCATGTTCCCCGTCGTAAAAGCCTTCGGCTGCCGGAACGTGATTTTGAATACAAAAAAGCTTTTCCTCTCAGGAAGGGAGCAGGATTACTTGTCCATAGGTCTTTGGGCGGAGCGCCTCAGCTTTACCACCGAAAACGCGAGGGAGTGCCAGATGGTGACTGCGCGTTATCTTGGCCTGGATACCTTTGATCCGCAGGGCGGAACGTCGGGGCTTTATTACCGGGGGGTAGACTGAAATGCAAATGCAAAACGGGGATAAGGATTTGAAAATAGTGCTTGCGTCGAAATCTCCCAGAAGGCGCGAGCTTATGGAAATGCTGGGGTTTCGTGATTTTCTGATAATTCCCTCAGAAGCGCCTGAAATAGTTTCCCCCGGACTAAGCCCTGCGGAAGCCGTGTGCGAGCTTTCCCGGCGGAAAGCCGCCGATGCGGCGTCAAGGGTCGAGGGGAAGGCCCTGATTATCGCCGCCGATACGATAGTATGTCTTATGGGACGCATCATCGGCAAGCCGGAAAGCGAGGAAGACGCAAAGGAGATGCTCCGGAGCCTCTCCGGACGCAGCCATACGGTTTATACCGGGGTGTCGATAGCCTGCGGTTCCCGCCTGCTTGCCGAAGCGGAATCCACCGAGGTTAGCTTTCGGGATATAAGCGACGGCGAGATTTCTGACTATATCGCAACGGGAGAGCCGATGGATAAGGCGGGCGCCTACGGGGCGCAGGGGCTGGGAGCTCTGTTTATCAAAGAAATAAAAGGCGATTTTTTCAACGTGATGGGGCTGCCGGTGTTCAGGCTGGGCCTTATGCTGAGAGATTTCGGAATAGATGTACTCAAGAATTGATTTGCTGGGGTTTTTGTGTTGAAAGACTTTTTAAGAAAAAAGGGATTGCTGATAATTGCGGTAGCCCTGGCGGCAACGCTTGTAACAGGGCTTACGGCCCACTCGCTCAGCGGAGGCAGGGGAATAGCTTCCGCCGCCGTAAACGCCCTCATGAATCCGATAGGCCGAGGGGTGGCCGTGCTTGCGGACTACTTCGAGAGCGTGTACGGCTATATGTTCAGATACGACCAGCTGAAGACGGAGAACGAGAGCCTGAAGTCAAAGATCGCCGATCTTGAGCGTCAGATGCGCAACAATTTGAGCGCTGAGGAGGAAAACAAGCGCCTTCGCGAGCTTCTTACGCTCAAGCAGAAGCACTCCGATTTCCAGCTCGAGACGGCGACGGTGATCTCCTGGGGAGCCTCCAACTGGACCTCCACTTTTACGATAAGCAAGGGAAAAAGCTCCGGACTTGAGCTCAACGAATGCATAATAACCGAAAACGGCTATCTGGTCGGCCAGATTATTGAAATCGGGGAATACACCGCGAAGGCCAGGACCATAATAGACCCCAGCATGAATATTGGCGCGATGATACACCGCACGGGCATACCGGCGGTCGCCGGCGGAGACTTTGAAGCCATGAGAAGCGGCAATCTCAAGCTTTCGTATATCCCCGAGGGGGCGGCCACCGCGAACGGAGATGTTATTACCACCTCCGGCAAGGGCAAAACCGTTCCGAAGGGGCTGATGATAGGCAAGGTGGTGGACGCCGGCATCGACCCCTCCGGCGCTTCCCGCTACGCGATAATAAAGCCTGCGGCGGCGCTCAACGAGCTTTCTCAGGTTTTCGTAATAAAAGCCTTTAACGTAGAGGACTGAAACAATGGACAAGCTTTTCTATAAGAGAATCCTTCGGCTCGCCCTCTTCCTTTTGGTTCTTTACATATCCCAGGCGTTTGTGTTCCCGCGTGTCGTGATACGGGGAGTGAAGCCGCTTATCATCCCGGTCGCCGCGATAGGCGTCGGATTCTTCGGAGGGGGCGTGAAGGGCGGCGTATTCGGGCTGTTTAGCGGCATTTTGTGCGACGTGGCCTTTGATTCGGTTCCGCTTTTCACCTTTCTGCTGCCGGTTATAGGGATGCTTTCCGGACTGATAACAGAATACTACCTTATACCGGGACTGCCATCCTATCTGCTCTGCTCGCTCGGGGGACTTCTCACAATATCGGTTTTTCAGATGTTCTCCTTTATTATGTTCAAAAATGCAAGCTTTTCGGCAGTGGCGGAGGCGGCGTTGTACCAAAGCCTTTACTCGCTGATTTTTGCGTTATTGCTTTACTGGCCCTCGTGGCTTGTTTCAAGCGGAAAGCGATAGCGGGCAAGACCACATACCCATCTAAGGAGCCATTATGAAGATCAGATCAGCGCGAATATCCGTAATCGCTGTGTTCCTCGCAGCGGTTTTGACCCTTTATACCGCCACCCTGTACAATCTGCAGATAATCAAGGGCGCGGACTATTATTATGAATCCCTCAACTCAATAGTGACGACGAATACGGTAAAGGCTTCGAGAGGCGAGGTTTTTGACCGTTACGGCAACGTGCTCATATCCAACAGAACCATATACAACCTTACCATCAACCACTCGATACTGACAAACTCGGAAAATCCGAACGCCACTCTGCTCAAGCTGAAAAAGGTCTGCCAGGACTACGGCATCACGTTTTCCGATACGCTGCCCATATCCTCGGACGCTCCGTTTTCCTATATCGAGGCTCAGACGGACATCCAGAAAACCCAGTTTCAAAACTATCTCGAGTACTTTGAATTCAAGCAGACGCCGTCGGCGGAGGACTTTATGGCTTATCTTGTTAAGCACTACAAGATAGCAAACACTTACAGCAAGGCCGAAGCCAGGATAATCGCGGGGCTCAGGTACGAGCTGGAGCTGAGGCTGATATTTCCCATGTCAGAATATATAATAGCCAAGGATGTGAAGATTGATCTAATATCCGTCATACTCGAGCAAAACCTTGTCGGGGTTCAGATAGACAGCTCCTCCGTCAGGGAATATCATACTCCATACGCCGCGCACCTGCTCGGAACGGTCGGTCAGATGGATAAAGAGGAATACGCAAAATATTCAAAACAGGGCTATATGATGGACGACGTCATAGGGAAGGACGGGATAGAAGCGGAGTTTGAGTCCTATCTCAGGGGCACGAACGGCACAAAAACCTCTACCGTCAACTCTTCGGGGGCGGTAACAAACGTTATATACAACAAAAAGCCCGAGCCGGGAAAGAATGTCGTGCTCACCCTGGATATAGGACTCCAGGGAGCAGCGGAAAATATCCTTGCCAAGCATATCGCGGCGCTCAACTCGGCGCGCGGGGAAAAGGAGGAGAAAATACCCGGCGGAGCCGTAGTGGCGGTTGAGGTAAGCACGGGCGACATTCTTGCCTGCGCGTCAAATCCCACCTACGATATCTCCAAGTTTTACGAGCAGTACAGCAGCCTGGTCAAGGACCCCGCCCTGCCGCTCTTTAACCGTGCGCTTCAGGGCACCTACTCTCCCGGCTCCACCTTTAAGATCGTGACCGGAGTCGCGGCGCTCCAGGAGGGGGTAATCACGCCCAGCACAAGGATATACGACGGAGGCAAATATACAAAATACAAGGATTATCAGCCTAACTGCTGGATATACCCCGATACCCACGGTTGGGAGAACGTGGCCGAGGCCGTCCGCGATTCCTGCAACTTCTTTTTCTTTACGATAGGCGACAAGCTCGGCATAGACAAGATCGCGTCTTACGCTTCTCAGTTCGGACTCGGCAAGGAAACGGGCGTAGAGCTTTATGAGGAGCTCGGGACCCTGGCGACACCCGAGTATAAGGAGAAGTCAGTCGGAGAGGAATGGTACGGGGGCGATACCTTGCAGGCGTCAATCGGGCAGTCCTTCAATCTTTTCACGCCGCTGCAGATAGCGAGCTATACCGCGACCATCGCGAATAACGGAATAAGGTACAAAACCCATTTTTTGAAGTCCGTCATAAAATACGACTTTTCCTCGACCTACCTCACTGAGGACAGGGAAATCCTGAGCACGGTAAACGCGAGCCAGCAGGCCTTCGACGCAGTCCACCAGGGCATGCTTCTTGTGACCACGCAGGGCACTCCGGCCGCCGTTTTCAAGGATTTCGGAATCAAGGTCGCCGCCAAGACGGGAACGGCCCAGCTTGGCGAGGATCTGCAGAACAACGCCATATTTATCTGCTATGCGCCCTATGAAAATCCGGAGATAGCGGTGGCCGTCGTAATCGAAAAGGGCGGCTCGGGAAACGCCATTGCGAGCATTGCGAAAGAGGTGCTTCAATACTATTTCGACAAAAAGGCCGACAGAGAAAAAACGACGGGCGAAAACAGGCTGGTCAACTGATAAAAATGATATTGAAAAAAATAGAAAATCAGATATAATTGTATAGTTACCATTGGAGCTGAATAACAGATTCTGGAGGAAGTATGGGGAAGGTCTATGTCATCACCTCCGGCAAGGGCGGCACGGGAAAAACGACCACGGCTGCCGCTTTGGCCTCGGCTCTTGCGAAAAAAAACCTCAAAGTGTTATGCGTCGACGCCGACATCGGCCTGAAGAACCTCGATCTGAGCCTGGGGCTTTCCGAAATGGCGCTGCCTGATTTCTCCGACGTTCTCGGCGGAGGCGTTCCTCTTGAGAGCGCGGCCATTGAGCATCCCCTGATACCGTCGCTCTATTTTTTACCTGCGCCGTCATTTTCCTCCGTTTCGGATATCGAGCCCGAAAGAATGGGGGCCTTTGTTTCCGAGGCGAAGCGGATTTTCGACTATTGCATCATAGACTCGCCGGCGGGGATAGGCAGCGGGTTCAGGCTCGCTTCGGGTTTTGCCGACGCGGCAATAATTGTCACAACTGGCGATGTGACGAGCTGCCGCGATGCCCAGAGGGTCGTTATGGAACTGAAGGCTTTGGGCATAGAGGATATATCTCTTATCGTAAACCGGGTACGGCCGCGTATTTTCAAAAAGTCCGGTCAGAATATCGACGACATTGTGGACGCCGTAGGCGCGCGTCTTTTGGGCCTTGTTCCCGAGGATCGCTCGGTCATAATCTCGGCCAATCAGGGCAGCCCTCTTATGCTGTTCAGCGCGCGCGGCGCCTCGGCGGCATACGGAAGGATAGCGGGCCGGCTTTTGGGCGAGCATATCCCCGCAGGCGATATGAAACCCATAATATAGAAAGGCGGAATACTCATGAATATCGCGTTACTCGCACATGACAACAAAAAAGAGCTTATGGTTCAGTTTTGTATCGCTTATTGCGGGATCCTGGCTGGGCACAGCATTTGCTCCACGAATACCACGGGGAAGCTGGTCGCGGAGGCAACCGGACTGCCCATCAAGCTTTACCTTTCGTGCAGCCAGGGCGGAGAGCAGCAGATCCGGGCCCGCGTTGCCTATAACGAGATAGACCTCGTCCTTTTTTTCTGGGACAGCCAGAGCACCGATTCCACGGCGGATATAAACGATATGGCGAGGCTCTGCGACCAGTATAACGTGCCGTTCGCGTCAAATCTCGCCACCGCGGAGGTTCTCATCCGCGGACTGCAGCGCGGCGACCTTGACTGGCGCGATATTGTAAACCCCAAGAAATAGCCGCGGAAGAAGTAAGATCGGGGCGACTTTTCCGTCATCTTAAGGCAGCGTGAGGTAATCCCGCCGCCTTTTAAGTTTTTGCCCCCGAAAGGAAGGTTTCGTTTGTCTGAATTAATACTAAAGCCCAAGGGCACCAACGATGCGCTGCCCGAGGAAAGCTACCGCTGGCAGTACGTCGAGAGCGTTCTCCGGGATGCCGCCGCGGATTTCGGATATCGGGAGATACGCTTTCCCACTTTTGAATATACCGAGCTTTTTGTACGCGGCGTCGGAGACACGACGGACGTAGTACAGAAGGAAATGTTTACGTTTACGGACAGGGGCGGGCGTTCGGTGACGCTAAGGCCGGAGGGTACCGCTTCAGCCGTCCGAAGCTATCTTGAAAACTCGCTTTACGGGCCGGGTCTTCCCGTCAAGCTGTTTTATATCGCACCCAATTTCAGGGGCGAGCAGCCTCAGGCCGGCCGCTACCGTGAATTTCACCAGTTCGGAGTGGAATATCTGGGCTCGCCTTGCCCCGCCGCAGACGCGGAGGTCATAGGCGTCTATTCGGACATCCTTGAAAGGCTTTCCATAAAAAATATAAGGCTCCAGATCAATTCCATAGGCTGTCCTAAATGCCGGCCCGTGTTCCACGCCGCGCTTAAAGCGTATTTTCAGTCCAAAAAGGACAGGCTTTGCGGCTCCTGCCTCGAGCGAATGGAAAGAAACCCGCTGCGCATACTCGATTGCAAGAGCCCCGTGTGCGGCGAAATCGCCGCCGATTCGCCCGTTGGGCTGGATTATCTTTGCGATGAATGCAAAAATCATTTTGAAGAGACGAAATCCATGCTTGACGCGATGGGCATAGGGTATGAAATAAATCCGAAGATCGTCCGCGGGCTCGATTATTACACACGCACGGTGTTTGAGTTCGTTTCCACGGATCTCGGAGCGCAGAGCACCGTTTGCGGAGGCGGGCGTTACGACGGACTCATAGAAACGCTTGGGGGGCATCCGACACCGGGCCTCGGCTTTGCCGCGGGCCTTGAGAGGATGCTGCTCGTTATGGACGCGCAGGGGATACCGATACCCAAACCGGAGGGCTGCCGAATATTCGTAGCGTCTCTCGGTTCAGCCGCGGACAAGCCCGTGCAGAAGCTGGTCAACGATCTCAGAAAGCTCGGCGTCAAGGCCGAGAGGGATACCATGGGGCGGGGGCTCAAAGCGCAGATGAAGTACGCCGACAGGCTGGGCGCCGCTTTCAGCATGGTGCTGGGCGACAACGAGCTTGAGGCGGGTAAGGCGAGCATAAAGGACATGGCGACGGGAAGCACCTTTGAATGCTTGCTGTCCGCCGAGGATATCAAGAACGCAGTTACCTGACGTCGGGGCAATTTCCCAAAACATATCATTGAGGCGGGCCGCTCGCCCTTAAGCGGCAGCCGCGCGGGTGCCCTTGTCCGGCTCGTTTTGAGAGCATACGGCAGCGTTTCGGCGCGGAGCAACGGAGGTAAAATTGGAATCGCTATTTGGATTTAAACGGACAAATTACTGCGGGGAGCCGAGGATGTCGGATGTCGGGAGAACCGTATCCGTTTGCGGCTGGGTTCAGCGCCGCCGCAATCTCGGGAGCCTTATATTTATTGACTTGCGCGACAGAACCGGGATATTGCAGCTTGCTTTTGACGATTCCACGGAGCGGGAGGTCTTCGACAAGGCCTTCTCGGTGCGCTCGGAGTATGTTTTGGCGGCCACGGGCAAGGTGCGCGAACGTTCGTCGAAGAATCACGAGATACCCACGGGCGACATCGAGCTTGAGGTCACCGAGCTCAGGGTGCTTTCGGAATCGGAGACCCCGCCCTTTGAGATAATAGACGATTGCAGCGCAGGAGAGGCTCTCCGCCTGAAATACCGTTATCTGGATCTCAGGCGTCCCGTTTTGCAGCAGAACATACTGTTCCGTCACAAGGTCACGAAGGTGACGAGGGATTACTTTGACGAGAAGGGCTTTGTGGAGATAGAAACTCCGATCCTGATCAGGTCTACGCCCGAGGGAGCCCGCGACTTTCTCGTGCCGAGCCGCGTCCACAAGGGCAGCTTTTATGCTCTGCCGCAGTCACCCCAGCTTTATAAGCAGCTGTCGATGGTGGCGGGTTTTGACCGCTATATGCAGATTGCGCGCTGCTTCCGCGACGAGGATCTGAGAGCCGACAGGCAGCCCGAATTCACGCAAATCGACCTTGAAATGTCATTTGTCGATATGGAGGACGTCCTCTCGATCGTGGAAGGCTATATTGCGCGTCTCTTTAAAGAGGTGCTCGGCATTGAGGTACCGATGCCTCTGCCCCGCCTTACCTATGCTGACGCAATGTCGAGATACGGCTCGGATAAGCCGGATACGCGCTTCGGCATGGAGATTTTTGATATTTCGGATATCGCCGCGGGAAGCGGCTTCGGCGTTTTCTCCGCTGCCGTCGGAGCGGGAGGAAGCGTCAGGGGCATCTGCGCGAAAAACAGCGCCTCAGTGCTGAGCCGCAAGGAAATAGACAAGCTCACAGAATATATAAGGGGCATAGGCGGCAAGGGAATAGCCTGGATAAGGCTTACCGAAGAAGGAGCGTCGTCGTCCTTCTCGAAATTCATGTCTGAGAGCGAAATGTCCGAAATCCTGAAACGCGCGCAAGCCGAAAAGGGCGACGTCGTGCTGATAATCGCGGATGCAAAAAACTCCGCCGTGCTTTCCCAGCTTGGCGCTTTGCGCCTCACCGCAGCGAAAAAGCTCGACATAATTCCAAAGGATAAATTCAACTTTCTGTGGATCGTCGAGTTCCCGTTTTTTGATTGGGACGAGGACGCCCGGGAGTATGTCGCCATGCATCACCCCTTCACCGCTCCGATGGACGAGTGCCTTAGGTATCTTGAAACCGACAAGGCTAAAGTCAGGGCAAAGGCATACGACCTCGTATTGAACGGCATAGAGCTTTCAAGCGGCTCGATAAGGATTACAGATCCCGAGCTTCAAAACCGCATATTCCAGCTTCTCGGTTTCAGCGACGAGGAGGCGCACAGGAAGTTCGGATTTTTGCTGGACGCATTCAGGTACGGGGCGCCGCCTCACGGCGGAATGGGGCTGGGGCTCGACCGCCTCGTCATGCAGATGCTGTCGGCGGAGAGCCTGCGCGACGTGGTGGCGTTTCCGAAGCTTCAGAACGCCTCGGAGCCCATGACGGGATGTCCCGACGTTGTGGATACAAAGCAGCTTGAAGAGCTCGGCATTTCAGCGAGGGATAATTAACAACTTTTTGCACGTATTTTGTACTATTATACAAAATGCAATAAATATACAAACTTTTCCTAAAAATAGTTGACTAATTAGGAAGATTGTTATATAATACTGTTATCATATTGGGCTTATTGCTTGGCAAGCCTGAGAGAACGCAGGTACGCAAGCCACGGGAGCCTGGCCGCTTGCGACAGGGCAAGTCGGCTGAGCGTTCGAGTCTGATTGTGAGGGGGCGGCTGTGTCGTTTCCGCGGTACTGCCGGGGGATGTTCGTTTGAGTGTCTCGCCTTGTTTTCAAAGGCCCTCTGTTTTCGGATAATACATGTATATTTTTCTTCTCATACTTTAATCCTCTCCCCAGGGAAGCGGCGCAAAGCGCCGCTTCCCTGGTTTTTTACATAAAAAAATCAAAAAACCTAGAAACATTTAACATAAAACTATTGCATTTTACTAATTCGTGTGATAACATCAGCTTACATAAAGGCAAAGCAGGCGAAAGCCTGTGACGCAAAGCTATCAGGGCCCTCGACTCCTTTGTCAGGGCAGCCAGTTGCTGCTGTTGATTTTTCAATGGTGGCATTTTGTTTTTAAGGCCGTGCGCAGATAAATAGAAAGGCAAAGCAGGCAAAAGCCTGTGACGCAAAGCTATCAGGGCCCTCGATTTTCTGTCAGGGCAGCCAGTTGCTGCTGTTGATTTTTCAATGGTGGCTTTTTGTTTATCGTCCGAATGTCCTTACTGACAAAAGCCGGACAGAAAAAGAAAGGAAGCGGCAAAAATGAGCGAAAATGAAATCATACTGGATAACATACTCAGCGAGGTAATGGAATACATACGCCAGCTCAAGACAAAGAAAGCCGCGTTCGGCGGGTATGACAGAGAATACGCTCTGTACACCATTCAGGAGATCTGCAACCTTTATGAACGGCATATATCAAAAATATGCTCCGACAACAAGACGCACTTTGATATGCTAAACAGGGAGATTACCGAGCTTCGTCAGCGAAACGAGGTTCTTTCGCGCCGCGCCTCTGTCGATCCGGCGATAATAGAGAAGGCTAATCAGTCGATAGCGGAGGCCAATTCAAGAATAGAGGCCGCAAACACGCAAGTAGCAAAGCTGCAGGCCATGTATGAGGAGGCGGAATCGAAGCTCAGGGAAAAGGATGCCTGTATCGCCAGGCTTCAGAGCGTAAATCAGACGCCGCAGGGCGGAGCGCAGGGAACCGTCGGGAATGACAGGAGCCTTCAGAATACGGATATTGCGGCGGACGTAAGACTCTCCGCAGAGGAGATCGTGAGGCGCGCGAGGGACGAGGCTGAAAGGCTGCGTAATTTTGCGAGGTGTGAGGCCGAGTCTATTATTCGTGAAAGGCGTGCGGAGATGCGGGCGGAGGAGCGTCTGCACGAGGAGCTTCTTTCCGAGCTTAAGGAAAAGTATGTAAAGTACAGGGACTTCTTTTCCAAGATGCAGGAAGGGATAAAGGAAATCGAGAGCGAAATAGATCCCATAATTTTAAGGCACGACGAGTTCAAGGCTGAAAACTACGATTCCTACGATAAGATTTCGCGCTTGCCCTGGAGCGACGATTTTCCGAATAACTTCAGAAAGGGCAATTAGCTTCCGCGGAGCGGAAACAGGCTTATGGCCATGACAAGTGTCGGGTGGCGGATGAAAATCCGCCATTTGCTTTTGCTGCGGTTGACATATTACTCTCGGCGGTTTATTATAAATCTACATCTGGTCCTGGGGGATAGTATGGCTAAGAGAATAGGCGTCTATATTCACATACCGTTTTGCGCGAGCCGCTGCAAGTACTGCGATTTCTGTTCGCTTGCAGGCTTCGACTCGCTTATGCCGAAGTATCAGGACGCGCTGATCCGGCATATGCGGGAATTCCGCACGCGGGTAGCTTCCTACTATGTGGACACGGTCTATTTCGGCGGCGGGACGCCGAGCTATTACGGCGCAAGGCGCCTTGTAAAGCTTTTTGACGTCCTGAAGACATATTATAACGTTTTGCTGGACTCCGAGGTTACGGTCGAGGTCAATCCCGACAGCGTATCCTTTGAGGACATGAAAATGCTCCGCCGCGCGGGCTTCAACCGCATTTCGATAGGAGCGCAGTCTGCAAGCGATGAGATACTCAAATTTATCGGCAGGCGGCATAATTTCCGGCAGGTCGAAAAAACCGTTCTGGACGCGCGGAAAGCGGGCTTTGAAAATATAAGTCTGGACCTGATTTACGGGCTTCCGAACCAGACGCGCGACGATTGGGCGGATACCCTCAATCAGGCCATAGCTCTCAAGCCTCGTCATCTGTCCTGCTACGGGCTGAAGCTTGAGGAGGGGACGCCTCTTTTTGAACTTCGCGATACGCAGATTATGCCGGACGATGACGCGCAGGCTGATATGTACCTCTATACCGTCGAGGCGCTGGAGCGTTACGGCTATTACCAGTACGAAATATCGAATTTTGCGCGCAAGGGCGCGGAGTCGAGGCATAATCTCAAATACTGGGCGCTTAAGGACTATGTGGGCTTCGGCGCGTCGGCGGCGTCCAACATCGGGAATCAGAGGTACACATATTTATACAGCCCTCAGGAGTACATAGAGGCTGTGCAGAGCGGCGGTGAACTTATAAAGGAATACGAGAACCTGTCGAATTATGACCGGGCTTCCGAATACCTTATGCTTGGACTCCGCACTGTTCACGGAATTTCCGAGGAGGAATACAGAAAAATATACAGATGCAGCTTTTCGCCCATAGCCGAGCTGATGAAGTCCTATACGGAAAAGGGCTGGTCAAGGTTCATAAACGGGCGGTGGAGCCTTACTCCCAGAGGATTTCTGATATCGAACCGGCTGATAAGCGAAATACTGGATACTCAGGCGGATCAGAAAATAGCCTCCAGCATACCATGGATGCACAACGTTTATTATCAGGATCGTTTCGAAGGCTTTTGATTTTTTCGGCAGGCGCCCTGGATGCACGGCCTGACGACGGAGCCGCTGAACCATGTCCTGCCTTTGCGGCGGAGCCGGAGAGAGGCAATTGCCGTCCGGATCTCCTTCTGAATACGGACAGTGACGGTAAACTGAGGTGTCGGAAGCCTTGGGCGCGGAGAATAGAGGGGCTGGCAATATTATGCCGCCGATGGTGACTTAAAAAGTGAATTGTGCGGATGCCGTCCGCACAATTCACTCGTTTTTTCCAGCGCTTTGCGTTGAATACGAAAAAGCCGTCCTAAAATCCCGGCGCTTTTTCGCGTTCAGCGCTTTTTCCTTTTTGAAACGGTTTCGTCGATTTTGTCCGGCACAGGGATTCCGTACAGCTGGGCGTAAGACTCTGCGGAGTCCTCGGACATGGGCATCGAGGGGGTAAGCCCCGTCAGCTCGGAAGCCGAAGCGACCGAGCTCAGGTTGTAAAACTGCTCAAAAAGCTCCTGACGGGCCGGTTCGTCGGTCAGTTTGTTTTTTCTATCCATTTTTTTCACCTTATTCTTTTGGTTTTCGCCTCATAGTATTTCACGCTTGTCTCTGTTTATTATAAGATTCGCAAAAATTAAGGCTTTCGGGCTTGCCGGCGGATATTTAATTACGAACAGCCGATTATTGATCGCCGCCGTTCTGAGAAGCGGTGAAACAGGAAGTCCGCTCCGTCCGGAACACGCGTAAGAGAGTCGGATGATAAGCGGGATAAAAATTCGTTATGGAATAGTGCTCGAAGGCCCTCCGGAGGATAACCGGAGCCGTACTCCGCGGGGCTGGGAAGCCTGGCATGATTTTGCATGGCGGCGCGGGACGCGCCGCCATGCATGTGCTTTCAGGTGCGGTCGTAGCGCTTTTCGCGCTCGCGGAAGAGGAGAGATATGCACCATATTCCGGCTAACCCGACTATGGTATACACCACTCTGCTTACAACCGCCGTCTGTCCGCCGAAAAGGGCAGCTACGAAATCGAACCTGAAAAGGCCGATGCTGGCCCAGTTGAGGGCGCCGATTATTACCAGCGCCAAAGAAATCCTGTCCATTTTATTCTCCTGTAATATAATTTGCCTTATGCTCTGCGTTTTAGGGGACTCAGTATTTGCCGCAGCCCTGCGTCTGCTTGGACTGACCGTACTGCGTGTTCTGGCCATATTGCGAAGACGCGCCGGACTGAGCGCCCGAAGCCTGATTCATCGGTCCGGACGGCTGCCCCTGCTGCTTCATGCCCGAAATAATCTGCGGTATCTTATCGACCAGGTTTCCTCCCGCCGCGGAGGAATTCACCGGAAGCATGAAAACGCTCTGTCCGTCCACTACAATAACGGCGTCAGTGCAGAGCCTTGCCCCGAGCCCGTGCGCGCCCGTTCCGCTGCCTGAGCCCATGCTTGCGGCGGGGCTTGTGGCATTGCCCTTCATAGTGGCGTTTCCGCCCCCGTAGCCTACTGTTATAGAAACGACGGGCAGGAAGGTCTTGTCGCCCTGGGTCACGGGCTTTCCTA
Organism: Clostridiales bacterium; assembly: GCA_029268065.1. GTDB lineage: Bacteria > Bacillota > Clostridia > Oscillospirales > Oscillospiraceae > DUPK01. Next base: position 40,072 of record JAJUHC010000002.1, on the reverse strand, counting down.
TTATGCCCTCGCTCTGCGTAAAGTTTTCAAGACTCTTGAATAAGGTGTCCACTTCATTGTTCAGGATTGCCTGATCCATGTTTTGTTCCTCCTTTTTATTCCGCTGAACTTTTGCTTTATCAGGTTAAGCGCCGATTTTCCTAAGTTTATATCCGTCTGCGCTTCTATTCTCAAATACTCTTTTTGAGGTACATATTCCGGGTACTGTTCAAACACCGCCGAATTTGCGAAGGAGGCCAGAAAAGCCGAGGCGGCGTAAAATATTCCCGTAAGATGAGGCTGTTTCAACCCATAGAACGTTCTGATTCTGGTGTTTTGGAAGCTCAGGGCTCCGAGGCTGTTTTTATCTGTTTTTCTTTTACTTGTCAAATTTGTAGAGAATATCCGCCTGCCGTGGAAATAGAAGCTAATATGCGGCGAGCGATCAAAAACCTGAACATCGGCCCTTATCGCCTGAAGCCAGCTTATCGCCGCCATCATTTTCATCTCGTCGCTGTCAAGCAGAAAATCAACCTTCAGCGGCATAACAAAAAGCAGATATATAAAGCCTGCGAGCAGTATGATAAGAAGTATAAAAAGATACATATGAGTTTACCTCGTCTCATATTGTGACCGTGAATTATTCTTTTATTTATGAACAATTTGACAAAAATGCTTTCGGCAGGGGAAGGAGACCGGCGTTTTTCCTTCCTTTTTCACTTTGATGAAAAACGGCGCTTATATTAAAATCATAAAAGGGCTGGGCTGAATAATATGTACTGTAATATTCTTAGGAGCTGACTATATGCCTTTAAATATCTTCAGCGGAGGCCCGACGCCAAATAATAACGCGAGGCCTCCCGCAGCCCCGCCCGGCGGGGAGCCAAAACGGCAGACAATGCCTAAGCCCTCTCCCGCCCCTCTCATAAGCGCTAATCCCCCCGTTTTCAGCCTTACTGCCTTCAAGCAGCTTTCCGCTTACCCGAATTACGGAAACCCCAGCCGGAACGCCGACATACTGTACACGGGAACCCGAGGCACATGGAATATCGAGCTGCCCCCGTTTATGCTGGTTCCCGGCAGATTCAGAGCCCAGCTTATCATAAGAGCGGTGCTCGACGACCATATGAGGGTTCCCGCAAACCGATACTCTGCAAAAATAACGATAAACGGCACGCAGGTTCATAACGGCAGACTGCCCCTGGAGCACGGCGCTCCCGCGGGCGGAATGTTCGTAAACTGGGGGGAACTCTCATTTAACATACCAAACCTCGGCAAGGACATCCGCGTAAGCATTGAAAACACCTCGGCCGCAGCTCCCGGGGACTGGATAGGCTTGGACTGGATAGAACTCAGGCAGCACCCCAGATAAAAGCCTGCCTCAGCGCTAAGACCTTCGGACAGTCCGAAGGTCTTATGCTGCAGACTGTTGTGATTTTAATCGTTTCGGCATTAATCTTAAATCTTAAACTTGAAAGATTTGCGGTTTTGTGATACACTACGCCTTAAAGTGATTATATATGCGCCCGTGGCTCAACGGATAGAGCATCAGATTCCGGTTCTGAGGGCTGGGGGTTCGAGTCCCTCCGGGCGTGCCACTAAAAGACATATCTTCCTCATACGGCAAGGTATGTCTTTTTGCTGTTTAATTTGGTATAATATCCGCAAAGCGGATATTATACCCGCGCATGCGCCCTCTCAGAGGGCGCGCGCTCAAAACAAGGCCGTTTTGCTCCCGGGCCCTTCAGGCCGGAACCGCAAAACACGGCAACATACCATGAATTTGTAAATTCATGGTATAATATCCGCAGAGCGACATATCCGAGGTTTTGCGAGGTGAAATCATGCAAACTGTGCTTATTATAGGTGCCGGGGCTTCCGGCATGGCGGCGGCCATAACCGCGGCGGGCGACGGCGGAAACCGCGTCATACTGCTTGAAAAGCAGTCCCGCCCGGGGAAAAAACTGCTTGCGACAGGGAACGGCTGCTGCAACCTTACAAACGCAGACCTTTCGATAGAAAACTATTTCGGCTCGGAAAAAGAATTCGCAATTCCGGCGCTGACGCGCTTCGGGCTGGAATCGACCTTGGATTTTTTCAGGTCCTTGGGACTTCTGACACGTGAAGAAGGGGGCGGGAGAATATATCCTTACAGCATGCAGGCCTCCAGCGTGCTTGACGTCTTGAGATTCGCGCTCGAAAGGCCCAATATTGAGCTTCATTGCGGCGCCGCGGCGGTTTCGATAGAGAAAAAGGGCTCGGGCTTCAGCGTGGCGACCGATAAAGGACCGTTTTTTGCGGACAGGCTGATAGTGGCCGCGGGCGGTGCGGCGGCTCCGAGGCTGGGCGGTACGGCGGACGGCTATAAGCTTCTTCAGACGATGGGGCACAGCCGTACTGCGCTGTATCCGTCCCTGGTGCAGGTAAAAACTGAAAACGCCTACCCCCGCGCCCTCAAGGGCATTAAAACGGATGCGAAAGTAACGCTTTTCAGCGGAAAAGCCGCGGTATGCGTCAGCGCGGGCGAAGTTCTGTTTACTGAATACGGGTTGAGCGGACCCGCGGTGTTCGAACTGTCTCGCTTCGTATCGACCGGAAAAGACCTGTCAGTTTCGCTTGACCTGATGCCGGAATACGCGGAAGACGAGGTCGCGGGGCTGCTGCTTGAAAACAGAAAAAGCGCGGGCAGTCTTGCGTGCGAAAACTTCCTCGCGGGGGTATTGAACAAAAGACTTGGCCAGATGCTCATAAAGTACAGTGAAATTGCGCTTTCGGCGCCGGCGGCTTCGCTCAAGGATGCGGAAATACAAAGGCTGGCCTGCAGCATAAAGAATTTCAAGCTCCCTGTCACGGGAACGACGGGGTTTGAGAACGCGCAGGTGACTGCGGGAGGCATAAGGACAAGTGAATTCAGGAGCGATACGCTTGAAAGCAGGCTATGCCCCAATCTTTTCGCCGCGGGCGAGGTGCTGGATGTGGACGGGCGCTGCGGCGGCTATAACCTGCAATGGGCGTGGTCGAGCGGCCGGCTGGCGGGAAAGCTGGGTGGATTATGATAAGAATAAGCGATATATCCCTGGCGCTGAACGAGGACGAAAGCCTGCTGTCCCGAAAATGCGCAGAAGCTTTAAATATTCCGGAAACAGACGTTCTATCCTGGCGGATAAGGAAAAAGTCGCTGGACGCGAGAAGGAAAAATGAAATTCGGTTTGTGTACACAGTCGATGCGGAAGCAGCCGGTGAGGATGAGATCCTGAAGCAGACAAAAAACCCCAAAATCTCGCGGGCGGCAGAATACGGATACAGCATTCCGAAGGCGGCGTCCAAAAACAGGCCGCTTATAGTCGGGTTCGGACCCGCGGGGATGTTCGCGGGGCTGGTTCTTGCGGAGGCGGGGCTCAAGCCCATAATCATCGACAGAGGGCTTGACGCGGGGACGCGCCGTGAGAAGGTAGACCTTTTCTGGAAAACGGGGAAGCTCGACCCGGAGTGCAACGTACAGTTCGGTGAGGGGGGAGCGGGCACATTCTCCGACGGCAAGCTGAATACGGGCACGAAAAACGAAAGGATAAAATGGGTGCTGGAGCAGTATGCTTCCGCCGGCGCTCCGGAAAATATCCTGTACGATGCAAAGCCTCACATTGGCACCGACATTCTCATAACGGTAGTGCGGAAATTAAGGGAGCGCATAGAAGGCCTCGGCGGAGAGGTGAGGTTCGGACATAAGCTTGTTGGCTTTTATGCCCAGGGGGGAGTATCTTCCGTATCCGTCGAAGCGGCGGGGGAAAGCTACGAAATAAACTGCCGGGAGCTTATTCTTTCGATAGGCCACAGCGCGAGGGACACCTTCGAAATGCTTTATTCAAGCGGCGTCCTGCTCGAGCCCAAGGCCTTCTCGCTGGGCGTCCGGATAGAGCACCTACAGAAGAATATCGACAAGGCTCAGTACGGCGGCTTTGCCGGGCATCCCGCGCTTCCGCCCTCGGATTACAAGCTTTCGTGCCATCTTGAAAACGGCTCCGCCTATACCTTCTGTATGTGCCCGGGGGGCTACGTCGTCGCGGCGGCGTCCGAAAAGGGCGGCGTTGTGACAAACGGCATGAGCCTGTCGGGACGCTGCGGCGAAAACGCCAATTCCGCTCTCCTCGTGACCGTAACTCCCAATGACTTTCCCGATAAAAGTCCCCTCGGGGGTATGTACTGGCAGAGAGAAATCGAGCGGGCCGCCTTCAGGGAGGGCGGAGCGGACTACCGCGCGGTATCCCAGCTTGTCGGCGACTTTTTAAAAAACAGGCCGAGCACGGGGTGCAAAAGCGTCGTTCCCAGTTACAAGCCGGGCGTAAAGTACGGCGATATTCGAAAAGTGCTGCCGTCTTTTATTTGCGATACTTTAGCCTCGGCAATACCGGAGCTTTCAAAAAAGCTACGGGGTTTTGACGATCCCGGAGCCGTTCTTACAGGGCCCGAGACGAGGAGCTCATCCCCGGTGCGCATCGTCCGCGGGGAAAACAGGGAGTCAAATATTAAGGGAATCTATCCCTGCGGGGAGGGCGCGGGCTACGCGGGCGGCATAATGTCCGCCGCGGTTGACGGTATGCTCACGGCTGAAGCCGTTTTGGAAAGGTACATTAAGAAATGAACTAAGCCCCGCCGTGCAGGCGGGGCTTACAGACTGTCAAAAAACTCCCTCGCAGGGATATTTAAATCTATTTTTCCGGGAATTCACTTCTCGAAAAAATACCTCAGCCCGCGCAAATCGTGCGCGACCGGGGGTTTCGCGGCGCAAGCCGCGTATCTAGGGGGCATTGGATGCCCCCTAGAAGCGTGTCGAAAACACTTTTTCGACACGCTCTAAGCCCCGCCGTGCAGGCGGGGCTTAGCTTATGCTTATCAGCTTTTCTACCTGATTTTTGAGCCCGGGGCGATGTCTCCGTCGACAAAAATCACTCTTGCGCTTTCACCGGAGTCAGCCGCGAGTATCATGCCCTGGCTTTCCTCGCCTCTGAGCTTGGCGGGAGCGAGGTTTGCCACCAGAATCACGTTCTTTCCTATCAGGTCGGCGGGCTGGTACCACTTGCGGATGCCGGATACTACCTGCCGGATTTCGTTTCCGAGATCGACCTTGAGCTTCAGCAGCTTGTCAGACTTGGGTATGGGTTCGGCGGAAACTACCTTTGCAACCCGGAGCTCGGTTCTGAAAAATTCGTCTATGGTTATCTCCGGAGCGCCGGGCGCTTCCTTTTTCGACTCCCTGGCGGGCGCGGCCTTGGCGGCTTCGAGCTCCTCGAGCTTTTTCTGCATGTCTATACGGGCGAACAGAATTTCCGGACTGGCGATCTTGTGCCCCGATTTGAGCGCGCCGAACTCGCTCAGGCTATCCCAGTCCGAAGCGTCTATTCCGAGCTGCTCGAAAATTTTTCTGCCCGTTCCGGGAAGGAAGGGGGTGAGAAGCGTGGCCGAGAAACGTATGGTTTCAAGGAGGTTATACAATACGGTATCGAGCCGCGCTTTGTTTGAGGGGTCCTTTCCCAGAATCCAGGGCTGGGTTTCATCGATATATTTATTGGCGCGCCTCAAAAGCGTGAATATTTCGTCCATTGCGTCCGCGACGCGAAGCTCGGACATTTTCGCTTCCACCCTTGCGGGCGTTGCGAGGCAAAGGGAAATGAGGTCGCTGTCATACTCTCCGGCGCAGCCTGCGTTGCTGATCAGACCGTCCGAATACTTAAGGCACATCGCGAGGGTGCGGTTGACGAGGTTCCCCAGAATGTTAGCAAGGTCCGAATTTATTCTCTCTATGAGAAGCTCGTAGGTGAAGGTGCCGTCGCTCGCAAAGGGCATCTCGTGAAGAAGGAAATAGCGCACGGCGTCCACGCCGAAGGCTTCGGCAAGGTCGTCAGCATAAACGACGTTGCCCTTGGACTTGCTCATTTTGCCGTCCCCGACCAGAAGCCAGGGATGCCCGAATATCTGCTTGGGCAGCTCTATGCCGAGGGCCATCAACATAATGGGCCAGTAGATTGTGTGGAAGCGGAGTATGTCCTTGCCGATGAGATGGACATCGGCGGGCCAGTACTTTCTGAAGGTTTCGCCATGATTCCCGTCCGCGTCGTAGCCGGGAAGCGTGATATAGTTTGACAGCGCGTCGATCCAGACGTAAACGACGTGCTTCGTGTCGAAGGTGACAGGAATGCCCCACTTGAAGCTGGTTCTGGACACGCAGAGGTCCTGCAGTCCGGGCTTCAGGAAGTTGTTTATCATTTCATTCCTGCGTGACTCGGGCTGAATGAAGGCGGGATTTTTCTCTATGTGCTCCATGAGGCGATCAGCGTATTTTGAAAGGCGGAAAAAGTAGGCCTCCTCCTCGGCTTCCTTTACCTCCCTGCCGCAGTCCGGGCATTTGCCGTCCACAAGCTGGCTTTCCGTCCAGAAGCTCTCGCAGGGAGTGCAGTAGAGTCCTTTGTAAACACTCTTGTATATGTCGCCCTGCTCGTAAAGCTTCTGAAATATTTTCTGCACCTGCTTTTCGTGTATCGGATCCGTGGTGCGCACAAAGCGGTCATAGGACGTGTCCATAACGTCCCAGATGCGCTTTATCTCAGCCGCAACCCCGTCGACAAAGGTCTGGGGATCGACCCCGGCTGCCGCGGCCTTTTCCTCGATTTTCTGCCCATGCTCGTCCGTGCCGGTCTGGAAATATACGTCATAGCCCATAAGGCGCTTGAAGCGGCAGATAGCATCGGCGAGCACTATTTCATAGGTGTTCCCGATGTGCGGTTTTCCTGAGGTGTAGGTAATGGCGGTAGTAAGGTAAAATTTACCCTTGTTCATGAATAATCCTCCTCGGGGTTTAATGCAGGTTAGACATTATTTTACCACCAAATTAAGTCAAAATGCAATAAAAATAATAAGTTCGGGTATAGGAAGCGTGCTTTTCGCCGGCGGGAGCTCAGAACCATTTTTTCTTTTTAAAAAACAGGAAGCAGGCGCCCACAATGAGAATAGAAAGGCAAATCACCACCGGATAACCGTATTCCCAGCTGTATTCGGGCATTTTAAGGTTCATTCCATACCAGCCGACAAGAAGCGTGAGCGGAAGAAAGATCGCGGTGATAACCGTGAATATCTTCATAATGTTGTTTAAGCCTATGTCAACCTCGGCCTGATATGCCTCGCGAACCTGGGTTACATAATCGCGCAGGTTCAGTATCGTGTGGTAGCGCCTGTCCACCTTGCCGTCAAAAATCTTGAAGTAGCGGAGGGTGGTCTCTGAAAGCAGCGAGTTTTCGTTTTCAAGAAGCTCGTCAAGCACGTTGAGGAGCTGCTCGTAATAACGCTTGAGAGCGAGAAGCCTTTTTCTCAGGGCTGCGATTTCTCTTGCAAAGCTTCCTCCCTGAGATTCCAGCAGCTCGTCCTCAAGGTCCGCGATTTCCTGTTCGATGCTGTCGATTTCGCCGCAGTCCTCGGCGATGAGCTTTTCGAAGAAGTTGTTCAGAAGGCGGTCAAAGCCGGGAAAGCTGCCGCCCTCGCTGAGCTGACGGAGCGTTCTTTCGGCGCGCGGGGCGTTCTCAAGCAGAAACAGAATAAAGTTTTCCTTCAGATATATGTGCACCTTGCCGATAGGCGTGTCCGAAGCTTCGGTTTCGCGCAGATTAAGGCTCATGAAATCATAGCCCTCGTAGTTTTCGTATAGCATCGACCGGGTCCCCGCGCACTCGACGGCATGATTTCCACTGAAACCGAAACCCTCGGACGCGGCGGGGTTCTCCGAGTAGTCCAGGAAGCCGAAAAACCTGTCCGAGCCCGATAGCGTCACGTTCTCGGATATTACTTCGCTGAGTTTACCGTTTTCAATCTTAAAAAACATACCAAAAAAGCCTTCTTCATTGTGTATTAACCGAAAAAGTCCAAGGCTTCACACACAGGGGTGAGGACAGTCGGGGCAGCCTCTCAGCTGCTTTGCGGCCATGACGCGGAACTCGTTCCCGTCGTTCAAAACAACGGGCTTTTCCCCGCCCTTCGAGCAGACGACAGACTCGTAGGATACCGTTTTGCCGGTGCGGTCCTTTGTAGTCAGCTCAAGGTGGTTTCTGACGAGACGCCAGCCCTTTTCGCTCATTATATGCACCGGTATTTTCACGCCCACCTGAGCTATCGCCTCCGGCTCGATGCTCGACCTCACCACTTTGGAGGCGCAGGACCATATGAGATCGGCGTGCTTCTGCATGGCGTCGGCGTTCGCCTCGTCTATGCCCGTCGAGCAGAGCCCAAATTTATATAGCGTCACGCCGTCTTTTTCGAGCTTTGATATCTCGCTTAAGAGAATATTGTCCATCCAGGCAACCGAAACGGCGATTCTTTTGTAGCCGAGTGCAATCGCGAGCTTCACGCCCTCGAGCTGGTCTATGACGGCTGTGTGCGGAAAAACCGGGATTATTTTCGCCTTAAGCGCCGTGGCGACGATTTCGCGTGAAGGACTGGTCAGAAAGAGTCCCGTCATGCGCTTCACTGCGCCCTGTGTATTGCTGTCGTTGGTCGTAATGATCGTGCCGAGGTTGTTGGACACGATGACCGCTGCGTCAAGAAGACCGCTTCTGAAAGCCGTGCTCATGGTTTCGGATGCACCGAACAGCACGTTCGCCTCGCAGGAATTGAGGGGGCGCGAGGTGTCGAAATAGCCGCCCTTGATGACAACCTCGTTTATCAGCTCCGTCATCAGACCGGTCTGGTTGGCGGCGTCGCCGGACTCGACGGAGGCGAGCAGGCTCTCCGCGGTTTTCCCGCCTACTTCCCTGAGGAGCTGCCGCATCAGGGGGCAGTAACGAATGGGGACGGGGGTGGCCTTGAGCGCCTCGAGACCTGAGCCCGTGCGCTTTATATAGACGAAGCTGCCGAACATTCTTGTTATATGAATCTCGTTTTCTTCATAAAATCTCCCGAGGGCGTCAAGGAAGGCCTGAATAAATGTGGCGAGCGCTTTTTCGTCTTCGGTGTCGGTCTGAAGCGCAAGCTCGTCCCGGCCGATTTCACGCGCCGAAACCGCGGGGGATTCTCCGCAGCCGCTCAGGGCTTCCCCGATAAGGGCGTCCAAAACCTCTTCACTTATCGGCTCCGGGACTGAGAAATCTGTAAAGTATCGTGACAGATCCCTGTTTTGCTTGCGAAAGCGGATGATGATTTTATTGTTTTCAGCTCTTTCCAATCTGTATTCGGCTGTTATTTTGCTCATAATAATCACCTCGATGACGGCATATAAAATTCGGCGAATTCATTTTTGCGAGCTCGCACCCACGCCGTACGGCTCCACAATTTGCCTTCCGCCATTGTATCATTTTCGGGCGCCCCCGTATACGACGATTTTTTATTATTAAAACAAAAATTTTTTGATTTTCTTTGCAAATAATATCTTATTTATCAGGCTATATGATAAAATGAAAATATAACATAATGCGGTGTTTCCGCTTCACGGCGCAAATTGCCCTGTGCGGCCGCACCTTATATCGGAAAGGGGAAAATCTATGCTGACGAGAGTGAAAGTTGAAAACGGCCTTGTGGAAGGGCTGCCCGCCGCCGATCCCAGAATTACTTCATTTAAGGGGATCCCCTTCGCGGCGCCGCCGACGGGCGAAAATCGGTGGAGAGCGCCGCAGCCGGCCAAAAACTGGGACGGGGTGCTGAAAGCGTACAAGTTCGGACCTATATCCATGCAGCACAAGCCCGGGGAAGACCCTGACAACATCTATTCGAGGGAATGGAACGTAAACCCGGAAATAGAGATGGACGAGGACTCGCTGCATCTCAACATATGGACTCCGGCTAAAAGCGCGGAAGAAAGGCTGCCGGTTTTTGTCTGGTATTTCGGCGGCGGACTTCAGGAAGGCAACACCGCCGAGATGGAGTTCGACGGCGAACGCATAGCGAGGCGCGGGATAGTCGTCGTTACGGTGAATTACAGGCTGAATGTTTTCGGATTTCTCTGCCATCCGGAGATAAGCGCCGAAAATCCCGAGGCTCCCGCCAATTTCGGAAACCTTGACCAGCAGTTCGCGACACGCTGGGTAAAGAAGAACATCGCGGCGTTCGGCGGAGACCCCGGAAACATAACCATAGGCGGGCAGTCGGCGGGCGGCGGCAGCGTAATGTCGCAGGTCACCTGCCTGCAAAACGAGGGGCTCTTTCAGAAGGCGATAGTGGACAGCGGCGTTTCAAAAGCGGCGTATCCGGGCGGTATGTTCCGTTCGCCGAAAACCCTGCGGCAGGCCGAACAGGAAGGCGTTCAGTTCTTTGAGTTTCTGGGCGTTTCCTCCCTCGTCGAGGCGCGCAGGCTGGACGCGTTTTACATAAGGGACAAGGCGATCGAATACAAGGGACGCTGGGGCACCGTTGCGGACGAAAAGTTTAATTTCGGAAATAACAACGAGCGTTTTATGGAAAACAAGTGCCTGCAGGTACCGATGATGTTCGGGCATACGCCGGTGGAATTCCTCGAAAGACCAAACGTTAAAACAGTCGACGAATTTAAAGCCTTTGCCAGGGAAAATTACGGTGAGGAGGCGGATGAATTCCTTAGAATATGCGCTTCATCAAACGGAGCCATAACCGAAATGCTCTATAAGTCAACCAACAGCATTCTGGAGCATTCATTAAGGCTTTTCGCGAGAGCCAGGGCAAAAACGGGGAACGGGACGCCCTTTTATTACTGGGTATTCCAGCCTGAAATACCCGGCTGGGACAGTCCGGGCGCTTTTCATTCCTCTGATCTCTGGTTTTTCTTTGAGACCCTCGCAAAGTGCTGGCGCCCCTTTGTCGGGAAGCATTATGACCTCGCGAGGCAGATGTGCAATTACTGGGCGAACTTTATACGCTCGGGGGACCCGAACGGCAAGGATGCTGACGGCAGCGAAATGCCTTTGTGGAAGCCCTTCACGGAGGCTGAGCCGTACAGAATGTGGTTCAGGGACAGGGCTTTCCCCAGCGTCGATCCTCCCGGGGAGCTGATGAGCTTTCTTCTCGATAAAAATTATAAATAAAACGGACGGGGACCGCTTTTCAGGCGATCCCCGTAGTTTAATATGCTATTGCGTCGCCGTGTCAGGAAAAGACCGCGTTTGGCCCCGCTTATGGGCGTTCCCGCTTCTTCCTTTCCTCGGACCTGATCCTTTTGCCGAAAATAATGCCTCGCTCAATTTTCATTACATATCTGATTATCTCGTCCTGCTGCCGGTTGTCGATGCTTATAAAAGCCAGACGGCAGGTGAAAAGGCCACTGGAATTTCTGGAGGACTCCGACGAGAGCACAAGGCCCTCCACCGTAAGGGACGTGTTATCGAAGGAAAGCCGGCACGAAATGCGCTGGTTGACATAAAGCTGCTCGTCGGTCGTAAAGCAGATGCCTTTGCCGCTGATGTTCTTTACTATTCCCCTGAAAACCGGCGGATCGTCTTCGGCCTCTCCGTCCTTGGACGCCTTAATTATCGTGTATGTGAAGGGAAGCGTAACATTAACCCTGTAACACTCCCGGCGCTGTATTTGTTCAAATTCTCCCACCCTGATTTTCATCATGGTGACCTTTTCCTGCGTCAGGTACTCGGTGATTATGCCGTTTGCCTTAATCAAGCCGCTTTGTGTATAAAAAACGAAAACGTATTCCTTGTTGATGGGGAATTCCATTACCTGGTCCTTGAAAATCGGCGCCTCGACAAGAAACTGATGCTCGCCAAGCACCTCTCCGACGCGGCTTGGATAAGAGTGATTTGCACGAAAGCCGGCCAGTGTGCTTACTGTGAGCTTGTCGCCGAGCTCTATTTGCGGCACAATGTCACCCCCCTTTTACTATTTAAAATGATCGGCAATAAAAAGAGCCTGCGGTTTAGAAATGAGCGCAGCACTCCCGTTGTATCTATCGGCTGCTCTTCCTAAAAGTTTATCATACATTTGGCATTTATGCAAATGCCGCAGGATTAGTTTTTCAGGTACATGGGGGCGATTAGCGCTCGCCGGACGCCTTGTATCTGCCGCCGCCCTCCTTTTTGGCCCGATACATCGCTGTGTCAGCCCTCTTTATGAGTTCCGATACGCCTGCGTCGTTCTCAAGTGCGGCGATGCCGATGCTCAGACTCAGATTCACGGAGGCTTCCCCGATTTTGAAAGCTGACAGAGAGGCGAGTATTCTGTCCGCAATCGGCCTTGCCTCGTCAAGCCCCGTGTTCGGAAGCACAGCGAGGAATTCATCTCCGCCGTATCTTCCGACTATGTCCGATTTTCTGACGGCTCCGGAAAGCTTCCGAGCTATATGAGCCAAGACTCTGTCTCCGGCGTCGTGCCCGTAAAAATCGTTTATCAGCTTAAATCGGTCTATGTCCATCATAAAGACGGCGAGGCGAGGTTTTCCATGGAGCGCCTTTTCAAACTCGTAATCGAGCCTGTAATCCAAATAGTTCCGGTTATAAATGCCGGTCGTTTTATCATAGTGGGCCATTTCGGTCAGCTTTCGGCCCTCCACTCTTTCCGTCACATCCACGCAGCTCCCGATGTAGCCGCAGAATTTCCCGCCGTCGTCAAAAAAGGGCACACCTCTGTCGCTGATCCAGCGGGGCTGGCCGTCGAAACGGTTCAAGCGGTATTCCATCTCAAAAGGCTCCCGCTTTTCAAAGGCTTCCAGATAGGTTTTTAGGCAGGCGTCAAGGTCGTCCGGATGCACTCCCTCCGCCCAGCCGCTGCCCAGCTCCTGCTCCAGCGTCCTGCCGGTGAATTTCAGCCAGGTTTCGTTGAAGTAATCGCATTTAGCGTCTGTCCCGGACCTCCAAATCATATTTGGAGAAGATTCTACGATCGCCTTGTATTCAAAATAGCTCAAATCCATTTGCCGCCCTCCTTATGCCCGTGCCGTCTGCGCACATCCTTTACTTATTCTATCATATTTCGACATAAAATCCTAGCGCCTCGGACGGAAAGCGAGGAAGTATTCCCAAAATCACGGGCAAAGGAGCGGGCATTATATAGAAATTACCTTGAACGCAGCCGATTAATGAGCTTCACGATTTCGTACCAGAGCACCGCGAGCGCAGCAATGCCTGCGGAGGCAAGGAGCTGCCCCGCGGAGAGCGGGGATAGCTTCAGGAAGCCCGACAGCGGGGTGTAAAGAATGACAGCCAGCATGAGCAATGTGCCGATGTTTACCGCCCACATGACGCCGTCCTTCAGAAGGAGGGAGGCGGAGCGGAGCACAAAATCACGGTCCGAGCTGTTTACCTGAACGAGGAACAGATTGGAGAGCATGACGATAACGAGCCCCATTGCGCGGGCAGTGGGAGCATTTGCCGGATTGTACGCAAGAACGGCGTAATATGTACCGAAGGAAGCGGCAAAAATGACAAGTCCCTGAATAAAGCTTTTCAGCAGCGTGCGGCCGTTAAGGAGCTTTGCCTTTGGGTCGCGCGGCCTGCGCGTCATTATGTTTGTCTCGGCCGGCTGGCGCTCCAGCACGATGGAGCAGGTGGGGTCGATGATAAGCTCAAGCAAAACGACGTGCAGCGGCAGAAGCATCAAGGCGTCAGGAGCCACGCCGAGCAGGGGGGCGAGCAGCGACGAGAGCGCAATCGGGATGTGAATAGTAAATATATACCCGACAGCCTTTCGGATGTTGTCGTAAATTCTCCGCCCGTCCCTTACCGTCTCGACTATGGTGGTAAAGTTGTCATCCATCAAGATAAGATCGGCGGCCTCCCTGGAGACCTCGCTTCCGCGCTTGCCCATGGCGATGCCTATATCGGCGTACTTGAGCGCCGGCGCGTCGTTTACGCCGTCTCCCGTCATGGCGACGATTTCCCCGTTTTCCTTAAAAGCCTTTACAATCCTCATTTTGTGCTCGGGAATGACGCGTGAGAAAATGGATACGGTTTTGACGGCCTCGCGAAGCTCATCATCGGACATTTCGTTAAGCATAGCGCCCGTAATGATGTTCTCGCTGTGCTCCATGCCTATTTTTTTGGCGATGGCTGACGCCGTTATCCCGTTGTCGCCCGTTATCATGACAACGCGGATGCCGGCTCGGCGGCACACCTCAAGGTCGGCCTTGACGCTCTCCCTCGGGGGATCGGCGAGACCGATCAGACCGCATAGCTTCAGCCTGCATTCGGTTATGCTTGCAGGAATCGCATCCCCGGACGCCATCGTTGCGGTTGCCGCCGCGATAACGCGCAGGCCCTCCTTCGACATTTCGCTTATCTTATGCTCCGCGGTTTCTCTGGACCTGTCATCCAGCTCGCAGATTGTTAAAATACTTTCCGGAGAGCCCTTGGCGGCAATTACAACTTTTCCGTTTCTGGACCAGACGTGTCCCATCATCTTGAGCTCGTTGGTAAATGCGTACTCGTCGATCAACTCGCCGCTGAAGAGGTGCTCCTTCGATATCCCGTGTGCGTCGCAATAATCGAGCATAGCCTTTTCCATCGGGTCATAGGCGTTGACCTCACAGCCAAGCCCCATGGTTTCCATGAGGGTATGCTCATCTCCGTCAGGCGCCCAGATTTCCTGAACCGTCATTTGATTCATTGTAATCGTGCCCGTTTTGTCAACGCAGAGCACCGATACGGAGCCCAGAGTTTCCACGGACGGCAGCCTCCGGACAAGCGACTGCTTTTTCGCCAGCCGCCACGCGCCCATGGAGAGAAAAACTGTCAGAATAACGGGAAATTCCTCGGGGATCATCGCCATGGCAAGCGTGATGCCGGAGAGGACGCTCTCGATCAAACGGTCAGAAAAAGCGTGATCGGGAATATTAAAATAGGTGACTATGCCTACCACGACGAACAAAACGGCCGCGATGCCGGCGCAGACCTTGACCAGCTTGCCCGTCTGCTTCTGCAGGGGCGTCTGGACTGCGGGAGCGGCGGACACGTTCGCGCCGATTTTTCCGTACTCGGTAGCGGCGCCCGTTTTATCGACCAAAACAGCCGCCGTTCCCTGCGTGACAAGAGTACCGGCATAGCAGTAGTCACGCCTCCAGTAGTCTCCGGAGGGCGCCTCGTTCGTGCGGGCTACCTTCCATACCCCCTCGGCCTCGCCGGTAAGCGACGACTCCTCCACGCAAAGATCGCTGCAGCTGACGACGAAGCCGTCCGCGGGGATTTTTACTCCCTCGCATATCAGCATCAGGTCGCCCGGCACAAGCTCCGCGCTGGGAATCACCGTTTCCTTTCCGTCCCGTATTACCACGGCGTGCGGCGCGGATAAATCCTTCAGCGCATTCAATGTTTTGTCAGTTTTCCACTCCTGAATGATGTCGATGCTGATAATGCCGATGACAAAAATGAGCATTATCGCCCCGTCCCGCGGTTCCCCGAGGATAAAATAAATGATCGCGGCAACAATCAGCAAAAGGAACATCGGCTCGCAGATAACATGAAGAACCTTTCGGAAAAAGCTCTCCTTTTTCTGCGGCGTAAGCTCGTTTTTGCCGTATTGCTGCAGCAATCTTTTCGCTTCGTCGGAACTGAGGCCGGTAATATTGGTTTCAGCGTTTGTCATAAAAGAACCTCCGTGACTGCCTTTCGGCGCCGTGTGATTTCTCTTATGGCACTCCATTCAAGGTCGTTCCCGAGGGTATAAAAAAACACACCCGTGGAACATACTACTGTCCCACAGATGCGTGTGCAACTGCAATCTGCTGCCGCTTTTGAGGCGGCCCGGCCCCATGTACCTCGAGAAAGGTTCATCGCCTGCTCAGTTTGTACTGTTGATCTCGCATTCTTTATAGAATGTAATGCAGTGCAAAGAGATTGCCTTATGCTAACATGTTTTCTTTCGATTGTCAACAAGTATTTGGCGACAAAAACCGCAGCTCCTGCGCGATTTCTGAAAACGCTTGCAAATAAATGTATCAAATGCTATAATTGCCAGATAAATAGATACATTTGGAGACAAAAATGCAGGACTACACTTACGGAGATTTTGAGATCATAGACGCGCATACTCACATTTATCCCCGGAAAATTGCGGTGAAAGCCGCGGAAAGCATAGGGAGCTTTTACGGGCTGCCTGCGGCGCACGAGGGGAGCCCGGAGACGCTGCTGGAGCAGGGAGCGAAATATGGGGTCGGAAGGTACCTTGTGTGCTCCGTCGCGACATCTCCCGAACAGGTTTCGAGCATCAATGCTTTCATCGCCGGGGAATGTGAGGAGCACCCGGAGTTTTTAGGTTTCGGAACCCTGCACCCGGACATGGAGGGCATCGAGGAAGAGGTGGATCGCATAATCAAGATGGGACTGCGTGGAATCAAGCTTCACCCTGATTTCCAGCTTTTCGATCTCGATTCACCCAAGGCGTATCGGATTTATGAGATTGCGGCGGGGAGGTTGCCCTTTCTCATGCATATGGGCGATCCCAGATACGACCACTCGAGCCCTGAACGCCTGAGGAAGGCGCTTGACGATTTTCCGAAGCTTGAGGTTATCGCGGCGCACTTCGGAGGCTATACGCAATGGGAGAGCGCCTGCCGCGTTTTAAAGCGCGACAACGTAAAAGTCGATACCAGCAGCTCCCTGTTTGCCCTTGACAAAGAATATGTAAAGAAGCTTATAAACCATTACGGGGCCGAGAATTGCTTCTTCGGCACTGACTTCCCTCTCTGGAACTACGGCGGTGAAGTCGAGGCCTTTTTTAAGCTGGATTTGCCTTATGAGACTATGAAAAAGCTGCTTGGAGGAAACTTCAGGGAATATTTTAGACTGTAAGGGGGCAAAAGCATGGATGACAAGGTCAGGGATTTAATAAACAGGATCAGGGAAACCGCGACGATTGCCGCGGACGCGGCTGAGGCGGCGGCAAAGCAGGTAAGCCAGAGGACGGGCGAAACTTTGGAGATTGCGAAGCTCAATATGAAGGTTTTCGATCTCAATACCGAAATCGGCGTGAGCCAGCGGGAAATCGGGAAGATAGTATACGACACCCACAGAGGCAGGACTGCTGATGAGGAGAAGCTCGCCTCGATTTTGAAGGGCATAGACGAAAAGTACGAGGAAATTGAGGCGTGCAAGACGAGAATATCCGAGCTGAAAAAGAGCGTTACCTGTCAGTGCTGCGGCGAGCTGTGCGGAAAGGGAGACCAGTTCTGCAAAAAATGCGGAGCGCCGATTTCCAAATGATGCGTTATTGAAAGCGGCGGCGCGGCATCATCCGCTTCCCGTTCCGCAAGACAAGTGTTAATTCCCGGCGCGCCTGAATATATTTTTCCGTACGGACAAATTATTCCGAACCGGGAGGACACGCAAAGTGCCTGATAAGAAAAGCCAGAATTACCTGCGCGGCGCCGCGATCCTGGCGGCTGCGGTCGCCGTCGTCAAAGTGATAGGGGCGGTATTCAAGATAGCGCTCGGCAATATCATAGGAGACGAGGGCTTTGCGCATTTTACCGTTTCCTATAATATTTACAGCCTGTTGCTTACGCTCTCTACGGCGGGGCTTCCCATCGCCGTATCAAAAATGGTTTCGGAAGCGGAGGCCCTGGGCAGAAACCGGCAGATGAAAAGGATCCTTTCGGTATCCTCGCTGTTTTTCTGTCTGCTCGGCCTTGCCGGCGCCTCCGTAATGCTGCTGTTTCCGCGCGAGCTCGCCGCGGGCTTCAACGATATTGAAGCGGAGAAGAGCATATTTGCGCTTGGGCCGTCCGTTTTCTTCGTTTGCCTGATGTCGGCGTACAGGGGCTATACGCAGGGCCTCTCAGATATGAGGCTCACTTCGATGTCGCAGATAATAGAGGTTGTCGGCAAAGCCGGCGTCGGACTCGTTCTCGCGCGTGCGCTTCTCAAAGACGGGCTGCCGTCCGCCTCCGCGGGAGCTATAACGGGGGTTTCGGCAGGCTCGGCGGCGGCTTGCGTTTACAGCGCGTTTTACGTTTGGCGTATGGAGAGGGGCCGTATAAGGCCGTCAGCCCGTTTCGACAAAGCCGACGGCTCGGTGAGCGTATTCAAAAGGCTGGTCTCGATCGCGGTGCCGGTAGCCTTCGGCACCTCGGTGCTGAGCGTCATCAATCTCATTGACACGAAGCTTATCATGAGCCTTCTGAGAAGCAAGGTCGGGTGCAGCTACATGGAGGCCAAGGTGCTGTTCGGCGTCTTCGGGAAGGTGCAGACGCTTTTCAATATTCCTTCCTCCTTCGTATTGCCGCTTGCCATAAGCGTGATACCTGCAATTTCTGCGTCCTCAGCACGGCGCAGGGAAGGAGAGGCCGCCGAGGCCGTGCGCAGCTCCATAAAGCTGACGACCCTGCTCGGGCTGCCCGCCGGCGTTGGGCTCAGCGTTTTGGCGGAGCCCATAATGAATGTTTTGTATCAGGGCAGCGCCAGGGAAGGCGCGGGCCTGCTCTCAATTTTCGGGATTTCATCCTATTTCGGCTGCCTCGCGCTCATAACGAACGCCATTTTGCAGGCCTACGGGTTCGAGAGGCTTCCCGTGTTTACGGTCGCGTCGGGCGGGCTTTGCAAGATAGCCGCTGATATTTTACTTGTGGGGAACCCCGACGTCGGCATATACGGCGCGGCGGCGGGCACCCTCATATGCTATGCGGTCATATCGCTTATGAATCTCTTCTTTTTAAGAAGGTTATCGCCGGGCTTGCCCGCATACGGAGAGATGTTCCTTAAGCCCGCTGTATGCTCGGCCGTTATGGGGGCCGCCGCGTTTTTCAGCTATCCGCTCTTCTTCGGGCTGACGGAGTCTCTGCTGGGAGAAGGGAGAGGCTGGACGAGGTCCGCGCTTGCTCTTTTCGCTGCGATAGCTGTTGCGGTAGTCGTCTATGCCGCCGCCCTTGTAATGACCAAAACGCTTGACCGCGATGAAGTATTTTCGCTTCCGGGCGGCCCGAAGCTGGCTGAAATGCTGAAAATGAGATAAAATAATTAAAAATAGGCGTGCAGACGTATAATTGTCTTGCAGAGGGATAAAAAATATGGTAGATTTTGAATATAAAAGCCGTTATGATATTTACGACCTTGAGAGGATCGTCGCTCTGCTCCGTTCCGAGCGCGGATGCCCCTGGGACAGGGAGCAGACGCACGAGAGCATAAGGCGCAATTTTCTCGAGGAGGCGTACGAGGCCGTCGAGGCGATAGACGAAAAGGATCCGGGGCATCTCCGCGAGGAGCTTGGCGACGTTCTCATACAAATCGTGTTCCATGCAAGGATTGAGGAGGAGCAGGGTTCGTTCAGCCTCGGGGATGTTGCCGACGCCATCTGCAAGAAGCTCATTTATCGGCACCCGCACGTTTTCGGGGATGTGAAGGCCGAAAGCTCCGATGAAGTCATGCACAACTGGGACCAGCTTAAGCGCCTTGAGAAGAGCCAGCCCACGACCTCGTCGGCGATGGATTCGGTTGCGTCAAGCCTGCCGGCCCTTTGGAGAGCCGAGAAGATTCAGGACAAGGCTAAGAAGGTCGGGTTCGACTGGCCGGACGTATCGGGAGCGCTGGACAAGCTTTTTGAGGAAGCGGGCGAGCTTAAAGATGCGGTCCAAAGCGGTGAGGGCATAGAAGAGGAGCTTGGCGATCTGCTTTTCTCTGCGGTTAACGTCGCGAGGTTCACCGGGGTCGATGCCGAAGACGCTCTGCACGCGGCTTGCGTGAAATTTGTAAAGCGTTTCAAATATGTCGAGCAGGAAGCCATGAATATGGGCAGGAGGCTTGAGGATATGACGCTTGAGGAAATGGACAGGCTTTATGCAAAAGCGAAAGGGCAATAAGCCGGCGCGGTTACAAAAATAAAGCCGCAAAGGTTTTAATTATATGCAAACTAGTAAATTTAGAAGGAGCATAACATAATGAATAAGGCAGAGCTTATAAACGCGACGGCCGAGAAATCGGGGTTGTCCAAGAAGGACAGCGAAAAGGCTATAAACGCGCTGATTGAAACGATCACCGACTCCATGAAAAAAGGCGAGAAGGTTCAGCTTGTCGGTTTCGGCGTGTTTGAAGTCAAGGAAAGACCCGAGCGCACAGGCAGAAACCCCAGAACAAAGGAGCAGATCAAGATTCCTGCCTCCAAAACGCCGATGTTCAAGGCGGGCAAGGCGTTCAAGGATTCGATAGCGTAAAAAGACGCTTTGAGCGGCACGGGTCATGCCCGTGCCGTTTCGAATTGCGGCGGAGGATATTATGAGACTTGATAAATACCTGAAAGTATCGCGCCTTATAAAGAGAAGAACGATAGCCAACGAGGCCTGCGACCACGAGCGCGTGTCTGTAAACGGGAGGCCGGCAAAGGCCTCGTATGAGGTGAAGGCCGGAGACATAATTGAGATCCGTTTCGGTCAGAAGACGCTCAAGGTGGAGGTGCTGACGATTTCGGAGCACGCTCTGAAGTCCGACGCTCCCGCGATGTACAGGGAGTGCTGACTCTGGCGGGAATACGATTCGAGAAGGCGGTGAGTGCTTGAAATACAGATGGGACAGGAAATATCTGCAGTGGGGCGTGACCGCCTTCTGCGTGATAGCCTGCAGCATCATATTCTATTCGGTAATAAATCAGTGGAGCGCCGTGCACAGGGTGATAGACAGGATAAACGACCTGCTGAGCCCGATGATAATCGGCCTGATAATTGCCTATATACTGAACCCGGTGCTGAGCTTCGCTGAAAACAAACTTATGATCCCGCTGGGCAAAAGGATATATCCCAGGGACGACAAAAAGGCGCGGGTTTTCGCGCGGTCAACGGGGGTGGCGCTTGTCGTCCTGCTTGTGCTGATCCTGTTCGCGCTGATCATTGTCTGCGTGGTGCCGCAGCTATATTTCAGCGTCCAGAGGCTTGTCCACAAGATGCAGGACTACTACAACATAACGCTTTCGTGGATTTACGGCTTCCTGAATCAGAGCGCGGGCACGGAGACTCTTTTTTCAAGCGTGCTTCTCAGAGCCAAGGACTATTTTATAAACTGGGTGAATACCGGATTGCTGCCCAGGCTTCAGGAAATAGTAATCGGTGTTTCCTCGGGAGTCCTGGTCCTGATAAGATCCATATTTGACTTTTTCGTAGGCCTGGTTCTTTCGATTTATGTGATGTACAGAAAAGAAGAGTTTGTGGCAAAGTTCAAGAAGCTTGCATACAGCCTCATGAGCAAGAGGGTAACGGACTCGCTCATACGGGCGGTCGGGCATGTACACAAGACCTTCGGGCAGTATATCGTCGGAAAGATAATAAACTCCGTGCTAATGAGCCTTATTTGCGCAGTTTTCATGGTCGCGTTCAGAATGCCTTACGCGGCTCTTATCAGCGTGATAATAGGTGTTACGGACATGATACCGTTTTTCGGCCCGTACATAGGCTCGATACCCTGCATAATGCTCGTGCTTCTGGAGGACCCCTTCAAGTGCGCAATTTTTACGGTGTTCGTGCTTATTCTGCACGCGTTCAACGGCAATATCATGGAGCCGAAGATAATAGGCACTTCCACGGGCATGTCGGGCTTCTGGGTACTGTCCTCCATACTGTTTTTCGGCGGTCTTTTCGGAGTTCTGGGAATGCTCTGCGGGGTTCCGGTCTTCGCGGTTATATACAGCGGTATAGGAACGTGGAGCAGACACAGGCTCAAAGAGAAAAACTTGCCGACGGATACTGCAGACTTTGAGAAACAGGGCCCAATAAGCATAAAAGGCAAAGAAGAATAGACAAAAAAGAAAAGAGCTTGTCGCGTCGGATGAACGTTTTGCGACAAGCTCTTTTAGTTTTATAAAAACGGCTCAGGCGGTTTCCGCTTTTCCCAGCGGAGCCTTTTCTTCCTTTTTGTCATAACAGGAAAAGATGCTTTCAACGCGCCTTGAATCCAGCTTTTCTGTAAACGCCGAAACGAGGGGTACGATCACGAAACCGGACATTATGGCAATCGCGCCCGCGTTTATTGGGGAGGCGATAAACTTAATGAACATATTCGACACCGTAAAACCGATGCTGAAGATAAAGCAGGCCCATACCGAGGCCTTTGTCGCGCCCTTCCAGAAGAGCCCGTAGAAGAAGGGGCCGAGGAAGGAGCCGGACATGGCGCCCCAGGCAATGCCCATAAGCTGCGCGATAAAGGTTACCGAGGAGGTGTACTGCAGGAGAGCGAGCCCGCCGGACACGACGATATAAAAGGCAAGGAAGAAGCGCATGGTTGAAACCTTTGCTTTCTCGCTCATATCCTTCACAAACAGGCCCTTTATGAAGTCAAGCGTAAGCGTGGAGCTGGAAATAATGACGAGCGAGGAAAGGGTGGACATCGACGCCGACATTACCAGTATTACCACGACGCCGATAAGGAAGTCCGGCATCGAAGAGAGCATATAGGGCACGACCCTGTCGAATACCACCGAGCCGTTGGCCGCGTGGAGGGAAGGATTGTCGAAAAGGGGGCCGAAGGCGCCGAGTAGGTAGGATCCGCCGCCTATGACGAGAGCAAAGACGGTTGAAATGACCGCGCCTGACAATATATGCTTTTCGCTCTTTATGGCGTAGTACTTATGGACCATCTGCGGAAGTCCCCATGCTCCCATCGAGGTGAGTATGACGACACCGAGAAGGCTTGCGGGGTCGGGACCCAGGACGGAGGTGAGGACGCCGCCCTTTTTCGCAAGCGAGGCAAGCGCTGCGGAAAAACCGCCCTGCCCGTTCAGGACGGAAAAGATAACCGCCAAAATGCCGAAGAACATGATTACTCCCTGAATGATATTGTTTATCGCGGAAGCCATGAAGCCGCCGACGACGACATAAACGCCAGTCAGCACGACCATGGCTATAACGCAGTATGTATAATCCACGTTGAAGGCCATGGAAAAGATGCGGGAAAGCCCGTTAAAAAGGGAAGCCGAATAGGGGATCATGAATATAAAGATTATCAGAGATGCCGCTATCTTCAATGCGCCGCTGTCGAAGCGTGCCTCGAGGAAATCGGGTATAGTTCTGGAATCCAGGTGGCGCGTCATTATCATGGTGCGCCTGCCGAGCACCATCCAGGCGAGAAAGCTTCCGATAAAGGCATTGGTAATGCCTATCCAGACCGCCGACATGCCGAAGCGCCATCCGAATTGACCCGCGTAACCCACAAAAATGACCGCGGAAAAATAGGTCGTTCCATACGAGAAAGCGGAGAGCCACGGGCCCAGATTGCGCCCTCCGAGCACAAATTCATCGACATTTGAACCGCTCTTCCGGTAAAAAATGCCCACCCCGGTCATGATTGCGAAATACGCTATGACCATAATAAGTTTCGATAACGTAAAAACTCCTCCTCATTTGACTACTGATTTAAATTAATAAACAAATAATAGCAAAAATCACGGCGTATGTCAAACGTAATTTTTTACGGCGCAAATCATTTATTTACGGCGCCGTATTGACGCAGGGGCCCGGATAGCCGTAAAATAAAGCTAAAATAACAAATAAGGGGAGAAAACAATGAAGGTTTTACTGATTAACGGCAGTCCCCATGAAAAAGGATGCACATATACGGCGCTTGCCGAAGTTGCGGCGCAGCTTGAGAAAAACGGCGTTGAGACGGAAATACTGCATGTAAACAAGAGCGCGATAAAGGGATGCGTTGCCTGCGGCGGCTGCCGGAAGGAGGGCAGGTGCGTGTTCGGCGACGAGGACGGCGTAAATGCCTGCGCGGAGAAGATAATGGCCGCGGACGCCCTGGTTATCGGCTCTCCCGTTTACTACGCGGCTGCGGCGGGCGCGCTGTGCGCCTTTCTGGACAAGGTGTTCTTTGCGCACGGCTCGAAATTCCAGGGCAAGCTCGGTGCGGCCGTGGTCAGCTGCCGCCGCGGAGGCGCGAGCGCGGCGTTCGACCGACTGAACAAGTACTTCACCATTTCCCAGATGCCCGTGGTTTCTTCAAGGTACTGGAACAGCGTGCACGGAAACAAGCCCGAAGAGGTTTTGCAGGACCTTGAGGGCATAAGTGTCATGCGCCAGCTTGCCAACAACATGGCCTGGCTTTTAAAATGCATAGAAGCGGGAAAGGCGGCGGGAGTTGAAAAGCCCGAACCGGAACCCCGCCAGTTTACGAACTTTATAAGATAAAATATGGGGCTGTAGCAAAACGCCCTGGTCGAAAAAACGTACAAAAATGCGCCTTGATTTGGCCTTAAAAGCCTTTTCAAAGCGCATTTTTTGTTTGTAGGGCCGCTTTTTTTGTGCAATTTGCTATCACAAATTTGTTTTGCAACAGCCCCAGCTTTTTGATATTCCGAGGGCTTGCCGTGATGCGTTCATGGAAGAACGTTTTGCGGCAAGCCCCCGTGCTTATTTGAGTATCAGCCCGAATTCTTCCGTCATGAGGCGTTTGGCCTCTTCCTCGGTGATCTCGCGGGATTCCCTTACGCCGTTTTTGACCTGGGTGAGCGTGCTCCCCGTAACTGCTATATGACCGTCTTTCCTGCGGAGGTTCATCATCCGCTTCTGGGCGAAGGGCGCGTCCGGTCCCTCGGAGCAGGCGAGATTGGCCGAAATAAAGTCCACGGGCTCCCACGAGCCTATCGATATGAGCAGAACGTCCGCTTCATGGATTTCGTCGTTGCCGTCCGTGATTCCCGACATTCCAACCTCGAGCCGGCCCTTGGTGAAGCGCTTCAGCATCCACCAGAACTCGTCGCGGCGCTCAAACCAGAAGGTTTCGCCCTGCACCGACTGCTTCACGGCGTCCTCGACCGCCACCGCCCCGGGAGGCATGGGACCGCCGAAGCCCACGTCGCAGAAGAGGTATTTGCCGCCCATTCTTACTATGTTGCCCCTGTGGCGCACGGGTCCGGGCATGGACATCTCACCCCTCGCGACCCTGCAGGGACATGAATAGGCGTCATAACCCAGGGCTCTGAGAAGCAGAACAAACAGACCGTTCAGCTCAAAGCAGTAGCCGCCGCGCTTTCTGACGACGACCTTTTCAAAAATGTCGTCCGGAACGATGGAAATGGGCTTATGTAAATCGTAAATATCCAGGTTTTCAAAAACCACAGAGCACTGATGAGCTAAAACGAGCTCGTCAAGATACTCCCTTGTGGGCGCCTTAGGCCTTGGCATGCCGATTCTTTTGAGGTAAGCGTCAACGTCCTTTAAGCCCTGATAGTATTCCTCGTACAACACAACCATCCTTTATATTCATTCTATTTTATTATTAAACATATAATCCACGTCGTCGATCTTCGCTCTCTTATGCCTGAGCAGCTCGCTCAGCACGGGATACATTACGGTCGAAACCAATCACGGCGGCAAAGCCGTTGTTATAAAGGTTGAGGCCGGCAAGAGGGCCGCCCGCGTAAAGAGCGACTGCCGAGTGGAGGAAGCCCGCTATAAGGCCGGCTCCGACCCCGTAGAAATCCACTATCGGTGCGAGCGCCGTGCCGAAGAGCGCCGCAGGCTGAACGGGGGGAGAGGCGATATGCCAGGTGTTGAGAAGGGTTCACGTCAATACGCCCAGCACTATCGGCGTTAGGAGAAGGATGCTTATCATTGTCACAGCAGCCGAATTCACCATGGCGGCGCCTGGTCCGGCAAGCGCAAAATAGTCCGTAATCAAGGTGCCTTCCGCAGATATGATCACCTTTAAGCCTTTGAATATCTCGGAGGGGGTGCTTAAAAAAATACCGGCTGCGAGCAGGGATAGGGAAAATATAAAGAACGTAAGATACGATTTTCGAGATCCCATAAATAACTCCTTCAATTTAACCTCATTCAATACCAGCTTTCAAATTACGGATTAGTGTAGCCCTGACAATATGATAACAGAAAAATATGATAAAGTCAAAGCGTCATGACGTGCTGAATTTATAAAAAGGAACTAATAGTTTACTATAAAAGCTTAATTAAAAACCCATACGTCAGGCTTCAAAGGCAGGGCTCCCGCGGGACAAACAGCCTCGCAAGCGCCGCACACCTCACGGGCGAAGGGGGACTGTGCAGAGCCGTTATTCGCCTCCTTTGTCCTAAGTGCTTTTTCGATTGCCAAGGATTCGGCGATCCTCAGCGTTAAATAACGGGACCCGAATCGATATTCTGCGAGATCGGGCATGATTTCTGTTATAAAAATTAAACTGAAAATTCGAACAGGGCGTATCTATGTATAAAAGAGTGTAAAAGAAGTACTACTGACTACTACTTAAATACTAAGCAAATTCTATTTACATCAACCAAAATTGAATTTAAAATTTGTGATGTTATTAATCAATTTACCATACGGAGCCGCGCGGCTCGGCAGTGGTTGTACAAAATTTTACAAATCAGCAGAAAAATGAATAAGAAAAGGAGAGCGAATTTGATGAAAAAGACTTTGGCGTTTGCTTTGGCGGTATTGCTAATAATTTCAACCGCAGCTTGTTCCTCCGCTCCCGCTTCTACGCCGACCCCGAGCGCGAAAGGCGCATCTCAGAAGCTGGTCGTCGCGCACAAGGGCGATCCCGGCGGCCTTTTCGCCCAGACCATAGCGAACAGCACCTTTAACGGTCCGCTTGACTATCTGCTGTATGATCCGCTTGTCTTTTACGACAATGACAGCAACAGCTTCAAGCCCTGCATCGCGGAAAAATGGGAGCAGGTCGACAGCACGCATATGAAATTCTACCTCCGCAAGGATGTGTATGCGCACGACGGCAACCAGATAAAGGCTAGCGACGTTATCTATACATTAAAGACGGGGCAGGAATCCGGCAAGGTCGCGTCCTATTACGACCGCTTTGACCTTAAGGAGTGCAAGGTCGTTGACGATTATACTGTAATCGTCGCGACAAAGACTCCCGACCCCTATCTTTTCTATACGCTTTCGGGCAACGCCCTCGGCATAGTCAGCGAGGCCGCGGTTAAAGCGGGCGGCGGTCCCGACGCTCAGCAGACGAAGCCTACGGCGGGCAGCGGCGCCTACAAGTTCGTAAGCTGGGAGCGCGGCCTGAAAATCGTCCTTGCGCGCAACGACAGGTACTGGGGCGGCAAGCCGTATTTTGACACCATAGAGGTCCGAATAATAACCGACATTTCGGCGCGCATGATGAATCTTGAGTCCGGCGACGTGGACGTTGTGCTCGACCCGGACGTCACGCAGGCAAAAGCCCTGCTTGGCAACAACAAGTTCAAGGTCGACAACATAAAGACAATTGCAAGCAATATGTTCCTGATGAACTGCAGCAAAGCGCCCTTCAACGACGTTAAGGTCCGTCAGGCCATGGCGCTGGCGCTTGACTATAAGTCCGACGTAGAGGTTGCCATGAAAGGGTTCGGCTACGTGACCGACAGCATTTTCGCAAACGCCCACCCGGCGTACGCGGCTCCCGACGGCTCCTATACGAACTACTACCACTACGACCTTGCCGCGGCGAAAAAGCTGATGGCGGAATCGAAGTATCCGAACGGCTTCACCTTTACGCTGAAGTATACGGAGACGGCCGTATATCCCGCGCTGGCTCAGCTTATGCAGAACCAGCTGGCTCAGATAGGCATCAAGGTCGTTCTCGCGCCTACGGCCTCGACGGTGTTCTATACAGACGCCGCTGCCGGTAATTTTGACATGTATCTCGCCGCGCCTTCCTTCGCAGACCCCTTCTCTTATCTTAATTTCTTTGACGGCAGAGTCGGCTTCCAAAAGGCAAACGGCGGCTGCGGCTGGCAGGGTCCGGAGGAGCTTAACACCCTAATCGACAAGGCAAAGGTCAATATGGACGAAGCCTCACGCAAGGAAATGCTGAAAAAGATACAGGCAATTATCAATACCAACGTCCCTGCTCTCGTGCTCGGCTCCCAGAACCGCGTGCTCGTCGCAAAAGCCGACGTGCAGGGAATCAAATATCAGGTTAACGGCGACATAATACTCTCAAGAGCCGGTCGCAAGTAGGAAACGGCGAAAGCCCTTTAAAAATGTCTCTCCGGAGAACACCTCCGGAGAGACACAAATGATAAGGCTGGGTATCGGTGCTTTAAGGAGCAATATTTATGCTTAGATACATAATAAAACGTCTGCTTTGGATGATTCCGGTCGTAGTCGGAGTCGTATGCATCATCTTTTTTCTGAGCGTCATCACTCCGGGCGACCCCGTGACCTCGCTCGTCGGCGCCGACGCTCCGCCCGAGGTGAGGGAAGCGATGCGCGAAAAGCTGGGTCTAAACGACCCCATATACATTCAATTTGTGAACTACACGGTAAAGATTATAACAAGAGGGGACTTCGGAAACTCATATATCACGGGGCAGCCTGTTTTCGGCGAGCTTATGACGCGTTTCCCGGTCACGCTTAAGCTGACCATCGCGTCCGTAATCGTGGCGCTGATTCTGTCCGTGCCGCTCGGCGTCGTATCGGCGGTCAAGCGAAATTCGTGGATTGACAACGCGTCGATGGCGCTGTCGCTGATGGGCGTTTCGATTCCCCAGTTCTGGCTGGGGCTCATGACGCTTCTTCTTTTCGCCGTCAAGCTCCACCTGCTGCCCGCGAGCGGCATAGCCGGGATATCCGGCTGGGTGCTGCCGGTGTTGATGATAGGCGTCGGCAATATGGGAAACTTTGCCAGAACGACCCGGGCAAGCATGCTCGAGGTCATACAGCAGGATTATATTCGGACGGCCCGCGCGAAGGGGCAGACCGAGGCCGCCGTAATTATTAGGCACGGGCTAAGGAATGCGCTGATTCCCATAGTCGCGAACGTCGGGAATATCATAGGCATCTCTCTGGGCGGGGCGGTTATTGCGGAAAGCATATTTTCGCTTTCGGGAGTGGGACAATACATGCTCAACGCGATAAACGCTAGAAACTGGCCCTCTGTTCAGGGCGGAATAATAATGCTTGCGATAGCGTTCAGCATAATAATGCTGATAATGGATCTGCTTTACGCGGCGATTGACCCGCGTCTTAAATCGGAATTTCGCTCAAAGGGCAGGCTGTTCGCGAAAAGAAAGCAGAAGGTGGCATAATGGCAAAATTATACACGCCCGCAATGGCTAAAATTGACAAAAAGAAGGCTAAACTCAAGGGCAGAATTCAAAAAACCTCGCCGGGGCGCGAGGCTTGGAAGCGCCTGCGGCGCAACAAGCTTGCCATAGGAGGGCTTGTCATCCTTGGGATATTGGTTTTGATTGCGATATTCGCAAATTACATAGCCCCCGAGGGCATCGACAATCAGGTGCTGACGCGGACGCTCCAGACGCCCTCGACGCAGCATTTAATGGGTACGGACAACTTCGGGCGCGATATCTTCAGCCGCGTTATCTACGGTACCAGGATTTCGCTGCCTGTCGGATTCATATGCACGTTTTTGGCTTTTGCTTTCGGCGGCGTGCTGGGATCCATTGCGGCATTTTACGGCGGCAGGGCGGACAACCTCATCATGCGATTTATGGACATTTTCCAGTCCATACCCCCGCTTCTCATGGCGATCGCCATCGCCGCCTCCCTCGGAAACGGCGTTCTCAATCTTGTACTTGCAATTTCGCTCAGCACGACTCCGGGAAGGTCTCGCGTCATCCGCGCCGCGATTCTGACGGTCAAAAGCAACGACTATATCGAGTCCGCGAGGGCCATAGGGGCCAGCAGCGCAAGGCAGCTTCTGAAATACATGCTCCCCAACGCTATGGGGCCCATTCTCACAAACTTCACCTTTGGAGTCGCGGCGGCCATTCTGACGGTTTCCTCGATGAGCTACATTGGGCTCGGCATAACCGCTCCGACGCCAGAGTGGGGCTCCATGCTTTCGTCCAGCAAGGAGCTTATGAGGGTCGCTCCATACACGCTCTACTTTCCGGGGCTGATGATAATGATAACCGTCCTTGCCATTAATCTGTTCGGCGACGGGCTGCGCGACGCCCTGGACCCGAGACTGAAATAAGGAACGATAAAGATATGAGCGATAAGGTACTGGAAGTAAAAAACCTCATTGTGCACTACGAGACCGAGGACGGCGTGGCGGAGGCGGTGAACGACGTGAGCTTTTCGCTTTCGGCGGGCGAGACGCTCGGCCTTGTCGGCGAGACGGGCGCGGGCAAAACTACCATCGCTCTAACCATAATGGGCCTTTTGCCGAAGCCCGCGGGTCAGGTCATCAGCGGAGAAGTCCTTCTGAACGGAAAAAACATCGTCGAAAGCTCCCGCAGCAGATTCAAGCAGCGCGCAAACGAAAGGATGATGCGAAAGCTGCGCGGCGACGACATCAGCATGATATTTCAGGATCCCATGTCCGCCCTGAACCCTGTAACCCCCGTCGGCGAGCAGATAGCGGAGGTCCTGAGGCTGCACAACAAAATTTCAAAGGCCGAGGCGGTTTTGAGAGCCACGGAAATGATGGAGCTCGTCGGTATCCCGGGCGAGCGCTACAAAAACTACCCCCACGAGTTTTCGGGCGGCATGAAACAGCGCATAGTCATCGCCATCGCCCTCGCCTGCAACCCCCGCGTGCTTATCGCGGACGAGCCGACGACGGCTCTCGACGTGACGATCCAGGCACAGGTCTTGCAGCTCATGAACGGGCTGAAGCAGAAATTCAACACCGCTCTTTTGATGATAACCCACGACCTCGGCGTCGTCGCGGATATCTGCGACAAATGCGGCGTCATTTACGCGGGGCAGATGGTGGAATTAGGCAGCGTGGAGCATATATTCAACAATCCGAGCCACCCTTATACGAAGGCCCTCTTCAACGCGCTGCCGAGCCTCGACAAGGATGTGGAACGCCTGGAATCGATACAGGGCCTCATGAGCGACCCGATGAACCTTCCCCCCGACTGCACCTTCCGCGAAAGATGCGCCGAGAAGTGCGAAAAATGCGTAAATACCGATCCGCCTCTATTTGAAACGGAGCCCGGGCATTATGTGAGATGCCACCGTATTGCACCGGCTGTTGAAGCGGAAGCCTCGAACGCAAAGGAGGCGGCGAAATGAGCGGGATGCTTAACGTAAAAAACTTAAAAAAGTACTTTCCAGTGTCCGGCGGCACGCTTCACGCCGTGGACGACGTTTCTTTCACGCTTAATTACGGCGAGACGCTCGGCGTCGTCGGAGAATCCGGCTGTGGCAAATCTACGCTAGGCAAGACCATTCTTCGCCTGATGGCGCCCACCTCGGGCGAAATCGTATTTGAGGGCAAGGACATAACCTTTATAAACAATAAGGAATTCACCGCCCTGCGTCCCCAGATGCAGATGATATTTCAGGACCCGCTTTCATCTCTGAACCCCAGAATGAGCGTCAGCCAGCAGATAGCGGAGCCCCTTCGCATCTATAATTACTATAAAAGCAGCGACGAGATGGAAAAGCGCGTATTGGAGCTGATGGACACCGTCGGACTTGCGAGGCGCTATGCTGAAACCTATCCGCACGAGCTCGACGGCGGACGCCGCCAGAGGATAGGAATAGCGCGTGCTCTTGCGCTCAACCCCAAGCTCATAGTCTGCGACGAGCCGGTTTCCGCGCTGGACGTGCTCATCCAGGCTCAGATACTGAATCTCTTGCAGGATCTCCAAAAGGAGCGCGGGCTTTCCTACATGTTCATCACCCACAATCTCTCCGTCGTAAAGCACATTTCAAACAAGATTTGCGTAATGTACCTCGGGCAGGTCATCGAGCAGTGCGAAACGAAGGAGCTTTTCAAAAAGACGCTGCATCCCTACACGAAGGCGCTGCTTTCGGCGATACCCGTGCCCTCCCTTAAGGACCGCAGGGAGAGGATAATACTCAAGGGAGAGCTGACCTCGCCGATAAACCCTAAAAACAACTGCCGTTTCGCCCCGCGCTGCCTGTACGCCAGGGAGGAGTGCTTCAGCTCCTGCCCCAAGCTTCAGGACGTCGGCGGAAATCATCAGGTCGCCTGCCACTTTGTTAAGGAAATCAACGGGCTGTAAGAAAACAGATTACCTTCCGCTCCATCATTGGCGGTATATAAAAAGAGGCGTTAAGGGAGGAAACGTCCTCCCTTAACGGATTCCCCGTTGTCACATATAATGCAACTAATACGCATTTATTTGCCGATAATGAAGAAATAACGATGTTTTATACACCTTTTACTACAAAAATACTCCGCGAATTCTATTTACATTAGCCAAAAAACCGTTTAAATTATCAGTGCAACTTAAGCACAATGCAATAAAAGCATCAAAAAGGAGGCGACGTGTGAGCGCCACACGGAAAATAATGGAAAAAGCTGTAATTACCGAAAAAAAGGGGCATGTCTATTATGTCATGCTGAACAGGCCGAGCTGCCTGAACGCGATTAACGATGATATGGCTTACGGGCTGATCGACGCCTGGAAAGAGTACGTCGGTGACGATGACTTAAGGGTTGCTGTTTTATACGGCGCGGGCGACAGGGCCTTCTGCTCCGGCGCCGATACAAAAACCGTTGTTGGCGCGGGGCTTCCCGCCGACCAGTCCGCAATGAACGACTGCATGCCGGGCAACATGTTTGAAATCAACAAGCCGATCGTCTGCGCCGTTCAGGGCTACGCTATCGGCGCGGGCTTTGTGATGGCGATGCAGTCGGATATGCGAATCGCCTCGAGCAACGCGAAATTCATTTATCCGGAGCCGAAGATGGGAATCACGGCGGGCAAGGCCTCGGTAATGGTTAAGCACCTTCCGCTGGCGGTAGCGACCGAAATGATTACTCTCGGCGCTCCGCTGGAAGCCAAAAGGGCCTACGAGTTGGGCTTTGTCAACAGGCTCGCGGAGCCCGAGAACCTGATGAAGGAGACTGCCGCATTTGCCGAGGAGCTGGCTGAGAATTCGCCGATGGTCATTCAGGTCATGAAGAAAATGATACGTCTCAGCACCTACCAGACGCCAATCGAGACGGGGCTCGCAGTCAGCAGGATACTTGCGACGTACAGAGCAAGCGAGGACGCAAAGGAGGCTATTGCGGCCATCAACGAAAAGCGCAAGCCCCAGTATAAGGGTAGATGATTTTCGGCGCGAAAGGACAATATATGAATTTTCCGTATGAGGGACTGAAGGTCCTGGAGCTTGAGGGCGCGGCGGGAATGTACTGCGGCAAGATGCTCTCCGCCTGGGGCGCCGAGGTCATAAAAATTGAAAGGCCGGGCGGGGATATTTGCAGGAGAAGAGGACCTTTCGCCACGACGGCCGCGGGCGAAAAAGTCAGCCTGACATTCGAGTATTTCAACACCGGAAAAAAGAGCGTCACTCTCGATATGAGCTGCGCCGAGGGACAGAGCGTTTTTAAAGAACTCGCTTCACAGTCGGATGTGGTAATCGAATCCTTCGCCCCTGGGCAGATGAAAAAATGGGGTCTTGATTACGAGACTCTAAAGGAACACGCCCCTGCCTTGATAATGCTCTCGATCACGCCTTTTGGGCAAACAGGACCGCACAGTGCTTGGAAGGCGTCGACGGATCTGATCGTCGACGCGATGGGCGGTCCGATGGCCGAAGTGGGCGTCGAAGGCAAAGCGCCTCTGCACCTTGGCTACGACATTCTGTCCTTTATGTCGGGAATGTACGGGCTTTTTGCGATACAGGCGACATACCACAAAACCAAAAAAAGCGGCGTCGGGGCGCATATCGACTTGTCGCAGCAGGAGTGTTGTCTGACATGGAGAAACCAGGCTCTCGGCTTCGCGCAGATTGATGAGAAAAGTCCGCGCCTCAGAAAGGCCGATGCTGTCCGTCAAGGTCTTGTAAACTGCAGAGACGGCTTCGCTTTTGCCATGGTGGGCGGCAAATGGCAGGAAACTCTAGACTGGTTTTCGGATATGGGGCAGGATGTTTCCGTTTTCGACGCGCCGATGTATCGGCAGCACGCAGCAGACATGCTTACGAAATGGGACGCTGTACTCCTTGAGCATTACAATATGCTGGGTTCGAATTACACCAAAACGGGCATGATGCTTGAGGGGCAGAAAAGAAAGCTCGCAGTCGGCGTAGTCGAGTCTCCGGACAGCCTGCTTCTAAACGAGCATTTCAACGCGAGGGGCTGCTTTGTCGACGTTTCTCACCCCGTGCTCGGAAGGCTGAAATATCCAGGCGAGCCGGCAAAGATGGGAAGGTGCCGACAGCTTACTAACAAGCCCGCTCCCCTTGTCGGCGAGCACAACAGAGTAATAATAGAAAGGCTGAGGGCGGTTCGTTAAAGAGAGCCGTGCGGCAAATATTTGTGAAAAGGTGCTGTCAAAATGGAAAGGCTTCCGCTGCAAGATATGACGATACTGGACCTCACCTGGGTAATCGCAGGACCGATGGCTACGAGGCTTTTCTCTGACCTCGGGGCAAAGGTAATCAAGGTGGAGTCCAGAAAGAGCTTCGATGTTTTGAGATCCGGCTGCCAGAGAAAGGGCAACAAGGACCCGCGAAAGGAGGGCGGCTGGGCATATAACGATTTTAACCACGGAAAGCTCGATATCAGCCTCAACCTGAAGTCGGAAAAAGGCAGAGAAGTCTTTGAAGAGCTGGTGCGGATTTCCGATATTGTCGTGAGCAACTTCGGCGCCGCCGCTTTTAAAAAGTTGCGCATTACATACGACGATCTCAAAGAGATCAAGCCGGAAATCATTGTGCTGAATGCCTCAGGGCTTGGCGACTGGGGTCCTTACAGCTCCTTCGTGACCTTTGCGCCTATACTCCAGTCCATGACGGGTATTGAAAGTATTGTAGGCTACGAAGGCGAGGAGGAGCCGTACGGCTCTTACCCTCCGATTGCGGATTATATGGGCGGACTTGCCGTATGCAATTATCTCTTCGCGGCTGTTGAACACCGCGATAGAACCGGTGAAGGGCAGTTCATAGACTTAAGCCAGGGCGAGGGAGCGGTCTCATATCTGGGACACGTTCTCTTGGATTGGCAGCTGAACAAAATAAAAAGAGGACTCAAGGGCAACCACCACTATTCGGACGGCGCGGCCCCGCACAACGTCTATAAGTGCGCGGGCAAAGAGGGGAAATGGTGCGCCATAGCGGTGACCACGGAGGAAGAGTGGAAAGCTTTCGCGCGCGCCGTCGACCCTTCTGGAAGCTGGACGGGAAGCGACAAGTTTGAAAGCCTCGGAAAAAGGATAGAAAATCAAAAAGAGCTTGACGAGCGCGTCGAAGAGTGGACTAAGCTGAGGTCTCGGGAAGAGGCCGCGCGAATCCTTCAGCGGGCGGGCGTATCCTGCGCGCCCGTGCAGAGCGCCGAGGACGTGTTGTACAGTGACGAGCACTTAAGGGCGAGGGAATACTTCAGGGAGATGAGGTTCCCCTGCTCTGAGAAGCTGCCCGAGAGCTTTCTTGTCAACGACCTGCCCTTTAGGATCGACGGAAAAACCGGAGAGCGCGGAGTTTCTCCCGCGCCGGAGATGGGAGCGCACACGGAGTATGTGGTGATGTCGCTGCTTGGCAAGAGCAGGGAATGGTATGACGCCGCAGCGGCGGAGGAGGCGTTCGTCTGAAGCAGAAAAAAAGAGGGGAAAGCGTTACGCTTTTCCCTCTGAGCTTGGTTTCAGTCAACGGTGCTCGCGAGCCGCCTGAGCTGCATGCGGTTTTTGACGTTCGTTTTCTGATATATGTTGTATATGTGCTTTTTAAGCGTTGACGGGCTTATATGCAGGCTGTCGCTGATGTCGTCGTCGCTGCTGTCGCCGAGTATCATGCCGAGTATTTCCAGCTCGCGGCTTGTGAGGCTGTATCTTGCGGCAATACGGTCGCTCACCGTTTTCTGCTCCCTGTGCATTATCTCAACCTCGGAGCTGCCGCCGATCAATTGATTGAATTTGAGCGCGAGATGGTCCTTGAGAACGTTGAGTATGTATACGTCGCGCGAAGAGAAGTCGGGCTCGGGTTTCGGGCGGAAAAGCGCGGTTATGCCAAGGAGCCTGTCGTCCAGAATCAGCACGGTTTTTATTGCGTGGTGTATGTTCTGGGGCACATAGACGTTTTTATATAGCTCGGTTTCCTCGAAGGTTTCGCCGAATACGGTGTCCGAGTGGCGGAATACGGTGCTCCATGGCGCGTAAAGGTACTCGGACCAGAAGCAGTCGTACTTGCTGAGGTCATACTCCTTATGCGGTTGCCCACCCTCGCTGCTGACGCAGATCCTTGAAAACGGGTGCAGGGAGCCCGCTTCGCGCCTGACCCTGTAAAACCTGCCTTCGGAATAGGGGATCAGCACCCTGATCTGCTGAAGAAAGGTAAGGCAAAACGCCGACAAATCATCTATGCGGTTGCATCTGTAAATCAATTGGGTAATGAACATCCAATCGTTTTCCGACAATTTGACCTGCACTTTCGCATCTCCTTTCTAGAACGCCAAGAACACTTGATTATTTAACATGTATCGGGGAGGACAGGCAAATGCTGAGCATCAAGACAAGGGAGCTTTTTGAAAAGCTCGGGCTGGATTATCCTGCCGTAGCTATAAAATACTGCTACGCGCAACCGGAAAACACTAGACATCTTAACAAAAAATTGTCGTTTTGTCAATTTTTAAAAGAAGCCCAGGACAGCGGCGAAAAATTCTTTGTCACCAAGGACGACGATAACTGCTTCGGGAAAATGGCGCTTGGAATGATACCGGAGCCGCCCCTCGCGGCCAGCGGACAGGCGGGCTTCGATTTCGGAGTTTTTAAAACGCCCGCGCCAAATGCGAGGCTGTACAGCATGATACCCAAGCTTGAGCGGGGGGCACACAATTTCGTCGTTTTTGCTCCGGTTTCGATCTGCGATTTTGACCCGGACATTATTATCGCCATGGCAAAGACGGATAAGGCTGAGATACTGATGCGGGCTACGAGCTACATCTCCGGCGACCTCTGGGAGTCGAAAAGCTCGAGCGTCCTGAGCTGTGCGTGGCTCTACGCCTATCCCTACATAAGCGGGAAGGTCAATTATTGCATTACGGGCATGCACCACGGTCTAAAGCGCAGGAAGGTATATCCCGAGGGCTATCTTATTATTTCAATCCCATTCCAGAAGCTTGGAGAGGTCGCACAGGCGCTTTCCGAAATGGACTGGCGGCTGATCGCTATGCGCGAGGACGAGGAAAGCAAGCGGACGCTGGCAGAGAGGATGGAAAACTGGCAAAGGCTGTCCCCGGATTTCATAATTAAAGAATAACTGCAAGTTCGGGAATACGGATCGTTTTGGGAGGTTTTGAATATATGAAGGTGCTTATCATAGGCGGCGTGGCTGGGGGGGCCTCCGCCGCCGCGAGGCTCAGAAGGCTTGACGAGGGTTGCGAGATAATTATGTTTGAGAGAGGAGAACATATTTCCTTCGCAAACTGCGGACTGCCGTACTTCATCGGGGGCGAAATAAGGGAGGAGTCGGACCTCCTCCTTCAGTCTCCGAAGAGCTTCAATTCGAGGTTCAATGTCGACGTGCGCACGCTAAATGAGGTTCAGTCAATTGACACGAAGGCAAAATGCGTTACCGTGAGGGATCTGAGAGCCGACTACGTTTACGACGAGACGTATGACGTTCTCCTGCTTTCCATGGGGGCAAAGCCGCTTATACCCGATATTGAGGGAGCAAAATCAGGCAGGGTTTTTGCGCTTCGCAACGTTCCGGACGCGGTGAAAATCAAAAAGTATATTGAAGAGGAAAAACCGGGCTCCGTGGTAGTGGCGGGCGGAGGGGCGATAGGCGTCGAAATGGCGGAAAACCTGAAAGGTCTCGGCCTTGATGTCACGATAGTCGAGCTCTCCGAACATCTTATCGCGTCTCTCGACGGCGACATGGCGGCAGCCGTGCACAATTACATGCGCGAAAAGGGAATAAAGCTTATCCTGGGGAACGGCATCAGGAAGATAGAAGAAAGGGGCGGACTCTCGATTACGTTGCGGGAGGGCACGCTTTGCGCGGATATGCTTATCATGTCTGTGGGCGTGCGTCCTGAAACTGAGCTTGCTCAGAAGGCAGGAATAAGCCTCGACAACCGTGGCTGTATTATTGTCGATTCGGGCATGAAAACAAGCGCGGAAGATGTTTATGCAGTGGGTGACGTGGTGGAGGTAAGAGACTTTTTAACGGGAAAAGCCGCCTTTGTGCCGCTGGCGGGACCCGCAAACAGGCAAGGAAGGATAGCGGCGGATAATATCTGCGGCATAAGAAGCCTCTACGGAGGGACTCAGGGCTCGTCTGTAATCAAGGCTTTTGATATGACCGTTGCGGTAACGGGGCTTAATGAACGCGCGGTGGAAAAAGCTGGCGTCGAATACGACAAGACGTATATTTACGCGGGCTCTCACGCAAGCTATTACCCCGGTTCCGCAAAGATGTGTCTTAAGATTCTCTGGGAGAAAAAGAACGCGAGGGTATTGGGCGCCCAGATAGTCGGCTTCGGCGGAGCGGACAAGCGCGCTGATGTGTTGGCCACCGCGATACGCTTCGGAGCGAAGGTTACGGACCTTGTCAATCTGGAACTTTGCTACGCCCCGCCCTTTGGTTCCGCCAAAGACCCCGTGAACATGCTGGGCTTTGTCGCAGAGAACGTCATAAGCGGCAAAATAAAGCAGTTTTTCTGGCACGACGTCGCGGGCCTTTCATATAACCCAAAGGCGTTACTTCTGGACGTGCGCACGGACGAGGAGTATTCAAGGGGCAAAATCGAAGGCTGCATGCATATTCCGCTCCATCTGCTGCGGGAAAACCTGGATAGAATTCCCGCCGGAAAGGAGCTTTATATCTACTGTGACAGCGGGCTGAGAAGCTATATAGCCTGCCGAATACTAAGGGCAAAGGGCTTTGAGACATATAATCTCGCGGGAGGGTACAGGTTTTATTCGTCTGTTGTAAATCAGAAAAAGCTTGAGGAATATAACTGTACAAAGCAGAAATAACTTGGTATAGGTTTGGAGCAGTTAGGCGACCGCATCGACCGGCGCGATATTTACATAAGGCAAGCCATAAGTTCTGCATATAAAGTAAATTTTTAAAATGCGCGCATTATCATATTGGAGCTTCGCATTTCCGACCTGACGCAACTCTGTGATTCCAGGGTTACAGAGTTTTCAGACTGTCAGGGAACCGCAGCTTTCGGCTTGAGAAAACTGCGGTTCTTTGCGTATAGCAGTCAAAAAAGAGCCAAAACCGAGAAAAAGGAGTGATTTCCCAAGCCCATGTTACTAGCTTTTTAAGATTCATGGCGGCATATTTAAGCCTCGCCCAATGCGCCGCTCGGGCCGGGCCTCTATACTGCGTGTAACGCATCGCGTGCTTCTCCCTGGCGTCTCCAAAAACACGCTCTATCGTTTCGCTTTTCATTGCATATATCTCTTCTGCCTGCGCGCTCTGTTTTACGCAGTTGCCCCGCCAAGTCCAGATGCTCCTGCCAGATATGCCGATTAAGCACCTCTTGCCTCTTAGAATTTGCGCCGCACAGCGCCTTGTGCGGACTATTTATGCAATTCTTCGGCTTTGTCCGGCGGGCTCGCTTTCCCTCCAGGTCCGTCGTGGTGTGCCGAAGGATTAGTCCACAAGGACAGGCGTATGTGTCTTTCACGGGGTCATATGTCTGTACCGCTCTTTGCCGCCTTTGTATCTCGTATACGGGAGAATTGGTATTTTGCCGCCTTCCAGCGTCTTTTTTGCTATCCAGGGGGTCTTGTATCCGGCGTCCATCGCCACAAACTCCACATAAAACTTCTCGCTTACCCTGTCGTACACCGCGTCCCATGCTACACTGTCATGTACGTTGCCCGCCGTCACCTCTACGTCCAAAACGAAGCCGTGCCGCTCGCATACCGTATGTGCCTCGTAAGCAAACCGCCGCTCATGTTCGCCCTTTACGAACATTCCGCTGTCCGGGTCGGTGGTGGAAACCGTCTTTTCTCCCTTCGGCGGCTCGTCGTCATCCTCCTCCTCAATCGGAGGCTTTCCCAGCTTTTCGCGCTCGGCGTTCACCTTGGCGCGAAGCTGCTCCTCGTATATCCTTGCGGTTTTTGCCACTATCTCTTTTTGATACTTCTTCTTGTTGGCCGAGGCTTTGATGTGCGTTCCGTCAATGAATACGATGCTCGGA
Organism: Clostridiales bacterium; assembly: GCA_029268065.1. Classification (GTDB taxonomy): domain Bacteria; phylum Bacillota; class Clostridia; order Oscillospirales; family Oscillospiraceae; genus DUPK01. The sequence goes on along the minus strand of JAJUHC010000002.1, from coordinate 160 downwards.
TCTACCATCCTGTTGTTCCGCTGACCGAATGGATGAATTTATAAGCAATCTTAAACAGGCATAAAAAAGCCGCTCCGAAAGGGGCGGTTATTCCATCAAAAAGCTTGTAAAAAAATCTGTAAAGGGAAAACTAAAGGGAAAACAGGCTAAAAATAAGCAT
>JAJUHC010000001.1 GCA_029268065.1 Clostridiales bacterium | reverse complement strand
TCCTCCGGGCTCAGTCCCGCCGCCTTCTCCGGCGGCGCCTAGTCCCTTCGCTTCCGCTTCCTTCAGGTCCCCTCGTTTGGGCGCTTTGTTAATATACCAAACACTCTACCTCTTGTCAACACCTTTTTTAAAAAAAGTTTCTCATATCTCATAAAAGTCCTTAAACAGACAAAACGAGCCGCAAAGCTGCCCGCTTCGCGGCTCGTTTTGTCGCCATAGTCGCCATATATGACTTTATTTATAGATTTTGCCGAAATCGAGATTGTTCAGCGCCTCTGTGGTTTCTGTCTTCGCATCCTTGACCCAGCCGTCCACGGTTCTGCGGAAGGTATCATAAGCCGCGTAATAGCGGAGGGTGTCCGTGCCGCCTTCTGAGCTTCCTTCCGAGGTAAAAACCCGATCGTCAGCGCCGACAGGCAGCCGAAGTATTATATGATAGCCGTAGCTGCTCTTGACTATATCGCTTATGCTCCCGACAGCGATTGCTTCAGCCGCGCTTTGGAACTGGGGATCCATGTCGCCGTCCTTAAAGAGATAACCGTCGGGATAGACCGCGAGGCCTCCGTCCTGGCTGTTCTCCTTCATCAGCTTGTCGAAAAGCTCCGCTCTCTCCTTATCGCTGCCCGCAGCCTTGAGGCTTTCGAGGAGGCTCTGCATCTTATCCTTAACTTCTTTGTCCTTGTCCTCTTCCGTTGAAGACGGCATGTAAATATGCTTGGCCTTGATATACCCTTCCTTTTCAGCATAGCTCAGGGTATCGGCGTCACTGAATTTCTCGGCTTTTTCTCCGTAGCTTTTCTCAAATATCCTTTTGTACAATATCGACACCTTCAGCATATAACGGTAAAGGTTCTGATCAAGGTAGCTGCTCCTGAGATATTCGTTGAAGGCGTCCTCGGTCTCGTAGGCCGCAATCCCGGCCTGAATCTCCGAGTTGATCTCCGCCTCATCCTCCTCAGAAAGCTTTATGCCGAGATCCGCCGCCTTTTTCTCGACCGCCCTGTACATGCTTATCGCGTTCTTGGCCGAGTCCACGACATAGCTTTTCAGAGTTTTGTCCTCCCCGATTTTCTCGTCCCAGTTAGTGGGATACGAGCCGGTGGATTGGTATATATAGAATATGTCCGATGCCACCCAGTAAAGGAATTCCGTCCAATACACGGGAGAACCGTCCACCTTCATCATCAGGGTGTCAGGCTTGTACAAATCCGAATTGAAACCGTTTATGCTTGTCTTGGCCTCGACTGGAGAGGGGCTTGGTGCTGCCGAGGGAGACGCCTCTGGTGCCGGCTGCGAGCAGCCGGCGAGAATCGATATGGATATCGCCGCCGCAAGAATAACGCTGATTGCCTTTTTCATTTCAACCTTCCTTTTTAATTGCGGCGTCGTGATAAGCACGGACAAACTCGGCCGCCTCTCTCAGTACGTCGCTGCTTTTGATTTTGAGGCTTATCACGGGCTCCGCGCCCGCCTCAATCTTAATTCTGCCCTTAAAATTCGGTTTTTCGTAAAGTGCCGAGACCTGCGCCATATCGAAGTCGATAAGCTTGAAGCGAACGCTTCCCGCCTTCTGCGAAATTTCGCAGATGCCAGCTCTCTCTGCTTCGCCGCGCAAAAGCGCGACTTTTATCAGCGCCAGCACACCTCCCGGAGGGTCTCCGAACCTGTCGATGAGCTCGTCGACAAGCTCGTCCGCGTCATCTTCCGTCCTAATCTGTGCGATGCGGCGGTACAAGTCCATCCTCTGCTCGCCGGAGGGGACATAACGCTCCGGAATGTTAGCGGAAACCGAAAGGTCAGCGGAGCACTCGGCGCGCTTGGGCGGCTTTTCGCCGCGTTCCTCAAGTATCGCTTCCTCAAGCAGCTTCAGATACATGTCGTAACCGACCGAAACCATGTGCCCCGACTGCTCTGCGCCGAGAAGATTGCCCGCGCCGCGTATCTCTAGGTCTCGCATCGCTATCTTGAAGCCGGAATTGAACTCCGCGAACTCTCTGATCGCCGAAAGCCGCCTGTTCGCGACCTCCGAGAGCACCTTTCCCTGCCTGAAGGTCAGATAGGCGAAGGCATGCCGGAAGCTGCGCCCGACGCGCCCGCGTATCTGGTGGAGCTGCCCCAGCCCAAGCTTGTCGGCGTCCTCGACTATCAGCGTATTTACGTTGGGGATGTCGATGCCCGACTCGATTATCGTAGTGCAGACGAGCACCTGTATCTCGTTCCTGACCATCCTCTCCATTACTCCGGAGAGGGTATCCTCGTCCATCTGACCGTGCCCTATCGCGACCGTTACCCCCTCCAGGAGCTTTGAAAGCCTCGAGGCGGTTCTCTCTATGGTCTCTACTCGGTTGTGGAGGTAATAAACCTGACCTCCGCGGGCCACCTCACGCCTTATCGCGTCCGCGATTATGCCCCAGTCGTGCTCGAGCACATATGTCTGCACCGGGTGACGGTCCATAGGCGGCTCCTCAATCGTCGACATATCGCGTATGCCCGAAAGCGCCATGTTGAGAGTCCTCGGTATCGGGGTTGCCGAAAGCGTGAGCACGTCGACGAGCTTTGAGATTTCCTTGAGCCGCTCCTTATGCGCGACTCCGAAGCGCTGCTCCTCGTCCACGACGAGAAGTCCGAGGTCCTTGAATTCAACATCCTTCTGCAAAAGCCTGTGCGTGCCGATTATGATATCCGCCGAGCCGCCCTTGATGTTCTTAAGCGACTTTTTTATCTCAGCCGCCGTGCGGAAACGGCTCAGCACCTCTATCCTCACGGGATAGTTTGCAAACCTTTTCAGCGCCGTGACATAATGCTGCTGAGCGAGCACGGTAGTCGGAACCAGTATCGCCGCCTGCTTTCCGTCGAGTACGCACTTCATGACGGCACGCAGGGCGACCTCCGTTTTGCCGTATCCGACGTCGCCGCAGAGCAGTCTGTCCATAGGCGCAGGCTTCTCCATATCGGCCTTGATGTCTCTTATAGCAGCGAGCTGGTCCTCAGTCTCCTGATAGCCGAAGCTGTCCTCAAATTCCTTTTGCCAGCTTGAATCCGGAGAAAACGCAAAACCCTGGCGCCTCTTTCTTTCCGCATAGAGAGCGATAAGGTCCCTAGCGAGCTCCTTTGCGACGCTCTTTGCCCGGGACTTTGCCTTCTGCCAGTCCGTGCCTCCGAGCTTTGAGAGTCTGACCTGTTTGTCCTCCCCGCCCGAGCCAATATATTTTGAAACCAAGTCGAGCTGTGTAGCGGGGACATAGAGGCTGTCCGTACCCGAATAAGATATCTTTATATAATCCTTCTGAATGCCGTCGACCGGCATCTGGAATATGCCCATAAAGCGCCCGATGCCGTGATGCTCATGAACCACAAGGTCACCGACGGACAGATCGGCGTAGCTTAAGAGCTTCTGCCTGTTCTTGTCGGCCTTTTTCCTTATCCCCAGCTTTTTCGCGGGCGCGCCGGTTATCTGCCCCTCGGTCATGACGGCGATTTTGGAATCGGGGTACTCCGCGCCCGCCGAAAGCGCGCCTATGCCTATCGCGCACGCGCCGCGCTCCGGCAGGCTGGTCAGTGAGTAATCCAGCGACGAGGGTATGGCGTGCCTGTCTAGGTAGTCCTTCAAGCTTTTCGCCTTCTGCTCGTCGGTCGCAAGCAGAACGGCGCTGTATCCGTTTTTAAGATAATAAACAAGATCGCCCGCAGCCGTTTCTACGCTGCCGGCGTAAGCCGGAAGCTGCTTTGCCCTCATATTCAGCATGGAGCGCGGCGGCAGCGGGTAATCGCTCCCCGTAAAGCTGTCAAGCATGACGAAGGGTCGGTCCGAGAGCCTGTCGCATATCTCCTGCCACCCGGTAAAAAACGCGGAAGCAAGCGAGCCGTCAAGAATACCGGCTTCCAGCAGGGTGTCTATGTCCTGAGTAAGCTGCCAGACGTAATTTTTAGCCTTATCCTTAGCCCGCACGGGCTCGCAGAGTATCACAACCGCATCTTTTGGGACGTAGTCCGCCGCAGTTTCGTTTTCTGGATAAAGAAGCGCCATGTATCTGTCCGCAGCCGAAAAAACGCGCCCGCTTTTGAGCCTCTCGATGTCGGAGGATACGTTATCGAACAGTTCCTTCTTTGCGGTTTTGCGCCGCGCAATCTTACGAGCGAGCTCTTCAAGCTCCTCAGCGAAGCCCGTCTCACCCCCGTCGTAGAGCCCCGCAAGGCTCTCGGCGACCGGCAGTATCTCGGCCGATGAAATGTTTTCGATCCGGCGCTGCGAAAGGATGTCGAAAGCGCCCATGGAGTCGACTTCGTCGCCGAAGAACTCGCAGCGAACGGGATTGGAAAAAGCCGGCGAAAAGAAATCCAGTATGCCGCCGTGAACGGAAAACTGACCGACGCCCTCCACCTGAGCGGAGCGTCTGTATCCAGCGGCGACAAGCCTTTCCGCCAGTTCCTCGAGCCTGTATTCCCCACCCTGCCTTATTACGGCGTAGGCCTCCATGAGCCTTGCTTTGGGTATCGCCCTCTGCATCAGCGCGTCCGGCGTGGTAACCACGACTCCCGACGCGCCCCTCGCCATTTCGTACAGTGTCCTTATCCGCTCATGCTCGGAAATTCGTGAAACGCCCTCCGCGTTGTAGAAGGTAAACTCGCGCGAGCAAAGCGCGAGGCATTGCCCGGCGGTCAGAAAATCAAGATCGCGCGTCATACGCCCCATCTCAAGCTCGTCGGGGCAGATAATGACTACCGGACGCCCTGTTATCAGCCTTATGGCGGCGGAAACCTCAGCCCTGTGAATGCTCTCAAGGCCGCTCATAACGACAGGGGTGCCTCCGCTCCCGATTTTGCTTATTAACTTCTGAAATTCGGCTTCGTTCTTCAGTCCTTCGCTCAACGCGAGCAAAACGCGCACCCCCTTTGTGTAAAATTCTGGAAATCGCAGGCGCAACACGGGACGGCGAAGAGAGGCCTGCACCACCCTCCGCCGCCGTATTCGCATTCTGCGCCCTACATGTTACAACTTTTCATGCCCCTTTGCAAGGGGCAATGTGTTAATAATGTGGAAACGATTCGGGTTATTCATTCAAGGCGCCCGCTGATTATCCGTATAACACTGATATTATGCCCCGTCCGCTTATTTGGTACCCCCAATATATGCGCTTTCTCCCGGGAATCCCCTCCAGCCCTCCGGCCAGCGCCGCCTGTCGTCCCAATAGCTCCAGGTATTGCTGCGGAAGAGGTAGGGATAGTATATGTACCAGGGAAACCTTTGGTAAAGCTTGTTGCTTATCGGCACCAGAATCTTCAGCCCCGGATAAATGTTCTCCGCAGAGAGCCCGGGGTTTGCGGAGAGTATGGACGGAACGTTCACGTCGAACATCGCCGCTATGCTGTACAGGTATTCTCCGGGCTGCACTATGTATTCAAACAAATTCATCACCTCAACGCATTATATGAGTCGTTTTCAATAAAAAAACTTCCGCTTGATTGCCCGGTGCTCATTTTTATTGATTTCTCCGATTCGGCTCATTTGTTGATGTTTTCTCTTGCAAAACGGCGCGGAAGGTTATAATATAATGTTTTAGGTGAAGCGAAGTGAATTATCAGAAGGAAACCGAGAATATCATCTCCTCTCTCGGCGGGCGGTCTCCGAGGCTGCTGCTTCACGCCTGCTGCGCGCCCTGCGCAAGCTATGTGCTCGAATACCTCTCCCGGCATTTCGAGATAACGCTGTTTTACTATAATCCGAACATACACCCCGCCGGGGAGTATGAAAAGCGCCTGACCGAACTTGAAAGGCTGCTTTCCCTGCTTGAGACCGGGAATCCCGTCGCTCTTATCGCGGGCGAATACTCCCCCGGCGCCTTTTATGAAAGCGCGAAAGGGCTCGAAAACGAGCCTGAGGGCGGCCTGCGCTGCTCCGAATGCTTTAAGCTTCGTCTTAACGAGGCGGCAAGAACCGCAAAAGAGGGCGGCTTCGACTACTTCACGACGACGCTTACTGTCGGGCCTCGCAAAAACGCGGAAGTGATAAACGAAATTGGAAAAGCCATGAGCGAAAGGTATGCAATACCTTATCTGTATTCGGACTTCAAAAAGCGCGGCGGCTACCAGCGCTCGATAGAGCTTTGCAAAATGTTTGGTATCTACCGTCAGCATTACTGCGGATGTGCTTACAGCCTGAGCTCTGATGTGTGAGATTTATGTACCGCGGCAGGATCGCCCGCTGTGCGGGGCCCTGGCCGCCTACATATTACCTTCGCTTTACAACAAAAATAACGACAGGTGCCATAACCCTGCCGGAAGGCGAAAGCCTTAAAAATAAAAAAATGGAGTGAAAAAATTGAAAAACCTATCCCTTCGCAAGCTCATCTTTGCGGCGCTTATCGGCGCGCTCTATGCGGCGCTCACGGTAGCGCTCTCGCCCGTCAGCTACGGTCCCCTGCAGTTTCGCGTCTCTGAAGTCCTCTGCATTCTCCCCTTCTTTCTGCCCTTCACCTCCTGGGGACTTTTCGTAGGCTGCGCCCTCGCGAATCTTTTCGGCGGCTACGGGCTGCCCGACATCGTGTTCGGATCCCTCGCCACCCTTGCGGCGGCGTTCTGCACGTCCAGGATCCGCATACGCCCGCTGGCGCTCGCCCCAGTCGTTATCTTCAATGCCGTTGTGGTCGGCGCCGTCATTTCCTTCTCCGCAACCCCCGCCGTCTTCTGGGAAGGCTTCGCGGCGAACGCCCTGCAGATAGGCGTTACCGAGTTCGGCGTCATGTACCTTCTGGGGCTCCCGCTCCTCTACCTTCTTCCCAAAAACAAACTCTTCAACGAGCTTATTAACAAATTCACCTGAAATCAGGAGGATACCAATGAAAGTCAGAAAAGCCGTCATACCCGCGGCGGGAATCGGCAGCCGCATGCTCCCCGCGACGAAGGCGATACCAAAGGAAATGCTCCCTCTTGTGGACAGACCCGTTATTCAATACATCGTCGAGGAGGCAGTCGCCTCCGGCATCGAGGATATACTTATAATAACAAACCGCGGCAAAGGCGCCATGGAGGACCATTTCGACTTCTGCCCCGAGATTGAAACACGCCTTGAGGCGGATAAGAAGAACTCTCTGCTCGAATCCGTCAGGCTGTCCTCAAACCTTGCGAACATATACTTTCTTCGTCAGAAGGAAACCAAGGGTCTGGGGCACGCGATAGGACGCGCGCGCACCTTCGTCGGGGACGAGCCCTTCGCCGTGCTCCTCGGAGACGACGTTATGATGTCGAAGGTGCCCGTGACAAAGCAGCTCATAGACGCGGCGGAAAAATACGGCGCTGCGGCTGTTGGCACCCAGCCCGTTTCGGACGAGCTTATCGTCAAATACTCATCGCTCAAGATGGAGGCTCTCGAAAACAACATTTTCAAGGTCACCGACATGGTTGAAAAGCCTAAGTTTGAGGACAGATTCTCGAATTACCCGATACTCGGGCGATACATCCTCACACCCGACGTTTTTGACATAATCGACAGGACCCTTCCCGGCGCGGGCGGCGAGATACAGCTGACGGACGCTCTGAAGGAGCTTTGCCGCAAGGCGCCTATGGTCGCCGTAGAGTTTGAAGGGGTCCGCTACGATACGGGGAATCTGAAGGGCTTCCTCGAGGCTACGATAGACTTCGCGCTCGAAAACGGGGAAACGGGCTCCTGGCTCCGTGAATACATTAAAAGGAAGGCCTTGTCGCTGTAAGACGATTGACGGTAAAGAGTTCGCAGGCCGACGCTTTGCCGGCTCAATCTGATATATTAAGTCTGCAAGGCAAAGCATTTTCATCGTATTTTTTGGTTGACAAACAAATATGCAAGTGGTAGACTAATTAAACTGCGGGCAGTGTGCCCGTTTTAATCCTTGCCCGCACTGCGGGCCTTATGTCCAGAAGGAGGTGCAAAAGATATGGCAAAAACCACAGCCAATTACGAGGTCATGTATATCATCGACGCCACAAAGAGCGAAGAGGATATAAAGGCAGTCGTAGAGAAGTTCAAAGCGCTCATCGAAGCGAACGGGACTGTCATTTCGCTTGAGGAGATGGGCAAGCGCCGTCTTGCTTATCTGATCAACGACATGGCCGAGGGCTACTATGTTCTCGTCAAGTTCACGTCCGCTCCCGACTTCCCCGCCGAACTCCAGCGTGTACTTGGAATAACCGAGGGCGTAATGCGCTCTCTTGTGACCGTTTCCGGGAACTAGGAGGTAAGGAACCATGCTGAATCAGGTTGTTCTCATGGGCAGGCTTACAAGAGACCCGGAGCTTCGCAAAACACCGGCCGGAATTTCGGTCGTCGGCTTCACGCTCGCCGTAGACAGGGACTTTTCCTCACGAGATGGCGGCGAGAAGCAGACGGACTTTATTGACGTCGTGGCTTGGAGGCAGACCGCGGAGTTCGTGTCAAAATACTTTTTCAAGGGGCAGCTTGCGGCCGTTACGGGACGGCTCCAGATACGCGAGTGGACCGACAAGGAGGGCGGCAAGCGCAGAACCGCGGAAGTCGTGGCCGACAGCGTCTACTTTGCGGAGAGCAAAAAGTCCCGCGAGGACGGCGGCTCAGGTTACCAGAGCGGCGGCTCCTTCGGCCAGCAGACACCCTTTGATTCCGACTCCTCAGGTTTCGCCGAGCTTGACGACGACGGCGACCTTCCGTTTTAAGCGTTTTTACACTACTCAATGATAGGAGGTTACAGATATGGCATTTGACAAGGAAATGAAGGACTCGAAATCGCCCCGCGGCGGAAACCGCAAGCGCAGAAAGGTCTGCGCCTTCTGCGCGGAGAAGTCCCAGTATATAGATTACAAAGACACGGCCAAGCTTCGCCGCTTCCTCTCCGAGCGCAGCAAGATACTGCCCCGCAGAGCCACCGGCACCTGCGCCATGCATCAGCGCGAGCTGACCGAAGCTATAAAGAGAGCAAGACAGATAGCCCTGCTCCCCTATGTAACGGACTGAGCCTTAATTTAAGCGCCCGTTTTGTCCGGCGCTTATGTTCAACCCGTAAAAAGCATGCCGACTGCGTGCTTTTTACGGGTTGAACGCTATTATGAGTATGATTCCGGCGTGCTCAGGCCAGAGGAATTTATTCTTTCCGCCCTCGTTTTACGACGGATTTATTGTATCCTGCATTTCTCCGTCACTCTTCATCTTCAAACTGTCCCCTTGCGCTTCCTTCTTGCTTCTCACCTCCGCGTGCAGGTATTCAAGCGCGTCCGAAAGCCCGCCGAGAGCGTCGATAAGCCCAATCTTAACGGCTTCCTCGCCGTATATGATGCTTCCGACGTCTGCCGCTATTTCCCCGGTCCTCATCATCAGCTCGATGAGCTTTTCCTTTGTTATCCTTGAATTCTGCGTTATGAACTGAACGATGCGTTCCTGCACCTTGGCGAGGTACTCATATGTCTGGGGCACGCCGATGACCACGCCCGTCAGCCTCACCGGATGCAGCGTCATGGCGGCGGATGAAGCTATGAAGGATTTCTTTGCAGCCACCGCGAGCGGCACGCCGATGGAATGGCCGCCTCCCAAAACCAGCGATGCCGTCGGTTTTTTCATGCTGGCTATCATTTCGGCTATCGCAAGTCCCGCCTCTATGTCGCCGCCCATAGTGTTCAGCAGTATGAGCAGGGCGTCTATTTCCGTGCTCTCCTCGATAGCCGCGAGCTGCGGCAGTACATGCTCGTACTTGGTAGACTTGTTGTTTTCCGGCAGCATCTGGTGACCCTCCACCTGCCCCACTATGGTAAGGCAGTGGATAAGGCCCTTCTCGGAGCGCACTGTGGCGGAGCCCATCTCCGTAATCTGTTCTTTGTCGTATATGTCTTTGCTTTCCTTCTTTTCGTTTTCTGGCATAAATGATCCCCCCAAACCTTACGGGGGATTAAGTCCATAAAAAATCCCCCCGTCCGTCTTATTATCGGCAGGGGGATTTGATTTTATGAAATTTTAACAGACTGTCAAAAATCCTGAGAGCAAAAGATGCAATAACAGTATAAAACTATTTTTCCGGCGGCGTGTACGCCGGAAAAATACACTATCCCGCGCAATTGTGCGCGACCGGGGGTATCGCGGCTTCAGCCGCGTATCCAGGGGGTATTGGATACCCCCTGGAAGCGTGTCGAAAGACTTTTTCGACACGCTCATTTTAAGAGTTGTAAACCGCCCTGACCGCCTTATAGGTCATGTAGCAGTCAGCCTTCGACACCACCTCGAAGGGCGAATGCATCGAAAGCACCGGCACGCCCGCATCTATCGTTTCGATATCTCGGTTTGCCATCAGAAGCGCGACAGTGCCGCCGCCGCCCTGATCGACCTTGCCGAGCTCGCCCATCTGCCAGACCACTCCGTTTCTATCGAAAAGCGAACGGAGCTTTCCTACGGTTTCCGCCGAGGCGTCGCTTGAGCCTGATTTGCCCCTCGAGCCTGTGAACTTCAAAAGGCATACGCCGTAATTCAGCTTCGCGCTGTTGCGCTTTTCGGAGACCTCCGGGTAGTTCGGGTCGAAGGCGTTGCAGACGTCCGCAGAAAGGCAGAAGGAATTGGCGAAGCAGTCCTCCATCCTCACGCCCTGGGTGTCGCAGAGCGATCTTACAAAGCGCTCGAAGCTCCTCGACTTCATTCCCGAAACGCCGTCCGAGCCGACCTCCTCCTTGTCCGCGATGAGGCAGACGGCGGTCTTTTCGCATTTTTCAAGCTCAAGCATCGCAGCCACCTCGGCGTATACGCAGGAGCGGTCGTCCTGACCGTATGCGCCGATCATGCTGCGGTCAAGTCCTATGTCGACTGCGTTGAAGGCGGGGACCGCCTCGAATTCAGCTGAGAGGAAATCCTCCTCCACCATGCCGTATTTTTTGTTCAGTATCTCCAGCAGCGTGATTTTGACGCGGTCTGTGCCCTCGCTCTCCTTATCCGGAACGCTTCCCGCGAGTATATTCAGCCCCTCGCCCGTTATTCCGTCCGCGAGGGTCTTTTTCATCTGCTCGCCCGAGAGATGCGGAAGAAGGTCCGTTATCGAGAACTGCGGCTCGCCCGGCTCGTTTCCGATCGCGACATCGACGGTTTTGCCGCTTTTGAGCACGACTGTGCCGTAAAGCTCGAGCGGTATCGCGACCCACTGGTACTTCTTAATTCCGCCGTAATAGTGCGTCTTGAAAAACGCGATCTCGCCCTCCTCGTAAAGAGGAACCTGCTTGAGGTCGAGCCTCGGGCTGTCCACATGCGCCGCCGCGATGTTAAGCCCCTCGGATAAGGGCTTCGAGCCTATTACCGCGAGCGTCAGCGCCTTGCCGCGGTTATTGAAATAAAGCTTATCGCCCGCCTTGACGGACGAGCCTGCCACATAGGGCTTGAAGCCCGCTTTTTCCGCAAGCGAAATGATATATTTGACGGCGAGGCGCTCGGTCTTGCCGGCGTCGAGGAACCTTTTATAATCCTCGCCGTAAGCCTCCAATGCTTTTTTATCCTCCTCGCTTAAAATATCGTAAGAGTTTTTCTGCTTGTAAAACAGCTTTTCCTTCTTTTCGTTCTTTTCTTTTGTATCGGCCATAAACGCTCTCCCTCCGTTATTTTCCCGAAAGCACCTTTCTTGTCGCCTTTTCGATTATTTCAAGCCCCGCCAGAAGCTCATCCCTTTTTATCGTGAGCGCGGGCATGATTTTGAGGACGCAGTCGCCGCGTCCCGCGCGCTCGATAATGAGCCCTCTTTCGAAGCACTCCCTGCCGATTTTTCCGGCGGCGTTCTCTATCCTGACCCTTCCGAAATCCAGCCCGTGTATCATTCCCATTCCGCGGTATTCTATGTCCTTTTCGAGTATCAGTATCCTTTCCTCAACGAACTTTCTTATAAGAGCCTCGTTTTCGAGGGTCTTCCTCTCAAGCTCGTGCTGCACGCGGTATTCCAGCGCCGCCGTCGCTCCGACAAAGGCCATCTGGTTCCCCCTGAAGGTGCCGTTATGCTCCGCCGGAGTCCAAATATCGTGCTCGGACTTTATAAGCAGCAGGGACATAGGGAGCCCGTAGCCGCTTATTGACTTTGACTGCACCACCATGTCCGGAACTATCCCGGCGCGTTCGAAGGAGAAAAACTTACCCGTCCTGCCGCAGCCGACCTGGATGTCGTCGACAACAAGCAGCACGCCCATTCTGTCGCAGAGCGCGCAGAGGTCGCGCAGAAATTTGTCGCTTAAAATTATAACGCCGCCCTCCGCCTGAATGGTCTCAATAAATACCGCCGCCGGCTTTTCGACGCCGGAATACTCGTCGCACATCAGCTCTTCCATATACTTTATGGTGTCTATCTCCGGATGGAAATGCGGATGCGGAATGAAGGTGGTGCCGTAAAGAGGCTGTCCCGCGCCCGCGCGCGGCGTTTTCCCGCTCGTTATGGAAAGGCTGCCAAGTGTCATGCCGTGGAAGGAGCCTGTCAGGGCGAAGACGCCGGTTCTCTTCGTCACCTTACGGCTGAGCTTGAGCGCCGCCTCAACCGCGTTCGTACCCGTAGGTCCGCAGAACATCACCTTATAATCGTATTTTCCCGGGGCCAGTATGAGATTTCGGTAAGTCTCGAGAAATTTACTCTTAGCGTCAGTATGCATATCGAGGGCGTGGCTTATGCCGTCGCTCTCTATGTATTCGATTATCCTTGCCTTTATATAATCGTTGTTGTGACCGTAATTGAGCGCACCCGCTCCGTTGAAAAAGTCCAGAAACTCCCGACCGTCGTCCGAGTACATCTTCGACATCTTCGCGCGCGTGAAGGTAACGGGGAAGCTCCGGCAGTACGATCTCACATTTGACTCCATTTCTTCAAAAATGCTCATTTTTTTCACTCTTTTCAATAATTGTATCGATAAGCTTTCCGCAATCCCGGCGAAAGTCAGCTTCGGAATCATAATCGTTTCTGAGGATGTAATCGCAGTTTTCTATGAAGAATTCATCACCCTTCTGGGCGTCCGCCCTCATGGCGGCGTATTCCCTGCCGATTCCTTCCCGTGCCATTATTCGGCTGATACGCCTTTCCCTGTCGGCAAGCACACCCACGACGGCGTCGCATTTTTTGGCGATGCCGCTTTCAATCAGGGCGATGGCGTCGATTGCCGCGAGCTTTTTCCCGCCGCTTTCGGCTTCGCGAAGCCTTCTGTCAACCTCCCGCCGCACATACCTGTGGGCTATTGAGTTGAGCCTTAAAAGCGCCGCCTCGTCGCCGAACACTATTTTGCCGAGCGCCTTCCGGTCAAGGCTTCCGGAAACGACGGTTCCCGGAAAAGCGCCCTCGATCTTGGAAAGCATCTCGCGGCTGTCCGAGGCAAGCTCATGGTATACGCTGTCGCAGTCGATGGCCAAGGCGCCTCTCGACTCAAGCTCCCTGAGGAGCGTGGTCTTTCCTCCGCCGGTGCCGCCGGTTATGCCTATGATAAGCAATCTCACTCACTTCCCAAATCGACGATATTGAACCCTGCCGCCTTTTTAAGACGGTTGGCTATGGCGAGTCCCAGTCCCTCTTCCGGCGGGCACTGTGCGTAGATTTGGGTGACGTCGGTGTCGTCAAAGCAGCGCAGGGAGTCAAAGAGCCTCTCGGCCTGGATTTTCAGCTCCTCAAAGCTCCCAAAGGGTATAGCGACCGCCCCCTTAAACATATCCGCAAACTCGTCAAAGCACAATACGCCGGTTTTTTCGTTTACGCGCCGCTTTATATACTTTGCCGAAAGCTCGGGGTCTCCTGAAACTACGATTATCGGCGCCTTGGGCGCGTAGTGGCGGTACTTCATTCCGGGAGCCTTCGGCGTCTCGCCCTCGTTCATCAGCCTCTGCAAAGCCTCGTCTATCTGTATCTCGCCGAGCACATCACGCAGCTCCTCGACCGTCACTCCGCCCGGGCGCAGAAGCCTCGGCGGCTTCACGGTAAGATCCACGATAGTGGACTCAAGCCCGACCTCGCATTCGCCTCCGTCGATGATGGCGTCTATTCTGCCGTTCATATCCCTGAATACATGCCCGAAGCTCGTGGTGCTGGGCCTGCCGGAGAGATTGGCCGAAGGCGCGGCTATGGGCAGGTCGGCTGTGCGTATAAGCGCGTTCGTTATCTCGTGCTTCGGGCAGCGCACGCCAACGGTGTCGAGGCCCGCGGTTACTATGTCCGGCACGATGCAGCGTCTTTTAAGGATAATCGTCAGAGGACCGGGCCAGAACCTTTCGGCCAGCTCAAAGGCCTCCTCCGGAATGTCCTCGCAGTATCTTGAAAGCCACATCCTGTCCGCAATGTGCAGAATGAGCGGGTTGTCGGAGGGCCTGCCCTTGGCCTCAAAAATCTTCTTCACGGCCTCGCCGTCAAGCCCGTTTGCGCCGAGTCCGTAAACCGTCTCCGTGGGTATGGCGACCGTGCCGCCGCATCTTATTATCTTAGCGGCGGCGGAAAGCTGCCCCGCGTCATCCTTGAGATTGCTTATACGAAAAATCCTGGTTTCCAAATTCAGCCTTCCTCGCTCATTCTGAGTTTTTCCGCCTGATCCGCAGTTATTAAGGCGTCGATGAGCTCATCGAGGCTGCCGTTCATGACCTGCTCTATCTTGTAAAGAGTGAGCCCTATGCGGTGGTCGGTTACCCGCCCCTGCGGGTAGTTGTAGGTACGTATGCGCTCGCTCCTGTCCCCGGTTCCCACCTGACTTTTCCGTTCCGCGGCCAGGGCGGCGCTCTGCTTTTCTCTCTCGGCCTCGTAAAGCCTTGACGCCAGTATCTTCATTGCGCGGTCGCGGTTTTTATGCTGGCTGCGCTCCTCCTGGCACTCGACCACGGTGCCCGTAGGGATGTGCGTTATCCGTATGGCCGATTCGGTTTTGTTTACGTGCTGCCCGCCCGCGCCGGACGAGCGGTAAGTGTCCACCTGAAGGTCGACCGGGTTAATGTGAAAATCGACCTCGTCCATCTCCGGCAGCACGGCGACAGTCACGGTGGACGTGTGTATGCGCCCCGAAGCCTCGGTGTCGGGAACTCTCTGCACACGGTGCACCCCGCTTTCAAACTTCATGCGTGAGTAAGCGCCGTCACCCTCAATCATGAAGCTGACCTCCTTTATTCCGCCGAGTTCCGTCTCGTTCAGGTTAAGTATCTCCGACTTCCAGCGCTTCGATTCGGCATACATCGTGTACATCCGGTAGAGGCTCTGGGCAAAAAGCGCCGCTTCCTCGCCGCCCGCACCTCCGCGTATCTCGATGATGACATTTTTGGAGTCGTTCGGATCCCGTGGCAGGAGCAGAAGCTTAAGCTCCTGCTCGGTTTTTGCCATCATCTCGCGGGCCCTGTCGTACTCCTCCTGGGCCATTTCGCGGAACTCCGGATCTTCGTTTTTGCCGTCCAGGATGGCTCTCGCCTCCTCGGCGTCGCGGCGGTGCTTCTCATAGACTCTGAAAGCCTCTACAACCGGAGCAATTTCCTTCTGCTCGCGCGCAAGCCTCGCCACAAGCTGCGGGTCGGAGTAGACCTCCGGGCTTGCCATGCGATTTTCTATATCAATATACTTTTCTTCAATAAGCTTAAGTTTTTCAAGCATAAATCACTGTATCTCCCCCATGTTATCAGGGTATTTTACCATGTCGGCGCAGATTTGTAAACCTCACGCTCCGAAAGCCCAAAACGCCGTAACCGCAAAGGCCTCGCGTATGTAGTAGTTGATTTTGATAACCGGAAGGGTCGTTGCCGCCGCGACTCCAGAGGGGCTTGCCATACCGTTTTTCATCGCTATCTGCTTTGCGCGGTAAAGGTGGAATTCCGAGGTTACGACAGCAAATCGGATATCCTTTTTGTCCGTATCCGAACGGATAAGGGGGAGCGAATATGCAATATTCTGCGCCGTGCTTCTCGCCCTTTCCTCTTTTATGATGCGCTCAGGCGCTATCCCGCGCTCCGTGAGCCACTCGTACATGCACTCCGCTTCGGATATTTCCTCGTGCGGTCCCTGCGCCCCGCTGACGACCGCCTTAGCGTCCGGGTTCCTCTGAAGAAAGGCGTACGCCGCCTCGAGCCTGTTCCACAGCACGAGAGAAGGTCTCCGGCCGTCGACGCCCGCTCCCAGGACTATAATATAATCCGCTTCTTCGGCGTCGGTGCGCGACCCGTTTATTATAACGACTTCCACGACGCAAAAATAGAGTAAGCCTGCGCACAGCGCCCCGATAACACAGCGCCTTATTATCCTCGCTTCCTTCGGACGCTTTTTGCCGAGAAAATACAGCCCCTCAAGCAGAGCGCTGAGCAAGAAAATCCCGAAGCAGAGCAGCGCCATGACGCCGTAGCCCGACAGCCTGAATTTGAAAAACAATCCGGCGCCAAGCCAGAACGCGTCTATAACGGATAAAATGACGTATTTTTTCTTGCTCATTCGGAAAGCTCCCCCCATTTGTCGTAGAGCTCCTCAAGCTCCTTTTCTATAACATTCCTCTTTTCCCCGATTTCGAGCAGCCTCTCATAGTCCGAAGAATATTCCTCAGCCTCGCGGTCAAGCATTTTGAGCTTATCCTCCGCCGCCGCGATCTCGCGCTCAAGCCTTGCGATCATCTTCGCGGTATCCTGAGGCTTTTGCTTTCTTTTCGGCTTTTCCTCCTTCTTTTCCGCCTGCCTTTTTATCTCCGCAAAGCGCGCGGCGCTCTCTGTGTGCCGCCTGTATTGCTCAAAAGTACCCCTGAAATCGCAAATCGCGCCGTCTTTCAGCTCCCATACGCGCGTTGCGAAACGGTTTATGAAGTACCTGTCGTGCGAAACGAAGAGCAGAGCCTCGCCGTAGTCCTCGAGCGCCTCCTCTATCCATTCCCTCGACATAATGTCGAGATGGTTCGTCGGCTCGTCAAGGATGAGGAGATTTATATCCGCCCGCATAAGCGTGCAGAGCCGCAGCCTGGACTGCTCGCCGCCCGAAAGCGCCGAAACCGGCTTAAAGACGTCCTCGCCCGAGAATTTAAAGGCTCCCAGCCTGTTTCGCGCTTCCTGAACCGGCAAATTTTCAGAAAACACCAGCGTGTCGAGCACACTGAGGCTAGGATTTTTGAATTTTATTATTTGAGGAAGATAGGCGATCCTTACCGATGGACCCTTTTTGATATAGCCCGCGTCGGCTTCCTCCTCGCCCATGAGAATTTTTAAAAAAGTGGATTTGCCCGTTCCGTTGTCGCCTATGAGCGCAATCCGCTCCCCGCCTTTTACAAGCAGCTCGACGCCGGAAAAAAGCGCCCTTCCCTCAAAGCTTTTTGAAAGCCCCTTTACTGCCAGTACCTCGTCCCCGTAAAAATCCTTTTGTTTGAACCTGGCGCTCATACGGCGTTCGGAATCGGGGCGGTCGGTTTTCGCCGTCCTTTCTATTCTCGTCCGTATCGCCTGAGACTTTTTCATCAGGCGCTGGTTCCCCGTGCCCCATTGATAGAGCCTGTCGGCGGCTTCGGAAAGTCTTTTGACTTCCTTCTGCTCCTGCTCGTACTTTTTTAGCTGCTCGTCGAATCTTCTCTGCTTTTCTGCGACGTAAAAGCTGTAATTTCCGCTGTAAAGCTCCTCTTTTCCATTCACAATCTCTATGATGCGTCCTACCACCCGGTCAAGGAAAAAGCGGTCGTGCGATATTGCGAGCACCGTGCCCTTGAAGCCTGAAAGGTATTCCTCAAGCCACTCGGTGGCCCTGAGGTCAAGATGGTTCGTCGGCTCGTCCAGCAGCAGTATATCCGTCTTTTCGAGTATTAGCCTTGCGAGGTTGACCCTTGTCTTCTCGCCGCCTGAGAGGCTGTCAAACGGCTGTCCCCGCATTTTTTCGGATATCTCAAGGCCGTTTGCAACCTTGCTTATGTCCGTTTCAGTATCATAGCCGCCATACAGCTGAAACCTCGCGAGCAGCTCGTCGTATTCGCGCAAAAGCGCGTCGCCGGGGCTTTCCGCCATTTTCTTTTCAAGCTCCTCCATGCGATTCCTCATCTTATGAAGGCGCGCGTGCGCGCTTCGCAGGACGTCCTCGGTCGTAAAGCCCTTCGGATATACGGGTATCTGTGAAATAAGGCCTATGCGCTTTCCCGGTCCTATCGATATCGTGCCCTCGTCCGGCTCCATTTCGCCGACGAGGAGCTTAAAGAGCGTCGTCTTGCCCGCTCCGTTTTTTCCGAGTATGCCGACCCTCTCGCCCTCAAGCACCTCAAAGCTGAGCCCGTCGAGTATGTTTTTGTTTAAGTCGAAGGCCTTAACGAGCCCCTGAACCGAAATATCTGCCATTGTCTACTCCAAACCCAGTAAAAAGTGCGGCAAAACCGCACTGAAGCACAATATAATCAAAGCTTATCATAATCTCTGCGATAGACGATTTACTGAACTGTCCCGAATATCCTGTCGCCCGCGTCGCCGAGTCCCGGGACGATATAGCCGCGTTCGTTCAGCCTTTTGTCAAGCGCGGCGGCATAAATATCAACGTCCGGATGCTCGCTTCGCAGCCTTTCCGCCCCCTCCGGCGCGGCTATGACGCAGAGGAGCCTGATGCTTTCACAGCCGCAGCGCTTTATACTGCTTATTGCCGCAGAGGCGCTGCCGCCCGTCGCAAGCATGGGATCCAGCAGCAGCACACGGCTTTTAGATACATTCTCAGGCATTTTCCTGTAATAATCAACCGGTTCAAGCGTTTGCTCGTCTCTGAATAGGCCGATGTGTCCCACCCTTGCGGACGGTATCAGTCTGAGCGCTCCTTCCAGCATACCCAGCCCCGCCCTCAGTATAGGCACAAGAGTCACGTCGCAGTCTATCATAGAAACCTCGGCAGGCGACACCGGTGTTTCCACATGGAGCCTCCTCAGCGGAAGGTCGCGGGCGGCTTCGTAGCACAGCATGAGCGATATCTCCGAAACGGCCTCTCTGAAATCGCGAAATCCCGTGTTTTTGTCTCTGATGACAGCCAGCCTGTGATATATTAAGGGATGCTCTATAACGTGCAGCTCCGCCATATTTGTCACTCCTTCGATAATTTTTCCCGCTCCGCCTGGGAAAGGCGAAGATATTCCGGCACAAGGCACCCTGCGGGGCAGCTCTCTGCGCCCTCCGACGCCATGGCGACCCCCCATGCGCTCTGGAACCTGATGTTTTCCGGCGCAAGCCCAATCTTCAAGCCCTTTTCTGACAGGTAGCCGAAGCAAAGCTCCGCGCCGTCTCCGACAAGCGTATATTTTCTGCCGCTCGCCTTTATTTCCTCCTCGAGGAGGGAAATCGGAACCGCCCTGTCCTCGCTGAGCCTTGTGAGCGCCCCTCCGCGCATCTCGAAAAGCGCGTTGTAGACCTCGTTTCTTCGCGCGTCCATAACGGCGCAGATGATGTCCTCGGTATCCGAAAGGTTCCACGCCATCGCCTCCAGCGTCGAAACGCCGATGACGGGGATATCCCTTGCCCAGCATATGCCCTTGGCTGTCGAGACGCCGATGCGGACGCCGGTGAACGAGCCGGGGCCCTTCGCAACGGCTACGAGTCCTATGTCGTCATAGGAAAGCCCCGCGTTTTTCAGCATATCCTCGATAAGGGGAAGCAGGGTTCTGCTGTGCGTAAGTCCGTTGTTTATATACGTTTGCGCTATGATCTTCCCATCCTCGCAAACGGCGGCGGAAGCCGGCTTTGCAGAGGATTCAATCGCAAGTATCTTAATTTGCGCCACCTCCGAAATCAGGCAGGTTTTCTATCGTAAACTCGCGCCGGCTTTCGCCCAGGTTCCTTATTTTTACCGCAACCGTGTCCTTATCGAAGGCGTCCTCGACGTTTTCGCTCCATTCGACGGCGATTACCCCGCCGCGCTTAAGGTAGTCCTCCCAGCCGATGTCGAAGAGCTCTCCGCTGCCGCCGAGCCTGTACATATCGAAATGGAATAGCGGCGTATCACCGAGGTATTCGTTAACGATGGTGAACGTAGGGCTCGTCACCCTTGCTTCAAGCCCCATCCCGGAGGCAAGCCCCCGGACAAGTGCGGTTTTTCCCGCTCCCAGATCGCCGTAAAGCGCTATCACCATACCCGGGCGCGCGTAGAGAGCCAGTCTCCTCCCAAGCGCCTCGGTTTCCTTTTCGCTTTCTGTGTATACCGTCATAAGATTCCTCTCAAGCTTGAACTGTTTAAATAATACCACCTTTTTACTTATTATAAAAGTGCAAAATAAAAATATGATTTACTTAAAACGTCAAAAATGATAGAATAACTCGGAATATGGAAAGCGCGTACCTCAAAACAGCTTAAGGAGCCTTTATAGTGAAAAACATCCTCGGCATGATCAGAGAATATATATATATTGCCCTCGGCAGAGCAAGGCGGGGTCTCAAGTCGCTCAGGCTCAGGGACGTGCTGCGCTATATAAGGCGCGCCTTTCTCGCGACTGTAAATTACCTCAGCAAGGCGGACTATATACTCCTCTCGCTGATAATCGTATGCACGATATTCGGGACGGTTATCATCTCAAGCGCCACCAAGAGTTTTCACACAAACCAGTATGTTTACATACAGGTGTCCTCGCTGTTTCTCGGAATAGCCGCCTTCGTCGTTTTTTCCCTCATTGACCTGGACCTGATAGCCGACAGATGGCCCTATGTTTTCGCCTTCAACATCCTCTTTCTCTTCACCCTCGTCATCTGGGGCGTTGAGGGCGGAACAGGCAACCGCGCCTGGCTGCGCTTCGGCGTCATAGGGATACAGCCCGCCGAGGTCGTGAAGATAACCTTCACCATACTGCTTTCAAAGCAGCTCGCCTTTCTCAGCTCTTACAATCTCAACGCCCCGATGTCCATCGCACAGCTTGCAGGTCATTTTGCCGTCATGTTCGGGGTTATCATCCTCGTTTCAGGCGACTTGGGCTCCGCTCTTGTCTACCTCGTGATATTCATCATAATGCTCTATGCGGCCGGGGTTAAGCTGCGGTGGTTCGGACTGGGAATCGCTCTTTTGGGCGCCTTGTCCCCGATAATATGGAACCGTTTTCTGGGCGAATACCAGAAGCAGCGCATACTGGCCCCCTATTTTCCCAAGCTCGTGGACCCCTCGGGGCTCGGTACGACCTGGCATACGAACCAGAGCAAGATAGCTCTCGCTTCTGGCGGCTTCACGGGTCAGGGGCTCTATCATGGCGTTCAGTCGCAGACCGGCTCGCTGCCCTCGAAGCATGCGGACTTCATATTCGCCGTCGCGGGAGAGGAGCTCGGGCTCGTCGGCTGCCTTGTTATCATGGCGCTGCTTACGGCGGTCATACTGCGCTGCATCTATGTGGGACTCAAGTGCAACAACTACAAGGGCATGCTTGTCTGCATGGGCTTTGCGGGCATGCTCATCTTTCAGGTCTTTGAAAACATAGGCATGTGCATAGGGCTTACGCCCGTCGTCGGTCTCACCCTGCCGTTCTTCAGCTACGGCGGCTCCTCAATAATGACGCTCTTCGCCTCCATGGGGGTGGTTTCGGGCATTTGGACCCGGCGAAACCCCGGGCGGCGCAACTATTCTTCGGTAGAATATTGATAAATAGGGAGGAATCATTATGCCAGACGCCATTGTTTTCGAGTCAAATACCGGCTTTACCAAAAGATACGCGGAGCTCATAGCGGGCTATACCGGGCTTCCCTGCTATGCGCTGAAGGAATCGGAACGCTCGCTGAAAAAAGGCGCCAAGGTCATTTTCCTGGGCTGGCTCCGCGCGGGAAAAATTGTGGGACTTAAAAAAGCTCAGAGCCGCTTCAGCCTTGCGGCTGTCCTCGGGGTTGGTATACGGGCGCAGACGCCCGAGTCGCTCTCCGACTTGAAAGCCCAAAACAAGCTCTCCTCTCTGCCGGCATTTTACCTTCGCGGAGGCATGGACGTTCAGCGGATGAGCTTTATGAGCAGGCTGATGATAAAAACCGCCGCGGCCGTAATGTCCCGAAAAGCTCCGAAAGACGACCCGGAGGCTATGGAGTCCTTTGACATGCTGAAAAGCGCTAAGGATTTCGTTTCAAGGGAAAATCTCAGCGATTTTCTGGACTGGTACAAGGGAAGCAAACGCTGATGCACGATTATACTCTTATACGCTCAAACCGGAGGTCAATGTCGCTCGAAATAACAAAAAGCCTGACGATAACGGTAAGGGCTCCGATGTTCCTGCCGCTCTGTGAGATAGAACGTTTCGTGGAAAGCCGCGCAAAATGGATAGACGAGCATCTTGAAAAGCAGAGGCAAAGGCTCTCCGCCGAACCCAAACTGACCGAAGATGGGATTAAGAAGCTCAAAGACCTCGCCTCTGAATATCTGCCCTCAAGGACGGCGTACTTTGCCGAAAGGATGCGGCTTTTTCCGACGGGCGTCAAGATAAGCTCCGCAAAGTCGCGCTTCGGAAGCTGCAGCTCCAAAAACAGCATCTGCTACTCATGGCGGCTGATGCTGTACCCCGAGGCCGCGATAGATTACGTCGTTGTCCATGAACTCGCGCATATAAAGCACAAAAACCACGGAAAGGCGTTTTACGCGCTTCTCGGCTCCGTGCTGCCGGACTATAAGGAACGAAGGAAACTGCTGAAAATGCTCTAGGGATCTTAAATTCCCCGGAGCATTTTTTTGCCCTGCCAGGTGTCGGACTCCGCCATAGCCTTGTCTATCGAGCCCAGAACTCTCAGCTTGTCCCTGCTCCACAGCGGAGAAACGAGCGTCCTTTTATCTCCGTCGCCCGTTATGCGCTCGACGACCGTCTCGGGATGCAGTACTTCTAGCTGTCGGACTATGACGCGCACATATGCTTCAAGCGACATCGGCTCGTAAGCGCCCTCAAGATAGAGCTTTTCAAGCGCCGTACCCTATAACGTGCAGGAGCTGCAGCTTAACGGCGTCCGGGCTGAGGATCCCCAGTCTGCGCGCGCTTTCGACCATCATCTCCTCGTCCTCGCCCGGCAGACCGTTTATGAGATGCACGCAGACCCTTATGCCTCTCGCCTTGAGCGCTGAAAACGCAGCTTCAAACACCGAGTATGGATAGCAGCGGTTAATTTGCTCCGCAGTTTCATCGTGGACGGTCTGAAGCCCGAGCTCCACCGTCAGTGATGTGCGTTCCGACAGCTCTCCGAGGTATTCAAGCACCTCCTCGGGAAGGCAGTCCGGACGGGTCGCTATCGAAAGCCCGGAAACGCCCTTGCAGCCTAGCGCGGTTTCAAAAAGCTCCCGCAGCCTATTCAGCGGCGCGTAGGTGTTCGTGTGCGCCTGAAAATACGCGACAGCCGTTGCTTCCGGGTCTTTGCGCCGTATGCGCTCAAGCTCGCCTTCAAGCTGACTTCTTATATTCAAAGCAGGCCCGGCTGTAAAATAACCGCTGCCGCCGCTGCAGAAAACGCAGCCGCCGCGCCCCCTGCTTCCGTCTATGTTCGGGCAGGTGAAGCCCGCGTCGAGCGCGGCCTTCCTCGCGTTTATGCCGCGCTTTTTATTGTAATACGAGAGCGTATGGTAACGCTTATTGTCGTCGGAATAGGGAAAAGGGTTCATAAAAGCCTCATAAAGTAATTATTAAAGTTCATTTTTCACATTATAGCACGATTAAAATCGGCTTTGGCGGAAAAACTAGTCTCAGTATTCAAAAAAGGAGATGTTGCATGAATCCGTTTGAACAAAAGCCGATGAATATCGAAGATGGCATTATGGACTGGGCGGGCGTCTACCCTAAGCCCTACGACAAGCGGACTGTCGACCCCTACACGAAGATACGCATAATCCTTATGAACGGCATCGAGGTGGAATCCGCCCTCTTCAAGCATCAGTTCCACAGGAACTGCTACGACAACGAGCTGCGCCGGGAGCTTGCGCTATCCAGACGAGTAGAGCAGCAGCAGCAAAAGCGCATAAACTGGCTGAAGCCCCTCGACGAAACCCCGCTTGAGACTACGATAGGCTACGAGCATGTCGCCGTGGACCTTACGGCCTGGCTTGCCCAGAACGAACCGGACGCCTATGTAAAGCAGGCTCTCGACTTCGCGCTTTTAGAGGATTTCGACCACCTCTACCGGTACTCGAACCTGCTTGACCTCGATTCGCAGATCCCCTCCCAGCAGCTTGTAAAGAGCTATGTCGACATCACGCCGGGGCGCCCGACGATAGCTGAGCACAGGCACCCCTTCGACTCCGTGAAGAATCCGACCGATTTTACAAAGGCGGACATCAGAACGAAGCTGAACACGCTCATAATAACCTCCGGCGAGCAGCAGACCATGAACTTCTATATGAACGTCGGGAACGCCTACCAAAACGACCTCGGCCGTCAGCTTTATCTGGAAATAGGAATGATAGAGGAGCAGCACGTTTCCCATTACGGCTCGCTGCTCGATCCAAGGGCCACCTGGCTCGAAAACCTGCTCCTGCACGAATATATGGAGTGCTATCTCTATTATTCGTTCTACGAGGACGAAAGCTGTCCGAATACCAAAGCCGTCTGGGAGCTGCATTACAATCAGGAGCTTGCCCATCTTCACAGAGCTGCCGACCTTCTCGCGAAGTACGAAAACAAGGACTGGCGGCAGGTGCTCGGAAGCGGCTCTTTCCCGGCCCTCCTCAAGTTCCATGACACACGCGACTATGTCCGCAGGATCCTGGGCGAGCAGATTCTGCTTACGGCCGACAAGGAAGGCTATAAAAACGTCACCGAGCTTTCCCCGGAACACGGGTTTTTCCGCTACCAGCAGGTTGTAAACAGCGACATTAACAGAGTTGCGAGCCATGCGGTGGTATCTCAGCACCAGCAGCGTTTCAATGTGGATTATCGGGCGGAGTCTAAGCCGAATCCAGTTCAGGAGCTCACGGACAGAAGCAGGGACAACACGGAAATCGCCCGCACAGCGAAGGCGGCTGCTGCGGCGGCCCGCTGAGGCAAAAGCAAAAGGGACGGTTCGAATTGAACCGTCCCTTTGGAGCGTGTCGAAAAAGTCTTTCGACACGCTTCCAGGGGGTATCCAATACCCCCTAGATACGAGCCTCACGGCTCGATACCCCCGATCGCGATTCCCAGGCGACCAGTCGCCCGGGAGCCCTTGTATTTTTATTTGCGGTCGGCACGCACATGTCGCGCCGACCTGCGGCGCATTTGCGCCGTCCCGTCTGCGACGGGTCCCTGCGCGGGATGATGTATTTTTCCGGCGTACACGCCGCCGGAAAAATGTTTTTGCACTGTCATTACATCTTTTGTCCTAAGGTTTTTTGACAGTCTGAAAAGGGACGGTTCGAATTGAACCGTCCCTTTGAAATTCATTCAGCTCATCAGCAGGGCAATGACCATACCCAGCGCCCCGCCCGCAAGCACCTGCGAAGGCGTATGGCCGACAAACTCCTTGAGCTTCTCCTCAAAGTAGACATCGCTGTTCATCTCGTTGATTGCAACGGTCATTTTATTGAGGAGCTTGGACTGCTTTCCCGTTTCGAGACGCACTCCCATGGCGTCGTGCATGACTATTACGGCCAGTATGGCGGATATCGCGAACTGGAAAGACGAGAGTCCGTAGCTTAAGGCGCTCGAGAAAGCGGCGGCGCTCACGGTCGCGGAATGGCCGCTCGGCATCCCCCCGTCCCCGATAAGCCTCCTCGGCTCGAATTTTTTGTTGATTGCGGTGTAAATACTGGCTTTCAGTATCTGAGCCAAAGCCCACGACACAAGACCGCTCATAAGCACCTTATTATTTAAGACCTGGTTTAACAGGTTCATATTGTTATCAGCCTCAATATGTAAATTATTATGACTTATATGATAATAATAACATCTTTCTTTCCGCGCCGCAATTGTAAATTAAGTAATTTGTTCATTTTACTGAAACAAAAATACTTCCCCCCCTCCGGGATCTATGCACACATATGGAATGCCGGGAAGCTGAGGAAAAGCGTAAGCGCGGGGATTATCGCCTTAAGCTTATGCTTTAGCGCAGCATAAGCCTTTTTTCCAGCCAGGCAAGTATGTCGGCGTAGACTTCGCCGCGGTTTGTTTCGTTCAGCACCTCGTGCCTTGCGCCGGGATAGAGCTTAATTGTGACATTCTTACAGCCCGCGTCGAGAAATGAGCGGTACGCCGCCCGCGCGCCCTCTCCCATATTGCCGACGGCGCATTTCTCACCTGAAATGAAAAGCACCGGCAGCTCCCTGTCCATCCTTTCGAGGTTCCCCTTATCCTGAATGAACCTTATTCCCCGAAGCAATTCTCCGAACAGCTCGACTGTCGGAATATGCCCGCAAAGCTCATCAGCCATACGGACCTTAATAATATCCGTGTCCCTCGTGAGCCAGTCTACCGGCGTCGCGGGAGATTCAAACCTTTTGTTATAGGCGCCGAAGCACATGCCGTCCAGAATTTTGCTTCTGCCCCTCATTCCCAGTCTCATACCCTCCAGCCGGGACAGAAGTATGCCCATATTAACTCTAAGCGCAGGGGTCTGCCCAGTGCCGCTGAGTATCGCGCCGTCCAGTTCTTTTGGGTACCGTATCAGAAACGTCCTCGTCAGGAAGCTCCCCATACTGTGTCCGAGCAGGAAATACGGCAGTCCGGGATTCGCTTTTTTAACAGAGAGCGACAGCGCGCGCATGTCGTCGACGACCTGTGTCCAGCCCCCCTTGCCTCCGAAAAAGCAAAAGTCATCGGCGCCCTTTACGCTTCGCCCATGCCCAAGGTGGTCGTTTCCGACGGTCAAAAAACCGTTTTCAGCCATAAAGCGCGCGAACTCGTCATAGCGCATTATGTGCTCGTCCAGGCCATGGGCTATCTGCAGCGCGGCGCGCGGCTTCACTTCCGGCAGCCACTCGCGAACATAGATGCTATCCCTTCCGTTTCCCGACTGAAAAGTGTACTCGCGGCCTGAAGTCACAAAGAGCGCCCCTTCCCTGCATTTTACGGCTTAAAGCAGAATGGAAATTCCAATTCAATAATAATGCAAAGCGCAAAATAATTCAACTCCCCTGTTTGAGCAGGGGAGCTGAGCGTGTCGAAAAAGTGTTTCGACACGCTTCCAGGGGGTATCCAATACCCCCTGGATACGAGCCTCACGGCTCGATACCCCCGGTCGCGCACAATTGCGCAGGATAATGTATTTTTCCGGCGTACACGCCGCCGGAAAAATGTTTTGGCGGACTGTTAGCGCATTTTTGCTCTAAGGCTTTTTTGACAGTCTAAACTCCCCTGTTTGAGCAGGGGAGTTGAATATACGCGTTTTCAGGGCTTCGCGCTGGGCGTGGAAACCGGGGCTGTCGTCGACGGCGGGGCCGTCGGTTTGGGCGTCGCAGACGGCGTGGGCGCCACGCTCGGCTTCGGTGTCGCCGTCGGCGACGGCGATGGTTTTGGGCTGCCCGATGGTTTTGGGCTGCCCGATGGTTTTGGGCTGCCCGAAGGAGTCGGGGTGGGACTTGCCGCCGGAGTCGGGCTCGTTTGCTCTTCGTAGCCTGAATCCCGCTTTGTGTCCTTGACCTTCTTTCCCGTGCTCGAAACAATATAGCCGTTCTGCAAAGTTACGATGTCAAGCGATGAAAGAGAAATGTCCTTCTTCCATGGGTTCAGGTACTTATTGACAAGCGTGAGAACTTCGTTTGCCTTGAGCAGATAGTACGAACCTCCGTTGTACGAGCCCGTGGTGCCGGGCAGCGTCATCGTCGTTATATCCTCGGGTTTGACCGAAAGCATTCTTTCTCCCAGCCAGATCAGGTTGCCTGTCGTAAGGTCGGTCTTCATGTTTTTGGAGAAAATTCCAGCAAGGTCGCTTATTTTCATTATATTTCCGACCTTGAGCGTCTGCGCGAACAAGGCCTTAATAAACTGCTGCTGCACCGATATTCTCTTTATGTCCGCCTGCGCGTAGCTGCGGTACCTGATGAGCTGCATGGCCTTCTCGCCGTTCAAGGTCTGCTCCCCCGCATGCAGGTTTATGAGGAGGTCCTGATCCGGATCCTCATAGTACATATCCTCGGGGACGTTGAATTTGACTCCTCCGACGGCGTCCACTATCTCCTTGAAGGCTTTCAGGTTCACCACGGCATAGTAGTCCGCCTCAAAGCCCAGGATGTTTTTCAGCTCCTCCATAAGCCCCTTTATCCCGTCGAGCGCATAGGCAGAGTTGATTTTCTTTACGTTCCAGGTTACGTTTACCATCGTGTCTCGGGGCACGCTCACAATGCTTATCTTCTTATTCGCGATATCGTAGGAGGCGACCATGATGGTATCCGTCCTCTGATCGCCCACGTCGGTGCCGCAGAGCACGAAGGTCAGAAAGTCGCTTTTCCTAGAATCCGTGGAAACCGATATTGTGGTCCCGTCGTTTTTCAGCGTAGGCGCCTTCACAAACAGCCTATGAAGCAGCGTCCACGCGGCTGCGGCGAGCACAATCACCGCAGCCGCTATAATCAGCACCTTTTTCCGTGTATTCTTACGAGCGCCCTCAGGCTTTTTCCTGGTCTGCTCCGCCGCAGCTCCGGCAAAGCTCCGCCCGTTTCTGTCTCGCCGGCTTGTATTGCCGTTAAGCTTTATGTTCATATGTATCGACCTTCCGCGGTCCGCCGCGATCTCTTAATATGCTTCGTTTTTTGGCTTTTCACCATATCACATTTTTAACGCGATTTCAACCGCAATAAGTAAACATTTTATGAGATTATTCAGCATTATTTTGCTTTTCCGTGATATCGCAAACGGAAAATCCATGATACAATATCCGCATGACGGATATAAGGCCGGTATAGTAATTGGGGGCGTGGATTATGAATAACGTCGGCGAATACAAGCTCGAAACCTTTCCAAGCAGCAGATTGTCCACCATCGATATAGGCAAAGCGGCGCGCCAAAAGCACCACATAAGGGCGCTGCTGGAGCTGGATGTCACGGAAGCCCGCAAAATGCTGCGCGAAGCCAAAAAGGAATGCAAGATGATCTCCTTCAACTCCTGGCTGATAAAATGCATAAGCCGGACGGTTGAGGAATTTCCGGAGATACACGGTATCAGAAAAGGCAAAACCTCGGTCGCAATATTTGACGATGTCGACATATCGATCGTAATAGAAAGAGATGTCGGCGGGACAAAAGTACCCCTTCCCTACGTTTTAAGAAAGACAAACGAAAAGAGCATTTCTGACATCTGCGCGGAAATAAGGAACGGACAGAGGCAGGAGATTGACGGCGAGGGGGATTATGTTCTCGGAGAAAAAAAGAACAGTTTTCTGATGAATTTATACTATCTCATGCCTGGTTTCGTCAGAAGCGCTATTTGGAACCGTATAATACGAAGCCCCTTTTTATCAAAGCGGAATATGGGCACAGTCATTATAAGCTCCGTGGGCATGATGGGGCGGATAGCCGGATGGGTGATCCCGGTAAGCGTTCACCCGCTTTGCTTTGCCGTCGGATCGATAATAAAAAAGCCGGGCGTGACAGATAATCGTATTGAGATAAGGGAATACCTCCACGTTACGGTTTTAGCCGATCATGACGTTATTGACGGCGCGCCGGCGGTACGGGCCCTCTCAAGATTTACGGAACTGGTCGAAGGCGGATACGGCCTATCGCAGATTTAGGCGCGCAACGCCGCGCAGCGCTGTAAAAACACGGTTTTCATCGCCTGTATTGCAGGAGGCCGGTCGAAAATATCGGCGGAGGTATAATGAATATTAATTGACTTTGTATTAGGAGAATGATAAAATTTAGTTAATTATATATTGGAAACGGAGGTTGGTCTGTTAAATGAAAACTTACCGCGAACCCGCATGCGACCTTCCGGTGTACGATGAGTGCGACGTGCTGGTCGTAGGCTCCGGCTGTGCGGGGCACAGCGCGGCGGTCGCCGCCGCCCGCGCCGGCTGCAAAAACATTATCCTGATGGAACGCTACGGCTATTCCGGAGGGGATGTCACCGGCGACTATGTACTTATGGTTCCCAAGCTCTCGTGGAAGACGCTTCCCTTTGTCCGCGGAATACAGGAGGAATGGTTCGACCGTATGGAGAAGGCCGCGCCCGGCTCCACCTGGGGTCCGAGGATGGAGGACATAGGTAAGCAGGACAAGGCGCTCATGTTCAGATGGCAACACAAAATGGACACTGTCAGCCCGAGCGAGCCCAAGATGCTCGTCCGCTCCGTGTATTACGACGGACCTCAGCTTGAGATCGAGCTCGACCTGATGCTGCTGGAGCTCAAGGACCGCATCCGTGTGCTTTACCACAGCTGGGGCACCAAGCCCATCGTGGAAAACAACTCGGTGAAGGGCGTGATTTTCGAGAGCAAGGAGGGCCGCAAGGTCATCCTTGCAAAGGTCGTGATCGACGCCACCGGCGACGGCGACCTTTACAGGCAATCCGGAGCGCCCTTCGAACACCTTTCAAGCGACGGAACCCGCTCTCAGTGCACCACCTTGGCGTGGCGGGTCGGAGGCGTCAACACCGACTACCTGCTCGAGTGGCGTTATGCCCATCCTGAGCAATGGAAGGAGCTCAACGCCAATGTCCAGAAAATCACGGGTCTTTGGGGGTCGGCTCCCTGCTGGGATGAGCCTAACGGGAACTGCCTGGTATTCAACAAGCACCCGAACATGGACTGCGCCTCGATAAAAGACCTCACCAGCACCGAAATCAATACCAGAAAATCCATACGCCAGGTCATAGAGTACTGCAAGCAGGCCTGCCCCGGAGCTTACAAGGATATGTACCTTCTCAGCATCGCGCCGCAGACCGGTCTCCGCTGCAGCCGCCGCCTTGTGGGCGAATATGTAATGAGCCCCTCGGACTGGGCTTTTGCCACGAAGCACGAGGACACGATAGCCTGGCATTCCACCATCTGCCGCATAAACGACTGCGCGCCCGTCGAAATCCCATACCGCGCTATACTTCCTCAGAAAATAGACGGTCTTCTCGCCCCGGGTCGTCATCTGTCCTCAGACCCTGTATCCATAGACTGGCTGAACCTCATTCCCCAGTGCATAGGTACGGGGCAGGCTGCGGGCGTTGCCGCCGCCGTCTGCGTAAAGGACGGCACCGGGACACACGATGTCAATATTAAGACGGTTCAGGACATCCTTGTGGACCAGAACGTCCCGTTGCCGAGAAATCCGAGAGTAGACAAAGCGTACACGGAGCTTGTCGAGGAGTATCAGTACGGTCTATACACCGAGCTTGCGAAAAAGGCCCGCGAAAATCCCGAGGAATTCAAAAAGTACCGCCAGGGATGATCGAAGCGCGGTGCTTAGCTTCACACCGAATAAGCCAACACTGTCGCAAATTTTTCAGGGGGTATTGTATACCCCCTGAGGGTGTATATTGTTGAAATTGTGCGGTATTAGCGTAAAAAATCTTCTGCGCTTATTCATTTTTTTTAAAAAATGCCGACATATAAGCGTGTAGTGTCCTATTCAGTAATTTTAAGACTTACAAGAAAGGAGACCTACATATGGATATATCTGAAATTACTGATGCTGTAGTAAATGATATTGCAGAAGAAAGTCCACATGATGCCTCTCCTCCAGTCGATGCCGTGATACGTGTATCGGCCGATAAAAATGAGCTTGCAGCATACATAAGCATTGAGCCTCCGCTCAACGGCGGTGCGCCGCCGACGCTTGAGGCTCTGAAAAAGGCGCTGTCAGACAAAGGTATAACTACGAATATAGACGCGGAGAGGCTTGAACGGCTTGCCGCATCGCCAGTATATAACAGCAGTGTGGTGATTGCCAGAGGTACCGCTCCGATTGACGGCGCGGACGGCGGTTTCACCCTGCTTTTTGACGCCGACAAGCAGAACGCCGGTTTCAAGGAAAAAGAAGACGGTACGATAGATTTCTATAATCTTGACAACATAGAGAATGTCTCGAAGGGACAGGTTCTGGCCCGGATCACCCTGCCTTCGGAAGGCAGCCCCGGAATCTCCGTCACAGGGAAGACACTGGTCCAGAAACGCGGCAAACCCATTCCGTCCATTCTGGGCAAAAACACGGAACTGAGCGAGGACGGCACCGCGGTCCTCGCCGCAAAAGACGGCCCTGTTGAATTTAAGGGAAACAGGGTCCATGTCAATGATGTTTTCTCGATCGAAGGGGACGTCGATATTTCAACCGGCCATATAAAGGTCGCTAGCAGCCTGTCCGTACTCGGCTCCGTGCTTCCGGGATACAAGGTTGAAGCGGGAGAAAACATCAGCATCAGAGGAACGGTGGAAAGCGCCTTTATAAAAGCCGGCGGCAACGTTAAGCTTCAAAGCGGAATTACCGGCAGCGAGCTGCATTGCGACGGCGATTTGACCTGCCGTTTCATTGAAAACTGCAAGATCACCGTTAAGGGCGACATTACGGCCGAATATATTTTGAACAGCAGCATCAAATGCGGAAACAATCTGAAGACCATCGGGGAGATATCCAAAATTATCGGCGGAAGCTGCTCTGTTGGAGGCAATATTGAGACCAGGACCATCGGGTCGATTTCAAACGTTAAAACGAAATTGGAGCTGGTTACCAATACGAGCCTGCTAGAACGTCAGGCCGAATTAAAGTCAAAGCTTCTGGAATTGGAAAAAACCGTCGACAGTCTGAGGCAGCTTGTGACCGTTTATAATCGTATGGCGATAAGCGACATGCTTCCGCCCGAAAAAAAGGAAGTTTTTGAAAAAGCCGAGTACAGCTATAACGTGAATACCAAGTTGCTGAATGACACAAAAAAGGAACTGAACGATATTGATGACGTTATAAGCAAAACGAGCGGCAAAATCGTGTGCAAAGGCACCATCTATCCCGGAACAGCGATAGTCATGGGGACGGCAAATCTTTCCGTCACCGAAACTCTGAACAATACTATGTTTTATTCCAAAGACGGCTGCGTTCACACCAGCGTCGCCCGCTGAGATAATTCAAGGCACAGTTTGAGGGCAAAGCCGCAAAGCGGTTTTCAGACATGCAATAACGTCCAGCGGTTCCGGAGGGCGCGTATCCGCGCCCTCCGGATTTATATTTATACTTTTTGTCTATTATGTCATATTATGGATAAAAAAATTCGGTAATTATTATTGATTTTTGGAAATGCAAATGGTAGAATGTTATAGCTTTAATAGAAAAAACGTATTTTTCGTCCTTTCTCGACTCATTAAAGCCCATGCTGAATTTGCAGTCGTTTCCAACTATTCGGATACGCCGACAGGTATTGCGCACGCAATACCTTGTTCTTGTTTTTTCTTCCCCCCTATTCCTTAAATAACATTGTCGTGGAGGATGTCGATGAAAAACATACTGGAATATCTTGAGGCATCCGCGAAATACTATCCCGAAAAAGCGGCCTTTACCGACGAGAACACCGAGATTACTTACCGCGAAGCCGTGAACAAGGCCATGGCCATCGGCAGCAGCCTTGCTTCCCTGGGCAAAAGAAACGCTCCTGTCGCGGTATTGATGGACAACTGTGCCGACAGTCTGGTCGCATATTTTGGAGTCGTTTACAGCGGCAACTTTTACGTCGTGATAGACGCAAAAATGCCCTCGGACCGAATAAACGTCATTTTTGAAACCCTCCGTCCCATAGCAGTGCTCACGGACAGAAGACACGAGGAAAAGGCCCTTGGGCTTTCGTTTGAAGGCCGCCTGTTTTTTTACGAGGATTCTTCCTCCGGTCCGATAGATTATCCCGGGATGGACGCGATAAGGAGAAGGTCGATAGACACGGATCCGCTTTACGCGCTCTTCACTTCCGGCTCCACGGGCGTTCCAAAAGGCGCGGTGATCTGCCACAGAAGCGTAATCGCATACGCCGAATGGATACAGGAAACCTTCGGTATAGATGAAAACACGCAGTTCGGAAACCAGACCCCGTTTTACTTCAGCATGTCCGTACTTGACATTTTCTCGACCATCAAGGCGGGCTGCACTCTGCACATATTGCCCAAAAAGTTCTTCTCCTTCCCCGTCAAGCTGCTTCAGTACATGAACGAAAAGCATGTCGATACGATATACTGGGTGCCATCCGCCCTCTCCATAATATCAAACCTGAAGGCTCTCGACTATGTGCCGCTTCCGGAGCTGAAGAGGGTGCTTTTTGCCGGCGAGGTAATGCCGACTAAGCAGCTTAACTACTGGATATCGAAGCTGCCGGGCGTGCTTTTCGCAAACCTCTACGGTCCGACCGAGATTACCGATATCTGCACCTATTATATCGTCGACCGCAAATTCGCGGACGACGAGGCTCTTCCGATAGGCAGGGCCTGCTCCAACTGCGACGTTATCGTCATAAAGGACGACGGTACGGAGGCGGCTCCCGGGGAGGAAGGCGAGCTTTGCGTCAGAGGCTCCTTTCTTGCGCTCGGCTACTACAACAACCCGGAAAAGACCTCTCAGGCCTTCGTTCAGAACCCTCTCAACCCGAATTATCCCGAGCTTGTTTATAAGACCGGCGACCTTGTCAGGTACAACGACCGCGGCGAGCTCATCTACATAACGCGCAAGGACTTTCAGATAAAGCGCATGGGCTACCGCATTGAGCTCGGCGAGATAGAAACCGCCGTCGGCTCCGTTGACCGCATAAAGGCCTGCGCCTGTATCTTCGACGACGAAAACGACAGGATAGTGCTCGTATATCAGGGTGAAATCGAGGAAGCCGCCGTCAGGGATGTCATAAAAGCGAAGCTGCCTGAATATATGCATCCTAACAGACTCGTTCAGGTGAAGAGCATGCCCCTCAATCCTAACGGAAAGATTGACAGGAAGCACCTGAAAAGCAGCTATCATACGCTTTAAAACAAACGGAGGTCAATATCATGGATAAGTTGCTTGAAATACTTGAGGATCTGAAGCCGGGCGTAGACTTTGCCCTCGAGGACGATCTGATTGAGGACGGCATCCTCAGCTCGCTTGAGATAATGACGCTTGTCGTTGAATTATGCACGGAGTTCGGCATAGAAATATCCCCGCTCGACATAGTTCCGGAAAACTTCAAATCGGCGCAGGCAATCTACGCGCTTATCACTCGCATAAGGGACGAGGACTAAAGCATAATGGCATATAATTCATATCTTTACATCGTTGTGTTCCTTGGACTTTCGCTCCTCCTCTACTATGTGACACCCAAAAGGCTTCGATGGATCATACTTCTGCTTGCAAGCTACGTTTTTTACTGCGTATCCAGCGGAGGCCTCATAGTATATCTTCTTATTTCGACAGTATCCGTTTATATATGCGGCTTATGGCTTGGAAAAATCATAGAAGGCTACGAAAGCGCCAAAGCGTCGACACCCAAGGAGGAAAGAAAAGCCCTCTCCGAGAAGGTGACACGGCGGAAAAAGCTCGTTGTTTTTGTCGCCCTGCTTGTCAACTTCGGTCTGCTGGCCTTTTTGAAGTACTTTAACTTTTTTGCGGATAACATAAACGTTATATCGAAGCTTCTGAACCTGAATATAGCGATCCGCTCCCGCAGGATAGCTCTTCCCCTCGGAATATCGTTTTACACCCTCATGGCAGCGGGTTATATAATAGACGTATACCGCGGAAAATGCAGGGCGGACAGGAATCCTTGCCGCGTTGCGTTGTTTCTCAGCTTTTTTCCGCATATCGTGGAGGGCCCCTTTGCGCGTTACGACCAGCTGGCCGGGCAGCTTTACGAGGGGCATGCCTTCAGTTATAAAGAATTCACCTTCGGAGCTCAGCTTATCGTCTGGGGCCTTTTCAAAAAAATAGTAATAGCCGACCGCGTTAACATCGTGGTCAAAACCGTTTTTGCAAGCCCCTCGGCCTACTCCGGGCTTGTTGTCCTTTTAGGCGTGCTTCTTTTCACCCTGCAGATATACGCGGAGTTTTCCGGCGCCATGGACATTGTTACCGGCAGCGCTCAGATGTTCGGCATAAGCCTTGTGAAAAACTTCGAGCGTCCGTTTTTTTCCAGGACGGTCGCGGAGTTCTGGCGGCGCTGGCACATGACGCTCGGAGCCTGGCTCCGTGATTTTATACTCTATTCCGTATCCCTTTCAAAGTGGTTTGTGAAGCTAAGCAAGCTTATTAAAAGCCGTTTGCGCTCCAATACCGGCAAAATAGTACCGACGCTGATACCGCTATTTCTGGTATGGCTTTTCTGCGGGCTCTGGCACGGCGCGAGCTGGAAATATGTCCTGTACGGTATGTATTACTATGTGATCATGGCCTTGGGAATGCTGTTTGAACCCCTGTTTTCCAGGCTTTTCGCCGCCCTCAGAATAAACCGCGAAGGAAGGCCCTACAAGGCTCTGCAGCTTGTCCGCACCCTTGTCCTGGTCAATATTGGAATGCTCATTTTCAGGGCCCCTGAGACAAAGACCGCGTTCTCGATGCTGCGCTCGATCTTCACGGGCTTTGATCCGAAGGCGCTGACAAACGGTACTCTTCTTAAGCTCGGCATGGACCTCCAGGATTATTTTGTAATAGGCGCCGGCGGCATAGTAATGCTGGCCGTTTCTCTGCTTCAGGAGAGGGGCTTTTCCCTGCGCGAGAGAATTGCCGAGAAAAATATAGCCATTCGCTGGTGTATATACTTTGCCGCAATTTTTGCGGTCATTATATTTGGCGCATATGGAGCGGGCTATAATCCCGTGGATTTCATTTACGCTCAATTCTAGGTGGCAACAACATGCGGGATACAAAAGCAAAGCCGGACATCTCTGGCGTCACAGCCTTCATTCGATTCGTACTCTTTGCATTGACATTTTTCATCCTGCTCACGCTTGCTTCAAGGATCCTTATTCCAAAAAGCAATAGGGATCTTCTGTATTTCAACGCCGGAGGGATATTCAGCCTTCCGAAGAATTCGCTTGACTACGTTGTTATAGGCAACAGCAACGCGGTCGAGGGCTTTTCCCCCCTTGACATCTGGAACGGCTTCGGTTACGCGGGCTATACCTGCGGCGAGCCCTGGCAGAACACGGCCGGTTCCTACTACATGCTTAAAACGATACTGAAAACTCAGTCCCCGAAGGTAGTCATCCTTGATACGGACACGCTTTACGAAAGGAAGTCAACTCTCACTTCTCTTGAAAACGATCTGACCATCGCCGTTCAGCACTATTACTCCGTCTTCAGATACCACAACTACTGGAAAAGGCTCAGCATCACGGACTTTCTTATGAAGGACAATTACAGCTGGCACCATTCGGATTACGGGCATATGGTGCTTACCAAGATAAACGCCTATAACGGCAGCAAGTACATGTCTCCCACCGACAAGATTCAGAAAATGACTCCCCAGATAGAATATTACCTTGATAAAATTGTAAATCTGTGCAGGGACAGCGGCATAGCCCTGATTCTTGTAAGCATTCCCAGCCCCACCTACTGGAATATGGCTCAGCACAACGCGGTTACGCAATACGCCGCGAGCCATGATGTTAAATACCTTGACCTGAACCTGAATTATCAGGATTACGGCCTCGACTGGGCGACGGACACAAGGGACAGAGGAGAGCACCTCAACTGCTACGGCGCCCGCAAGGTGTCGCTGTATCTCGGTAAATACATCAGCGAGAACTACCGCCTCCTCAGCCATGCGGGCGATTCGGCTTACGAATACTGGAACAGAGACTACGCCAGCTACTATAAATACATATCCACCTCAGCTCCATCCAATTAAAAAACCAGGGAGGCTCCGCAGATGCCGGAAATCATAGAAACCTCAAACGCCCCCGCGGCCGTCGGCCCTTACTCGCAGGCGGTTTTGGCGGGGAAAACGCTCTACATCTCGGGTCAGCTGCCCATAGACCCGTCCACCGGCGCCTTTTCGGCCTCCGACATATGCGGGCAGACCGAGCAGTCGCTGAAAAATATAGGCGCCATACTGAAGGCGGCCGGAGCGGATTATTCAAATGTCGTCAAAACGACCGTCATGCTGAGCGACATAGGGAACTTCTCCGCCATGAACGAGGTCTATGCAAAATACTTCTCCGGTAAATGTCCGGCGCGCGCCGCTTTCGCGGTCAAGGACCTTCCCAAAGGCGCCCTCGTGGAAATCGAGGCCGTCGCATGCCTGGATTGATATTGTGCCGATTCTACCTCCGGGCTTATCAAGCCCGGAGGTTTGGTCTTTCATAGCGCCGCTCCACAGCGCTTTTTCACTTTATTCACGTTTTACTGTTAATGCCTTTTTATTTACAGGTTTTAACGTTCTGAAGATCCGCGTATGCGCCCTCTCGGGCAGAGCGCGCTCAATGCCGAGCTGCTAACTTACAAATCAAAGGATGGCTTATATGTCCGATTCTGATATTTTGGATTTACTGGAGGAATATGCGTCCTCAGGATCGCTTCCCATGCATATGCCCGGACACAAGCGCAATACCGCGACGGCGCCTTACCTCGGAAAGCTTGGAGCGGCTTTCGATATCACCGAAATCGAGGGCTTTGACAACCTGCACGCCCCCGGCGGCGTGCTGCAAAAGGCGATGCTGAGAGCCTCGAGGCTTTGGGGCAGCGGAAGGTCGTTTTTTCTCGTCAACGGAAGCACCTGCGGCATTTTGGCCGCCGTATGCGCGCTCGCAAAGCGGGGCGACAGGGTTATAGCGGCGAGGAACTGCCATATGTCCGTATATAACGCTCTGGAGCTCTGCGGTGCCGAGCCGGTGTTCATCGTGCCGCCCTGCGACAGTGAGCTTGGTATATACGCTTCCCTGCGTCCGGAAGACGTAGAGGAGGCGCTGCTTCATAATCCCGGCGCGAAACTCCTTGTCCTGACGAGCCCAACCTACGAGGGCGTTATAAGCGACGTCGGCGCAATCTGCCGCGCCGCGCATTCAAGAGGTGTCCCCGTGCTTGTCGACGAGGCGCACGGAGCTCATCTCGGCTTTTCGGATTATTTCCCCGGCGGCGCGGTCAAGGCCGGTGCGGATATCGTCATACAGAGCCTGCACAAGACTCTGCCCGGCCTTACCCAGACCGCGATTGCCCATTTGAGCGGGAAGCTCGCGGATGAAGGCGAGTTTGCGAGGATGCTTTCAGTCTTTGAAACGAGCAGCCCCTCCTACCTGCTTATGTCCTCGATTGACGGCTGCGTCGGGCTGCTGGAATCGGAGGGCGAAATGCTTTTTCAGCGCTGGGAAAAAAGCCTCGGGCTGTTCGGCGAAAGAATCGGGCCCCTTAAGCATCTGAAGGTTCTGTCCCACGGCGGGGAGGCCTTGAGTGATCATGGCAACGTCTTCGGATTTGACCGGAGCAAAATACTTATTTCAACCCAACTAGCCTCCCTGACCGGCGTGGAGCTTATGCGCCTTCTGAGGGACGAACACAGGATCGAGCTTGAAATGTCTTCGGGTGCTCTTGCTCTTGCCATGACGGGGCTTGGGGACACGCCGGAAGCCCTTCTTCGATTTGCGGACGCGCTTCTCGCTCTAGACGGGAACTGCGCGCCTGAAAAAAAGAGCCGGAGCGTTCCCCCGCCCTGTGCAACGCCAAAGCGCTTATGCGGCATTGGGGACGCTCTGCGTTCCGAAAAAACCGTTCTCCCCGTAAAGGACGCATCCGGAAAGATAAGCGCCGAATATGTCTGGGCGTATCCTCCGGGCGTCCCGCTCCTTATACCCGGGGAGGAGATCGGAGAAGACCTTGCAGACGCCATGCAAAGCATCGAGGAATCCGGCGTGAGGCTGAAGAGCACCTCGGGAAATCTTCCCTCGGGACTTTGCGTGATAAACTGAAAAACGTTGCACTATTTGCAAAAATGTTATATATTACAGTAGTATACATATCCGAAAGAGGTCCTGTGACATGCGTATAGTAATAAAGGTCGGAACTTCAAATATAATAAGACAGAACGGGAGCATTGACATCCACGCTCTGGACATGCTTGCAAGGACGCTCTCCGATATTAAGAGCATGGGCAACGAGGTAATACTTGTAAGCTCGGGAGCCATCGGGGTGGGCGTAAACAAGCTGAAGCTGAAGGAGCGGCCTTCCGAGCTCAGAATGAAGCAGGCGGTCGCCGCCGTCGGGCAATGCGAGCTGATGCACCTATACGACAAGTTTTTCGCCGAGTACGGCCAGACCGTGGGCCAGATACTGCTCACAAGCGAGGACGTGGAGAGGAAGTCGAGCGCAGGCCGCCTGACGAGTACCTTCGAGTCCCTTCTCGAGCTTGGCGTTATACCGATCGTAAACGAAAACGACTCAGTATCCGCCGCAGAAATCGAAACGGGCAAAAAAAAGGTCCTTGGCGACAACGATACTCTGTCAAGCATCGTCGCCGTACTATGCAAGGCGGATCTTCTGGTACTCCTCTCGGACATAGAAGGGCTTTACGACTGCGACCCGAAGAGGAACTCCGGTGCAAAGCTTATTTCCGAGGTGCGCTCGGTCACCGAGGATTTGCGCAAAGCCTGCGGAGCCGCAGGGAAATGGGGCACCGGAGGTATGGAAACCAAGCTGAACGCGGGCGCGAGAGCCATAGAGCACGGTATTGATATGATAATCACAAACGGGGCGGGAATAGAAAACCTTTATAAAATAATCAGGGGCGAACCCGTTGGAACGAGGTTTGTTTCAGCAAAAAAGGAGGCGTCGAAATGACTGAACTTGAAAAAAAGGGAGCGCTTGCGAGGAAAGCCGCCATGGCCTTGATGACGGCAGGCACGGAGCTGAAAAACAAGGCTCTTTCCGAAATCGCAAAGTCGGTCTCGGAGCGGAAGGACGAAATTCTCTCGGCAAACGCACTCGATATCAAGGAAGCCGAAAAGGCCGGCATGTCCAAGTCCCTTCTTGACAGGCTGACCCTCACGGGAGAGCGCATAGACGGCATTGTGAGCAGTATCGACGAGGTCATAGAGCTCCCCGATCCCATAGGCGAGGTGCTTGAAAAGACGGTACGCCCGAACGGATTGGAAATAGAAAAGCTCAGCGTTCCGCTCGGCGTCATAGGCATAATCTACGAGGCGCGCCCAAACGTGACCGTAGACGCAACTGTGCTTTGCCTGAAGGCGGGCAACGCCGTAATTTTACGCGGCGGCAAGGAAGCCTTCAACTCAAACCTGAAGCTTGTTAGTGTCATGCGTGACGCTCTTGAAAAGGCCGGTCTGCCCCGCGACTGCGTCGCGATCGTTGAGGATACGAGCAGGCAGAGCGCGACCGAGCTGATGCAGCTTTCCGATTATCTGGATGTCCTCATTCCTAGAGGCGGAGCGGGACTTATCCGGAGCGTGGTCGAAAACTCCAAGGTTCCCGTCATCGAAACCGGCGTAGGGGTCTGCCATGTCTATGTTGACGATGCGGCAGACCTCAAAAAGGGAGCGGAAATAATCTTCAACGCAAAATGCTCCCGTCCCTCCGTCTGCAACGCCGCCGAGACCCTGCTTGTCGCTGAAAGCGTCGCGGAAAAATTCCTGCCCATGGCAAAGGCGAGGCTGGACACCAAAAACGTCGAAATAAGAGGCTGCGAGAGAACAGCAAAAATACTCGGACCGGACGTTGTCCCCGCTACCGAACAGGATTACCGCACCGAGTTCGGGGATTATATTCTGGCGGTCAAGGTCGTTTCCGGCCTTAACGAGGCGATAGACTTCGTTAACGAATACGGCACGAAGCATTCCGAAGCGATTGTAACCGAGAATAAGGAGGCGGCCGAAAGATTCCTTGCCGGAGTGGACGCCGCGGCGGTCTACGCCAACGCCTCCACCCGCTTCACGGACGGCGGCGAATTCGGTCTGGGCGCCGAAATAGGCATCTCGACACAGAAGCTGCACGCAAGGGGTCCCATGGGGCTGAGACAGCTCAGCTCCTGCAAATACGTCGTGCGCGGAAACGGCCAGGTAAGATAAAGTCAGCTACGGGCGCTCCGAAATGGGAGCGCCCAAAGATTTAACCTTGCAAGCTGCCCCCGATTTGCAGGAGGCATATGAATTTTTTGCCCATATTTCCGGAAAGCGCGTCAAAAAAATATATCACCGCAGCTATCTCTCTTGCAAAGAAGGGCAGAAAAATCTTCATCCCGGCATTGCATAATTTCAAAGCGTCCCGTTCCGGAAGCGGATTTTTTGTAATGCCGATAAAAAAGGTTGACATTATATCCGCAAGTGTGGTACCATATATTCCGCGCCGCAAACGCAGCAATTGACGGTCGGCGCCTTCTTTTAGCCGTGGTTTCGCAGCGCTAAGTTGCTTTTTCGTCCCGGGACAGGCAGCTTGCCGGAGTTTTGAGTGCTTAACCGCGCAGTATCTCACGGCAGCTTGAAAATCGCAATTTAAGTCCATATCGGGGTGTGGCGAAGTTTGGTATCGCGCATGGTTCGGGACCATGAGGCCTCGGGTTCAAGTCCCGACACTCCGACCAGAATCAAATATCGGAAAAAAGCTCTGGGTTTGCTTAAGATATGCAGTCTCAGGGCTTTTTTCTGTCTTTTGACACAATTAACAACATAAAATACTCCCCATATGCTTGTGAAAAACAACAAAAAATTCGCCATACCCCCTTTCGTTGACACTTTGACTTAAGCTGTGATATATTCGTTTTGTGCAATAATCGCCTATGGCGCCGCCCATTAAGGGTAATGCAAACCGCTTTTGCGCTTTTCCGTCGGGTTCTTCGCAGATTAAATTTACACTGCCTGTGGTCCGTGATAAATCGGCGGTTAGCGGTTTGCGGGTCGTCCGAGCGGGTATTGAATCAATCATCAGAAAAAGAGGGGATAGAATGTTCGGAACATCTGATATAGGCCTGGGATATGCTTTGGCATATTCTGTTCTGGGTATGCTTATTGTCTTTGCCATGCTTATATTGCTCTGGGCTGTCGTGGCCCTGATGGCCAAGCTGCTCAGCAAAAAGGCAGTTCCGGCCGCGGCGCCGTCCGGCACGGCTCCCAGGCCGGCCTCGCCGCAGCCGGCTGTCGGCGCTCCCGCTGTGCAGGCGAAGCCCGAAAGCGTGAGCTTCATGGAAACCTCGGCAAACAAATACAAGGTTACGCTGTTCAATAAGATTTACGACGTGGAAATTGAGGAGGACGAAACCGCAATCTCAGCGTCCGCCCCGCCCCGTTTTGCGCCCGCGCCCGCGACTTCCGCGCCGGCCGCCAAGCCCCAGCCCGCACCCGCACCCGCGCCCCAGCCCGCACCCGCGCCCGCGCCCCAGCAGACGGTTTCCTCCGGCTGCGAGGTAGTGACTGCCCCCCTTCCCGGCACGGTATTCAAGCTGAACGTGTCTGCCGGAGAAAGAGTGAGGGCGGGACAGCTTCTTCTCATACTGGAAGCGATGAAGATGGAAAACGAGATACTGTCACCGCGCGACGGCACGGTTGCGCAGATAATGGTTGCCGCGGGAGCTACGGTAACGACCGGAGCGTCCCTGCTTACGCTGGAATAGGGGTGGATTTATGGCATCTGTAACCGAAGTATTGCATAATATCTGGATAAGCTCAGGCTTTTCGCTGCTCTTTACGGACTGGCGCCAGATACTCATGATTATTATAGCCTGCGTGCTGCTTTATCTTGGAATAGTCAAAAAGTTTGAGCCCCTTCTGCTTTTGGGGATCGCCTTCGGCATGCTCCTTACCAATCTTCCGGGGTCCGGGCTTTTCCACCCGCAGCTCTGGGATGAGGTCGTAGCGGGCACCAAGGGATACGGCGACGTACTGCATGACGGCGGACTGCTGGATATCTTCTATATCGGCGTCAAGGCTGGCGTATACCCTTCCCTCATATTCCTCGGCGTCGGCGCCATGACCGATTTCGGGCCTCTGATTGCGAATCCGAAGAGCCTTCTCCTCGGCTCAGCCGCCCAGCTTGGCGTCTACTGTGCCTTCGTTCTTGCCGTACTTCTCGGCTTTACCGGCAAGGAAGCCGCTTCCATAGGCATAATCGGCGGAGCCGACGGCCCCACCGCAATTTACCTCACTGCAAGGCTCGCTCCGCATCTGCTCGGTGCGATAGCGATAGCCGCGTATTCTTACATGGCGCTCATACCGCTCATTCAGCCGCCTATAATGCGCGCTCTCACCACGAAGGAAGAGCGCGAGTGCAAGATGGACCAGCTCCGCGAGGTATCCAAGACGGAAAAGATCGTGTTCCCTATCGTTGTCGCGGTCTTTGTAATTCTTCTTCTGCCCTCGACGGCACCCCTTATAGGCTGCCTCATGCTCGGAAACCTCATGCGCGAGTGCGGAGTCGTGGATAGGCTCTCTGACACCGCGCAGAATGCTCTCATGAACATTGTCGTAATCTTCCTCAGCCTCTCGGTGGGCGCCACGACTACATATGACAGATTCCTTACATGGGGTACTATAAGGATAATCGTCCTCGGACTCCTGGCCTTTGCCTTCTCCACCGTCGGAGGCATAATATTCGGAAAGGTCATGTACAAAATTTCGGGCGGGAAAATAAATCCCCTCATCGGCTCCGCCGGAGTGTCCGCTGTACCTATGGCGGCCCGCGTCTCGCAGATCGAAGGGCAGCGCGCGAATCCATCGAACTATCTGCTCATGCACGCCATGGGGCCGAACGTGGCAGGCGTCATCGGCAGCGCCGTAGCGGCGGGCTTCCTGCTTGCGGTATTCGGATAATCCCCCGTCCTTATTTCAAAGCATCAAACGCGGACGCGTCCCGAAAGGTCGCGTCCGCGTGAGCGTGTCGAAAAAGTCTTTCGACACGCTTCCAGGGGGGTATCCAATACCCCCTGGATTCGCGGCTGAAGCCGCGATACCCCCGGTCGCGCACAATTGCGCGGGATAATGTATTTTTCCGGCGTGCACGCCGCCGGAAAAAAAGTTTTATGTTACTTTTTCGTTAC
The DNA here is from genome assembly GCA_029268065.1 of Clostridiales bacterium. Lineage (GTDB taxonomy): Bacteria > Bacillota > Clostridia > Oscillospirales > Oscillospiraceae > DUPK01. The sequence continues at coordinate 195,450 of JAJUHC010000001.1, read as the reverse complement.
AGGATTCAGGTCTTTTGACAGTCTGACGCGCCGGAATAAATATCCGGCGCGTTCTGCTATTCAGTTTCTTACAAGCGCCTCCCCGACCTTGTATATGTCCCCCGCTCCTACGGTCAGGATCAGATCGCCCTTGCGCGCCGTCTCTCTGAGCCGCCGTTCCAGCTCCTCGAAGCTTTCGCAGCAGACCGCGCCCTCGATTTTCTCCGCAAGGTCCCTTGAATATATCCCCACGTCGTTGTCCTCGCGCGCGGCGTATATTTCCGCAAGGTACACCTTGTCGGCGAGCTTCAGCTCCCGAACGAAATCGTCAAAGAGCGCCTTCGTGCGGGAATAGGTATGCGGCTGAAAGGCGCATATGACCCGGTTATAGCCGAGATTTGTCGCCATTTCTAGAAGGGCGCGCAGCTCTCTCGGGTGATGGGCATAATCGTCGTACACCCTTGCGCCACGATATTCGCCCTTGTATTCAAACCTTCTTCCGGCGCCGGTGAAGCCGTAAAGCCCCTTCTCCACCGCCTCCGGCGGCACTTTCAGCGCCGCCGCCGCCGCGGATGCCGCGAGGGCGTTGGAGACGTTGTGCATCCCCGGGACCTTCAGCCGGACATGCGCGTAGAGCCTGTTCTTAAAAACCACATCAAACTCGCTGCCGGCTTCTGTCATTATGATGTTTTCGCCTCTGACCGCAGCGTTCTCAGAAAAGCCGAAGGTCAGAATCTCCCTTCCGAGCCTTTCAAGAGCCTCCATCGTATTTTTGTCATCCGCGTTCGCGACTATAAAACCGCCCGGCGGGACAAGCGCCGCAAAGCTGCAAAAGGAGCTTTTTATATCATCAATGTCTTTGAAGAAGTCCAGATGGTCCGCGTCTATGTTCAGTATCACCGCCACCGTAGGAAAAAAGCTCAGGAAGGAATTATAGTATTCGCAGGCTTCCATCACTATCGTATCGCCGTTTCCTACCCTGTAACCCGAATTAAGCAGCGGCAGTGTCCCGCCTATCATGACCGTCGGATCCTTATCCGCCATTGTGAAAATATGCGTTATCATGGATGTGGTAGTTGTCTTTCCGTGCGTGCCCGATACGCATATTGCGTTTTTGTAGCCGCGCATCATGGCGCCCCAGGCCTGCGTCCTCTCAAATACCGGTATTCCCATCGCCCTGGCCGCCGCTATTTCCGGATTATCGTCGTGCACCGCCGCCGTCCTTACTATGAAATCGGCGCCCTCAGCGTTTGAGGCGCTGTGTCCTATTTTAACGTCCACTCCGAGCGAGCGTAGGCGCCTTACCGCATCGCCTTCATTTATATCGGAACCCGTCACCCTTATACCCATGCCGTGAAGGACTTCGGCAAGCGGTGACATGGATACGCCCCCTATGCCCACAAGATGGGCGCGTTTGCCCGGAATCGCGTATTTGTCAAAATCATATGCCGTCATTATTGTCTCCCAACCGACAAAACCGAGTTGCTATTGTTTTGTCAAGATATTATAATACTGTAAAAGCTATAATACAAGGGCATCATAATAGAATATTCCTATTTTGAAATAATATGACCGTTACACGGGGTGCTGTATGAAAAAATACGATATTCCCGAATATGTGCTCCGGATCCTATCGCGCCTTAAGAGAGCGGGCTATGAGGCCTATATAGTCGGCGGTCCTGTGCGCGATCTCCTGCTCGGAAGATCTCCTCTTGACTGGGACATAGCCACCTCTGCGCTTCCCAGAGAGGTTATTCCGCTCTTTGACAGGGTCCTCGAAACAGGCGTGAGGCACGGTACCGTGACGGTGCTTTCCGAAGGCGTCGGAGCCGAGGTCACGACCTTCAGAAAGGAGTCCGCCTATTCCGATTTCAGGCACCCAGACGAGGTCCGCTTCGTATCGGAGCTGAAGCAGGATCTTTCAAGGCGCGACTTTACCGTAAATGCAATGGCGATGACAGAGGAGGGCAGGGTCATAGACTATTTCGGCGGCGTAACCGACCTTGAGCTCGGTCTTGTACGCTGCGTGGGAGATCCGAAGCTGCGTTTCAGCGAGGACGCCCTCCGAATGCTGCGCGCCCTGCGCTTCAAGGCCGCCCTGGGCTTTGAAATCGAGCCTGGAACGCTTGCCGCCCTTAAGGAATGCGCGCCTCTGGCTTCGGCTCTTTCGCCTGAGAGGGTTCGCGACGAGCTGCGAAAGATCCTCATCTCCGGAAGCCCCGAAACGCTTGAAAGCGTTATTGAATACGGGCTAATGAACGCCTGCCTGAAGCCTGCGCCCATAAATCTAGACGGTCTTTCGGGGCTTTGCGGCGACGAAAGCACGCGCCTTTGCGCGTTTTGCTTCCTGCTTGAAAAAAGAGGCCTGATTACCTCTCCGGAGGCTTTTTTGAAGGAGCTCAGGTTCCCGGCTAGGACTGTTTCGCTGGTGAAATCGGCGGCGGCGATCCTCAAATCCGGTCCGCCCGCAGACGAAAAAAGCGTCAAGCGGCTTCTCGCCGGCTACGGCGGGGAGGCTGTATCGCTTGCGGCGGGAGCTTCCTTCGGTGAGGATTTCAGCCGTCTTCTCGAAAAGGTGATTTCAAGCGGCGAGTGCTGGAGCTTAAAGCAGCTTGAAATCGGCGGCGCCGACCTGGAAATTCTCGGCATGCGCGGCGTTCAGGTGGGAGAGGCGCTTTCGAAGCTGCTTGAGCATGTTATAGAATGTCCTCGGGATAATGAGCGCAATATTTTGCTAAATATGGCGAAAAATCAGCTTAATATTACCTTGACTTAGGCAATTTATGTGCTAGAATCATATCAGCATAGTCAGAGTAGAGGCTGGGCATTAAGTGCCGGGGGATGGGAAGTGGCCATCCGGACGAAAAACGGTTTTTTCCGTTTGTGATCCAGCTTCGCATCCGCTGGCACGAATAGGGAAAAGAGATTTCCTCCTTTTGTGTTGGCAAAAGGAGGAATTTTTTTGAACTATCAGGAGGCTCTGGACTTCCTTCTCGGAACGGAGAATTTCAGCACAATGCTCGACAGAGGCATTATGGAATGCCTTCTGGAGGAGCTGGGCAATCCGCAAAGAGGAATGAAGTATGTGCACATTGCCGGCACGAACGGCAAGGGCTCTACTTCCGCCTTTATAAGCTCCATACTGCGCGCGTCTGGGTACAGGACCGGTCTTTACACCTCGCCTTACGTCCAGCAGTTCAACGAGCGCATACAGGTTGACGGGGTCCAGATACCCAACGATGAGCTTGCGTCCATCACCGAGGAAATAGCGGAGGCGTCCGCTCGCGTCGAGGCGAGGGGTTTTCGCCGTCCGACTATTTTCGAACTGATAACCTCTCTGGGCTTTATCCACTTCAAACGTCAAAAATGCGATATCGTGGTGCTTGAGGTCGGTCTTGGCGGCCGCCTTGACGCTACGAACGCCATCGACGAGTCCGAAGTCTCCGTAATCACCAACATCGGACTGGATCACACGGAAATTCTTGGCGATACGCTTGAGCTGATAGCCTATGAGAAGGCGGGAATAATAAAGCCGCACGGAAGCGTCGTGCTTTACTCCCAGAGCGAAGGCGTCGAGCAGGTGATTTCCTCGGTTTGCCGAGAGAGGGGCGCCGCCCTTCGTTTTGCAGATTCCTCAAAAGCAAAGGTAAATTCCATTTCACTTGACGGTATAGATTTCAGCTTCGGTAAGTACGAGAATCTTAAAACTTCCCTTCTCGGACTTTACCAGGTGAGAAACGCGGTCACGGCGGTGGTCACAGCGGAGGCGCTGGCCGATAAGGGCTACAACATTACGGAAAAAAGCCTGAGAGAGGGCCTTTATTCGGCGCACTGGCCTGGAAGGCTCGAGCTCCTGCAGCGCGACCCGGTGGTTATTGTGGATGGAGCCCACAACCCCCAGGGAGCCTCGGCTCTTGTTGAAAGCCTCAGTCTGCTGTTCCCCGGCCAGAAGGTCAATTTTGTGGCGGGCGTCCTCGCGGATAAGGATTACGCAAGCAGTATGAAGATCGTGATGCCCATCGCGAAAAGCTTTTACGCGGTCTCTCCCCCCAGCTACCGAGCGCTTTCGGCCGACAGGCTTGCGTCGGAAATCAAAAAGCTCGGCAATGTCCCCGTTTATCCGTTTGCAGACATCAATTCGGCTCTGCAGCAGGCAATTGCGGCTACGCCCCGCGACGAGGTTATCTGCGTTTTCGGTTCCCTCTATCAGGTGGGCGAGGTCAGATCATTTTTTGGGAGGAATACATTTTGATCGCCACGAAAAAGTTGGCTATTTCTGCTATTCTGATAGCGCTCACGGTTGTTTTGACCCGTGTGCTCGCAATCAACACCTTGCTTGTTAAAATAGGCTTCGGCTTTGTCCCAATCATCGTTTCGGCGGTATACTTCGGTCCCTTCTATACCGGCGTGATAGCGGCGATCGCGGATGTCGTCGGCACGCTTATGTTCCCTGCCGGCGCGTTCAATCCGGCTTTCACCGTCACCGCCTTCCTTTCCGGCCTCACATACGGCCTCTTCCTTTACCCCACCCTGCCTGTCAGCGGCGCTCTCCGCTCCTTCGGCGACTGGCTCGGGAAAAAGCTGCGCCTCTCGGAAACCGGCCGCAGCGCTCTTTCGGAAATAACCCTCGCCTTCGTTACCGGCACGGTGGTGTCTCTTGTGTTCTCCCTTGCCGCGAACACCTTCCTCATCCACTTCTTCTTCCGCGTGAAATTAGCGGTGCTCATTCCGTCAAGAATCATCCAGGTTGCGATTCTGATACCGCTTCATGTGGCGATGATCCCTCTTATCTCGGCAAAATTGGTGCCTCAGCTCAAAAAAATCACCGCGAAGTAGTAAAGGTATGTGTTGCCGGCTCCGACGAGCCGGCAACACGTTCTCAAATCTCTTTTCAATGCGCTCATTCTATTACGGAAGGAAGGCTCATGCCGATGACAAAGGCCGAGATTCTCAAAATGTGCGACCACACGCTTTTAAAGCGGAGCATGGACTCCCGCGACATGAGACTGCTCTGCGACCAGGCCGAAAGGTATAAAACGGCCTCGGTGTGCCTGCCGCCTCATTTCGTGTCCGCCGCAAGGAAATACGGCGGCGAAAAGCTCAATATATGTACGGTCATAGGCTTTCCGAACGGCTATTCCACCACTCTGGCGAAATGTGAAGAGACAAGGGATGCCGTAATGAACGGTGCGAACGAGCTTGATATGGTGGTAAATCTTTCGATGCTCAAAGATGGGTATTACGAGGGGATAACCGGGGAAATTGACGCGATAAAAAATATCTGCGAAGCAAGGATACTCAAGGTGATAATTGAAACCTGCCTTTTGACGGAGGAGGAAAAAATTACGCTCTGCAGGCTCGTTTCCGAGTCCGGAGCGGATTTCATCAAGACTTCGACCGGGTTTGAAAAGGGCGGGGCAACGCGCGAAGACATCGCGCTCATGCGCAAACACTGCGCGCCTCACATTAGGATAAAAGCTGCCGGAGGCATAGCCAGCTTTGAGGATGCGGAGGATTTTATCCGGCTCGGCGCGGAGCGCCTCGGTACTAGCCGTCTTGTTGCTCTTGCGGAAAGGGACGGGCTTTCTCAATAAAGCTTCTTATGGCTCCGCAGAGGGCCATAGCGGGAATGCAGAGCAGAAACCAGATAAGCGTAAAAAGCGGGCAGACCTGGCCTAAAAGGTTCATAAAACGCTGCGAATAGCTCCAGACATTCCATCCCAGCCATATGTTCACTATTACTCCCCCAACGAACTCGATAGCGGTGATCGCGAGCGATCCGAGCAGCCACTTTTCCCAGTTTCTTTTCAGCGGCAGCTCGCTTATCCTGTAAATCGCGCAAAAGCACGCCCCGCCGATAAGCAGCATGCTCCAGTGCGTATGTCCCCGGAAAATAAGCTCGAGTACGACATAACCGATGCCGCCTGTCATATAAATAGCCGGATATTTGAGAAAACCAGGCACACAGCTCAACTCCCCCAGTTCTTTTAACGCTAGTTTTCCCAAATAACGCAGACAATATAAACAATAAATCAAATTTATATTGACTTTTCAGTTTTTTACTGCTAGAATCAATCTGTTAAAATAAAGAAGGTGCGGCATCCCCCGACCTCACCCCGCCATGTTGTGCGCGCGGGTCAACATTTCGCAGAGGAGACTCTTTGGTCTCCGTATGTCTGTGTGTTATGCGCGGGTGCCTTTGCAGCCGCGCTTTTTAATTTACGGCGGCGGAAGCCTTCCGCGCCGAATCATCGGGCTTTGCCCGCAAATTAATTGGAGGTGTTTTCGATCAGCAACATGGAGCATCAAATCAACGAGGAAATCACGGATAAGGAAGTACGTCTTGTCGGACCGGACGGCGCTCAGCTCGGTATCGTTTCATCCGCAGAAGCTCTGAATATCTCGCTGAATCACAATCTTGATTTGGTAAAAATCGCACCGACGGCTAATCCCCCTGTCTGTAAGATAATGGACTACGGGAAGTATTGCTTTGAGCAGTCAAAGCGTGAAAAAGAGGCAAAGAAGAATCAGCGTATCGTGGAGGTCAAGGAAATCCGCATGTCTCCGGGCATAGGTATCAACGACTTCAACATAAAGCTTAAAAACGGTCAGAAATTCCTGAAGGAAGGCGATCGTTTGAAGGTTACGGTACGTTTCCGCGGCAGAGAGATGACTCATACCAACATAGGTCAGGATCTTCTCACGCGTTTTGCCAAACAGTGCGAGGAAATTGCCACCGTCGACAAGGACCCGAAGCTCGACGGAAGGCATATGACCATGTTCCTGTCGCCTAAAAACGCTAAATAGTCGATCATTTATATACACAATACGGAAGGAGACGCACCATGCCCAAAATCAAGACCCACAGCGGCGCCAAGAAAAGATTCAGTCTCACCAAGAGCGGCCGCGTGAAACGTTCACACGCTTATAAATCACACCTTCTCAACGGACACGGCAAAACCCCCAAGCGCAAGAGAGGACTCCGCAAGGGAACTTACGCTGACCCGACGAACGAGGCGACGATTAAGCGCCTTATTCCCTACAAATAAGAAGTTACACTCAAATATAGGAGGCTACAACCATGGCAAGAGTTAAAGGCGCTATGATGACGCGCAAAAGAAGAAAAAAGATACTTGGCCTCGCAAGCGGATACTGGGGAGCGAAGTCCAAGCATTATAAAATGGCCAATCAGGCGATGATGAAGTCCCTTACCTACGCTTATGTGGGACGCAAGAGAAAGAAAAGGGATTTCCGCCAGCTCTGGATAACGAGAATCAGCGCAGCCGTCAAGCCGCTCGGCATGAATTATTCGCGCTTCATGCACGGACTTAAGGTCGCTAACATCGATATCAACCGCAAGATGCTCTCCGAGATGGCAATAAACGACTCCGCCGCTTTCGCGGCGCTCGTCGAGAAGGCCAAATCGGCTGTCTCACAGTAAAACCACAACGAAATGACGGCCCTCACGGAACGTGGGGGCCGTTGGTCTGTAAAAACGCCTCTTCAAACGTCAGGTCCGGTCGCCGGAGCCTGCGATTACACCCTATATCATCAGCTTTCTGCCGGTAATGAATTCAATGAACTGCCTCACCAAGGGAGTAACGCTGTCCTTGATACAAAGCAGGCATACCGTCATTTTATACGGCGTCCCTTCAAGCGGCTTCACTATTATTTTCCTCGACTCCGCAGCGCGGGAGTCGAGAACGGGCGCCACCGCGTCGCTCCCCTCCACCAGGTCGAGTATCAGCAAATCGCTGTCGTCGTTTACCAGCTTTATGCGCGGCTCGAGTCCCTTGTCCTTAAAGAGCTTCGCGAAGGCGTCGTAGTTAATCCTTCCCATAAAGGAATCACCGAATCTGATGTGCAGTATCTGATAGTTTATGAGCTCCTCGATTTTCACACACTCCCTGCCGCTGAGCGGATGCCCTTCCCTCATGGCTATCTTAAAATCGAAGCTTTCAACCGGTATTATCATCACGCCCCTTGTATCGTAGGAATTGTTGGGGCTTTCATATTCGGCGATGTCGCCGGGCAAAACCCTGAAAACGAGGTCTGTTTCGCCCTGTCTAAGCTTCTTCCACATCTCCTCGTCTGGCAAAACCTTGACGGATATGTCCACCTCAGGGTAAGCCTTGTAATAACTCACGAGAAAGGGCTTGAGATACCTTCCGGAACGCGCGTTTACATAGGATATCGTAATATGAGCATCGCCGTCCGGCTCATAGCAATTTTCCACAAGAACATTGAGAGCGGTGTATGCATTTTGTATATAAGGCAGCATCCTCTGCCCCTTTTTAGTCAGCTTGACGGAGGATTTTGTGTTGCGCTCAAAGATTTTGCAGTTCAAAGCCTTTTCGAGCGACGCCACCTGCTTTGAAATTGCGGAGGTTGAGTAATTAAGTTCATAGGCCGCTTCTGAAAAGCTCATGTACTTTGCTACCGTTACTACGGCTTCAATGCTTCGATAGTTCAGCGCCGACGCCCCCTTAACCCACTGCTGTGCTTTTACTGATACTTTATCACAAAATCGAGGGTAGTTTCAACTTAATATATACAACGGGGCGGTACCGATTTTCGGCTCAGCCCCGTTCTCATAATATGCTTTTATGAACATCTGTCCCGCCCGCTTCATCGTGTCCGCGCGCCCACGCACACGCTGCGCCGACCTGCGGCGCGTTTACGCCGTCCCGTCCGCAACGGGTCACTGCTCTTCGTTGATTGGGAATTCTTCCTCTTCGTCGTCCGGCAGAAAGCTGTCCGCAGGGGCGGTGCCGTTTATAAGCTGCATCTCCCTCCACTGGGCCTTTGTTATCAGGAGCTGCCTCGGCTTGGAGCCCTCAAAGGGCCCGACTATGCCGCGCTCCTCCATCTGATCCACAAGCCTTGCGGCCCTCGAGTATCCAAGCTTCAGCCTGCGCTGGAGCATGGAAACCGAGGCCTGCCCCGATTCGAGAATTATATCTATGGCGGCCGGCAGAAGCTCGTCGGCATCGTCGGCCGGAGCCTCCGCAGCGCTTTCCTGCGCTCCGCCCTTCTTGTCCTCGGCGGCCTTCTCAATATGATTTATTATCTCGTCCGAATACTGCGGCGTGCCGCTCTTCTTGACGAATTCGACAACCGACTCGACCTCCTCCTCGCCGATCAGCGTACCCTGTATGCGCAGGGGCTTTCCGGCGCCCAGGGGGAAATAGAGCATATCGCCTCTGCCGACCAGCTTCTCCGCACCCGGAGTATCCATAATTATGCGGCTTTCAAGCTGAGATGCGACGGCAAAAGCAATTCTGGACGGAATGTTCGCCTTCATAAGTCCCGTAATGACGTCGGCGGACGGCCTCTGTGTCGCGATGATGAGATGCATTCCGGCAGCTCTCGCCATTTGCGCTATGCGGCAGATGGATTCCTCGACCTCCTTAGCCGCCGCTATCATGAGGTCTGCAAGCTCGTCTATAAGTATTACGATCTGGGGGAGCTTCTGCCTTTCGGGATCCTTTTCACAGGCGGCGTTATATGTAGTTATATTCTTTACTCCCAGCTCCGAGAAAAGCCTGTAACGCTTCATCATCTCCGTAACGGCCCACTGGAGCGCGCCCGCCGCCTTTTTGGGATCCGTAACAACCGGAATCAGGAGGTGAGGAATACCGTTATACACGCCGAGCTCTATCATTTTCGGGTCTATCATTATAAAGCGGACCTCATCCGGCCTCGCCTTGTATAAAAGGCTTATTATGAGCGAGTTCATGCACACGGATTTTCCGCTTCCCGTTGTGCCCGCGATCAGCATGTGCGGCAGCTTTTCGATGTTCCCGACTATGCACTTGCCGCCGATATCCTTGCCTAGCGCGAAGGTGACCTTAGAGGCGGCGTTTTTGAATTCGGGTGATTCAATGAGCTCGCGTATGAAAACCGTACTGACGAGCTTGTTCGGAACCTCTATTCCGACTATGGATATCTTGTCCGGGATAGGCGCTATACGGACTCCCGAAGCGCCCAGCGAGAGCGCTATATCGTCCGCCAGGTTCGTGAGCTTGTTGAGGCGCACCCCCTGCTCAAGCTCAACCTCGTAGCGGGTTACTGTGGGCCCCCTCGTTATGCTTGAAATCTTTGCGTTTATACCGAAGTTGCGCATCGTCGCCTCAAGGCGCAGCGCGTTCGCCTTCATTTCGCTCTCGCCCGTGTTTGCCGCCACGCGCTTGACCTCGGTAAGCAGCTCCGCCGGCGGGAATATGTATTCGTTCTCGGCTTTTGAGAGGTTCTGCTCTATGGTCTTCGCAACGGCGCTTTCTTCGGCCTTAATCTCTTCCTTTTTCGGCTTAGGCGGCTCGGCTGGCGGAGCTTCGGGTGGCTTCGCTTCGATTTCGGCGGAAAAAGCCTTGTCCGGCGGCTTAGCTCCGGGCATTTTGTTAAACAGAAGCGATGTCTTTTTCTTTTCTGGAATCAGCGGCGGGTCGTCCACGGGGATATCGATCGCCTTTTTTATCGCACCGTACGGATCCCCTGAGTCCACATATGAGATTTTCGGCTCCGGATGCCTTTTCGGCGCCTCTTCCGCATACTCCGGCTCGGGCTCCTCCTCTTTGCGGCTCTCAAGTCTTTCAAGCCTCGCTCTCCGCAGCTCCGTCAGGCTTGCGGGGGTTATCCGCAGGGCGGCCATGGAGAGTATGACAACCAGGGCCGCGATTATTATCATGCTGCATACTACTCCGAGCAGCTTTATGAGCAGCACGGCCAGAAAGCCGCTTATGACGCCGCCGCTTTCAAGCGCAGCGCCGTCAAAAAACAGCTGCTTTATAATGCTTCCGCCAAGCTCATAGTCTATTTTGCAGAGGGAAAGGTGGGTAAGGATGCCGAGCGCCGGCACAAGCAGCATAGCGCTCGTTACACGCAGCTTCACGGGGCGCTCCCCGCTGAAGGCGAGCAGATAAGCGGAGCCGAATAGGCATAGGGGCAGTATGACGAATCCCCAGCCGAAAAGGCTTGTCCCCATGGTCCTCATAAACTTTATAAACAGAGCCTCGCTGCTGAAATACCCGAAAACCGAACATATTCCGAGAAAAAGGCAAACGACGGCTCCGGTGAGCCTCGGGTTTTTTCCGCTCGCCGTCTGTTTTGCCGCGGTCTTTTTCTTCGAAGCCTGTTTTTTCCTTTGCGCCATTCGATACACTCCCTGAGAGCTATATTATAATCGTAAGCACGATCGTAAGAATCCCAACCGCCCAGCAGTAGTATGCGAAGCCGCCGAACCTGTCCTTTTTTGCTATGTACCTTACGAGCTTTATCGCGAAGTAGCCGGATATGGCGGCGGCGGCGACACCCGCAAGGTAAATCGGCAGCAGCGACGTGTTTACCCCCTCTGAGAAAGCGTCAAAAAGGCTCAGCACGTTTGCCCCCAAAATAGCGGGTATGGACATGAGGAAGGAGAATTTAACCGCAAACTCCCGGTCAAAGCCCTGAAAAAGGCCTGCGGTTATCGTTGAGCCCGAACGTGAAAGCCCGGGAACTATTGCGAAGGCCTGCATAATACCTACGAAGAGCGCGTTCGTCATTGTTGCGTTTTTCTCGTTTTTTTGGCCTCGCGTCGCCCTGTCCGAGGCGAAAAGGAGAAGTCCCGTGACAATGAGCGCCATGCCGACAAATATGGTGTTTTCAAAAAGCTTTTCGACGTAGCTCTTCAAAAGCACAGCGGCAAAAAGAGGAAGCGTCGCGACTATCAGCAGGACAATGAGCCTTGCCGCCGGGCGAGATTTCGCCTTTTCTCCGCTTTGTCTGTCCGTTTTTCTGAAAAGCCCCGCGAGCGCCCGAATAATATCCGCTATGTCTTTGCGGTACACTATACAGACCGAAACAAGCGTCCCCATATGCAGGAGCACGTCAAACAGCATATGATTTTTTTCAATGTTCGTCATGCCGAACACATTTTGAAATATCGCAAGGTGTCCGGAGCTCGAAACGGGCAGGAACTCCGTGATTCCCTGAACAAGACCCAAAAAAACTGCAAACCAAAGCTTCACTGTAAATCCTCCGTAAGAACATTATATATTTGATTATACTATCATTGTCAAACAATCACAAGCCAAAATCTACTGCCCCGGGGCGAAAGCCTCGGGGCAATGGCGCTTGAACCTTTTTTATCGGCATTAATCAAGTTCTTTGCTCCGCATGCCGTATCTTCGCACCGTCCTGCCCGCAATGGCAGGGATGCAAGCTTGCCATAATATCGAACCATCCGCTTGATGCCCGTTTCCTGCGCCGGCATTCCGGTGAGAGTCGGTACGTCTCCTGAATTTCAGTCCTGCATTAAGGTGCGGCTCCCTCTTTATGCTCCATAGGGATAAACCTCACGCCGTTCACGTTCTGTTCCTTTGATAAGGCTTCAAAACCGAGGCACCTGTATATCTTTTCGGCGTAGGGCGAGGAGTTGACGGTAATCGTATCTGATGGGCTGTCTCTGAGCATGGTTTCGAACATGGCGCGGCCTATGCCATGCCTGTGATACTGGGGAAGGACAAAAAAAAGCGCAATATGCGTGCCCCTGTTTCTTGTCGCCGCGACTCCGACGAGCTTATCCCCTTCAAAAGCGCCGTACATGACAATTATTTGCTTAAACTCTTCGCTGAATAAGGTCTGCCTGAAGCTCAGAACGCCTTCTTCGCTGTATTCCGGCGCTTCAAACTCGGAGAAGACCTCCCAGACCAGAGCCAGCGCCTCCGGTACTTCGTGTTCTTCAAGTATCCTTACCAGCATTCTTCAAACAATCCTCTCCAAATCGACAAACATACCTGATTGCGGCAATACCTTCACCGCCGATCCCAATATGCTTTTTCTGTCCGTCCGGCGTGAATCCAAAGCCTTCATAAAACGCCCTTGCCCTCAAATTCCCTTCAAACGTCCATAGAAAAGCCCCGCTGCAGCCGGATTCCGACAGCTTGCTTAAGCAATGGGCGAAAAGCGCCTTTCCATAACCTTTTCCCATATACTCCGGCTTTAAGTATATGGAGCGGATCTCCCCCGAGTCCTTGGCATCTTCGCCGCAGTATACGTTTATGGAGGCGGTTCCAATGTATTCGCTTCCTTCAAGAAGGACAAACGATCTTGAAGAATCTTTCGAGAGAATGGCCGACCACCTCAGTTCCGGCAGCCCGTCCAGATAAGCGTCCGGCACTATGCCCCTGTACGCTTTCTTCCAGCTCAGCGCGTAAATGCGGCTTACTTCGTCCGCCTCTTCGGCTTTCATATCGCGTATCGTCATTATCTTATACCCTGTTGCCGCCCTTCAGCCAAAACTTCTCTTTGCTCCCTTTTTGTCAGCTTCTCGAAAACAAGCTTATAGGACATGTCGCACATGTCCTTCAGGGTTTCGTCCGGCACCTCGCCGTCCAGATAAACCGAATTCCAGCTGCGTTTATCCATGTAGAAGCCGGGCACAACGTCAGCATACTCCTTTCTGAAAATCTCCGCTAGAAGCGGATCGCATTTGAGTATGACCATACTGCGCCCGTCGTGAGGCTTGTACTTAGGGTCCGGGGTGCAGATTGCCGCAAACATCCTGCCGGCGACCAGATACCTCTCCCACTGCCACTCAATCTTGTAATCCCGCACAGCCCCCCGCTTGCTCATGAGATATTTGCAGAGCCACTCATACTTCATCCGTTTTACCTCCCAGGGCGGAACACAGCTCCTTTTTCGGTTTCTTTTGGTAGACCATTTGAACCAGAGGTATCCCGCAGGGGTTTATTGTCTTGCCAGACGTCTCAAAGCCCAGCTTTCTCAGGGTATCAGCGGCAAACTCCGCCGCAATGGCGGTAATCGTATCGCCGGAGCTTTCCCGGAGAACGGCATCGAACAACTTATCCTCCAGCTTCTCAATGCCGCATTTCTTATCCGAAACGAGAATAATGACACGGCTGCCGTCTTTGTTTGTTACGACACCTCCCACCAGCTTACCGGCTTCAAAAGCTCCAAAGACGGCAAGATTCCCGGCGAAAAGCTCATTGTTCAGACGCTTTCGGAATTGTATGACGCCTTCTATGCTGGCTTTGCGCGCCTCGTACTTCAAAAAAATATCCCAAATTCCGTTTATGACCGAGGGTATGTCCCGCTTTTCAATTTTTACAACCATCATTCTTTTCTTACCATGAACGGCGTGGCATGCCACGCCGTCCCCAATGATCATATCTATGAGCAAAAGCTCAGATTCATGTTGTTGCCGGCAGTCGCCAAACCGGATTCGCGGCGGATTATATATTGCATCGGTACGAGCTTTAAGCCGCCGCAGGGAGCGGTATGCGCCGCTGAAACGAAGCCGAGGCTGCGGTACATATCCGCTGAAAACGGAACTGCATTCAGCGTTATCCTGTCCGCTGAGCTATCCTTGAGAACGGCATCGAGCAACATGCGGGTCACTCCGTAGCCGACATATTTTCTTCTCACGAGCAAAAGGTACATATGGCTGAGATCCTTCTTCATTACCGCGGCTCCAAACAGCCTGCCCTCGTGGAAGGCCCCGTACAACGCAATATTGTCGGACGACGCCTCCTCCTCCAGAAGCCTTCTCAGGCATATCGCCGTATCGATGGAGCATTTGGGCGCAAGACGCTCCATGAAAATTTCCCAGACGACGCGGAGGGCCTCCCCTGCTTCAGACTCGTCGATTTTCCTAATCGTCAAGTCCTCCAGCGTGTCGCTCTGGAAGAAGGCCACGGCTTCCATCACCGCGCGCTCGATCCCGCCCGGGTACCCGAAGTGCCCCGCTCCCTCGATCTCGATGAGGGACGCCCCCGTCAGCTCGGCAAAGCGCCGCGCGCTGGAGATGTCGCACACATCGTCGGCGCTTCCGTGAATCATGGCAAGCGACGCGGTTCCGGGACGCCAGAGCTTGAACACGTCGTATTTTTCAAGCTCTCCGACGAATTCCGGCGTTACCTTTACCGTGCCTATGACAGGCACGCTGAGTTCTATCAGCCCGTCACGATCCGGCCTTGCGCCCTCCGGCATAAAATTACGCTTCAGCACCTCCGGCATATTAAGCGCCGCGCTTCTGAGAAAAGCCCTGCAGCCCATTTTTACGTTTGCGGTAAGGTAAACAAGGGTTATGTAAGCGCCGAAGCTGGTGGCAAAATACACTATTTCCGCCTCGGGCACAAGCGCTCTTGCGTATTCCTCAACGGTCTCAAGGTCGCTGACGCAATTTTCGACCCGGAGCTTTCTTGCGTCCGCCGGGCTTTCTCCGTGAGCCGGAAAGTCAAAGCATACGGTGCCTATGCCGTATTCGGCCGGCAGCCTCGAAAAAGCCGCGGCGGCTCTCAGATCCTTGCTTCCGCCGAAACCATGGCATATCAGCACAACCCTCTTCTCATCCCCGCCTATATTGATCTGGCAAGGAATTTCATATCCTTTTTTTCCCTTAATAGCTTTCCTAATCATTTCCAGCCCCCCTTAAAAACCGATTTTTTATCTTGTTTTTTACATTTTCGCGGTTGCGTTGCAAGCTGCTGGAACAGTATACATCTTTTGGAAGCGATATTTCAAGTGTTAATTTAAATTTTACCAATTTTTAATATTTATATCCTTGGAGCTCTCTCCCGCATTCAAAAAGCCGAACGCAGAGTCACCGGCGTTCGGCTTTAATTCCGCTGAAAGCATCTTACCGCGCCCAAAACCTGCGCCGCACGATGCCGCTTTTCTCCGTCCCCGCCTTACTGCGGAAGAGCGGTCTTTCTGAGATAATATCTGGGTTTTCCGACGGTCCTCCTCTTATACTCGATGGCTTCGGCCGGGCAGCCGGAAATGCACGCCATGCAGTGGGTGCAGTTGCCTCTGTATGCCGGTCTTCCTTCCTTCAAAGTAATGTTGTTCAGCGGACAGAGCCTCACGCACTCGCCGCAGCCGGTGCATCTGTCGGTTGAACGGAAGCCCTTGTCCTTCACCCCGAAAAGATAAAATACCGGAGTTATAACCTGAGTCGTAAAAGCCGCCGCCTGCTTTCCGTCCGGCTTCGGGAAATCCTCCTGCTCCCTTATGTATTTTGAGATTATCGGTATCTTTCTCTCCGCAGCCGCTATTATCTTCTCCTGCTCTTCCTTGCTCGGCACCCTGAAGCGGGCGACGTAATTTTCGGGCATCCTCACCTCGTATACCCCCATATAGGACATGAGCTGCATCTGGCAGAGCTTTTCAAGAAAATAGCCCGCGCTGCCTATGCTGTCGCCGCAGGTCATGACAAAATAGGCCTTTGTGTTGCCTGTGAAGGCGCCCTGTGTGTAGAAATCCTCAAAAACGCGGGGAACGCGCCACGCGTAGGTGGGAAAGACGAATACGTAGGGCTTCTCCGAGCAGAATTCTCCCCTTTTTTCGGCCTTTATATAATCGTTCGCGCAGACAAGCTCGTCTCCCAGACGCACCGCCAGAAGCTCGGCAATATAGCGGCTGTTGCCCGTCCCTGAATAGTAAATAACCATAGATATCCCCCCGGTTATCTCGCGCGTATACGGAGTTCCTTCCCAATCGGCGGGTTCGGCGGATCCGCATACCGCTCCGCCGCCTTCCGCAGGCCGGCGGCAAGCCCTGATTTTGAGCGCGCGCAATAGGCGCAGCGGCACGCCCGAATGATACAATCCCTATGCGGCCATTATAGCGGAAAAGTGCTTCGCTTACAACACAAAGTTTTCACACTTATTCGGTAATTATGTACGATTTGTAAAATATCGATAACCATTATTGACAGTCAAATGAACTTATGATATGGTTAACCAAGAATAAAAGGTATGATGGTGGCGCAAATGGAAGATAATAAGTTTACTATCCCGGGGACGAACATAAAGATAGGCGGCTTTATCGGCTCCATTTTCAGCGGTGTGGGCAATATTCTCTCCCCCTTTCTGGGCTTCGGCTCCGGCCTTCTGCTCTCTCAGATTACGCACATAGCCGACAATCTGACGAGGGAAACAATACAAAACTGGGTCAAGCGGAACTATGTCGATCCGCCGCGCAAGGGCAGGTTCTACGACGAAAACCAGGTCGCGAGGATACTGATTTTCAATTCCCTGCGCAGGGTGCTCGAGCTTGACGACATAAAGCTCCTGCTCGACTGCGTGAGCTCCTTTTCAAAGGGCTCTCTCACGGAAAAAGAGCTGCTTGTAATCTTTAACGACTCCGTAATCAAAACGAAGGGCGCAAAGCCGGGCGACCTTGAGGCTTATGACAGGGCCGCGGGAGAGGAGATAATCAGGAGCCTGGAAAAAAAGGAGGGTGACAAGGCGAAAATCAAGGAAGTTGTGTTTATCATGCTTACCGCTTATCAGAGCTGTATGCTGAAGCAGAAGGCCGACGATATGATTTTCAAGCTGAAGACCGTTTATGATTGATTCTTTCGCAGTTTTTGTTGCTAACAGATAAATTCCGCATAATAATAATATAGAATATTAAAGGAGAGTTGAAAATGTCTGAGAACAAATTGAACGACGGGCTCAAAAAAGCTATCTATGCCGGCGTTGGAATAGCCGCCGTGACTGCCGACGCGGTGGGAAAGGCAGCTGAGAAATTCGCAAAGAACAGCGGTCAGTACGTCGAAACGCTTTCCAAGAAGGGCGAGGAGGCCGTTGAAATCCTTTCAAAGAAGGGCGAAGAGGCAATTGAAAAGGGCAAAGCGCTCAGCGAGGAGCTCAGGCGCAAAAAAGCCGCCGCATCCGAAAGCGTGAAAAAGGTCATGGAATCTCTGGAAAAGCTTACGAAGGAAGAGATAGAAAATCTTAAGGCAAAGCTCTCGGAGCTGGAGGATAAGGTCGATGACGCCAAGGTTGAGGTCAAGTCTGAGGCGGAGGAAATCCTGTCCAAAATCGAAAAGCTCAGCAAGGATGAGTTTGAGGTCATAAAGTGCAGGATAGAAGAACTCTACGACAACTTGACGAAAGATGATGATAATGACGACAAGGGAGAGCAGGGCTAAGGAAGGTTCCTCCGCCGAGAGGCTGAAAGAAATAATTGAAGTTTTCGGGCGTTACAACCTCATTCGCGGTTTAACGCCCGAAAAACTGCGCCATATCCTTGAGGATCTCGGGCCGACGTTTGTAAAGCTCGGTCAGCTTATGTCCTCGCGCCCAGACATGCTGCCCGACGAATACTGCCGCGAGCTTGCGCTTTTGAGAAGCGCGGTCCGACCCATGGATTTTGAGGATGTGAGACAGGTTCTGGAACGCGAGTACGGACGGGACTACACTGAGATTTTCAGATTTATCGACGAAACCCCTCTCGGCTCCGCTTCGATAGCGCAGGCGCACGCCGCCGTTCTGAGGGACGGGCGCAGCGTCGTGCTTAAGGTTCAGCGCCCGGGAATATACGAGCGCATGGACCAGGACATTAAGCTCATGCACAAGGCGGCGTCCGTTGCGAAAATCGCCGTCAGGACCGGCGACGTAATAGATTTCGGGGGCGTCCTGAACGAGATGTGGTCCGTCGCAAAGCAGGAATTGGACTTTCTGGCCGAGGCCGAGCACATAAAAAGATTCAACGAGCTCAACAACCTTGATTTTGCTGAATTTCCCCGTGTGGAGTGGGAGCTGACCACCTCAAGGGTCCTGTGCATGGAGAAAATAGAGGGCGTCAGGATAGACGAAAACCTCGCTCTCACCGAGGCCGGCTTCGACCTAAGGGAGCTTGCGAGAAGGCTCGCCTCCTCATATGTGAAGCAGGTTTTGGACGACGGCTTTTTCCATGCGGACCCCCATCCGGGAAACATACTGGTGAAAGACGGCAAAATCGTCTGGCTCGATCTCGGGATGACGGGTACTCTTTCCCCCCGCGACCGTGAGCTTTTCAAAAAGGCCATAATAGCGGTTGCAGCGGGCGACGTTTACGGCCTTAAAGCGGCCGTTTTAGGCATAAGCAGGCATTCCGGCAAAATAAATCACAGCCGCCTTACCGACGATCTGGACGGCATGCTCTCAAGATACGGCTCACTGGAACTCGGAAGCATAAACATAAGCGAGGTAATGCGAGATCTCATCGGCATCGCGCGCTCAAACGGTCTCAGCATGCCGCCCGGCATCGCGATGCTGAGCCGCGGCATAATTACGATCGAGGGAGTAATAAGCAGGCTCGATCCCGAAACTAATGTGGTGAGCATTTTCACCGATGTGACCTCACAAACGCTCATCGACGAATTCGACATATTTAAGGAGCTTGATAAGGCAAAGGCCCTTCTTCTGGGCATAGGCGGCAGAACCGCCGAGCTTTCCACAAACCTCTCCGAAGCCCTGAGGCTCGCCTCGCGCGGACAGGGGAAGCTGAATATAGAGCTTATCGGCTCGGAAGAACCGCTTTCCAGGATTAATTCCATGGTAAACAGGCTCATAATCTGCATACTCAACGCCGCGATCCTCATCGGCTCCAGTCTTTTATGTCTTACCGATATGAAGCCGAAGCTGCTCGGCATACCTCTTCTCGGAGTATTCGGCTACACCGCGTCGCTGATACTGAGCGCGTGGCTTCTGTATACCATAATGATTGGGAAAAAGCATTGAGGCGGCCGCATGTCCGGTTTGCTGCCTTTACATAGTTTTTCACCCGCCGTATGACGCCATGTTGACGCATGCCGTGTTTTGAGATAGAATATAGCAAATATTATATTTTGGAGGACTGCATGGCCAAGTTTGAAAATTTGAGCAGGGCCGAGCTTGAGGCAAAGCTTAAGGAGCTTAAGGACCTCTTCGAGGAAGTTGAGGAGGAGCGGATGATCATTCTGGGGCAGCAGAATCTGCATCTTTCAAGCCGTTACGTCACAAAATACAAAAACGAGCTCGACGGCATCAAGGCCGACATAGAGAGAGTTCAAAGCCTGCTGGAAGAAAAAGAGTAAAAGCGGAGCCGCCGGCCAAACCGACGGCTCCGCTTTTTCGTGACTATGTAAGAGAGGAATAAGTAGAGAATCTGTAAGCTTTGTGTGCTATCTGAGCTAAGAATAACATGTTAAACCCGCTTTGTCCTCAAATCCGGGAAAAATCCCTGTTAAATCTGTTGAAGTTCAGGTTATGTCATGCATTCAGGAATCCTTCATAAGCTCGAAAATCAAAGCCGATTTTGCCTTGCTCTTTTCAAGCTCGGAACGGTTTTTGAGCGCCCAGTCCTTCCACCTGTCAAACCATTCCTGACCCGTTGATACGGCGCCCAGCTCCGGCGCCTCGTCACCGAGAATGTCCAGCATCACCGAGCGCATGATATGACCGTTAAGCCCCGTCTGCCCGCCCTTCAGGAATTCGGAGCAGATGTAGCGCAGCGTGGTTTCGCCGCCGCTTACGAGAGTGTTATAGCTGTTTTTATGAGCCTTGATATAATCGCCGGGATTTGAGGATACCGCGGGCGAGGAGCAGATTTCATTGAACATGCTCCACATTACAACATCCGTGTCGATGCCGGAATACTTTTCCGAAACCCTTATGCTGTCGAACGTGGCATGCTGTCTCATTGTTCCGGTGATATATTCGAGCGCCGCCTGCCCGGGATCGAGAAGCCCCGGCCTGTGGCCGCCGTCGCACTCGCTCTGAAGCTTAGCATAGTATTTTGCGGCTTCGCCCTTAGCATCGGGCGTCACGAGATACATGCTTCCGTGTGAATCGTACCAGCGCTCGACGCACCAGATGCCCGCGGAGCCCTTTCGTGCCGGCTGCGAAAGTATAAGAATTGCTTCCCTCCCGTCCGAAAGCCTGAAGCTTACATTGTAGTGATCGCCCGGATAGGTTTCGGGTTTTATGAGCCCTGCTCTTTCAAGCCAGAGCCTAAGACCGTTTTCCATGCCGCCTTCCTCGCTCACGCTCCCCGTCCAGGTATTGCCGAGATAGGTCGGATTGCCGTTCGGATACGAAATAACCAGAAGAGGCTGCCCCATGCTGGCGTATTCGGTGATTGTTCCGTTTTCCTCTGTCATGCCGCCTGCGAATATGACCTTGCTCATGTCCTCTGGCAGAAGGCGGTACTCAAGCAGCCAGAGCTCTATCGGGTAGTCCGCCAGGTTCTCAAAACGGCCCGCCATTTTGAGGTTCGTTATTTTGCTGTCCTTTATGACGACACCGTTGGATTTGAAGTTTTCGACCACTTTATCGATATATACCCGCGCAAACTGCTCCTGAGCGCTGCCGCCGGAGAGCTTCGAATCGGCGTAAGCCTTGAACCTCGCGTAGAGCTCGTCGTTCAAGCGGCTGCGCTGTCCCTCGGTTCCGAACTGCAGGTAGGAAAGGCCGTCCAGCTTGTAAGCGTAGTAGTCGATGTTCTTTCCGTTTGAGTACGTTTGCTGAATGAGATAGCATTCGCCCAGCGCGTCGACGTCGGTCGCCGGCCACGCCGCCGATTTCACCATGGCGTCTGCAATAATATCCTCGCAAAGCTTCGTCCCTTCCGGCGACGGCAACAGCACGCTGCCCGCCCCCAGCTTTCTTATGTTGTAGCTGACTGTGGGGAGCAGGCTCGCGCTTTTTTCGACGCTGCCGTTTTGGGACGGCAGGACGGCGGTAAGCGTAAGCTCGGTATAGTCATCGCTCAGAGCGATGGTGTACGTTTTTCCCCGCTCCCAGGCTTTTGCTTCGTTCACGTCGTCATAAAAATGCACGCTCTGCGAAAATTCGCCCGTGACCATTCTTCCGGCGATATGGATATTCCAATCCTTCGGATCATCATAGCCCTCGGGTATCGTAAAGCTCACCTGCGAATCGGAAAAGGAGATGCCGGATATGAGCCTTGTCAGAGCCTCCTCCGGGGAAAGCCCTCCCTTTTTTTCTCCTGCGTCTGTTTTTGCGCTTGTGAAGGTGCAGCCCACCGAGAGAGCCGCGGCAACTATTACGGCGATAAGCGCCGGTACAAAGGTTTTCCGTTTTTTTATTATCATATCAAGCCTCGATTCAATTCCTCGTTTTCCTGAAGCCATGGTGGTGGCGGCACACATAAGCCCGACCGGCGCCTTTTTCACCGCTATCATGTCTATAAGAGCGCGCCCGTATTCAAGGCGGCCGCCCTCGCCTATTTTTCTTATGACCGCCTCGTCGCAGGCCATCTCCCCGTCGAGCCTCGATAGTATCGCCGACGCCCAGACAAGGGGGTTCCACCAATGCGCCGCGAGGCAAAGCCCGCGAAATAGCGACCAGACATGGTCGCCGTGGCGATAGTGGCAAAGCTCGTGAGCGAGTACCAGCTTCAGCTTTTCGCCGCTCTGAGCCGCCTTCGGCGTCAGGTATACGGCGGGGCGGGGCAGCCCAAATAGACAGGGAGAATCAATCGCGGAGCTGAGATAAACCGCGAGGCCCGTCTCTTTTGTCTCATACCTGATTCGCGTTTTGCGAAGCCTCAAGTAAAATCTGAGGTTCGTCGCCACGACCCACAAAGCTCCGAAAACGGAGCCTATAAGCCAGACCGTTTTAAAGCAGATGAAAAACGTATCCGTACCCGATCTTTCGTCCCCGCCCTTGCTTATCGGCTCGACGGTGCCCGTATCATCCAAAAAGGCTTGTGCGTTCCCGGCGGCCGCCGGAGCTGCCGCCGACAGAGGTGCATAGTCCGCGGTCTTTGCTTCACGCGCCGAAAGCGGAGAAATATGCGCCGCGTTCATCACGCTTATTGAGCTTTTAACAAGCGGAAAAGGAAGCAACAGCCTCAGGAGCACCAGACCCCACAGCGCGTATTGCAGCCTGCGGCTGATTTTCCCGCGGAAAACGGCCCTCAGGACTATGATGACCACCGCAAGTACGGAAGATGTAACAATATACTCTATCACATCGACGCCTCCTCTTCGGCCCTGCGCAGTATTTCATAAAGCTCTTCGATGTCCTCTTTTCGCAAAGCCTTCTGCCCCGCCATGGACGCCACCATCAGGCCCAGGCTCCCGTCGTAGACCTTTTTCAGGAAGCTTTCGGTTTCCTTTGCCGCAGTTTCGCTTTTCTGTATCGCGGGATAATACTGGCGTGCGCGCGACCCTTCCTCGAAGCGGACGGCGCCCTTCTCCTCCATCCTTGAGAGCATGACGAATATCGTGTTTTTGCTCCAGCCGGTGTCGTCTTTAAGCTCCGATACCATATCGGCGATGGTTCGCGGGGAGCGCTCCCACAAAAGGTTCATCAGCTTCCACTCCCCGTCCGAGAGGCTTACATTTTTGCTCATGGCCATCTCCTCCTTTCAGGATAACAGTTGTTAACCTAATGATAGACCATCGGTAAACATTTGTCAACCTAAAAAATGCAATTTTCGGTAATTTTTTTGCAGAAGCACATGAAAAATCCGGGACGCATATGCGTCCCGGAGAGGCTGTCAAAGAACCTAAATCCTAGAATGAAAAAGTAACATAAAACTATTTTTCCGGCGGCGTGTACGCCGGAAAAATACACTATCCCGCGCAGGGACCCGTCGCAGACGGGACGGCGCAAATGCGCCGCAGGTCGGCGCGACATGTGCGTGCCGACCGCAAATATAAATACAAGGGCTCCCGGGCGACTGGTCGCATGGGAATCGCGACCGGGGGTATCGAGCCGTGAGGCTCGTATCAAGGGGGTATTGGATACCCCCTTGAAGCGTGTCTCCCTGTTTTATTTTCCGGCTTGAGTAAGCGCGTTCGATACGGCGCTCATTATGCCCCTGCTTGTGAATGTCGCTCCGCTCACGGTATCCACCGATGCGCTCTGCTTTGCGATTATGCTGGAAACTATCGTCGAGAAAGCTCTGCTGTAATACTGCGGCGTGTCTCCCGTCGATACGGTATCGATGCCGGTTATTTTTCCGTTTGAAATGGTAACCTTGACTGTGGTCTTTTGATTTTTATAACCCGTACCCGTACCGCTGTATGTTCCGTCCTTGTAGGCAGACGTGGTTTGCGTGGTCGTCTGAGCCGCCGCCTGTGACGATGGCTGTGACGATGGCTGCGAAGATGCCAGAGGCGATGCGCTTGCGTCCGCCGCTTCCGGCGAGGCGCTGCTGGAAACGTAATATTCGGGTTTGGCGTTTGCCTTCATAGCGTCGATCCCGAATACTCCCGTATAGTAGAGGCCAATCATGAAAACCGCGGCGTAGGCTGCGAAAAGCTGAGCCAAGCCTCTGGAAAACGCCGTAAGCCTCGTATTCCCCCGCGGGCATGGTGCTACACACTTCATGCAGCCGATGCACTCCCCGGAGCTGACGCTTGAGTGCCTGTACATGGGTATTCCCATCGCGCAGCTTGCGGTGCAGGCCCTGCATTTACCGCACTCCTCGCCGCCTTTTTCTATTTTTACCGTCTTAAAGAAAGATACGGCGCTGAAAACGGCTCCCATGGGGCAGAGGTAGCGGCAGAAAAATCTCTCAACAAAGAGGGAGCCGAGCATTATGAGAATAAGTATCACGGTTCCGGGCAGGAAAGCCGAAAAAACGTAGGCGAGATCCGGCGGGAGCGTTCCCAAAGCCCCGAAGGCGTCCCAAGGGCTCCATTCGGAAAGGGCTTCGATTCCGAAAAGCCAGGTGAATGCCAGAAAAGCCAGAAGCGCGTACTTGAAGTATTTCAGGACCCTGTCGAGGCTTTCCGGCACTTTGAATCTTCTTTTAAAGAGCTTTTTTCCGAGAAGATGGAGCATATCCCCCAGTGTCCCAAAGGCACAGAGCCAGCCGCAAAAGAATCTTCCCAGCAGAAGAGAAGCTATAATCAGGAGAAGCGCGGGAAATATCTGCGATATTTCTATTGCTCCGCCTTTGAATGCGGCGAGAAATAAGGACTTCACTCCGGAAAAGGCTTCCGCGAAGAGTCCCGGCAGCAGCAGGAATGCGATTATCTGTATTGCGCGCCTTATTATCTGGAGTCTCAAATTCTTCTTTTTCATATTTCAAACACCTCCTTGAATGTGTTCTTACAGCAATTCGGGTTTACGGTCCAATAATAGCCGGGTATCATTGAAAAACTATTGAAATAGTGTGGTTTTTTTGTGTCATTTTCAAATAGAAAAGGGGCCGTCCCAAAATAAAATTGAGACAGCCCCTTCTCACGGTTTGTATTATGCTACACTGCCGTAAGGTCTTTCCTTTCGAAAAACCTGAAGGCAAGCAAGGTACATGCGGCAATCAGCAAAACGCAGAGCGCCGAGTAAGGGGCGCTGAACCTGCCGCTTAAAAGCTCTGCGGACGTAAAGTACCTGAGCGGCGAAAAAAGGCGTAATGCGCCCGGATTTTCAAAAGTGTCGCAGACAACACCCATAATATACGCGAACACGAACAGAACGTTGCCTCTGCGCGCCCCCTTCTCGGCGTTACTTGCAACGACGGAAAGCAGTACCGAAAGTGAAAAGAATAGCAGGGAGACGAGATATGCGGCGGCGCAAAAAAGCGCCACCTCGCGGATGATGTTCTCTTTATAGCCCAAAACCGAGGAGGCGGCAAGCGGAAAAACGCAGTTCAGGATGTTAAAAAGCGTAATGAATATGAGGGCGGCGCCGAGCTTTGCCGAAAGTATGCGGCTCCTTTTTTTCGGCTTTGTAAATAGAAACTCGTAGGTTTTGTCTACCGTCTCCCTTGCCGCTGCGTTAAAGCCGAGGCTTATTGAGTAGAGCGAGACGCAGACCGTCGCGAAGTATGCTATTACGGCGTAGAAACCCGCGAGCTTTCTTGTGTCGGCGTCCGTCATGCCGATAAGGGCAAGAATCACCCTCGGGAAACGGTCGCTTATCGCGTTAAGATCGACGCCCTCGGCCCCAATGCCGAGATATTTCGTCATGCCGGCAAAGGAGAGTATGAAAAGTCCTATCGTCCAGAAAACGAAGGGCTTGAGGTTCGCCTTAAGTTCCCGCCTTATGATATTCACCCTTTAACCCCCCTAAACGCTCTGCGCGTCGCCCTTCGTATATCTGAAGAACGAAGCGCCAAGGCTTACTGTAATGATTACAAGCGCGCAAAACACGTACTTTGCGCCGAACGAACCGTTCATAAACAGCTTTGACGGATCAAAATACTTGAGCGGCGCGTAAAAGTAATCGGGGTACACGTCCTCAAGAATGTTTGAGAGCGCCGTAAGCGCAAAAGCTCCGAAGCCGATCGCGGCCGCCGTCCCCGACACCGAACGTATCCTTTTCATAAAAACCGAAGCAAAAACGCCCGCGGACATAAACATGAGCTGTGTGAAAAACAGCGCGCAGGCGGCGAGGAAAAATCTGCCGTCCTTTCCTCCGTTCAGGGAGTAAACAAGCATCGAAACGGCAATATAGACAATATTGGCGGCGGCAAGAACGAGCAGAACGGATAGCAGCTTCACAGCGAAAATGTTCCGCCTGCTTCTCGGCTTTGTAAGAATAAAATCCAGGCACTTCGCCCGCTTTTCGCGTGCGAATACCGAGATAGCGAGCGACGCCGCGCTTATCGCACCGAAAACAAAGACGTAGAATGACCCGAAGCCGTAGAAGCCCTCGAAGCTGAATAAAACCGCCATCTCAAGCCCTAAGGCACCGGCAAATTCCTTGGGAAAGCTCGCGATTATCTTTTTTATTTCGCCGTAGCCCTCGAGAAAGAAAGGGTACACGCCCCGCATGAAAACAATGATTATCAGGACCGAGGCGACAGTCCATACGGCCGCCGTTTTCAATTGGTTTCTGATTTCAAAGCGCAGAATATTCACTCCCTACGCCCCCCGTCCTCGTAATAGTGCATGAATATTTCCTCCAGAGACGGCTCGGTGATATCTACGTTCAGGATGGGATGCTTTCCTATTTTCGAGAGCAGCAGATTGCAGTCGCCCTTGTATATGAAGCTCACGCTGCGTCCGGATATTTCAATTTTGCTGCCGCCCGGAACGGAAAAATCGTTAACATTCGCTTCCGGCTTCACCGTGAAGCTCACCTTCTTATATGTGTTTTCCTGAAGCTCGCTTATCCTCTTTGTTTCGAGTATGCGTCCATCCTTTATTATGGCGACCCTGTCGCATATGCGCTGCACCTCGCTCAGGATATGGGAGGAAAACAGCACGGTCGCTCCCCGAGCGTTTTCGCGTCTGATGAGCTCGAAGAAGGTCTTTTGCATGAGAGGGTCCAGCCCGCTCGTCGGCTCGTCGAGGATAATGAGGCGCGGCGAGTGCAGCAGTCCCTGGACTATGCCGACCTTCTTCTTATTGCCGAGGCTCATGTCCTCCACCCTTTTGTTAAGGTCGAGCTCGAGCGCCGCGGAAAGCTCCTTTATGCGTTTGGAGCAGTCCTTATTGTAAAAGCTTGCAGAGTAGTTGAGCAGCTCTATCGCCTTCATCCTGTCATAATAGAAAACCTCGCTCGGGAGGTAGCCGACATTTTGTAGTATCCTTTCGTTTTCCCTTTCGCAGTCCATGCCGAAGATGCGCGCCTCGCCGCTTGTTTTGAATATGAGCCCGAGAAGCGTCCTTATGGCGGTCGATTTGCCCGCTCCGTTTGGTCCTATAAAGCCGAAGATTTCACCCTCGTTTACCGAGAGGTCCACGTCGACTATGCCCCTGGATTTCCCGTAGAACTTAGTCAGCTTTTTTGTTTCTATCACCGCGCTCACAGATATTCCTCCCTGTATGAAATTTGCCTCAGCATATTGAACCATCTGTCGTATTTTCCCATGATATCGTCAAAATCAAGCGTCAGTCCGTACCTCTGCCGTTCCAGCAGATAGCCCTCAATTAGCCATGTGAGCATCTGTACGATTTCTCCGGGATCGACGTCCCGCCTGAATTTTGAATAATCGACCCGCCTGAAAAACTTTTCCATGGAGAGGTTTTCCGTCATTTTCTCCATCTTTGCGGCAAGCTCTTCCGAATAGACCTCTCCGCGTGACAGCAGCGCCCTTACGGTAAA
This sequence comes from Clostridiales bacterium, assembly GCA_029268065.1. Taxonomy (GTDB): domain Bacteria; phylum Bacillota; class Clostridia; order Oscillospirales; family Oscillospiraceae; genus DUPK01. The sequence goes on along the minus strand of JAJUHC010000001.1, from coordinate 167,686 downwards.
ATCGAAAATCTGAGGATGGCGGCTTATGATTTCGTACTTTTTTGCCGCTGCATAGCGGCAAAGCTCAAAGAAGTCGCTTATACCCTCGTAGCCCGGGTCTGTTACGGTGCCTGAAATGAGTTCGCATACATAGTCAAAAAGGTAGAGGAAAAACTCCTTTTTGTTATGAAAGTAATAAAAAAGCAATCCCTTTGAGATTCCCGCGAGCTCAGCCACCTCCTCCGTAGACGCTTTTTTATACTCATTCCGTGAAAACACCCTGAGCCCGGCGTTTATTATCATCCGTCGCTTTTCCTCCGGCAATTCCAGAAATTTTTCATTCAACCGTATCAGCTCCTTCTTCGTCTTCCGTCGGCCTTGATCCTGACCGTTTCGGTTTGACTTGTTCGGTCAGCAAAATTATATGCCATTGACTGTCTTTTTCAAGACCCCCCGCAAAAGATTTTTTGAAAAAATATAAATAATCTGCGCGGGGGCTTGTAAATTTGCTTTGCGCATGACATAATTGTATCCGGTTTTGGCTTTTTATCATTTATTATTAATTGCGGAGACGAAAACAGTGGAACAGAAGCATTTTTATATTAAAAACGGAAGCGAAGCGATCCCTGCGGTGCTATGGGGATATCCCCGTGATAAGCTGATTATTGAAGTTCACGGGAATCTGTCCAACAAAGAGGACACTGTTATTTCAATGATGGCCCGTCAGGCGGTAAGGACCGGCTTTCAGGCGCTCAGCTTTGATCTTCCAATGCACGGAGAGCGCACAAACCCCGCCTATCCCTGCATCCCGCAAAACTGCATCAGCGATCTGCTTTCGGTTTATGGCTACGCCAAAACGCTCGCGCCCGAAATATATCTGTTTGCCTGCAGCATGGGCGCATACTTCTCTCTTTTGGCCTATCAAAATTTTAGCTTCAAGAAGTGTCTGTTTCTTTCTCCGCTCGTGAATATGGAGCGCCTTATCCGCAATATGATGGATTATTTCGGAGTCAGCGAGGAGCGCCTTCAGGTTGACAGGCGCGTCGAGCTTCCCGAGGGCGCGTACTTGGACTGGGATTATTTCTGTTTTGCTAAAAACAACCCTGTGCCCTGCCCCTGGAAAAGCCCGATAAGTATTCTTTACGGCTCCGAAGACAACGTGACCAGCATGAAGGAAATCTCGGAATTCGGACTGAAATTTAACGCAAAGGTGGATATCTACAAGCACGGAAAGCATTACTTCCAAAGCGATGAGGATCTGCGGGTATTCGACAAGTGGGCGGAAAAAAACCTTATCCAAGCGTGAGGCTCGGAGGCAAAACTGTAAAATCGCTCTTAAACTGCCGAAAAAGCACAGCGAGGCTTTAATGCCCCCTGTGCTTTTCCTTCTTCTTCCGCTGTTTAAGCTCGAATTTGAGTTTTTCATCCGCCGCCTTCTGCCGGCGTGCATTTTCAATCCGTGCGGTCTTGCCCTCTTCGTGAAGGAGTTTAAGAGCCTGCTGTGATTTTGTGCCGACCCCCTTATTATCCAGCTCCCTCTTTACCGTGCGCTGCATTCTTTTGGGGTTTATTTTTATCTCGGACGACTTCCTCGCGGGTATGGGAGGGCCGAAATGAAGCCTGTGCCAGTTGCCGATAAAGTATTCGTATACCTCATTGTCCCCGGGCTCCGCTCCGAAAACCACCTTTGAGGTCGTCAGCTTACCGTCACAAACCCTTTCGAAGACGCCGGTCCAAAAAGGGTCGCTGAAGAAAACCGTCAATCTGCACTCGATTTTTTGCATGACAAATGCCCCCTTGCTTTTCTGGCGAAGAACGGACAACCAAGGAGGCAGGTTACTGACGGCTTTCACCGCGCCCGGACTACCAACCGGGCAGTGTTTTCAGCTTCGCACATATTATTTGTGCGTATTCTACCACATATGTGTTTTAATGGCAAGAGCTAACGTACGTCACACTCTGTCGCCCATCGTCTCAAGAAGATGCGCGGTTTCGCTCAGCTTTTCCACAGATTCCGTGATTTCGGCAAACGCCGTCGAGAAGCTTGCCGTTATGCCTTGCGTTTTTTCGTTGGTCAGATATATCTCGTCGACGGATTTGTTTATTGCGTTAAGCATCGTATATATCTTGTCCACCGATTCCCTGCTGGTTTCAGACAGCTGTCTAATCTCCTGAGCTATAACGTTAAAGCCCTTGCCCACGGACTCCGATCTCGTAGCCTCTATCGCGGCGTTGATACCGAGAAGGTCCGTCTGGGACGAGACCTGGTTTATAAAATTGAATATCTTGTCCGTACCGCTGACGTTTCTCTTGGCCTCGTCGATCTTCTGCGAGGTTTCGTTGTTCATGTCAACGACGGTTTGGAGCTTCGAGGAAAACTCGTCCGATACTCCGGATATGTCCTTAATCGCCGCTGAAAGGCTGCGCGAAAGCTCAAGCAGCTCTTCGCGTCTCTTGAGGCTCTTCCCTATGACAATGCAGCCCTCCACCTTGCCCGATTTTCCTTTAACCGGAACGCTGTAGGACTTCAGTGCGGCGCTGGGAAAGTAGTCGATGACGGGGCGGTCTTCCTTTATGGCGCGGGAAACGCCTCCCGTTGGGGATATGGGGGTGCCCGTATAGTCCTGTCCGTCGTTTCTGACGTTGCTAAGGAATTTTTCCGTATCGGTTACAGCAAAGGACGCCTCGTTGTCAAACATTTCTTTAAGGTATGGTATAAGGAGGTTGAAAGCGTTCAGCACCTCGTTATCGGAAATTTTAATCATAATTCTATCGCATCCTGTATTATTATTTTATACTTTGTCCGCCATCGCTTCCAGAATCTTTGCGCTGGCATTGAGCTTTTCGACAGATTCGGTTATTTCGGAAAAAGCCGTTGTAAAGGTTTCGGTAATTCCCTGAGTCTTCTGCGTCGAATTGCATATATCGTCGATGGATTTGTTTATTGTGCTAAGCATCATGCTGATCTTATCCACCGATTCCCTGCTGGTTTCGGAAAGCTGCCTTATCTCCTGAGCAATGACGTTAAAGCCCTTGCCCACGGACTCCGACCTTGCGGCCTCTATCGCTGCGTTGATGCCGAGAAGATCCGTCTGAGACGAAACCTGATGAATGAAATTGAATATCTTATCGGTGCTGTTCGCGTTGCTTTGCGCTTCCTCTATTTTTTTGGCCGTTTCCCTGTTCATCTCCACGACCGAATTGAGCTTTTCGGAAAATTCACCTGAAATGCCCATGATTTCGCTGATAGCGGCCGAAAGCTCCCTCAAAAGCTCGAGTAAGTCCTCGCGCTTTTTTAAGCTCTTCCCTATGCAGATGCAACCCTCCACCTTGCCGGATTTGCCTTTAATGGGCAGACTGTAAGACTTCATTGCATCTCCGAACATCTCTTTGGGAATGTAGCTTATTACGTTACGGCCCTCGCTTATCGCCTTTGCTATACCGCCTTTTGCGGGTATGGCGGTGCCGCTGTAGCTTTTTCCGTCAGCTCTGACATTTATCAGGAACTTTTCTGTGTCCGTAACGGCCACAGAAACTTCGTTGTCAAACAGCTCGCGCAGATATGGAACCAAAAGGTTGAACGCATTGATCACTTCGTTTTCCGATACAATCTCCAAAGTCCTCCGCTCCCATTTACATTTTTTCTTTGGTGTATTCCGCCCCTCGGCTTGTTTTTTTATTTGCTCTTGTTCAGATTCTGTCCGCCATGGCTTCAAGCTTCTGCGCGTTTGCGCTCAGCTTTTCTACGGAAGCCGCGATATCTGAAAAGGCGGTTGAAAACGTGGCCGTGATCTCCTGTGTCATGGCCGTTGTCGTGTAGATGTCTTCGACGGACTTGTTTATTGCGTTGAGCATCGTATATATCTTGTCAACCGACTCCCTGCTGGTTTCTGAAAGCTTCCTGATTTCCTGCGCGATGATCTTGAAGCCCCTGCCCTCCGCTCCAGCTCTAGTCGCTTCTATCGAGGCGTTGATGCCGAGCAGGTCCGTCTGCGAGGTTACATCGTTTATAAAGCTGAAAATCTTATCCGTGCTGCTGACGTTGTTCTGTGCCTCGCTGACCTTTTTTGCGGTTTCCTTGTTCATTTCGACGACGGTCTGGAGCTTAACCGCAAAGTTGTTCGCGACTTCCGATATGTTTTTCAGCGCAGCGGAAAGCGTCTTGGATAGCTCCAGAAGCTCATCCCTCTTCTGCAGGCTTTTCGCAACGCAGAGACAGCCCTCCACCTTCCCGGAATCGTTTTTTACCGGTATCGCATACGATTTTATCGCAGCACCGTAAAGCTCCTTCGGGATGTTGCTTATCACCGTCCGGCCTTCCCTTATCGCCTTGTAAGCTCCCCCTCCGCTCGGTATCGGGTCGCCCGGGTCGCTTCTCAGCGTAAACGAAGGGCAGCCGATGTTTTTCAGGTAAACTTCCGTATCCGTTATCGCTATCGACGCTTCGTTATCGAAAAACACCTGAAGGTAAGGTATTACAAGATTGAACGCATTTAATACCTCGTTATTCGAAATAATCTCCATATTCTTACTCCCATCATATTCAACCTGATTATCCTTAATACTCCGGCCGTCTGTTTTGCTGCCCATACTGTCTGATATCCATTATTCATATATTTGTATCGTCATTAAACGTATTTTGTTTAGCCGTAAAACGCAATATCGGCACTTTTCATAAAATTGCATACAATTCTTTTGCGTTTGCACATATAACAAGCGGCGGCGCTGAGAGCTTCGAGCTCAGCGCCGCCGAATTGACAGATATGTCGCTTTACTATTTTCTTATGGACGAAAACGCATTCTTTTACACCTTGTCAGCCATTATCTCGAGCTTTTTCGCATTTTCGCTCAGCTTCTCAACGGAAGAAGCTATGTCCGCAAAGGCGGTTGAAAAGCCCTCCGTGATTTCCTGAGTTTTTTCCGTTGTCGAGCATATCTCGTCGACGGATTTGTTTATCTCGTTCAGCATCGTATATATCTTGTCCACAGATTCTCTGCTGGTTTCAGAGAGCTTCCTGATTTCCTGGGCTATGACCTTAAATCCCCTTCCCTCTGCTCCCGCTCTCGTGGCCTCAATCGAGGCGTTGATTCCAAGCAGATCGGTCTGCGAGGTCACCTGATTTATGAATTTGAAAATCTTATCAGTGCTGCTGACGTTGCTGTGGGCCTCTTCGATTTTTTTAGACGTTTCCGCATTCATGGCCACTACGCTCTGGAGCTTTGCTGAGAAATCGTTTGCGACCTCGGAAATCTGCTGAAGCGCCGACGAAAGGCTTTTGGAAAGCTCCTGGAGCTCCTCGCGCCTCTTAAGGCTTTTGCCCACGATGATGCAGCCCTCTACCTCTCCGTTTTCACCCTTTATCGGGACGCTGTACGACTTCAGAGCCATCGAAGGGAAATAATCGATCACGGGCTGCCCCTGCTTGATGGCTCTCGTGGCGGCGCCGGTAGGCGAAAGCGGAGTGTTGTTATATGTTTCTCCGGTCCCGTCGTTTCTCACGTTGTGCAGAAACTTTTCCCTGTCCGTCACGGCAAACGACGCCTCGTTGTCAAAGAAGATTTTGAGGTAAGGTATCAGCATATCAAAGGCGTTTATTATTTCATTTTCCGATACTTTTTTCACAGCTTTTCACATCCAAAAAGAATATTTAAGTATGTCTTGCTATTAATTTTTATCGTCCAAAAATGTATTTATTTAACGTTATTTCTCAAACACAGCAAGATAATTATACTTTTTGGAATTGTTTCCAATCAGCTTTTATATTTCGACAAGAACCGAGGAAGTTGCTTTATCATTTTTTCTCACTCACCGCCGCAAGTATCAGGCCCACGCTTTGCTCAACGTCCAAGCCGGAGCAATCCGCCTCGACATCGGAGTATTTCAGGTATAGCGGCAGTCTTTCGTCGTAGACGTCCTTCAGCGTCTGCCCCCCTTTTATCACGATTCCCCGCGTCCTTATGTTTTTCAGTCTCCTTTCGATTTCGTCATAACCAAGACGCAAATAAACACAGACTCCGTCCTTTCTTAGCGCGCGCATGGCCTTGTCGGAGTATACTGCGCTTCCGCCCGTCGCTATGACCGAGTTGCGGCACTTAAGACTTAGCAGGGCTTTTTCCTCCATTTTAAGAAAGGTCTCAATTCCATCGTCGTCTATTATTTCCTGCAGCAGCCTTCCCTCGCGCTGCTGGATAAGAATGTCTGTGTCGATAAAATCCATGCCCAAAGCCTTCGCCACAAGCACTCCGACAGTGCTTTTCCCGGCCCCCGGCATCCCTACAAGGATAATGTTCATAATGGCCTCCTGTTTTGTATCTTGCCTGTCCCCTGTATCTGTTTTCTTATATGAAAATAAAATAAAAATATAAAACTCAGCAAACAGTCAAAAACGGAAGTAATCTCTTGTCCTGAAGAGCTAGGCCCCGAAAAAAGCCCGTTTTTTGGCGTTGCGTTTTGATTTTTTGTAAAATATACTTTAATCAAGCTCCAGGGAATACTTAATCGAAATACTAATCGGATCGGAAGACCGCCGCTAAAAACGGAAAGCAGGAGTGCGGGTGAGCAAGGCGAAAAGCGGAGCGCCCGCGGATCAGGTGGAATAATCAATATTTCAATGTCGAGTACGAAAGTGCTTTCAGGGGAATAGGCGTTTGGAAACCAGGTTTAGAAGCTTTTGTAGAAAAAGGGTCGCCGGTAAGAGATGTGTTTGAGGTAGGTTCGCTGGGGCTTATTATACTTCTGAGACGGGGCTTTGCGGCCCCGTCTCAGCTCTTTGATCGACGAGAAAACAGAGTCTTTATGTTTTTAAATAGTGAGTCATCTCTTCCTGCCACGTCAAAAAGGCCTGTAACCTTATCGCATTTTTCGCAGAAATAAGCATTTGGAATCTTCATTTGCTTTAGCAAATGGTTTCTTTCTCCCTTCAGGCTCTTACAGTCCACATATACGCCCAGGGGGCTTTCTTCTTCAAGCTGCTCCTCCGGAAGCCAAGCGACATTGATGCCTCCCGCAACAAGACCTCCTTTATGCATTTCTCCGCCGCAAATCGGACACTTCATAAAACCTGCTCCTCCTATTTTGTCTTTGTCGTACAGGGTGTGCGTAAGGACTGCGCTAATTGGCTCCGTCCTTCATTTCGGCAATAAAGGGCAGGTTCCTGAACTTTTCGTCGCAGTCGAGGCCGTAGCCCACCACTCTGGCTTTTGACACCTCGAAGCCCGAGTAGGCGACGGGAATATTTATGAGCTGCTCTGAGGGGCTTATCAGAAGCGTGCATATCCTGAGGCTGGCGGCGCCCCTCGTTTCAAGGTTCTGCATAAGATATCCGGTGGTCAGCCCCGAGCGTACGATATCCTCAATAACGAGCACGTGCTTTCCGGAAACGTCGTAGTCAAGGTCCTTGTTTATTCTCACGACCCCCGTTTTGCGCGTGGAATTGGCATAAATGCCTATCGAAACGAAGTCCATGATAAGGGGGAGGTCAATAGCCCGCGCAAGGTCTGTCAAGAAGAACATCGAGCCCTTCATAACGCCGATGAGGACAAGCTCACTGCCGGAATAGTCTTCGGTTATCTGTCTCCCGAGCTCTGTTATGCGTTTTTTAAGCTCCTCCTCGCTTATGAGCACCCTTTTGAAGCTTTGAATGTCCATTTTTCACTCCTCATTCCGGTCTCAGCCGTTCTATCAGGGAATAGAAATCCTTTTTGTAGACGATTTTAATGTTTGTTCCGGGATACAGCTCCCTCAGCCTGTTTATTTTTCTGTTCTTCTGAGTGACGTACTTCTGATTCATCGTGGTAAGCTCGATGTAAGTATCAAACTTCGTGAGATAAAAGTCCGGGCTGAACGCCATGGTAACGTTGCCTTCCGCGTCCCACTCTATCGGGAAGGTTTTCGGCTCGTACTTCCAGTCGATCTGATACATGTCCAGGATACCCGCGAACTCCTCCTCGGACTGGTTTTTGAAAACCGGACGCTCCGGCAGCCTTTCGGCGCTTTCCTCCTGGAACGCCGCAGGCTCCAGGCGGTTTTTCAGCTCGCGTTCCCTGTAAAGCGCGAGAACCGATGCCACGCACTCGTCAACCGAAAGCAGCGCGGTGTTTAGGACAAGGTCGTACAGGTTCGGGTCGGATAAATCGGTATCGAATACCGTGGAAACAAACCTCCGGTGCTTTCTATCGGCGGTTTCGATTATTTTTGCGGCTGCCTCGGCGGGAACATGGTGCTGTCTCCTCGCCCTCAGGATCCTCGCATCCTTCGGCGCTATTATCCTCACATGGACGGCGTCCCTTCTCCCCGCGAAGATCACCTGGGAGCCGAAGCCCACGAGGACGGCCGGGTTTGACTCGAGATGCCTTTCAAGCTCGCGCGTCAGGCTCTCCAGAAAGGTCCCGCCGGAGCCGTTCCGGTTCAAATAATACTTGGCGCTCTCCGACAGCATCCTGAGGTCATAAGGATTTGGCGCGATGCCGGGGAAGCGGGAAAACAGATCGTTTCTTGATATCAGCTCCCAGCCCAGCTTGCGGGAGAGCGCCTCGGCGATTTCGTCGCCGAAGCTGCACATCTGCCTTGAAACGGTTATGAGAGGCAAGCTCCTTCCTCCTTTATGCCCGCGGCTGAATCTCGGCAATATTATATCAAAAGCGCGCCCGATTGGAAGAGCGTTTTTTGCCGCCGCAAAACAAAGGCCGCCGACGGGCTTGCCCGAAAGCGGCTTTGCTTAAAATACGGATTGCCGGAAGGCGTTTGCACCATACGCAGGGTTCAGCCTGTTATGATCATTACCTTTGCGGTGAAGTTTGAGGAACCGCTGTATTCGCCGTAGGCGACAATCTGGCTCCCTACGGGCAGCGCCGAAAGGCTGATGCTGCTGCCCGTGGAGGCGTATATTATCCAGCGCAGGGACGAGGCGCTTATGTATATGAGCTTTCCGGAGGTCGTGAGTACGGTGATCGTATTGTCCGTGTTGCTGATAAGCAGCACCGAACCCGAGATCTGGTTGCCGGAGGTGACGGCGGCGCTCTTCAGGGTTACCTCGGATATTGTGATTCCGTAGACCAGAACGGAAACGGTGTCGCCGACCTTGATGTCGGAGATCTTGATTTTAGTGGTACCGCTCATAGCCGTGACAGTTTCATCCAGAACATAGGTCGTGGTGGTTCCGTCGGACTTCTTAATAGTCCAGCTTGTCCCGGAAACGGTATTCACAATTGAAGTGAGCTCTCCGGTTACGGTGACGCCGTTGTCCGCCATGGATATTGCGGTAACGGCGCAGTTCTTTACCGCGAGCTTGACCGTATCGCCCACCAGAATGCGGTCTATCGTTATCGTCTTGCTGCCCCGGGTTATTTCGGGGACATTCGAGATGCTGAACGAAAAACCGTACTTCGTCCCGCTGTCGTCCGTAACATGCAGCACTATCGTTGTTCCGAAGCTAAGCTGCGACACGGTTCCGCTTATGCTCGCGTCTCCGGAGGATGATACGATCTTTGTCACCGTATTGTTTTCGTACCTCGCGGTCAGGAAGAAGCCCTTGGTAAGGGACGAGACCGTCGCGTCGGAGCCGTTTTGAGTAATCGCAGCCGACCCTGATACGGTATAGCTGTTCTCCGCTCCCGATTTATCGGTAATATAAATCGTGCTCACCTCGGTGGAAAACGACGAACCGGTGAGCGTTCCCTGAATCCACTTGACGGACGAATAGCTTTCTATCTCGGCTTTTATTACGTTTCCACCGCTGCTGGTCAGCCTGACATAGCAGCCCGTGTAATCCGAGCTTAGGGCCTTTGACGCTCCGTTGACAGTTACTGCCGCTTCAGCAGGAATAGTTATAATCTTCGCAAGCCCGTCGAAGCCGGCTAATGAAATCACCCTGCCGCTGACAGAGTCTATAATGCCCTCCTGCCTCGAAATACCCACATAGGAGTCTATTGTCAGAGCGACGCCGTTTTTCTGGAGGTACTCCAGGGAAACGGATACCATTTTTGCGACTATGGCCCTTGTCACGCTCGACTGCGGGTTGAAGTTGTTGCTTGTGTCGCCGTTAACTATTCCGAGGGACACCAGCAGGGCAACATGCGTCTTGTATGAATCGCCTATCTTGCCTGCGTCGGCAAAGCTCAGGGCCGTATCCTTCAGCGTCGAAGCCGTTTTTTCCATCTTCATCGCCCGCACGAGGAACATGGCGAGGACTTCCTTCTGTATGGTCCTCGTAAGATCAATACTCTTTATTTCGCTCTGGGTGATAATCCCCGCGGCAAGGCATACGGCTATTTCGTCATATGCCCACGAAATTGACGACGGCACGTTTGTGCTCACGAAATCCTTGTAGTCGGATTGTATCAGCTCGTTCTGAACGGTATCCAGAGTGTAGAATCTTGAGAGCAAAGCAAGCGTTTCGCAGACCGTAATGTTGTTTTCGGGTCTTATCGTCCCGTCGTCATATCCCGACATTAACCCCTTTGCCACCAGATCCTCTATGTACTTCTGAGCCCAGTGCCCTTCAAGGTCGCTGTATGTCACGGCAAAAGCCTGCATACCAAAGGAGAATACAAGCGTAAAGCACAGAAACAATGCTGCCGCCCTTTTTTTCACAAAACCCCGCCTTTCTGTCTTTATGCGCCGGATATCGAGCAGATTTCCGCACAGAAAAGAAACTAGAATAATTTTATAAGATATTTTCGGATTTGCATGAAGATTATGTAAATTTAGCAGATCATATAGCTTCATTATAAAACAAAATAAACCATTTTTCCATAGCCGGGAGAATTTTTTGTTTCAGAAATTTCTCTCTTCAGCCAACCGGTACATAGGAATATTTTGCAAAAGAAGTAGCGTATTAACTCTTTACACATCCTTACATTTTGATTATACTGTCCTTATTTCAAAACTCTGGAGGTATTATAGTGAGAAGATTAAGCAAAATCCTGCTGTCCTGCGTTACCGCCGCGCTTATGCTGGCGATGTGCGTCACCGGCTCGCTCGCGGCGACACAGCCTTTGCAGGCTGGCACGGAAACGGTTGGCATAGATACCGGAGCGCTTGCGGACTACCCGGCCGACGCGGAAAACCTGCCGTCGGAAATCGGCGTAATGGTCGGAGAAAAGCCTGTTGACTTCGGAAATGCAAAGCCTGAATGGTATAACGACAGTGTGTTTGTCCCGCTGGACAGCTTTTTTGAGGCGCTTGGCGCGAATACCGCATATGACGAGGCGACTCATTCCGCAAGGTGTTCGCGTTACGATACGGCTCTTGAATTCAAGGCAGGCTCGGATACCCTGACGATAAGCGGCAAGGGCGGAGTCTCTTCGGTCAAATTGAGCAATGCGCCCTACATTAAGGGGGAGCAGATGATGGTACCCGTCCGTGAAGCGGCGTCGGCCATGGGCTGCTGCGTTGGCTGGAGCCATTCTGAGCAGACGGTTCTGATATTGGACGCAGAAGGATTAATCAGGAGCAGCGGCGCGCACTACACCGTCATGGACAAATACATAAAAATCGGCAGGTCCGAAAAGGTATCATACAGGCTGAGCGGAACATGCGATATGTCCGTCTCCTCCGAAGCGGCAGATCCCCTAAAAGTATCCGCAAGCTACACCGGCACTTCGAGCAAGGACGCTTTGAATATGAATCTGAAATATGATTTCAGCTCCCTGCTTGAGGCCATGAATACCGGAAGCGACGAAAGCGCAAAAGACCTTGCCAAGCTGAAGGACATTGAGCTGAAATGTATTTTGAATTATTCCGAGCGCTGCGCCTACATTCAGTCTCCCTATTTATTCGAGAGTTCCGGAATGGAAAGCAGCGCCTGGATCTCTGTGCCTTTCTCCAGCGTACTGCCGGGCTATAATTTCATCGTTTTTAACGACAGCTTCGAGGATTACATAAGAGAGCTTCTTTGCTCGCAGAAGCTTTACAGCAAGGCTTCCCTCTCAAAAGCGCTGGCTCTGTTCAAACAGCTTAACGTCTGTTACAGCGACGAATCCTTTGCAAAGGAGGGCAATACTTATACCACATCTTATAAAACGAACGAAAACGGTATTGCCAATGAGTACAGCTTTTCAATTACGATAATCGGGGAGAAGGTCCTTTCGTACAATCTTAAGCAGAAAACCGTCGTATCGGGCGCTGTCGTCGAGGTATCTTCCGTTATGAAGCCCGGTAATTATTTTGAAGTGAATTATGGTATTTCAAGCTCCTCCATGAATGCAAAAATGAGGCTCGACATGCTGATGACAGAAGACGCATCGGAAAAGGCCGCCTCCAAACCTGAAACCGGAAAAATATACAGCTTTGAAGACTATTTTAAAATCCAGTCAGGCAAGAGCAGATAAGTCCTTATAATGGAACCATCTTACAGGAACTCTGAGAAAACAGGGTTCCTGTTTTGATAATAATTCTTTTATTTTTCCGCCTTAAACCGTATAATAATTAATAAACTGTCTAAAAAGTATACGAGGTGATGCTATGGCTGAAATATATCTTGCCGGCGGTTGTTTCTGGGGTCTCGAAAAATATATCAAAATGATACGCGGCGTAAGGTCCACCCTCGTGGGATACGCAAACGGCAGAACTGAAAATCCCAGCTACGAGGACGTCTGCTACAATAATACCGGTCATGCCGAGGCCGTTAAAGTCGAGTACAACGAAAACGTACTTCCACTTAAATTCCTTTTGAGACTTTATTTTGAGGCCATCGACCCGACCTCTCTGAACCGCCAGGGCTGGGACATCGGCGTTCAGTACAGAACGGGAATATATTATACGGATGACGCGGATTTGCAGAGCATATCAGAGGCGGTAGAAAGGCTTCAGAGCGGGCTTGATAAGCCCGTTGCGGTGGAGGTGGCGCCGCTTATGAACTTTTTCCCCGCCGAGGAATATCACCAAAATTACCTTGACAGGAATCCTGGCGGATACTGCCACATAGGCATCCAGAAAATCAAAAAAGCCGCCGAAGCGATCCCGGAGCCTTCGGATTTTCCAAGTCCCGAAGCCGAGCTCCTCAAAAGAGTTCTGACAAAGCTTCAGTTTGACGTGACTCAGAGGAACGCGACCGAGCCTCCCTTTGAGAACGAATACTGGGATCACTTTGCGGACGGCATCTATGTTGACATAATAACCGGAGAGCCCCTCTTTTCTTCCAGGGACAAGTTCCTTTCCTCCTGCGGCTGGCCTAGCTTTTCAAAGCCTTTATCACCCGACGCCCTGTGCGAAAGAGAGGATAGCTCCTACTCTATGATAAGAACGGAGGTCAGGAGCAGAAAGGGCGACTCGCATCTGGGGCACGTCTTTGAGGACGGTCCCCTCGACAGGGGCGGGCTGCGCTACTGCATAAACAGCGCCGCTCTCCGCTTTGTCCCCAAGGAAGACATGGAAAAGGAGGGCTACGGTCATCTTCTTGATAAGGTTTGAAGACTAAACATTAAAAAAACACTGTGTAAAACGAAAAATAATAACATTTTACAAAACAACCCTAAATACTCTATTGAATGATGCCGACATATTTAATATACTCATTAATGGAAATAAACACAATTCATTAATGGGGGAATATACAGTGAGCAGACCTGATTTTCATCAAGATGAAATAAAAAACGCGGTAACCGTTCCCGGCATATTCGGCACAACATTCCAGAAATTTGCGGGTCCCGTGACTCCGAGGCGCAACATGGAGCTTCTTTACCAGAAGAAAATGCCTTACTGGGTTCCCGGGCTCTGCGGCGAATTAAACTATATCAGACCCCAGTGCATGCCCGACATAGCTTCGCGCGCGCCTGAGGGCGGACGCGATATGTTCGGTATCGAATGGACCTATGTTCCCGTTGTCAGAGGCTCCATCGTCAAGCCCGGCAACCCCACCGTACCGGACATAAACGAGTGGGAGAAGTATGTTAAGGAAGTGGATGTGCTCTCCTGGGACTGGGCGGGCTGCTCCGAAAGCATGAAGGCAAAGAAGGATCCGACGCGCATGGCCCTCGGCAACATAACCTGCGGATTTTTTGAGCGCCTCATTTCCTTCCTCGACTTTGAGGCGGCTGCGATAGCTCTCGTGGACGAGGAGCAGCAGGAAGGCGTGCACAGGCTCTTCAACAGGCTTTGCGAGATTTACGATCAGGAAATCGAATGCCTGAAAAAGTATTTTGACATTGGCGCTCTCAACTTCCACGACGACTGGGGCTCCCAGCGCGCCCCCTTCTTTAAAATCGAGACTCTGCGGGAAATGATCCTGCCCTACATAAAGCGAGTGGTCGAATCCTGCCATAAGCGCGGCATATACTTCGACTTCCACTGCTGCGGGTTTGTGGAGCCCTTTGTCCAGGTTATGATCGAGGCCGGGATGGACTCCTGGGGCGGGCAGGAGCTGAACGACAAGCTCAAGCTCAAGGCGACCTACGGAGACAAGCTCATCTGGACGCTCCCCGCGCCCGAGCTTTCCGAGGATGCCTCGGACGCGGAAATACGCGCCGCCGCAGCCAAGTTCATGGAAATCGCGAAGGACGGCGGCGTGATTATCCAGGGCGGCACTTCAAACAAGAAGTTTGCCGAATGTCTTTACGAGCTGAGCCGCAGAGAATACGCGAAGTACAACGATTGAACCGCCATTTTAGGTTTTCTTGCATATCCTCACAAAAACGGAAGGCCTCCGCAGATCGTACACTGCGGAGGCCTTCCCAGACTGTCACAAGACTTAAAATCAAAAATGCTATAACAGTTTAAAATCGTTTTTCCGGCGGCGTGTACGCCGGAAAAATACATTATACCGCGCAATTGTGCGCGACCGGGGGTATCGAGCCGTGAGGCTCGTATCAAGGGGGTATTGGATACCCCCTTGAAGCGTGTCGAAATACTTTTTCGACACGCTCGAAAGGCCTCCGCAGATCGTACACTGCGGAGGCCTTCATCGTACCGTAAACCTGCCGTGAGCTGATTTCATCTCAGGCGCGGTCTCTTGCTTTATGTATACATTTTTGTTAAAATGAACCTGGGATCGTTCAAATATCACTTTTGGGAAGAGGTAATCCGATGGCGAAATATGAAAACAGATTGAGTGGGAATTTTGATGAACTCCTGTCCTGGCTGCATAACGACATAACCGAAGGGAGCATTTCCGCAAGCCTTGAGGATGGAAGCGACATAAACATCGATCAGATCCGCGTTTCCGTTCGGGTCTACGAGCGTTACAGCATGATCGGCGGCAACAGGGTCAGCCTGAATATCACCGTCGCCGGGAAGGGGGACGACCTGTATGTGTCCGCCATCACCTCCGGCGGAAGCCAGGCCGTGTTCTTTAAAATCAACACACTCGGGGAAGAATCCTTTTTGGAATCCGTCATAAGTTCAGTTGAAAACTACATCTCAGGGAACAGGAACGGTTAACGGAATACAAAGCTTTCAGCCGAGCGTTTTGCAAAAGGAAACGGTCGTGCGCGGACGCGCACGACCGTAAGTTACTGCGGCTTATTCTCCTGAGAACTTCTTGCGGGAGGCTATGTAGAGCTCCTCGCGGAAGGGCGCGGGATACGCCCTGAAGTTGGAGTTCACAATGCAGGGCTTGTCGGGATTGCAGAACTTTGCGACGAATTCGCGGGCGGCCGCTCTCATCTCGTCCTCGCTGAGCGACATGACGTCAGGTATCTCGGGAATGACTCCGATTATCATCTTGTCGCCGTAAAGCTCGTATATCTTGACCGTGTCGTTCATCGGCTGTCCGGCCCATGCGTCGAAGCCGCAGGCAATCATGTTCGGAACCTGCTTGAAGAGCTGTCCGCAGCTGTGGAATTCGGCAATTCTGCCCTTTGAATGCACATAATCGTTGAACTTCCTGATAGGCGGAACCAGTACCTCTTCAACAACGCTGGGGCTGAAGAAGGTCTCCCTCTGGGAACCCCAGTCGTCGTGGATGTAGAAGCAGTCGATCTCGGGATAATCCTCGAGGAGCTTGTCCGCAATCTTTATGTAGAGATCCGTAAGCCTGAAGAAGAGCTCCTTGACGGCGTCCACCTGCTCCTCGTCAACCATTGCAAGGATAGCGGCCTCGAAGTCCATAAAGGAAATCAGCCTTTCGAACCAGCCGGTGAAAAGCCAGGTTGACACAAATCTCCCCTTTTTAAGGTAACCCTTGTTGATTTCATAGCTTCCCTTCCAGTCCCAGGAATTTATATCGGGCCACTTGAGCTTATCGTACCACTCGTTGGCATCGGAGAGGAAGGGCTTGCCGGGACGGACTATGGAGCCGCCGACGGTAGGAATGTATTCCCAGTCGAGGCCGAACATGTCTTTTCCTCCGACCTTCTCGATCGGGAACGGAACCGCCTCGAGGACAAATGCGCGCGCTACGTTGTCGGGAATTACGCGGGGATTGAAGCTCATATTCTCGACGTTCGTAATCTGCCAGATAGGTTTTCTCTGGTACATGGCGAGCATGCCCTCACGCGGGGTTACGGGGAAATTATAAATAAGATTTTCCGGAGCTCCCATCCTGCCCGGCAGCTTGGCTACGACCTCAAGTTCTTTGGAATCAAATTTGGGGATCATTTGTGTTCCTCCTCGTAATGATATAAGTATAATAAATCCTGTTTAAATAGACGCACGCTATTTATTATATGATATATTATATTATTACGCCACAGTTTTATATAAAAATATTTTTTATTGTCAGAACAAAGGCTGTCAATCGCGCTTTCGGGCGTAGAAAAATGTTGCGGGGGTGTCTGCAAAACCGCACACTCCTCTCGTATCCCGCCTGTTTTTCAGTGCGATTCCGCAAAAAGATCAAGGGGCGACGGAGATTGTCCGACGCCCCTTGGCGTTTATTATTTGATTACCGCGAGCAGCTCCCCGGCCTTGACAGTCTGTCCGGCAGAAACAAGCACTCTGTCCACGGTGCCCGTCATGCGGGCCACGACGCTTGTTTCCATCTTCATGGCCTCGATGACTGCAATCACCTGGTTTTCCTCCACTCTATCGCCCTGCTTTATGTTGAGCTTGGATATCATTCCGGGTATGGAGGAACCGACTTGGCTCTTGTCGGACGGATCCGCCATGGTTACCTGCCTTATCGTGTCCGCAACGGCCGGATCCGGCACCGAAACCTCGCGGCGCATGCCGTTCAGCTCAAAATGCACGCTTCTTGTGCCGTCCTCATTTCGCTCTCCGAGGCCGAGATACTTTATGATGAGCGTTTTTCCGTCCTCTATGGATATTTGCGTCGTCTCGCCGATATTCATTCCGTTGAAGAACACGTTGCTGGACATATTCGAAATCAGTCCGTATTCGTGGCTGTGCTCGAAAAACTCGGCAACCACCTTCGGATAGATGCAGTAGGAGATCACATCGCGTTCAAGCGGGTTTGGATTGTATTTTTTCAGCTCCTCGCGCACCGCGCCGAAATCGACGGGCGGGAGCAGCTCCCCCGGCCGGCAGGTTATCGGCTTTTCCCCCTTCAGGACCACGCGCTGTATATCCTCCGGGAAGCCCCACGCGGGCTGTCCCATCATGCCCTTGAAGTAGCTGACGACTGAATCGGGGAATGTAAGCGCCTCGCCCTTCTTGACTATATTCTCAGGCGTGAGACCGTTCTGCACCATGAATATTGCTAGGTCCCCGACCATCTTAGAGGAGGGCGTGACCTTTACGATGTCCCCCAGCATGGCGTTAACGGTGATGAACGTCTGCTTTATCTCTTCGAAGCGCTCGCCAAGCCCCAACGAGACGACCTGCGGGTAAAGATTGGTATACTGTCCGCCTGGTATCTCGTACTTGTATATTTCGGTCATCGGGTTTTTCAGCCCGCTGTCAAATTTTTCGTAGCGAAGGCGCACGTCAGCCCAGTAGTCGTCGAGCTCCTGAAGTCTGTCCAGATCAAGCCCGGTGTCGCGCTCGGTTCCTGCGAGCGCCGCTACGAGAGAGCTCATCGAAGGCTGGGACGTCAGCGAGGACATGGACGCCGTGGCCGTGTCAACTATATCGACCCCGGCCTCTGCGGCCATGAGAAGGGCGGCTATCTGGTTGCCGCTTGTGTCGTGAGTGTGGAAGTGTATGGGGATTCCGATCTCCTGCTTGAGCACGGATACGAGCTTTTTCGCGGCATAGGGCTTGAGAAGCCCCGACATATCCTTTATTCCGAGTATGTGGGCCCCGCGTCGCTCCATTTCCTTGGCGAAATCGACGTAGTATTTGAGGGTGTATTTATCGCGCCTCGGGTCAAGAATGTCGCCGGTATAGCAGACCGCCGCCTCGCAGATCTTCCCCTGCCTGATGACCTCCTCTATCGCGATTTCCATTCCGGGTATCCAGTTTAAGGAGTCGAACACGCGGTAGACGTCTATGCCGGACTTGGCCGACTCGGCTATGAAGGCGCGCACAAGGTTGTCGGGGTAATTTGCGTAGCCGACGGTATTCGCGCCGCGCAGCAGCATCTGGAACATTATGTTCGGAATCTTCCTGCGCAGCTGTTCGAGCCTTTCCCACGGGCATTCGTGCAGGAAGCGGTAGGAAACGTCGAAGGTCGCGCCGCCCCACATTTCAAGCGAGAAGCAGTCCGCGAGTATGTCGGCGACGCCGTCGGCGGCCATCAGCATGTCGCGTGTCCTCATGCGGGTGGAAAAGAGCGACTGGTGCGCGTCGCGCATGGTGGTATCGGTTACCAGGAGCTTTTTCTGCTCCAGCACCCATTTTTTCACCGCATCCGGTCCCTGGGAATCCAGAAGCTGCTTGAGGCCCGGGCGCGCAGCAGCCTTAGCGGCGGGATAGCGCGGCTCGTTGTACTGCGGACGCTCCATGTCGGGGTATCCCACCTGAATGTTGGCTATGTACTTCAGAGCCCGCGTGGCGCGGTCACGGGAGCCGGTGAACTCAAAGAGCTCGGGCGTATTGTCGATGAACTTCGTGTTACAGTCGGCGGCCAGAAAAACCGGGTTGTGCAAAATGTTCGTTACAAAGGGTATGTTTGTTTTTACCCCGCGTATATGAAGCTCGTTTATTGCACGGGATGCCTTGCGGCACACGCCGGGGAAGGTGTTGTCCCAGACCGTGACCTTGACCAGAAGCGAGTCGTAGTAGGGCGATATGGTAACTCCGGTCGCGGCGTTGCCGCCGTCAAGGCGCACTCCGAAGCCGCCGCCGGAGCGGTAGGAGGTTATTTTGCCCGTATCGGGCGCAAAGTTGTTGGAAGGATCCTCCGTGGTTACACGGCACTGGATGGCATAGCCGTTCATACGGAGATCTTCCTGCCTTGCAAGACCTATTTCCGGGTGGCTCAGCGGATGGCCCTCGGCTATAAGCACCTGCGCGCGCACGATATCGACTCCCGTAACCATCTCCGTCACGGTGTGCTCGACCTGTATCCGCGGGTTCATTTCTATAAAGTAGTGCGCCCCGGATTTGTCAACGAGAAATTCAACCGTGCCGGCGTTGACGTATCCGACCGCCTTCGCGATTTTAACCGCGTCCGAATACAGCTTTTCCCTGATCTCCCGCGGCACCGAAAAGGCCGGGGCGAACTCAACGACCTTCTGGTAGCGGCGCTGAAGGGAGCAGTCGCGTTCGCCGAGGTGCACAACGTTGCCATGCTCGTCGGCAAGTATCTGCACTTCGATATGCTTGGGCTCCACAAGATACTTTTCTATGAATATCTCGTCGTTGCCGAAGGCCTTTTTCGCCTCGCTCCTGACGAGATTAAAAGCAGGCTCCACTTCCTCCGGACTGTCGCAGAGGCGCATCCCGCGCCCTCCTCCTCCGCCTGCGGCCTTTAAAATGACCGGAAATCCGAAGGATATAGCCTTTTCCAAGGCCTCCTTCGCATCCTTGAGCGGCTCGGTCGTGCCCGGAATAACAGGAACGCCGCAGCTTATCGCTATGGCCTTCGCCGCGAGCTTATCCCCCATTTTGTCAAGCACATCGGACGGCGGACCGATAAACTTCACGCCGGCGGCCTCGCAGGCACGGGCAAAGTCGGCGTTTTCGGAGAGGAAGCCGTAACCCGGATGTATGGCGCTTACGCTGCGGCGCTTGGCAAGCTCAATTATGGACGGGATATCGAGATATGCCCCAAGCGGGCTCTTGTTCTGTCCGATAAGATACGCTTCGTCCGCCGCTATCCTGAAAAGGCTGTACATATCCTCGTTTGAATACATCGCCACCGTCTGTATTCCGAGGTCGTGGCATGCTCTGAAGATGCGGATAGCAATCTCGCCGCGGTTCGCGGCGAGAACCTTTGTTATTTTACGCTCAGACATGAATTTAATCGCCTCCAAAAATGCAAGAAGCCAAGTTGCTAATTTCATTTTAATTATATTATAAAAATATAAAAAAGAAATAGGAATTATTTAAGATTTTTAAGCATATATTTACCGCTTTTATGAAAGTTCCTACAAAAACGTGATTCTCCAGCCCCGGCAGGGGCTTCTTCGCCGCAATCGGAAGGTATTATCATTTTTTTGATCCCAAAGAAAATCGTGACCGAAAAATTCCCCAAATCCGCCCCCCTCTCTTGGGCCCAAATCATAGATAAATTTTTTGCCTTTATTTTTTCTTAATTTGAAGGAAATGATTTTTTTCATGCAAACTTAGGGTCTGATTCCGCCGCAGCCTCTCATCGCCCCAGAAATAACGCTGCGTCAGTGGGGGCTTTTATAAAAACCCGAGGAAATTCCTTGATTTTCCTGAAGCACTATGGTAATATGATTTAGAACTCGTGTTCTGCATTCCGCCCGTTTGTCTCAATTTCACCCGCCGGAGCAGAACGTATTGATTACATACGAACAGGAGCTGAAGCTATGTTTGAATCGCGCTGCGGAGTACTGTGCAATTCCTGCGAGAGAAAAGAAATGGTTAAGTGCAAGGGCTGTGTCAATATTGAGAAGCCCTTCTGGGGCGGAGAATGCGGCGTTAAGGCCTGCTGTGAGGACAAAAAGCTCAAGCATTGCGGCGTGTGCGAGAGCTTCCCCTGCGACATGCTCAGCAGCATGGGAAAGGAATTCGGCTACGATCCCGCTCCCAGGCTCGAGGCGCTCAGAAAATGGGCCGCAGAAAGCAAGCTCTGACTCTTAGCGAGCTTCAATAATCGCAATATGCCCGCGGCTTTTTTGGCCGCGGGCATATTGCGATTATTGCTTCGGAGTAATGTTCTGTTCTTAAAATACCTTCACATAAAACTGCCTGGTTCTCGGGCCGTCAAATTCGCAGAAATAAATACCCTGCCAGGTGCCGAGAACGAGCCTGCCGTTTTCAATCGGAATCATTACCGATGAGCCGACGCAGCTCGCCTTGAGATGAGCCGCTGAGTTCCCTTCCGCATGCCTGAATTCCTCCCGGTCGGGAAAGGCTCTGTCCAGTCCCAGGAGTATATCCCTCACAACGTCCGGGTCGGCGTTCTCGTTTATGGTTATGCCCGCCGTCGTGTGCGGGCAGCAGACGACGCAGACGCCGCTCCCGACGCCGCTTTCCGTGACCGCGTCAAGGACTGCCCCGGTTATGTTATGCATGTTTTCCCTTTCGGTTGTTATAACGCATTTCTTCAGCATATGCTCCTCCTCAGACCCCGTTTATCGCTCTTTTCCGTCGCATTCCCTGCAGTAGCCGTACATCTCTATCCTATGCCCCGTGACGCGGAAATCGCTCTCGGAAAACTCGGGAACGAACTTTTCAAGCGGACAGTTGTCCATTTCCAGAACCCTGCGGCAGCGAAGGCACACCGCGTAATGCCTGTGCCTGTACCGATTGAGCTCGTAGAGCGATGTGCCCCCGTCCGGCATCGTGGTTTTGACCGCGACCTCTTCCTTCACAAACAGCTCCAGAATACGGTAGACAGTTGAAAGCCAAAGACGGCAGTCCCTATTTTGCGCGCTCCCGCAGATATCCATCGCGCTGAGCGGCGAATCCGAATTTTCGAGAACGGAAAGCACGCATTCCCGCTGCCTTGTCCTTTTCATTCCGCGGGGCCACTCGCGCCGCTGCTCCTTCAAGTCAATTCACCTCTTTATATTTTTGGTGGCATATCAGGCGCTCATATGCATCGAAAAACTGACTTCAGCTATGGCTTTTCCGTCCTTTTACGCCGGAAAGCAATCTTTTCGCCAGTATGACGGCAAGCAGAAGGGCTACCGAAATCAGCGCCGTAAGCCCTCCGGGCGCAACATTCAGATAATAGGAAAAAAGAAGCCCCGACATTATGTCAAAAGCGCTGAAAATGACGGAAAAGACAAGCGTTTTCCTAAACCCCTTTCCGAGCTGAAGAGCCGTCGCGACAGGGATCGCTATCATCGAGCTCAGTACGAGCACGCCGACTATCCTTATCGACACCGATATCGCCGAGGCGACGAGTATCGAAAACACATAGTTTATGAGTCTGACCCTGACTCCGGCGACCTTCGCCGCCTCCTCGTCAAACGCGATGTAGAGCATCTGATGATACAGGAAGGCGACGGCAAGCAGGGAAACCAGGCTCAGGGCCAGCACCATTATCATGTCCGTCTTTGTCACGGTAAGTATGCTGCCGAACATAAACGCGTCCGCGTTCACGCGGAGCCTGCCGGAGCTGATTATCGTGATCGCAGTGCCGACGCCAAGTGAGAGTATTATCGAGAGGATCAGGTCCGTATGCTTCTCATAATAGCTCCTCAGAAACTCGACAAGCGCGCCGCAGACCGAGGTAAACACGAAAGCGCCCAGCACCGGGCTTTGCCCGAACAAAAGCCCAATCGTAATACCCGCGAGCGAGGCGTGGGAAAGCGCGTCGCCGATCATGGAGTATCTCCTGAGTACCAGGAAAATCCCGATGCACGGGCAAAGCACGGATATGCACAGAGAAACGAAAACAGCGTTCTGCATAAAGCCGTAGCTCAGCATTTCAGCTTTCCCCCCTGTTCCTCAGATATTCTTCGGCATAATTCTGCGGGGTGCAGACATGCCCCTTCCCCTTTGAAAGATGATAAATAAGCGTGGAGTTTAAAACCGCGGCCTCCAGGTTGTGCTCCACCGATAATATTGTAACGCCGTTTTCCTCGTTGAGCTTTCTGAGAAGCCCGTATATCTCCTTCTGGCTGGAAGGATCGACCCCGCTCGAGGGCTCGTCCAGAATAATCAGGTCGGG
Source organism: Clostridiales bacterium (assembly GCA_029268065.1). Lineage (GTDB taxonomy): Bacteria > Bacillota > Clostridia > Oscillospirales > Oscillospiraceae > DUPK01. Next base: position 144,617 of record JAJUHC010000001.1, on the reverse strand, counting down.
ACTTCCGAGCATCGCGCGGGCTATGAGAGCCTTCTGGCCCTGTCCGCCCGAAAGCGTGTCAATAAGCGCGGCCGAAAATTCCTCCAGACCAGCCCTTCTGAGGCTTTCGGTTACAACCGCCTTTTCCCTTATCCCCAAAAGCCTTCTGTATGAATCAAGCATCTCGTACACGGTAATCGGGAAACCCGAATTCATGGAGCCCTGCTTCTGAGGCACATAACCTATGCGCTTAGCTTCCGACGCTATGCTTCCCCGGACAGGCTTGAGGAATTTCAGGATAAGCTTCATGAGCGTTGTCTTGCCGCAGCCGTTTTCGCCCACCACCGAAACGTACTCACCGTTTTTCAGTTCAAAATCTATCCCATTCAGCACAAAAGGCGGAGAGGCGTTATAGGAAAAATAGAGGTTCTCTGCCCTAATCATATGATACCGCCCTTCCGGAAAACATACTCTGCTCATTTCCGCTTGACAAATACTTCCTTTTAATATTATCATTATTATAAACGCAAATGCGAATCATTTGCAAGTATATTTTTCGGAGGGCATACTAAAATGCTGAAAAAAATTCTGGCCTCAATTCTTTGTATCGCCGCGCTCACGAGCTTTTCTGCCTGCTCGGAGAGCGGCAGCGGCGGAAAAAGCACCCCCGCCCCGACCCCCGGCAAGCTCAAGGTATATGTGAGCCTGAATGCGCTGAAGGAATTTGCCAGGGCCGTCGGCGGCGACAAGGTAGATGTAACCGCCATGATACCCGACGGCGCCAAGCCGCACGCCTTCGAGCCCAAGGCTCAAGACGTTGCGGGACTGTCCAAGGCCGATGTGCTGATAATTAACGGGCTTGGCATGGAGCCCTGGGCCGAAAAAACCATTTCGGCCGCCGGCAACAAAAATCTTATCACCGTCGAGGCCTCAAAGGGCGTAGCGGCCATAAAAATCGAGGACGAGGAAGAAATAAAGGAGCACGGCCAATATGATCCGCACACCTGGCTCAGCCTTAAGTGCGCCCAAACAGAGGTGAGGAACATAAGGGACGCGTTTTCCAGGGCCGATCCGTCTAACAGGGATTATTATGAAAAAAACTGCGAAAGCTATGTTTCGCAGCTTGAGAGCCTGTACAACGAATTCAGCGCGAAGTTCAGTACGGCTGCCTCAAAGAATTTTGTCACCGGGCACGCGGCCTTCGCCTATCTCTGCCGCGACTTCGGGCTGAGCCAGAACAGCGTGGAGGACGTATTTTCGGAAGGCGAGCCGAGCCCTCAGAAGCTCGCGCTGCTCGTGGAGTATTGCAGAAAAAACAAGGTAACCACCATATTTGCCGAGGAAATGGCGAGCCCCGAGGTATCGAAAGCGCTTGCGCGCGAGGTAGGGGCCAAGGTTGAAACCATTTACACTCTGGCAGGCTCCGAGGACGGCAAAAGCTATCTCGAACGCATGCGGATAAACTTGAGCAGGATTTACGAGAGCCTGGCAAGCACCCGGCAGGCCTGATCATCCCCCCGCGTTACATATCTGGAGCGCCCGAGCGGACAGCTCGGGCGCTACGTTAATTGAATGCGGCTATTGCGGGGCCGTATGACCCGCGCCTTGCTCTTTGTTCTCAGGTTCTTAATATGCTCTCGTTTTTTTAAATCAGTCACGGCCTGCGCTTTGCCGTTTTGCTCCGGACAAGGGAGAGACCAGTGCCGGCGAGGCAGATAAAGGCGTAGATGATAAGCGCCGTGCGTATCGCGTCGGACAGCAGCTCCGGCGGGGCCTTGGCTATAACCACGTTGCCCACGCAGGCGCCCAGTATGAAAATAATGATGACCATGGATATGGATTGTCCGAGCGTGCGCATGGTTCCGAGTATGGAGTTTGCCTCTCCGTAATGCGACTTGTCCACGCAGGATAGCACGGCGTTGGTGTTTGGCGACGAGAAGAAGCCGAAACCTGTTCCGATTACTGCAAGAGCGGAAATAATGCGCCAGAGCGGAAAGTCAACCCCGATCGTGCTCAGCAGAAAGAGGCCGAGCGCGGAAATCCCCATTCCGGCGGAAGCAAGCATATGAGGGGCTACGCGCTCGGAGAGCCGTCCGGCAAAGGGCGAGATAACGGCCATAACCAGCGGCTGGCTGATAAGCACGAGTCCCGCCATGGAGGATGAAAGCCCCTTTACGTTTTGAAGATAGAGCGACATGGTGTAGCTGAGGGCGAAGGTAGCCCCGTAATTGAGCAGCGCCGTCAGGTTTGAAAGGGTATACCCCATGTCGAGCGCGAAAAGCCTTACCTGGACGAGCGGCGAGGGCGAGCGCTTTTCCAAAATAACAAAGCAGGGCATAAGCAAAGCGGCCAAAAGCACAAGGAGCTTGGCCCACAAGCCGTCTCTCCAGCTTGAGAGCCCGAAAATCAGCGAGAAAACCATCACGATATAAAGTATATTGCCCGGTATGTCATGCCGGTGCTCCTCTGAAACCTCGCTTCTGGCTATGAAGCGCTTTGCAAGGTACATCGAAACGGCGGACATCGCGAAGGCCACGGCGAATATGGAGCGCCATCCGAAGGCCGCGTTCATAAACCCTCCGAATACCGGTCCGGTGCTCAGCCCGGCATAGGTGGCCGTAACCGAATAGCCGAGAATCCTGCCTCGCATCGAAGCGGGAAAGGCGTTCAAAAGCAGCGGAAGGTTCGTACTGTATATCATTGCCGAGCCGACGCCCTGAAGAGCGCGCGACGCTATGAGAAGGCCTATGGAATTTGCAAGCGCGGACGACAGGCTGGTTGCCGCAAAAATTACGGTGCCCGCGATGAATATCCGGCGTCTGTCCGTAACGTCCGCGAGGTGTCCGAAGGGCACGCTCAGCACGGCGACGACGAGCGTGAAAGCACTTACTACCCAGGTGACCGCGGTTGCGCCGCTGTTAAGCTGGCTGCTGATATCCGTTACGGACAGGTTCAGCGCCGAGGTCATAAACGGCACAATATAGGCCGTAAGGAGAGCCAAAGCCATCGTAGCCTTCTGATTGGCGGTGAACCTGCCTTCCGGCCCGGATTTTTCCCGAGGATCAATGCTGTTTGCCGACATTAAATAAACCCCTGTCTCCGATTATTTGCGTATTTACACCGGGTAATTATATCATCAGAGGATATGGATGTATATTATCTCTTTTTTCTCATTTATTAACAAAACGGAAAAATAGTTTTTATAGGCTTATTTTTAGAACGAAGCGGAAAACTATTTATTCCCCGCAAACAGTCATGTATAATATTGTCGAATAAAGCCTAAATATGGGCAAAAGAGGGGGAGCGCGATGTCCAGAGAACAGCTACTCGCGGAAATACAGTCCAGTCTCGAAGGCCTGGGCCTGGAGATTCAGACCGGAAACGGCACAGACATCTCTGTAAGCAAGGAATTCCTCGACGCAAAATGGTCTGCCGGCAGCAAAAGGATAAGCTATGAATCCTGCATATTCGCAAGTGAAGAGGACCGCACCGTTTACATGTACGAAAAAACGACAGAAACAGGCAAGGGCATTTCATTTGGCAGCGACGGCGGCAGCAGCTTCCAGTCCGGTGGCACTCTTTTCCGAAAGGTAAAAGGCACAAAATACGGCCCCGACGGCAAGGTCTGCGAATACGACCTGGATTTGGGGGCCATTCCGAAGGCGGTAAAGGAGGCCGCGTCAAAATACGGCTGGAAGTTCAAAACCGTCCTCGGCAAAAGCAAAGCTCTGTACCCTGCGGGTTATATCCCCTCGGCGGCTCCGAGCCCCGCGCCGCAGGTTAACGAACCGCCTCGGAGCGAGAGCGGGGCCGGTTTCTGCGCCCAATGCGGAGCCGCGCTCGGTCCCGGCTCAAGGTTCTGCGGCAAATGCGGAAAGCCCGTGGCGGCGGCCCCGGCGCCCGCTCAAAGCGCCCCTCAGGCCGCCGCAATGAAAGGCGAAACGTCCGCAGGTCAAAGCGACGGGCCGCGCGGCGAAAAGCCCGAAAGCGGCGAACGCGGCAGAAAGCTCTTTCCGATAGGGCTCGTTTTGCTCGCGCTCATCGCGCTATTTCTCATGCTTGTCGGCAAGGTGAGCCTTACAGGCTGGATCTTCGCCGCTATTCTGCTGATCGTCTATTTCCTCATTAGGAAGCTTTTGATTAAAAAGGGCTGCGTATTCAACGCCGTGATTTTTATTCTGTTCCTGTTTCTGATCTTTGTCACCTTCAGTCTTACGCAGAAAACCGTTATTGGAGGGGCCGCCGTAAAAAGCGGCCTGACTCCCAGCCCGCAGGCAGGCGCTCAGTCAACGCCGAAAGCAGCTCAGACGGTTCCGTCCGCGGCCCAGGCGGCGCCCCTGTTCAGAATAGATTATCTGAGCCTGGGTCTGTGGCCCGCGTTCACATACACGTCAGACACAGGCAACGCTATGCAGCTCGGCCTTGCCGGGGACATAGGCTTTTCGCTCTACCTGAACCAGGCCGCGCTTCAGAATCCGGCCGACAAGGTTTCCAAAATCAGCGTGAACGTGAAGACGGTAAAGGCGCCCCCCTACGGCACGCTCAGGCTTTACAGGATGCGTCCCGATTTGGCCTCCGCTCCGAGCAGGCCGGCCGAGCAGAGCAAATACGCCCTTCCCATGAGCTTCGATTTAAGCGTAAAGGATAATTACGGCTCGACCGAGGACCCCAAGGATTACCTTATTTCCTATTATAACTCTTTGAGCTACGGTCAGGTGAGGATATTCTACTGCGTGCATAACCTCATGCCGGTAGACCCTTCCCTGCCGTCCTGGCTGGACAGCGTGCCGGCCGCAAGCGGCAAGGGCATGACCTCCGACACTCTGCGCGCCACCATCGGCCTCGAAATACTGATTACCATGCAGAGCGGCGAGAGGCACAGGATCTATGTCGAGCGCGAAATGATAAAAGGCGACTTTTTCAGCAAAACCAGGCTTCCGAATGTTACCGAGGACTATCAGGGCAAAACCTCGCCCATCGTTTCGGCGAAAGTCGGCTGATCTAAGCAGGCATCTCCCGATAAAAACCTTTTTTGTCAAAATACAAATCAAAGCATTGTGTTTTTGCGTAAAGCTGTTAAAATAGCTGTATATAACGAAAAAATCGGCGAGGGATAAAAATGCTGAAAATGATAAACGTCGGTGTGGCTTTCGAAGGCGACGCCGGCAGCAAGGAAGTGCTGAAGGACATAGACCTCACACTCGAAAACAATAAAATCTATGTGATGACCGGTCCAAACGGAGGAGGAAAATCCTCCATCGCAAAGGCCATTATGGGAATATACCCGACGAGCGGGCGCATACTTCTCGACGACACGGATATAACGGAAATGGGCATTACCGAAAGGGCCAAACAGGGCATCGGCTACGCTTTTCAGACGCCGGCGCGCTTTAAGGGTCTCAAGGTCCGCGACCTGCTGAGGCTTGCCTCCGGAGGCGAAAAGATCGACGAGTGCCAGCTGCTTTACGACGTGGGCCTCTGCGCCCAGGACTATCTGAACCGTGAGATAAACGCCACCTTCTCGGGCGGCGAGCTCAAGCGGATAGAGATTGCCAGCATTCTTGCCCGCAAACTGAAGGTCGCCCTTTTTGACGAGCCGGAGGCGGGCATCGACCTCTGGAGCTTCCAGCGTCTTACCGAAACCTTTGAGACGCTGCATCGCAAGTATGACACCACGATCGTAATCATTTCCCATCAGGAGAGGATACTGCGGCTCGCGGACGAGGTCATACTGATTTCCGAGGGCACGGTGAGCGGGAGAACGAGCCACGAGGAGTTTTTAGAGCAGATTTCCGAGATGGACTCGAACTGCCTTTGCAAATCGGACTGTATAAAGGGGGGCGTCGCAAATGCTGAATGCAGTAGATAAAAAGCTTCTCGAGGAAGTGGCGGGTCTGCACGAAATTCCGCAGGGCGCCTACAATATACGGAAAAACGGAGAGGGCATCAGCCGCAACACGACCGCCAACATCAATATCGTGACGAAAAAGGACAAGCCTGGCATAGACGTCATAATCAAACCCGGAACAAAAAACGAGAGCGTCCACATCCCCGTTATCATGTCGAAGGAAGGGCTGACAGACGTCGTCTACAACACTTTTGAGATAGGCGAAGATTCCGACGTCGTGATAGTGGCCGGCTGCGGGATACACAACGCCGGCGACTCCAAGGCCCAGCACGACGGAATACATGAGTTTTTCGTGCGCAGGGGCGCTAAAATGAAATATGTCGAAAAGCACTACGGCGAAGGCAGGGGCAAGGGCGAAAAGGTGCTGAACCCGAAAACCATCATCGAGGTCGAGGCCGGTGGAGTGGCGGAGCTTGAAATGGTCCAGATCAAGGGCGTGGACAGGACGGTCCGCGACACCGAGGTCGTGCTTCACGAAAACGCCAGGCTGATAGTCACCGAAAGGCTGCTGACCTATCTTGAACAGACGGCCGAGTCCATCATAACCGTCGAGCTGAAGGGCGAGGATTCGAGCGCGCAGATAATCTCCCGCTCCGTCGCCCAGAACGACTCCAGGCAGGTATTCCATCTCAATCTTCGCGGACACGCGAAATGCCGCGGGCATATACAGTGCGACTCCATTATCATGGACAACGCCCACGTATCCTCCATACCGGAAATCACGGCGCTCCACTCGGACGCCCAGCTCATTCATGAGGCGGCCATCGGTAAAATCGCCTCCGATCAGCTTGTGAAGCTGATGACACTCGGGCTTACCGAAAAAGAGGCCGAGGACACGGTATTAAAAGGCTTTCTCGATTAATATACTGGAAGGACTTGAATACTTTTCAAGTCCTTTCGTGTACTTCCCGCCTCGGGACATCCCCAATTTTCGCCATTTGCGACAAAATTGTCAAAATCACGGCTAGCGCGAAGTCGATTTATACATTATTTCCGTAAAATCGTTATATTCAGTGCCAATATTTATGCAATTTTAACGTTTTATCCGCAAACAATAATTGACACAATGATTTTGCATGATATAATTGATTATTATAGTTTTGCGCTCTTTTAATACACCTCCTGCCTTTTCATGCTTATTTCAGCTCCTTTGCGAAACGTATTGGATCAAAATCGCTGCTGCCTGGAGACCATATGGGAAACAAAATAAAAGTGATGATGACAACCGAGGGCACTTATCCTTTTCATGCGGGGGGTGTCAGCACCTGGTGCGACCTGCTCATGCACGGCAAGCCGGATGAAATAGACATGCTCCTTTACAGCATCATCATGAATCCTTTCGTCGCGCAGAAGTTCAATCTGCCTCGGGGGACGAAACTCATAAAGGTCCCTTTATGGGGCACGGAGGAGCCCGGCGAGCATCTTGAGCAGCCCTTTTCGGAAATCTACTCCAAAAAGCTGAAAACCACCGAGGAAATTGTCAAAGACAAGTTTCTTCCGCTTTTCAGGGATCTTGTGGACGAGGTCTTTTCCACCGAAAAGGACCCCGAGAAATTCGGCGTAACCCTGCATAAAATGTACAGGTATTTCTGCGAGTACGAATACAAGGAAAGCTTCAAGTCCGAAGCGGTGTGGGATTGTTTCAAGGACTACGTTTTTACATATACCTCAGACCCGGGCAACAAAATAATGACTCCGGATTCCTTTTCCCTTGTCCAGAGCATAGGCTGGCTGTACAGGTTCTTTACGGTTTTGAACACAGCCGTACCCGAGGTGGACGTATCCCATTCCGTCGCCGCCGCTTTCTGCGGCATTCCCTGCGTGATAGCCAAGCTGGAATACGGCGCGCCCTTCCTGCTCACGGAGCATGGCATATACTTGAGAGAACAGTACCTTTCCCTGAGCAAGAGGAACTATCCTCCTTATCTAAGCACCTTCCTCATGAGGTTCGTGCATTCGATAGTGTCTCTCAACTATTTCTACGCCGATCAGGTCTCCCCTGTCTGCAACTACAATACGCGCTGGGAGCGTAAGCTCGGAGTAAGGCCCGAGAAAATAAAGGTCATATACAACGGGGTCGACGAGAACGTCTTCGTCCCTTCCAAGTCCCGCGCCAAAAGAGATTATGTCTCTGTCGTCTCCGTGGCCAGAATAGACCCTATTAAAGACATAAAAACCATGATGAGGGCGGCCGCTCTCATTTTGAAATCCAACAAAAACGTGAGGTTTTCTGTTTTCGGCTCGGTTTCCGTTGAGTCCTACTACAAGGAGTGCCTGGAATTAAAGGAGGAGCTTCAGCTCGGGGATGAGTTCGAGTTCAAGGGCCATTCCTCCGATATGGCCTCCGTCTACCAGGATGCGGATATTATAGCTCTGTCAAGCATTTCGGAGGCTTTCCCCTACACGGTCGTCGAGGCGATGATGACCGGCAAGCCCGTGGTCACGACCGGGGTCGGCGGCGTCGGGGAGGCTTTGGGCGGCTGCGGCGTCATCGTTCAGCCGAGGGACCACAGGAAACTTGCGGAAGGACTCCTCAAGCTGATTAAAGACAAGGCTCTCAGGGATTCCATGGGCTCTGATGCGAGGGAACGCGCTCTTAACCTCTTTAAGGTGGACGCTTCGAGACGGCAATATTATTCAAGCTATATGGTTCTCGCGGAGCAGAGGAAGAACCGTTCTCTCGAAAAGGCGGCCGACAATATCACATACATTGCCGCCATTGCCGCGAGGAAGCAGGCCTTGCTCATGGATAAGGCCTACGCTCTCTTTGATCTCGGCATGTACGAGCAGGCGATTCCGCAGATAAGGCTGGCTATTGCGGCCGATATGAATTCATATCTCGTGCCCGAAATGCTGAAAAAGATTGCGGAGGCTTACTGCCTTCTCGGCGACGTTTCGAGGGCGGCCGTGGAAATTGAAAAGGCGGATCTTTTGAGGCGGACGCGCGGCCGGGATAAAGAATACGAGCTGAAAAAGGACAAGGCTTATTCTCTTTTTGCTCTCGGTCTGTATAACGAGGCTATACCCCTGCTGAGAAGCCTGATTATGGCAGACATAAATTCGGAGGAGGTACCGAATATGCTGCGTAAAATATCTGAAGCTTATTTTAAGCTCGGAGACCCCTCGAAGGCCGCGGTTGAAATCGAAAAGGTAAGTCTTTTGAAGCGGATCAGCGCCGCTGTATAACGCAAAAGGGTGAAAATGTATGGGCAATTTCAGAACTTCCCTCATAGGCTACAAAAAGAAGGCGGTCGACAGGCAGCTCGAGCTCGGAAGAGCAGCCGCCTGCGAGCTTCTGGCTGAAAAGCAGCGGGTGTTATACAACCTTATGCTTGAAAATAAGGCGCTGGAGGAAGAAAAAAACGGGCTTCTGGCAGGCAACCTGCTTTGTGACGATCTAAGCGCCAGGCTTGAGAGCATACTGAACGACGGTTTTGTTGAAAGTTTCAGGCGTGTCTACGAGCTTGAGCTCAAGGTCAATGAAGCCTTGGCGGCCAGGGGGGCCTCGGTCGATTCCCAGCAGGCTAAAAGCGTCGAAATCAAGAACAGGCTTAGGGCTTTCGCCGTGCAGATGGAAGAGGAAATAAAGGGCAAGGAGTGAGTGATTGTGGAAATACCTGATTTCGGTTTCAGGCTTTTTGGATACAGCATAAACGAGGTGAACGGGGAGCTTTTACGCGCCGATTATGAGCACTTTGAGTCGCTTAAGGACCTGGAGCTGAAGATCGGTAAATACTTGAGCGAAAACCAGAGGCTGAAGGAGGAAATAAGCGCCCTGAAGCGGAAAAGGGACGGCGGCTCCCTGCAGACCAAGTTTCTTGAAGCCGCGATAAATGAGGCGGAGCAGTTTGTCAAGCTGTATGAAGCCCACAGCTCCCTGGAAATGAGCAGGCTCAAGGAAAGGGAAGAGCGTATGCTCAAGCTTTACGATGACAAGCTCCGAGCCATTGAGGAGGAAATCAGGAGCGCGCAGCGTGTCCTTGAGAATGCCGTCGAAATCATAATGAGCGGAAAGGACGCAGCGCCTCAGTCTGCTGAGACAGATGTTATCAGCCCGCGGGGCGGGTCCGGCATTCCTGACGACATTCCGTCCTCCGGAAACGAAAGCGCGGGAACGTGGAGCGTGGCTCCTTCGCCCGTCAAGGCCCAATCAAGCTCTGTAAAGGAAGATGTGTTTACATCCCAATGCGGCACAAATGAAGGCGCCGACAAGGCTATAATCCCTTTTGAGCTTGTCAGAACAGTTAAGTCAAGGGGCGAGGATGTTCCATCCAAAGCATCGGAGGAAAAGGGGGCGTCCGCAGGCGAGGCTTCGCTCGCCGACGTGGGGACGCCATCCCCCGCTTTTACTAAACATAACGTAAGCTCCGACTTGACTACGGACTTCTGGGGCGCCATTCCCAAGATAGATTACATAAGCTATGACACATGCGACAAAGCGGAGGATTCTTCGGCGGACTTCCCCGCTGATCCGCAACCGCTGTCCGGCGAAGGCTCAGGGCAATCAAACGATATTGCCGAGCCGCTGCCGCCCAGTGAGCTTACCCGCGATAATGCGGAAGGCCGCGATTCGCGCGAAGCATCGGAAACCTCGGCCGCGGCCGTCGACGGGGAAAGCTGTGAAGTTCCGGAGCTTCATGACCTTATACCGCTGCGGGATCTGGACACGCCGCCTGCGGGCGGCGCCGACGGCGCCGGCGTTTCAGTCCCCGGGCCCGTTTCGCCTATCGCTTCCTTGGACGCCGCGGGAGAGTCCGGTTTTGATGGGAATTCGACGGCGCCCGCGATAAGCGAAAGCGCGACGGCGCCCGCCCGCAGGGACATTCCGCCCGATGCCCCGGATCATGAAATTCCCGCTCCAGCGTCTTCGGGAAGAGATTCGAACAGCCCTCCGAAGGATGCCCCGAAGGATAAGCTCTCCCTTGCCGGGAAGTACATCGTAGGCAAAATCGCAGGCGAGGACCTTTATGACAGCGCCGGAAGGCTGATTGCGGCAAAGGGAGCAAAAATAACCGAGGACATCGTGCGCGATGCCGACAAGGCAAGCAAGCTGAGCGAGCTGATAATCAACATGACAATCTCCGACCTGCCCGAAATATCGGCTTGAGGAATGCTATGAGCGCCGATGTAATTGCTTTTAATCAGAACACGGATAAATTCCGGGATCTTGTCGAAGAAATCAGGGCGGTCCGCACGCCGGAGGACGCCTTTGAAGTCTCCGCCTATCTGGAATCCACAGGCTGGGACGACGACAAGGCTTCCACAACCTTCGGAACGAAGGATTTGTTTGAGCTTTCGGAGCAGCTGTTAAAATCCATGGGCGTCCGCCATGTCAGCGTCTCCCCCTTTGTGGAAGCCGACCGCGAGTCCGGTGTATTGGGCAAGTGGAAAAAAGCGCTGAGGAACTTCCTCCGGGGCATAATCTTCGCTTTTCCAATGGCCATATCCGTCGCAGCGATGCTGACTGTCAGGCTGTCGCTGTGGTCTTATGACGAGCTGTCGGTGGAGGTGGCCACAAGTATCGCCATCGGCACCATTTTGAGCTTCATGGCGGTGGGCGGCTTCACTCAGATAATAGCGAGGCGGGGCTACGCATATATCGACCAGGGCTATTTCCGAGTCGCGAAGAGGACCACGCTATACTTTTTATATCTGGGAGTCATTTTCTGCGCTTTAATCTGCCTTCTTTTCATCGGCATAAACCTTTACTTCAGCCAGCTTCCCTTCAATATGCTCGTCGTTTCCGTACTGTATTACTTTTTTCTGTGCGTTATCTGGATGTCGGTCACGGTCATGTACCTGCTTCGCAAGGAATTTGCCTTTACAGCTCTTCTGACATTTGGCATCCTTCTGGTCTATGCGCTGTTTTACTATGCCCGGCTCAGCATTATAGTCTCGCAAGTGATTTCCCTTTCCATCGTCTCGGCTGTGACATGGATAGTTCTCGCATTCTTTTTCAGGCTTGGCGAGAGCAAATCGGAAAAGGGCATGGACGTGTTCATGCAGAGAAAGTCCGTGATGCTCTACACTCTGAAGCCTTATTTCATCTACGGTTTTTTGTACTTCACCTTCCTGTTTACGGACAGGATAATGGCCTGGTCCTCCAACGGCGTATACATGCCCTATATTTTCTGGTTTCGCGGACAGTACGAGCTTGGTCTGGATTTTGCTATTCTGATCCTCATACTGCCTATGGGCGTCTGCGAGGTGCTGGTATCCGATCTGATGGAAAAAATCGACAGGGCGATGAAATGCGGCTGGCTTGAGCAGACGAAGCTTACGAAAAGCAAAAGCGTGCCTTATTACGCAAAGAGCCTCGCCCTCATCTTTTTGAGCTCAGTCTTCAGTACAGCAGGCATAACCGCAGCAATTTATATGATTCAGCGTTCCAAGCCTTTCGGACTGAGCCTCGACATGTTCTTTAACCAGACAACGATGTTCGTGTATTTGTTCGGGAGCATATCCTATTGCTTTTTATGCGTGTCACTTACAAACATCGTCATCCAGTTTTCCCTTTCTAAGCCCGACCGCGTGGTAAAAAACCTTTGGCTTTCACTGCTTGCCAACTTCATCGTCGGCTTCGTTTGCAGCAGGTGGTTTTCTTACTATTGGAGCGTTATCGGTCTTTTGGCCGGCACCGTCCTGCTTTCCGTGCTGACCACGATGGATATGCTGAAGATCATGAATAAGGTAGACTATTACATTTATGCGGCAGCTTAGGAGTTGAGATTAGTGCCATATGCAAGTATACCAAACCACTTAAACGCTATGGCCCATTATTTATCCAGCTTCATCTTCCTTTTCATAATTTTTCCGAGGCTTATTTTCAGGTACAGGGAAGGCAGAGCTTTTGATAACCTGGTACGCAATTTTATCAAGGCGGTTCTGCTCTACATAGTTTGCGGGTATCTGCTCGTGGTGACCAAGCTCTATGAGTTTATCGCGCTGGTTTTGTTCATGGTCACCCTGAAGATACTTCTGATGAAAAAGGGCGGGGGAAATACCGTCGGATTGTTCCATAAAATAAACTGCTTCATGCTGGATTTTGCGGATGGAGGCATTACGCTCAAAACCCTGGTAAAAAGGTTTTTGAGCGCTTTTAAAAGCTGGCTGCACAATATATTGTCCTCCTTGAGGGACCCTGCGAACCTTCTTCTGCTCCTTGTCTGCCTGTGTTCGCTGTATATCAGGATATACGGCGCTTTGATCCACCCCGCGCCGTCCATGTCCGACAGCAGCGTCGTCCTCGCCTGGATGAAGTACATAGAAAACCGCATGATCTTTCACGACGGGATATACCCTCAGGGTTTTCACATCTATCTGGCCACTCTCCGTAAGTTTTCGGCTATAAATCCTCTTTATGTACTGAATTATTCCGGACCCGTCAGCGGGCTTCTTACGACGCTCGGCATATATTACTTTACCTCGAGAATCACTGAAAGCAAGGCGAGCGGAATCGTGGCGGCGACAGTCTTCGGCCTTTTGTGGCCGCTGATTTCCGACAACTATGTGAGGCAGGCGGCGACAAATTCTCAGGAATTCGCCTTTGCCTTCATTATGCCGACCTTTTACTACTACATTAAATATCTTTCTGAGGGAAAGCGCGACGACCTTTTCACCGCGTTTGCCGGAATCACCGTTATCGGACTCGTCCACTCCATCGCTCTGGCCTTCTGCGGCGCCGGGGCCGTTATAATAGTACTCATCTTTTTTGTCACCGATCTGAAAAGGTGCTGGAAAAGGCTTCTGAACGTGGTGTTCTCCGGCCTGCTGTGCATTTTTCTCTCCTTTCTCCCCCTGGGGCTTGGTCTGCTCTTCGGCAAGGGACTGCACGCCTCCTCATCGGAATATCTGCTCTCGAAAATATACGATAACTTCTACCCTCCCATCAGGATTGTCGATATCGCCGCTTTCGCGGCTTTGGGCGTTGCGTTCCTGTTTCTGATAGGCGCTTCAATAAGGAAAAAACTGAAAAAAAGCTATATATTTGTTTTTTTATACGGCGCCGCCTCCTTCCTTTTTATCTATTACGGTCCGGCGCTTACAAAAAGCCAGGTCATAACAAACAGGTTCGGCGACATGTGGAACCTGTTCATCCCCGTCCTGGCCGGCGTTTCCTTTCACATCCTTTTTCTTCTTATACGCAAAACCGGCGTGAGGTCGTGTGTCCAGCTCGGGCTCTCCGGGATACTGTTCGCTCTCAGCGTATACTACACGAAGCTCACGCCCATCGTGCCTTACAAGGTCCAGTCGGATACCGCGGTGGAGCAGTACCTGAGAATAGACGGCAGCTTCCGCCCGACGGAATGGCATCTTGTTTCCGGCTTTGTGGGTGGCTACGCGCTTTCATACGGAACCGCATACCACATTGAGTCCTCGGACTTCGTTGCAAACTACGATCCTGCAAATGCCGAGATCAGAGATCTTTCTTCCAATGTGTTACTGCCGAATATATTCATCTTTTACGAAAAGAACGTATTCATCGACGAAGCGGACAGCATGACGGATCTCGTTCGCGGGCAGTACGAGGCCCGTCTCAGGGACAGCGCCGATCTCGGAGAATGGATAGAGAAATACAAGGAGGCTCACGGCGGCCTGGACGTGTATTACGAGGACGCCGACCTGGTTGTTTACTACATAAAGCAGGGCGACACCAAGAATCTGTTCAAAAATCAGTAAGGTCGGTTTGGGGATTTCAATGATAGACTACACGAAGGTACACGTTCTACTGGCGGACGGAAAGGACAGGCAAATCCTTCCGATGTCGCGCGCGCTCAAGAAGCTCGGCTGCACCGTGACGACAATAAACGGCTCCAGGCTGGATAACGGCTGGTCATCAAGATATCCCGACCACAGAATACTTGACCGTTCGGTCAAAAAAAGCCCCGAGAACCTCCTCAGGGCAATCGAGTCGGCGCTCGTTACCGGCAAGTACGATCTCGTTATTACGACGACGGACCCTACGGCGGAGCTGCTTTCCGTGAATAAGGCAAGGCTCGAGCGTTACGCTAAAATAGCCGTGGTGGAGCCCGGGCTATTTTATACAGCCTATGACAAGCTGAACACCATGAGGGTCTGTATGGACAACGGCATTCCCTGCCCCAAGACCCTTTTCGGAGTTAAGACTCCGGAGGAAATAATCTCCTCCGGCCTTGGCTTCCCGATGATACTCAAGCCCCGAAAAAGCTTCGGCTCCATTGGCTTCCGCAGGATCGGGTCCGCAGAGGAGCTTGTGAGGTATTGCCGCGAGTCCAAGGTCGATATTTCGGAGTGCATCGTACAGGAATACATACCGCAGTCCGACGTTCAGTACGAGGCCGCGATGTTCGTGGACGGTGAAAACCAGGTCAAAACCTCAATGGTTTTTTCGAAAAACAGATGGTACCCCACGGACGGCGGCTCCAGCACGCTCAACATAACGGTCGACCGCCCCGACATCGTCTCTAGCTGCTCGAGGCTTCTTCAGCTCATCGGATGGCGCGGCTGCGCGGATATAGACCTTATTCAGGACCCGCGCGACGGCACAGCAAAGATAATGGAGATAAATCCCCGCGCCTCTGGCTCCGTGAAAATCTGCTATGAAGCGGGCGCCGACCTTACAAGGCAGATGATAGAGGCCGCCTTCGGCGAGCCAGTCACGGATTACAGGGATTACAAAAAGGGTATCCGGCTCAGATGCCTGCTCACGGACATCTTATGGTTCATCGAATCTGAAAGCCGCTTCAAGGCGAAGCCTTCCTGGTTCAGCATGAAGCACACGAAGGACCAGATCTTCTCCCTTCACGACCCCCTGCCGGGAATAACCTATTGCATACAGGCCGCCCTCATATACAGGGAGGAAATGGCGAAGCGGAGACGCCGCTATTGAGGACGCCGCCCCATCAGAGATCATCGCGGCCGCCAGGCAAAGGCCGCCGCGCTCAAAACAAGGAATATTTATGCTTAATATAAAAGAAATCTTCAAAACGGAAGGCCGTATGAAAATTGCCGCGCTGATATCCCTGCTCAACATAGTTCTGGCGTTTTCGGCGTTTTTCAAGGACGTCTTTTTGGCCTCCTACCTCGGCACCACCGCGCAGGCGGACGCCTTCCTTCTTGCGTTTTTTATCCTCGACACCGTCGGCAACAACATCATAGGCTTTTCTCTCGGCATAAGCGCCATTCCGGTTTTTACCTCCGCGCGGATTAAAAAGGGCGGGGACTTTGCCTTCCGCCTTCTGCTTTCGCTCCTGATTTCCTTCCTTATAATCATGTCGTTCTTGTCCGTTCTTCTGATAATAAACGAACGTTCGCTGGTTCTGTTCTTTTCGGGGGCGCGGTCGGACCGGCTGCCGTTCTTCTTCACCTCGGCCTTTCGGATAATGCTGCCCGTACTCATAGTATACCCCTTCTATTACGCGGGGAACGCTCTCCTGCAATCCATGGACAAGCTTACGGTCGGCATAATCTCCTCTATAATATTCAACCTCATTTTTCTGTTTTCAGTACTCTTTTCCGCTGCGGGGCACGTTCCTGCTGAAAATGGCATATCCGTGATATCGGCTTCGATTTTGGCGGCGGTAATCGCAGAGGCGGTAATTGTATGGACAGCCTTATTCAGGTACGGGGCAATAAGCCTCTCCGGCTTGTTCGGCCGCCTGT
Organism: Clostridiales bacterium; assembly: GCA_029268065.1. Taxonomy (GTDB): domain Bacteria; phylum Bacillota; class Clostridia; order Oscillospirales; family Oscillospiraceae; genus DUPK01. The sequence goes on along the minus strand of JAJUHC010000001.1, from coordinate 128,089 downwards.
CCTCCGAGCTGTCGGATGTGCTTAAATTCCTGGGGCTTGCCTTTAAAATGTTTGTTCCCTATGTGCTGATGGTTTTTCTTTCGCAGGCCACGCTCTTTATCGAAAGGTACTTTGCCTCTTCCCTTCAGCAGGGGGCCGTGGCTGCTTTGAATTACGCGTACAGGCTTTCGCAGATGCCCGTATGGATATTCGTGTCCGCGATAGGCGTCGCCGTATTTCCCGTCATGGCGAGGATGGGGGATGATAAAGCCGGCGAGAAAGACGCGACCGACCTGCTGATTAGGTCGCTGAAATACATGGCGGCCATCACCGTTCCCATGGCGTTCGCGCTCTTTGCGCTCAGATACCCCGTCGTGACGATACTGTTCAAAAGGGGCGCTTTTGACGAAAATTCCGTTAAATACACCTGCGACATCCTCGCCGGGTACTCGCTCGGCATACTCGGGCAAAGCGTGATGGTCCTGTGCCTGAGATACTACCTTGCAGTTAAAAAAATCGTTAAGCCCCTGGTAATTTTAGTGTTTACCTTTGCCCTGAATATTGCTCTGGATCTGAGCCTTATCAAAGCCATCGGCCTTTCGGGGATAGGCTTCGGCTCAGCGGCCGCCAGCACCGTCTGCGGCTCGCTTTTCATCTTAGATATATACTCAAGCTCCAGAAAAAGATGTTGCGAGGGGATTTGAGACGTGAGCAGGGGACTTATAATAATGCCGGCATATAACGAGGCGGAGAACATCGGCAGGGTGCTGGACGATGTTCTGAGCCTGCGCCTGAGCGCCGATATCGCGGTGGTGAACGACGGCTCCGAGGACGCCACGGAGGCAATTGCGAAAAGCAGGGGCGTCAAGGTCATCACTCTTCCTTTCAACCTCGGATACGGCGCGGCTCTTCAGACAGGCTTTAAGTATGCGGCCGTACGCGGGTACGAATATGTGGTACAATTCGACTCGGACGGTCAGCACGATGTCGCTGATCTCGTAAAAATCATCAGCAGTCTTGAAAACGGAGAGGCGGATTTAATTATCGGCTCAAGATTCGTCGAGGGCGGCAGCTTCAAGGCCGGTGTTTTCAAGAGAATCGTCATAAAACTGATGTCCGCTCTTATAAAAATCATAACCGGCGCGGTTATTACCGACCCCACCTCCGGCTTTAAAGGCTATCAGAAGCAAATATACGTCTATTATTCAAAGTACAATAACTTCCCCGATGATTACCCTGACGCAGATATCCTTGTCAAAATGCTGAAAATGGGCTATAAGGCTAAGGAACTCCCCATAAGCGTAAGGCAGCGCGAGCACGGAAAAAGCATGCATTCCGGTCTCAAGCCCGTCGTTTACCTCATACAGATGCTGCTGTCAATACTGATAATTACCATAAGAAACGAAAAGCCCAAATCGAAAGGTGAGCAAGAATGAACATATCCATCAGAATTGTAGTTTTCCTTTTTGGGGTGCTCTTCATCATCGGAACCATAAGGCTGCTGCTCGTTAAAAAAATCGGCGAGAGATACTCGGTCTTCTGGCTCGTCGGCTGCTTTGTAATCCTCGTTTTATCGGTTGTCCCGAGCCTGGTCGATCGCATCGCGGCACTCATACGAATCTCTTATCCGCCGACGCTTATTCTGCTGCTTGCCACCCTGCTCCTCTTCTGGCTCTGCCTTTACAACTCCATACATATAACCCTGCTGAAGCGGCGGATAACAGAGCTTACGCAGAGGAAAGCCGTTGAGGACGCGCTTTCTGAGGATGAAAAGCAGGTGAGCCGCTGAAGTTATGGAATATTACAAGCTGCTTACACAATGCCTTATACCTCTTGTGCTGTGCCTTATCGGATTTGCGGTATGGCAGGATAACAGGCTGAAAAAGCTAAGGTTTGAAAAAACTCTGGACTCAAGGATTTTAGAGCTGACCGGCTGTGGAAATGACGTGGACAGGGCGTTTTCCAGCCTGCTTGAAACCGTAGCCATGCTTGTCGAATGCAACTCCTACGCTCTCTACGTCATGGACCAGAAAAGCGGGAGCTGCTTTGCGCTGAGGTCCATAAGACAGGCCGTTCAGAGCGAGCTGAACATCGTTCCGAATTACATCGGCCTTGCCCCTTACATAAAGGACGCGTATACCATGCCACTGACGCTTCCGACCGACGTAATATTCTCCCAGACGATGGAGATAAGGGAAGGGCAGGTAAACCTGGTCGTTATACCTCTTTCAAAGGACATGCTAATCCTGGCGGGTCCGATAAAAAACATCCCCCCAAAGACCCGAAAGGCGCTTGACGCTCTCGGCGGCAAGGCCGGGAATATCGTTTCATGCCTGCTCAAGCTGAGCGACAGCAGCTATCAGGCCAAAGAGTTTGAGGTATCCGAAAGGGCTTCGAAAAAGATCTCGGGATTTCTCACAAATGTCAGCTCCATTATTGAGATGGTAATGAAGATGGCGCTCATAACCCTGGGTGCGGACGGTGCGGTGCTTTTGTGCCGCCGCGAGGGAAGCGTAGTCCTGGAAACCGCTCTAGGAATAGACAAGGAAAGCATGGAGCTTTTTAAAAATGCCTCGGTGCTTGACTTTCTCATAGGCATACCCAGGGATACGGAAAGCGCTTATATTTCGGACTTTGACGAACGCTTCGTAAAAATCAGAGGCTGCTTCAACAATGACAATATAAAGTTTGTGCTCTTCCACAGGAGCGGCAGCAACGTCGCGGTGTTTTACTTCCTGAGTTCGCGCGCGGTAAAAAGCTATCATTTGTCCGCGCTTCAGGTCATGATGACAAGAATAAGCGAAATCATAAACCATTACGACGGTTTTAAGAAGATCGCCGAATCTAACATGGACATACTCAAGATGATGGCGAACCTTGTGGACAATCTGAGGCCCTCCACAGTCGGCTATTCTCACCTGATGTACAGATACGCCATGATCATCGCGCGGGAGCTCGGTTTGAGCGAGGAGGAAACCGAGGATACCGCTCTCGCGGCCTTTTTAAGCAACATCGGCGCCATTTGTCTCTCCGACGACCTTTTCGGCGTGACCGGCATATACACGGAGCTGGAGTTTGAAACCATGAAGCTGCATGTCAAAGTCGGCGCATCACTGGTGGAAACGACGACCGGCAATTTGAACGTCGCGCGCTGCATACTGTATCACCATGAGCGTTACGACGGTCACGGGTACCCGACAGGCATCTCGGGAGAGAGCATCCCCATCGGCTCAAGGATACTTGCCGTGGTTCAAACCTTTCTCGCTACCATCAGCTCAAGGGATTACAGGCCGGCGCTGCCCTTTCCCCTCGCGCTGGAGGCGCTCAAGGCCGCTGCCGGCTCTCAGCTTGACTCAAAGGTTGTAAACGCTCTTGTGGGCTGGTTTGAGAGGAAGCAGAAGGAATGCGCCGCCGTCGACGGCCCTTTGGGGCCCTGCTGGGAAATGCGTCTTTCTCCCCAGGAGATATGCGCCGACTGCCCCGCTTACAAAGCCAAATCAAGAAAATGCTGGGAGTACCCTGATGCCAGGTGCAGGGCGCACGGAAACGATTGCGAGACCTGCTTTATCAAATCCGAGTACGTCTCAAGAATTAAAGACCTGACCGGGATATGAATATAAACGATGTGCTGAGCTTTGCCGTATACTACGGCTTCGGACGCGAAGACGAAATTGCGTCCTTTGACCTTGCCGTTATCGAGGCTTCGGGGCACGAAAACGCGGCCTTGGAGCGTTTGAAGCGCTCCGGCACCCGTCTGCTCGCATATCTGAGCTTTATTGAGGTAGCACCGGAGAGCTCTGCCTGTTCGCGTCTGTCGGAAAACGACTTTCTCAAGCACAGCGGCCGGCCCGTCATGAACAGAGCCTATAACAATCTTCTTGCGGACCTCGGCTCTGAAAAATGGCAGTCGATTCTTATGGAGCGAATTACGGATCTATACCTTAACCGCGGCTTCGACGGGATATTCATTGACACGCTCGCCGACATTGAGTATTTCAATCTGCCCGCAACTCGGAAAAACGCCCTTGTCAATTCTGCGGTTGCTTTTCTGCGCCGCCTTCGCGGATATTTTCCCGAATTGATATTGGTCCAGAATAACGGCACCGAATTTTTGTATCATTATACCGCCGGGCTTTTGGACGGGATCTGCGTTGAAAACCCTCCTGCGTTCGACGCCGCAGAGTCCGAAAAGCTGAGATACCTGAAGGATAAATACAATTTAACGATACTGATGCTTACGGACGGCGCATACGACCCGCTGAGCGGGCGCAAGGTAAGGGCCGCGGCGGAGCTTAACGGTTTTTTGTATTACCATGCGAAAAACGGGTACATGGACTTATAGATTGTAAACCGCACAGGGGGCTGCAGCTAAACGCCCTGGTCGAAAAATAATGTACAAAAATGCGCCTTGATTTGGCCTTAAAAGCCATTTCAAAGCGCATTTTTTTGTTTGTAGGGCCGCTTTTTTTGTGCAATTTGCCATCGCAAATTTGTTTTGCAGCAGCCCCTGCTCTTTTGATTTCGGCAGCCTACGTCTCACCCGATTGCGGTGTCGAAGCCCTCGGGATTCTTCCTCTGCCAGTTCCACGAGTCGCGGCACATGTCGTCCAGTGTCTTTTCGGCCCTCCAGCCGAGAACCCTGTTTGCCTTTTCCGGATCAGCATAGCACTCGGCGATGTCTCCCGGCCGGCGGTCCGTAATTTCGTAAGGAACCGGAACGCCGTTGACCCTTTCAAAGGCGTGAACTATGTCAAGCACACTGTACCCCGTTCCCGTTCCCAGATTGAACACCTCGGCCCCCCTGTGCTTCGAGGCATAATCGATGGCCGCGAGGTGCCCCTTCGCAAGGTCTACGACATGGATGTAGTCCCGCACGCCGGTGCCGTCCTTCGTCGGGTAATCATTGCCGAACACCCGGAGCTTATTCAGCCTGCCGACCGCCACCTGGGTAATATACGGCAGAAGGTTGTTTGGGATCCCTTGCGGCTCCTCTCCTATCAGCCCGGACTCGTGCGCTCCTATGGGGTTGAAATAGCGCAGTATCGCAGCTGAAAACTCCTTGTCGGCAAAGCAGGCGTCGGTCATTATCTGTTCTATCATGAATTTCGTCCAGCCGTAGGGATTCGTGCAGCCGGTTTTCATTCCCTCGACGAGGGGGACCGTTTCTGGAACGCCGTAGACCGTGGCCGACGAACTGAAAACGAGCCTTTTGACGCCGAACTTCTCCATCGTCTCGAGCAGTGTCAGCGCCGCATCCAGATTGTTCCGATAGTACGCGAGCGGCTTGCTCACGGATTCCCCCACCGCCTTCAGTCCCGCGAAATGTATCACGGCGTCTATACTGTTCTGCGCGAAAACCCCTTCAAGCTCCTTTTTATCGCTGACGTCTATCTTATAAAACTTAACGTTTTTCCCGGTAATCATTTTTATGCGCCCAAGCACGCTCTCCTTGCTGTTGACAAGGTTGTCGGCAATAATCACCTCATGACCGGCACATATCAGCTCGACCGCCGTATGGGAACCGATGAAGCCCGCTCCTCCGGTAAGCAAAATCAACATTATAAACGCTCCTGTCTGTCATTTGTAAAAATGCGTCTGGTAATAAGCACATACTATCACATCGCCAGTTTCGGCGCAATCGTTATGCGGAAATATCGTGTTTAAAAATGATTATTGCAGGGAAATGTTGAAATTTTGTTGAATCCGGAGCGATTTTCCGTTATCGCCGCCAAGTCTTGGTCAAAGCTTTGTCGGCAAATCCTTTTCGGCGGCTTCCTCCGCGCCCTTTCCCCTGAAAGCGTCATATCTGATCGCGACGTCCGGATTTTCCCTTATAAACCCTATGAACGCCTCGATAAGGCGCACCGTCTCGCCGCTGAGGGTATGCTCGGCCTTTTCGGTTTCGGACAGTATGTCGCGCGGCGCCACTCCAAGTATTTTGAGAAGCGCCTCAATGGTGTTGTGGCGCTTTAAAAGCAGCCCTCCCAGACTTGCTCCGTCATCCTCCAGCATTATATAACCGTACCTTTCGTATTTTATTAGACCCAGCTCGCTCAGCTTCTGCACCATTCTTGTGGCCGAGGGCGGCTGTACGCTCAGAGCCTCCGAGAGCTCGTGTATCCTTACGAAGCCCGTGCTTTGCGACAGGCGAAATATCATTTCCAGATAGTCCTCCATTGAAGCCGTCAGGGAATTGTCTTCCTTTTTCATGTACTCGCTGAAGGTCTTGAAATCGTTTTCCATCAAAAGCCCGCCTTTAAAACAATATTCATTTCAGAATATTCGGCTTTTTCGGAAACTCCACAGCGAGGTTTTCATACCGCCCCGTAACTTTGTTTTACCGCGTTTCATAAATTGTATCAGGCGAATAATTTTAGCCTCGGGAAATACTTAATTGGAACGTGAAAAATGAACGACTCAATCAAAACAAGCCCCAAGCCACAATATGCCGTCTTATACGGCGCGGAAAGCTTGAAGGATAAAATAAGAAACCTTTTAAAGTTCATGGGTCCCGCGTTTGTCGTCAGCGTAGCTTACATAGATCCTGGCAACTTTGCGGCCAATATAAGCGGCGGCTCGTATTTCGGCTACTCCCTGCTGTGGGTGATACTTCTTAGCAATCTCATGGCCATTTTCCTTCAGATAATGTCTGCGAAGCTCGGCATAGCGACGGGGCGAAGCCTTTCAGAAATGTGCCGCGACGTCTTTCCGAAAAGCGCAAACTGGTTCTTTTACATCGTGGCGACTGCCGCCGCCATGGCGACGACGCTCGCCGAATTTATAGGCGGCGCTCTGGGTTTTTACCTTCTCTTCGGTATACCGCTTGTATGGTCGGCGTTTCTGACCGCGGCGGTCACCTTCGGAATAGTTTATCTCCAGAAATACGGACAAAAAGCGGTGGAACGAGTCATTACCGCGCTCATTGCGGTGATATGCGCGGCATACGCAATCGAGCTTTTTCTTTCAAAGCCCGATTGGGGGCAGGTCGCCCTGCATACGCTTTTCCCCTCCATTCCCGATAAACGCGCGATGCTGATTGCCGTCTCAATGCTGGGCGCGACAGTCATGCCCCACGTCATTTACCTGCACTCGCAGCTGGTGCAGTGCAGAAACCGCGGCGCTCAGGGTGAGGACAGAAAAAAGCATTTGCGTATGGAGAAAATCGACATTGCGGTCGCCATGAACATAGCCTTTGTGGTGAACGCGGCTATGGTGGTGGTGTCCGCGGCGGTATTTTACAGCAGGGGCGTCGCAGCGGACTCTATTGAGCTTGCGCACAGGTCGCTCGAGCCCCTTTTGGGAAGGCTTTCGAGCGGGGCCTTCGGCGCCGCGCTCTTAGCCTCCGGCTTTTCGTCCTCATCGGTCGGAGCGATGGCCGGAGAGAGCATCATGGACGGTTTCGTCGACTTCAAGCTGCCGCTCAACGCAAGAAGAATCATCACAATGCTGCCGGGTCTTGCCGTTATACTCTGCGGCGTTAATCCCATGGAGGCGCTGGTCCTGAGTCAGGCCGGCCTGAGCTTCGCCCTGCCCGCCGCGATTGTTCCGATGCTGATAATCACGGGAAAACGGGAATATATGGGCGAATTCGTAAACAAAAAATGGGTCCGGCTCCTTGGCGCGGTAATCGTTTCCGTAATAGTCCTGTTTAACGCCGCTTTGCTGCATTTTACTTTTTCAGGCGTAATGTAGGCCAGAGCGCTCCGGCCGGGATGCCCTTGCTTCCGACGTCCCGGGAGCGCTGCCATTCTGCTTGCAAGCGGCTGAACCCTGCTCCGGCAGGGCTCGGCCGCTTGCATATGCATATTGCTTTTGACAAAGGCATCAAATGGTAGTATCATGAACAGGCAAACAAAAAATACCTGAAAAGGCGAGCTCTGTTCATGAAAAAACGAAATCTTCTTTCCGTTTTGCTTGTCATACTCATAATCGTAACTCTGGCTCTCATCTGGGGCAACTCGCTGCAAAGCATTCCCGAGTCCAAGGCAAAGAGCGGAAGGGTGCTTGAAATAATCGCCCCGTTTCTCGAATTCTTTGTCGGCAAGGGCAACGTGACCGATCATCTGGTCAGAAAGCTGGCGCACTTCACCGAATACTTCGTTCTCGGTATCGAGCTTTCGCTGCTTATGGTCGTCAGGAGCCGAGTGAGCTTTCAGGGTGTCTGCAACTGTCTTTTCGTAGGCCTCGCCGCCGCCGTTACAGACGAGTCGATACAGATAATCTCAAACCGCGGGCCTCTGGTATCCGACGTTCTGCTCGATTTTTGCGGGGTTTCGGCCGCAGTTTTCGTGGTGCTCTTAATTTTTGCGCTTATTAAGCCGAAAAAACGTTATAGAAGCTGAATCGGCTTTTATCCGGCTCAAAATGCAATTTTTTAACAGTAAAGCGTCTTGCTTGAAAACATATTGACAAAACTGCGTTTTGAGAGTAAAATGTGATAATAAAAAAAGAGCGACAAAGGCGTCGCAGATGTATTTCTGTCGCTTTCCTGTCGCTTTTTTGTTTATTTTAAGGCCTAAAACAAACATAATTTAATATTTTCAAAGGCGTTGACAAAGAGAAGTAATACGCAAGTCCGTTTTCAGTGAGTCCGGGACAGTGTAAGCCGGGTATCGGGCCCGTATGAATAACACTTTGTAGCCGCAATCCGAAAGCCTCAGGGTCAGTAGGTGCGCCGTGTCCGCGCGTTAAGCGGCCGGGCTTTCATACGGAAGCCTTAAGGAGACCCTCTGGGTAAAATAGGTGGCACCGCGGGCAAACAGCTGCTCGTCCTATTGAAAACAGCTGTACATTTATTTTACTGGGAGGAAATTTTATGTGTTCAATCATGGGTTATTGCGGGACGGACATTCCGGTCCCGGAATTCAAAAAGCACTTTGACAGGACTGTTTCAAGGGGTCCGGACGCGAGCAGGATCGTCGAAACCGGCTGCGGGCTTCTCGGCTTTCACCGTCTCGCGATCATGGGTCTTAACGAGTGCGGCATGCAGCCCTTCGAGCTGGATGGAAACTATGTGGTCTGTAACGGCGAGCTTTATGGCTTCCGTCCCGTCAAAAAGGAACTTCAAAAGAAGGGGTACGCCTTCAGGGGCGATTCGGACTGCGAGCTTATCCTGCCTTTATACCGCGAATTCGGCCTTTCCATGTTCAAAAAACTCGACGCCGAGTTTGCGATGGTCATTTATGACGCGGAGAAGAAATCACTGATCGCCGCACGCGACCCGATAGGCATCCGGCCCTTGTTTTTCGGATATACGAAAAGCGGAAGCATAGTGTTTGCCAGCGAGGCAAAAAACCTGGTGGGGCTGACGGAGAAGGTCTTGCCCTTCCCGCCGGGACACTACTACTGCGACGGCGAATTCGTTTGTTATTGCGATATAGCGAGGGTAGACGAGATTATAGACGACGACCTCGACACAATATGCAGAAATATACACGACAAGCTTGTCGCCGGGATAGTGAAGAGGCTGGACGCCGACGCTCCGCTGGGCTTTCTTCTCAGCGGCGGCCTCGACAGCTCTCTCGTCTGCTCCGTAGCGGCAAAAACCCTCAAAAAGCCCATAAGGACCTTTGCGATAGGAATGACCGCCGACGCAATAGACCTCAAGTACGCCAGGGAGGTTGCCGAATACATTAAAAGCGATCACACGGAGGTCGTTATTTCAAAGGAAGACGTGCTGGACGCCCTTGAGACCGTTGTCAGCATCCTCGGCACATACGATATAACGACGATACGCGCCAGCATAGGCATGTACATGGTATGCAAATACATCCACGAAAACACCGATGTGCGCGTGCTCCTCACGGGCGAAATCTCGGATGAGCTTTTCGGATATAAATACACCGACTTCGCGCCGAATCCCGAGGAGTTTCAGAAGGAGGCGCAGAAGCGTCTGCGGGAGCTTCACGTTTATGATGTTCTGCGCGCCGACCGCTGCATCTCGGTAAATTCACTTGAGGCAAGGGTTCCCTTCGGCGACCTCGACTTTGTAAAATACGTCATGGCGATAAACCCCGCAAGGAAAATGAACGTGTACAACAAGGGCAAGTACCTCTTAAGGCGCGCCTTTGAGGGCGATTATCTCCCCTACGGCATTCTTTACCGCGAAAAGGCGGCCTTCAGCGACGCGATGGGGCATTCGATGGTCGACTATCTCAAGGAATACGCCGAGTCCAGATATACGGACGGGGAATATGAAAAAGCGATAGAGAAATACTCCTTCGCAAGGCCCTTCACCAAGGAATCCCTGCTGTACCGGGAGCTTTTCGAAAAATACTATCCGGGACAGGCTGAAATGATATTCGACTTCTGGATGCCGAACAAGGATTGGGAAGGCTGCAACGTGAACGACCCGTCCGCCAGGGTCCTCTCAAACTACGGTGAATCGGGCAAATAGAAAAAATCATTCAGGGGGCATGAAATGCCCCCTGAATGCGACTAAGAGGGTTATTGCAATGAAGGACGGCTTTATCAAGGTTGCCGCCGGCTCCGTCGATATAACGGTCGCCGATACGGCCGCGAACACGCGGGAAATTAAAGATCGCATACTTGAAGCAGACGGCGCGGGGGTGAATCTTCTCGTGCTGCCTGAGCTTTGCATTACGGGCTACACCTGCGGCGATCTCTTTTATTCCGACCTCCTTTTGGAATCGGCACTCGAAGCCCTGAAGGAAATAAGCCGTTTTACAACGGACAAGTATCCCGTTGTCGTCGCCTCGCTGCCCGTAAAATACAGGTATAAGCTTTTTAACTGCGCCGCCGTAATCCACAGGGGCAGCATACTCGCGCTGATCCCTAAGACGTACCTTCCCGCCTATTCTGAGTTTTACGAAAAGCGGCAGTTTTCATCGGGCGACGAGATAGTGAGCGAAAAGGCCTCCGTGATTGTTGACGGCAGCGAGATACCGCTCGGAAATCGCTTTGTTTTCCGCCACAGCAGGCTTGAAAGCTACCGCTTCGGGGTCGAGATATGCGAGGATCTCTGGGCGCAGAGCCCGCCCAGCGAGGCGCTCTGCAAAGCCGGCTGCACGCTGATTGCAAATCCCTCCGCCTCCGACGAGGTTATAGGTAAGGAAGGCTATCGGCGTCTTCTCACCGCCTCCACCTCCGCCCGCCTTATCTGCGGCTACATCTACTGCAACGCGGGTCCCGGCGAATCCACCCAGGACATGGTGTTTTCGCAGCACCATCTCATATATGAAAACGGTTCTCTGCTCGCCGAAAACAAGCCTTTCGGTAAAGTAAATCTCCTTTCCGCCGAGATAGATGTCGAGAGGATAGCGAGTGAAAGGCACAAGATGACGAGCTATCAATCTGTAAAGGATGATACATTTACAGAGATTGAATTTGACCAGGAGATAAGGGATACGGAGCTCACGATAAAAATAAACCGCAACCCCTTTGTTCCTCCTGATGATTCGCTTATTAACGAGCGTGCCGAAACCATACTTCAGATACAGTCGAACGGCCTCAAAAAGCGCCTCCGGCATACGGGTGCCAAAGCCGCCGTTATCGGAGTATCCGGCGGTCTCGACAGCTGCCTTGCCCTCCTTGTGACGGCGCGCGCCATGGATATGCTGGGGCGGTCCAGAAAGGACATTATCGCCGTGAGCATGCCCTGCTTTGGAACCACGAGGCGCACAAAGGGCAATGCGGAGAAGCTTTCCGCCTGCCTCGGCGTGACCTTCAGGGAGATAAACATAACGAAGTCTGTGAACCGGCATTTTGAGGATATCGGGCAGGACCCCGGCGTACGCGATGTGACTTACGAAAACTGCCAGGCCAGGGAGCGCACGCAGGTGCTCATGGATCTTGCGAACAAGGAGGGCGGCATAGTAATCGGTACCGGCGACCTTTCGGAGCTTGCTCTCGGCTGGGCGACATACAACGGGGACCACATGTCTATGTACGGCGTAAATTCCTCCGTTCCTAAGACCCTGGTGCGCTATATCATACGATTTGTCGCCGAAAGCGCCGACGACGCGCTCGCAGTTGTCCTCAGGGACATCCTCGACACGCCCGTGTCGCCCGAGCTGCTGCCGGCGGACGAGTCCGGCAACATAAGCCAGAAAACGGAGGATATCGTCGGACCTTACGAGCTGCATGATTTTTTCCTTTACTACACCCTGCGCTTCGGATTTTCGCCCTCGAAGATATTCAGGCTGGCGAAATACGCCTATGCCGGCGCTTATACGGACGAAACCATACTGCGTTGGCTCAGGGTATTCATGAAGCGCTTTTTCTCCCAGCAGTTCAAGCGCTCCTGTATGCCGGACGGCCCGAAGGTCGGTTCCGCGACCCTGTCGCCGCGCGGGGACTGGAGGATGCCCTCGGACGCGTCCTGCGCCTTATGGCTGAGGGACCTTGAAAAAATGAGCTAAAACAGGGGCTGCAGCAAAACGCCCTGGTCGAAAAATAATGTACAAAAATACGCCTTGATTTGGCCTTAATAGCCATTTCAAAGCGCATTTTTTTGTTTGTAGGGCCGCTTTTTTTGCAATTTGCTATCGCAAATTTGTTATGCAACAGTCCCTTGCGTTTTTTGTTCTTATACCTTGCCGACCTTTTTACCGAGGAAGTAATAAAGGGGCGTCATAACTATCAGGAGAGCCGCGCCGCAGGCGATGAAGCCGATGGCGGCGTTGAACCTGTTGGATATGGCGCCGGCGAAGACGTTTCCGAAAGGCGATATGCCCGCGAAGACCATGGTGTAAAGGCTCATAACCCTTCCCCGGAACTCGTTTGTCGTATTGAGCTGCATGGACGAGTTCGCGCTCGCCATGAGCATCATGTTGAAGAAGCTGTTTATGGTGAGTATCACGGCGATAAGGTAGTACGACCTCAGTATCCCCACCAGCATGAGCGCTCCTGAGTTTATGAAAGGCACGACATAAAGCATGAACCTTTTGGGACCCGCCCTGCTTATGGAGGCGGTCAGCAGCGCTCCTCCCAGAGAGCCGAAGCCCATGAAGGACATGAGAAGCCCGAAGGTCACCTCCGACTTTTTCAGTATCTGAACCGTATAGACGGGGACGAGCACCTGAAAGTTCATTCCGAAAAGGTTTACAACGGACATTATTATCACGGTGGAAAGCAGAATTTTGTTCTGGTATATATGAACTAGCCCTTCCCTGATATTCTCAAGTATTTTCTGTTCCTTGGGCGGCTTTCTTTCAATCGGGTACGGCTTTATCAGAAAAAGGCTTATCAAAACGGCCCCGAAGCTCAGCGAGTTGCCGAAAAAGCAGAGTGCGGGACCGAACTTAGCCATGATGATCCCTGCAAGCGCGGGCCCAAATATCCTCGCGACGTTGAACACCGCGGAGTTGAGGGCTATGGCGTTCATCAGGTCGTCCTTCCCGACAAGCTCGATTACAAAGGACTGCCTGGAGGGCATATCAAGGGTATTCGTTATTCCCATCAGAGTCGCTGTGATAAGTATGTGCCAGTAACGGACTTTTCCGAGCCAGGTAAGCACGGCCAGCGCCATGGTTATCAGAAGAAATGATGACTGTGTGAACATGAGTATCTTCTTTTTAGGGAATCGGTCCACAAATACTCCCGCGAACAGGGAGAGAAACAGCACGGGCAAAAACTGCAGTGCGCTGACGAGACTTAACAGGAAGGGGGAATCGGTCAGTCTGTAAGCCAGCCATGGCTGGGCTATGTTCTGCATCCACGAGCCGGTCTGCGAAACGATCATGCCGAAAAAGTAGTACCTGAAATTGCTATGCTTAAGGGGTATGAAAGGGTTGTTGAATTTTGAGGCTGCTTCGCTTTTCACAATAAAAACCACTTCTTTACGCGCAGATTATATTTCTAGTTATCTATTTTATTCTCTGTGTAAAGAAATTGCAATATTATATTTAATTTTGCGTAATATTGTTATTCATGCTTTATGTCCTCTATGGAATCAAAAGACGAAAATATTACTATTATTTTCCCTGAAAGTTTTATATAATAGTACAGGCAATGCTTTTCGGGCAGGCTTCCGGAGAAATCTGCCAAAGTATTTCCAGCTATACAGGTTAAAATAACAGATATTGAAAGGGTGAATACATTGACTTGGGTTATAATCGTCATTGTACTGGTGATTGCCGTCTGGCTCGTTTCCGCTTACAACGGCTTTGTCCGGCTTCGCAATATGGTGCGGGAAGCCTATTCCACCATGGACGTATACATGAAAAAGCGTTACGACCTCATACCAAATCTTGTTGAGACCGTCAAGGGCTACGCTCAGCACGAGAAGAGCACCTTGGAAAACGTGATATCCGCCCGAAATTCCGCGATAAACGCATCCTCCGTCAAGGACAGGATAGAAGGTGAAAACGCTCTCACCGGGACTCTCAGATCGCTTTTCGCTCTGGCAGAGTCTTACCCCGACCTCAAGGCAAACTCGAACTTTGTCGAGCTGCAAAAGCAGCTTCAGAGCGTTGAGGCGGATATCGCGAATTCAAGGAAGTATTACAACTCCGTCGTAAGGTCTATGAACACCAAGGTCGAATCCTTCCCCAGCAGCATAGTCGCTTCGATCTTCGGCTTCAGACAGGAGCCGATGTTCGAGATAAGCTCCGACGAAAGGCAGAACGTAAGGGTGCAGTTTTGACCATGAATAATAAAAGGGTAAGTAAGGCCGGCCCAAGCAGGCTTTTCCGGTTGTCTGCCACCATGCTGCTTCTTGTCTTTTGCTGTCTCGCCATTCTGCCGGCAAACGGACGCGCCGCCGACAGCGGATACGATATCACCGCCTACAACGTCGACATCAAAATAGGCGCCGACAATGTTTTTCACGTCACCGAGACGATTACGGTCAATTTCAGACTCTCAAGCCACGGCATCTACCGCTACATTCCTTACAGGCAGGTCATGGACTGGAACAAGGGGGGCGTTACGAGGCGCATAGTATACAACACCGCCGTCACCTCTGTCAGCGTTTTCAGCGACCCGTATCAGCTTTCAAGGCAGAACGGCAACGTGGTCATCAAAATAGGCTCGGCCGACAAGCTTATTATTGGCAAAAAGGTCTATAAAATCAGCTACGACTACTCCATAGGCAACGATCAGATAGCAACGCAGGATTTTGTATATTACAACATCATCGGCACGAGCTGGGACTGCTCCGTCAGCAACGTCACCTTCAACGTGACCATGCCCAAAAGCTTCGACGCAGACAAGATGTGGTTCTTTTCAGGCCCCGCAGGCTCTACCGCCGGCACCCCCGTGCAGTTTTTGATAAACAACAACACAGTGTCCGGCACTCTCGGCAAAACGCTCAAGCCTGGCGAGGCCCTGACGATACAAATAGACCTGCCGGAAGGCTACTTCACCGTACCGCCGGAATTCTCCTGGCAGCAGCTGATTATCGCAGCGTCGGTTTTTGTCGCGGTTCTCTCGCTTGTTTTGTTCCTGCGCTTCGGAAGGGACGATATGCTCGTAAAGCCCGTTGAGTTTTATCCTCCGGACAACGTCACCTCGGCCGAGGCCGGATACATCATAGATACGATAGTCGACGACAGGGATGTGGTTTCCCTTATATTGTACTGGGCTTCCGGAGGCTATTTAACCATCGAGCAGCTTGAAAAGGACGATTTCAGGCTCACAAAGCTCATGGAGCTGCCCGAGCTGCCGAACAAGTACGAGAAGTACCTGTTTTCGGAGATATTCAAAAACCGCGACAGCGTTCTAGTTTCGGAGCTCAGGCAGAAAACATATACCCACGTTTCGGAAACCAAAACCATGATAAAGGCGCACTATGCCGAAAAGGATCGCCTGCTGTACAGCAAGAGGTCCTCCGCGCTCGGGAACCTCGTGCTGCTCTTGGCGGGGCTCACAGTTTTCGGCAGTATATTCAGGACAATTTACATTGTCTACTTCTCGCTCACCTTTACTCTGGCGTTTTCTCTGATCGCCGCGATAGTCGTTCTGATGCCGATAGTGTATATCAAAAGCGTCGCTTACAGATGGAACGTCTTAAGCGGGGCAAAGAAGTCAGTCATGCTCTTATTCGGCCTCATACTTACGGCGGCGGTGATGTATGCTTACTACTTCTACATGAGCCAGCAGGGCATGTTCCCCGTGGGGATCGTCGTTCCCGCCGCAACACTGTTTACGGGCGTAATGGCGATATTCATGCGCAAGCGCACTCCCTACGGCAACGAGCTTTACGGCAAGATACTTGGCTTTCGCAACTTCCTCAATCTCGCCGAGAAGGACCGCCTGGAGCGCCTTGTCGAGGAGAATCCCACTTATTTCTATGATGTGCTGCCCTACGCCTATGCGCTGGGAGTAAGCGACAAATGGGCGAAAAAGTTTGAGGACATCGCGATGCCTCCTCCCTCCTGGTACGTATATGATCAGGCCGGCGCCTTCAATTCCTTCCTTTTCTACAACATGATGTTCCGCTCGATGAACACGATGCGGGCTTCCATGACGACTCCCCCGATCCAAACGAGCAGGGGCGGCTTCGGCGGAGGCGGCTTTTCCGGGGGCGGCTTCTCCGGAGGCGGCTTCGGCGGAGGCGGAGGCGGACGCTGGTAGACCCGTTTCCTCATACCAAAAACGACAATGTGCCTCCGGAGAGCTCCGGAGGCACATTGGGAGCGTGTCGAAAAAGTATTTCGACACGCTTCAAGGGAGTATCCAATACCCCCTTGATACGCGGCTGAAGCCGCGATACCCCCGGTCGCGCACAATTGTGCGGGATAATGTATTTTTCCGGCGTACACGCCGCCGGAAAAATGGGTTTATACTGTTATCACATTTTTTGCTCTTAGGTTTTTTGACAGTCTGACAATGTGCCTCCGGAGAGCTCCGGAGGCACATTGGTTTTATATAAACGCGTTTACTCAAGATTGAGCCTTCGCGTGAGCATGTATCTTGTTATGAAGTAGAAAATGAAGAAGGTTACCAGCCCCAGCGCCGTCAGCCCCCAGAGAATGGTGTGAGCCGATTGTGTGTTGCACTCCATGTGCCATATCGGAAGAGCCCTCGCGATGCCCGAAACCGCCATCTGCCAGAGTATGCTCAGCACCACGAAGGCGCCGAAGGTAAACAGCCCTCTGTGCTTGCTGACCAAAAGGCTCAGCGATATGCACGCATAGAGGAACATTATCGAGCTGAGAAGGGTTATGGCTATCGTTAAAAGCGCTTCCAGCACGAACAGTGCAAACTCGGGGCCGCTCACGGGAAGCTCATTCATCATGCTAATGAATCCGGATATGATCTCGCGAGGATCGATCCTCACGGCCGAAATGACAAGAATCGAGATCATCAGGGCAATGAAGCTGAGTATATACCAGACAAAAGCTGTAAAAAGCTTGCTCAGAATCAGCTTGTCGGTGCTGACCGGGAGCGTGAACATAAGGTAGCCCTCGTTTCCCATAAGGTTTCTTCTGAATATCTGGAGCGTGAGGACAAGGGTGAGCACGCATACTCCGCCGAGTGTTAAACTGTAAACGCCCGCCCCTATCGCCATGGGTACTACGAGCTTTAAGGCGCCCAGTATGCGGTTTATTATCGAAATCGCCAGCAGCGCGCCGTAGAAGGGAAGGAACACCCTTCCGAGCGCCTTCATATCGTACTTCATCAGTTTTCCTAGCATTTGAATACCTCCCTGAAAAGCGCATCCACCGATTTTCCGTTTTTCTCCCTGATGTCGTCCACCGAGGATGTGAGCATGACCTTGCCCTTGGATATGAATATGACGTCGTCGAGAACGGTTTCGATGTCCGCGATAAGATGCGTTGAAATTATGACTGTCGCCTCGGGATTGTAGTTCTTTATTATCGTATTCAGAATATAATCCCTTGCCGCCGGGTCGACTCCCCCGATAGGCTCGTCGAGCAGATATAGCTTTGCCTCCCTTGCCATAACAAGGATCAGCTGCACCTTCTCCTTCGTCCCCTTGGAAAGCGTCTTCAGCCTGTCTTCGGTCGAGATGTCAAGGTTTTTAAGCATTTCCAGGGCCCTCGCGCGGTCAAAATCCTTGTAAAAATCCGCGAAAAACTCTAAAAGATCCTTTACCCTCATCCAGTCGTTCAGGTAGGTCTGCTCCGGCAGGTATGACACAATCGCCTTCGTGCCGATTCCTGGCGCCATCCCGTTTATCGCAAGGCTTCCGCCGCTCGGGGTCAGAAGGCCGTTGCACAGCTTGAGCAGGGTGCTCTTCCCGCTGCCGTTAGGCCCGAGTAGTCCCACTATTCGCCCCGTCTCAACAGTCAGGCTTATGTTGTCGAGCGCCGTCTTGGCGCCGTATTTTTTTGTGAGCCCGCTGCACTCAAGAATAGCCATTATTTCATCTCCTCCGCCGTTTTTCTTATAAGCTCCAGGGTTTCCGTCTTATCGAAGCCCATATCCTCCATCTTTTTCAGAAACTGCAGTATCTGCTCCTGCGCCAGCTCCGTTTTCACTTGATTAATCATTTCCTCGTCCTCCGTCACAAATCTTCCGCTTGTGCGCTGGGTATAAACAAGACCCTCCCGCTCAAGCTCCAAGAGCGCCTTTTGAAGTGTGTTGGGGTTCACCCCGGCCTCCGCCGCCAGATCCCTGACCGCGGGAAGCTTTGCTCCGGCAGGATAGATACCCGATACAATAAAAAGCTTTATTTGCTCCTGCATCTGCATGTAAATGGGTCTGTCCGCCGTAAAGCTCCATGTCATATAATCACCGTCCGTATCCTAGATATATTGTGTCGCTGTATTAAGCGGTTAATACAATAATACAGCTATTTTAAGATTTGTCAATACCTTTTCGAGAAGTTTTTTAGATATTTTTTCGCGAATTATAAGTCTTTCTGTCGGTTTTTAGTCGTGATATAATGAAAACGATAATTTTCAGCAAACAAGTGAACGGATTTGGGTTTATCAGTCGTATTAAGGGCAGGAAGGAGGAAGTCGATTGAAGCAGCAGTTTGGTACCGACGAAGCCGTTTCAGAAGCGATAGAAAAATACTCCGACATGGTCCGGCGCATATGCTTTCTGTATCTGAAAAACTACGCGGACGTTGAGGATGTTTTTCAGGAGGTCTTCCTCAAGTTCTTCCTCTGCAGAGCCTCCTTTGAGAACGCCGAGCACGAAAGAGCCTGGCTCTGCCGCGTAGCTTTCAATAAATGCAAGGACCTTTGCAAGAGTTTCTGGCGGAAAAGGGTGGTCAGCATCGAGGAAATGGACATACCCTTCGAGAGCCCGGAGCAGGAAGAGCTTATCAAAGAGGTGATGCAGCTGCCTCCCGATCAGAGGCAGATAATCTACCTGCATTATTACGAGGGAAGGACCGTTCCCGAGATTGCCGGCATCATGGGGAAGAACACAAACACGGTCTACACCATGCTGAGGCGCGCCAGGGAAAGCATGAGGCGCAGACTCGGCGAAGACTTTTGAGCTGCAGCATTATAAGGAGGATATCATGGATTCCTTTAAAAGCTATATGGATAAGGTCAAGGCGGAGGACGCGCTGAAGGAACGCACAAAAAAGTACGTTTCAGAACGTCTTTACGGCAACCCTGAAATAAGCGCCGTTACCGCGGGGCTGAAAATCATCAAACGGAGGACATACAGTATGAAAAAGATTATCAGCATAGCCGCAGCGGCCGTCATATGCATCGGTCTTGCGGGCGGCGCCTTCGCATATTACAACACGCCGGTCAGTTATCTTAGCGTCGATATAAACCCCAGCCTTGAGCTCGGCATCAACGGCATCGGCAAGGTGGTAAAAACGGAAGCCTTTAATGAGGACGGGCAAAAAATCCTCGAAAGCGCAGCAGTAAAAAACAGATCCGTAAAGGAAGCTGTTTCGGAGCTGATAAGGACGGCATCCGAAAAGGGATATATAGCCGCGGACGGCTCTACTGTCGTTTCCGTCACCGCCGAGTCAAAGGATTCGGAAGCCGCTGAAAAGCTCCGGAAGGAAGGCGAGGACGGCGTGAGCGAAGCCATGAAGGCTAAAAACCTTCCCGCGGTCGTTTATGCGAACAGCTCGGACCTTGCGATGAGGAGCGAGGCAAAGGCGCTTGGAATCTCGCCGGGCAAGTACAAGGTCATAAAGATCATGCAGTCCCTTGACCCGACTCTGAAGGCCTCCGACTATAAGGACGCAAAAATGACAGACCTTATTGTCAAGGCGGACGAGCTTTTGGACGCATATAAGAGCGGCGCTCTTACAACGGAGCAGCAGCTCGCGTTAAAGGGCGTCGATGCGGCGGCGGAGAAGGTAAGGAACGCAAACGGAACCATAAACCGGGGCTCCGAAAGCGAGCTGAGGGAGCAGGAGCAAAACAGGGGTTTCAAAACAGCGGAGCAGGAGAAGGAAAAAAATCAGGATAATGGAAAAGGAGGCTCCTCCGTTAACGGAAAAAACGGAAACGCCCCAAGCACTTCTCCCTCGGCGTGCGTGAGTCCCTCCCCCTCCGCAAGCGCGGCCCCATCTCCCTCGGCGGCAAATGACGAAGCCAGGGGCGGCGGCAAGACCTCGTCCGGAAGCTCGGCGGGAGCAAGGGACAACGGCAAAGGACCGAACAGAAACTAAAACCGACACGAAGCCGTAAAACGGCGAAGGGCTTGCCGCAAAACGTTTTTTGCAAAACGTGGTGCGACAAGCCCTTTCGGTATGTGTAATATCCATTCAATCAATGAATAGCTTCAAGTCCTGATATTCGGCTGGTATTCGCGGAGTATGCCGGCTAAAATGTTCAGCTGAGCCTGCGTGTAAGGCGTCTTGCCGACTCTTTCCGCATCCTCCGGCAGGAACTTCTCGGGTTTCCTGTAAAGGTTCAGAGAGTATCTCGGCAGCTCGGGAAGCTCTCTCGCCATGGTTATGAGGTCCTCCTCGCTCAGCTGAGGAATCACGGTAGTCCGAACCTCGAAGGCGGATCCGCCCTCCAGCAGCATCCCGATGGTTTCCAGCACCTTGTCCGCCTCCGCCCCGGCTCCGCAGATCTCGCCGTACCTCAGCCTGGGGGCCTTGTAGTCGACGGCAAAAAAGTCGCAGAGTCCCCTTTTTAAAACCTCTTGGATCACTTCCGGGGAGGATCCGTTTGTATCGAGCTTCACACTGTATCCCATTTCCCTAAGCTCCTCGATAAACGGAACAATATCCGGCTGAAGTGTCGGCTCACCGCCGCTTATCACAACGCCGTCCAAAAGGCCGCGTCTTTTTTCCAGGAAGTCCGTTATGCAGTCAGGCTGCAAAATTCCGTCCGACCCCGCTATCAGCTGCCTGTTGTGGCAGTAGAAGCAGTTGTAGTTGCATCCCGGGACAAACAGCACACAGGCGACCCTTCCTGGATAGTCAATAAGCGAGGTCTTGACCATGCCCGTGACCGTCATAGGGCCTTCACTCCTTGATAACGTACTTTTTGCGCTCCGCATACTCCGCCTTTTTCCCGGTGTTGAAGTTCTGGACGGGTCTCAGGTAACCCACGACCCTGCTCCACACTTCAGCAGGCTGACCGCATTCCGGGCAATTGAAATGCTCACCCGAGATGTATCCGTGGTCGTTGCATACCGAGAAGGTCGGAGTAAGCGAAATGTACGGCAACTTGTAGTTTGTGAATATCTTATTTATGAGCCTCTTTGCAGCCGCCGTTTCCTTGATTTCCTCGCCGAGATAGAGATGCAGAACCGTGCCGCCCGTATAGAGGGACTGCAGCTCGTCCTGAAGGTCCAGCGTCTCAAAAATATCATCTGTAAAGCCCACGGGAAGCTGTGAAGAGTTAGTATAATAGGGTTCGTTTTTGCCGGAGGTTATGATGTCGGGGTAGCGTTCCTTGTCGCGCTTTGCGAGACGGTAGGTGGCTCCCTCGCCGGGAGTCGCTTCAAGGTTGTAATAATGGCCCGTCTCGTCCTGAATGTCCTTTATTACGTCGCGCATATAGCGAAGAGTGTCTATGGCAAACCTCTGTCCTTCGGGCGTGGTTATATCCTTGTCGGCTCCCAGGAGGTTCTGGCAGGCCTCGTTCATGCCCACAAGTCCGATGGTGTTGAAGTGGTTGTACCAGTAGCAGCCCGTCCTCAGCTTGACATCCTTGAGGAAGTTGGCGGAATACGGGTACAGTCCCTTTGCCGTCTGCTCCTCTATGACCTTACGCTTTATTTCAAGACTGTTTTTGGCTATATACATGTACTGCCAGAGCCTTGTTCTGAATTCGGACTCGGTCTTGGAGACATAGGCAAGGCGCGGAAGGTCGATGGTGACGACTCCGATAGAGCCTGTGAGCGGGTTCGATCCGAAAAGACCGCCTCCCCTTTTTCGCAGCTCCTTGGTGTCGAGCCTGAGGCGGCAGCACATTGAAAGCGCGTCCTCGGGCGAGAGATCGGAGTTCACATAGTTTGAGAAGTACGGGATTCCGTATTTGCAGGTGATCTCCATGAACTTTTCGACAACGGGGCTGTCCCAGTCAAAGCTTTTTGTAACGTTTATGGTCGGGATCGGGAAAGTGAACACTCTCCCCTTTGAATCTCCCTCCATCATAACGTCGCAGAAGGCCATGTTGAAGAGGTCCATTTCCCGCTGGAAATCGCCGTACTTTTCGGGCATGACCTGCCCGCCCAGGATGACGTTCTGATCCTTTAGCGTCACCGGCGGGTTAATGTCGAAGGTCAGGTTTGAAAACGGGCACTGGAAGCCCACTCTTGTCGGAACGTTGAGGTTGAAGATGAATTCCTGGAGCGCCTGCTTCACGGTTTTGTAATCCAGCTTGTCATAGCGGATAAACGGCGCGCAGTAGGTATCGAAGGACGACCAGGCCTGCGCCCCGGCGCTCTCCCCCTGCGTCGTGAAGGTCGAATTCACAATCTGTCCGAGGAAGCTGCGCAGATGCTTCGCCGGCTTGGACTCCACCTTGCCCGGTACGCCCCCGAAGCCGTACATAAGGAGCTGCCTTAAGTCCCAGCCCGCGCAGTACGGTCCGAAAAAGCCCAGGTCGTGAATATGTATCTCGCCCGAAAGATGCGCGTTCCTGATTTCCTCGGGGTAAACCTCGTGCAGCCAGTAGTTTTTCGTGAAAGCCTCGCGGATGTAATTATTAAGTCCGTTTATGGACTTCTGCGTGTTCGCGTTTTCGTTTATCTGCCAGTCCTTGTCGTCCAGATACTCCGAAAACATGTGTATGGTCGCTCCGATGATTGCGTTTGACTCGCGCGCGCTGCGCCTCTTTTCGCGGTAGAGTATGAAGGCCTTTGCCGTCTTCGCATGTCCGTTCTCAATGAGGACCTTTTCGACTATGTCCTGTATCCCTTCGACCTCGGCGATTCCGTCCGAATATCGAAGCTCGGCGATTCTAATTACCTCGTCGGCCAGTCTCTCGGAGGTCGTAAAATCGTTGCCGCCGACGGCGGTGGCCGCCTTGAAGATCGCCAGCACGATCTTTTCCTTCTTGAACGGCGCGTAGGACCTGTCTCTCTTTATTATCTGCGTCAGCATAAAAAACCACCTTCAAACACAATATATAGGGCGTCATTTCTCGTCAATGTACTATATATTATAGTTTAATAATGGTGCTTGTCAATACGATTATTAGTGCCGGCAATTAATATTGTAAAATTTACATAAAATATGCTTTGCATTTTTTCTTTATGAGGCCTGCGGTGTCAAATATTTCGCACGCAAATCTCATTTGCTGTCATTTTGCCTGTCGGCTCGGTAATAAATTGTGCATGCGACGCGGATTTCGGGTGCCGTGTTCGGCATGGGTCGAAGAAGCGGGGCGCCGCCGTCGGGACGAGCGCAGGGATGGGCCTGCTCAGGTTTCCGGCGATCGGGCCGCCTGAGGATGTATAGTTTGCCCCTGCGGTTACCATACTCTATCAGGAAGGAAATGCTTGTCGATTTGCACAGGGGAGTACGCGGCAAGCGGACATTTTAACGTTTTTTGTACGTCAATTTAACTATAATTTTACCGATTGTTTTGTTGTTATTATGTATAAGGCTGAATTCTGTTTTTATAACGTTTTTAAGTTGTTAATGTCGAAACGCCATGCTATACTTTACATGTGATAATTGTGAGAGGGTGGTATGCTTTGCTTCGCTCTTTTTTCAGCTCCGGAAACAGCGCCGAAAACGGTTCTGGCCGCGGCGAACAAGGCGTTATTGCATCGTTTCGCGGGCTTTTTGCCGCCAAAAATACTTGTATAGGGGCGTAGTGCATCGCACTACGTCTGATTTTTTCTCTTGGAGGAACAGCCATGAAAAAAGTAGGGGTAATAATGGGCAGCATCAGCGATTTTGACGCCGTTAAGCCCGCTATCGATGTTTTGAAGGAGCTCGGCATTCCGTTCGAGGCTCACGTCTATTCGGCTCACCGATGCCCCCAGGAGGCTTCGGCGTTTGCGCGGGAAGCCCGTGCAAACGGGTTCGGCGCCATAATCGCCGCCGCCGGAAAGGCCGCGCATCTTGCCGGCGCGCTGTCCGCGCAGACGACTCTGCCGGTCATAGGAATACCTATAAAATCCTCGACTCTGGACGGGCTTGACGCGCTTTTATCCACCGTTCAGATGCCGTCCGGAATACCGGTCGCCACCGTCGCCATAGACGGCGCGCAGAACGCGGGGCTTTTAGCCGCCGAGATACTGGCGGTTTCGGAGCCCGAGCTTGCATCGAAGCTCGATAAGCAGCGCGCAGCCATGCGCGATTCCGTCCTTGCTAAGGACGAAGAGCTTCAGAAAAAATTATAACATTGTTTATTCATTCATTTACGGAGGACGAGGTATGGAAAAGACTGTTCAGCTTTACGAGGGAAAGGCAAAAAAGGTTTTTGCCACAAGCGACGAGAATCTCTGCATCGTCGATTACAAGGACGACGCCACCGCCTTCAACGGCGAGAAAAAGGGAACGATAGTCGGCAAGGGCGTGGTCAACAACCGCATGACGAACCACCTTATGCAGCTTCTTGAAAAGAACGGCGTGCCCACTCACTTTGTAAAGGAGCTTTCCGACCGCGAGACCCTGGTCAAAAAGGTCAGGATCGTCCCGCTGGAGGTAATCGTGAGGAATATAACGGCCGGTTCGCTTTCAAAGCGTCTCGGCGTCGCGGAGGGCATAAAGCTCTCAAGGCCGGTGATCGAGTACTCCTATAAGGACGATGCTCTCGGCGACCCCATGGTAAACGAGTACCACATCTTCGCGATGAACTTCGCGACTCCCGAGGAGCTCTCCGAGATAGCCGGGTACGCCCTGAAGGTCAACGAGGTGCTCTCGGCTTATCTCCTGGAACACGGAATAGAGCTTGTGGACTTCAAGCTCGAGTTCGGCAAAACCCCCGACGGAAAGATAGTGCTTGCCGACGAGATTTCGCCCGACACCTGCCGCCTTTGGGACAGCGAGACCCACAAAAAGCTGGACAAGGACCGCTTCCGCCGCGACCTCGGCGGAGTTGAGGACGCGTATCTTGAGGTGTACAGGCGTCTGCTGGGGTGATTGTTCCGTTTTTCTGACACGCGTGAACGGCCCTCTTTTTCATGGAAAAAAAGAGACGGCCACCTGTGCTTTCTCCGGCGCGGCTTTGGCGGCATTTCCGCCGACGCCGCGCGGCGCCCTTTTCCGTCCCGGACCGATAAGACTTAGCTCCGGGAATCAAGGCTTTAATCACCGTTTTTCAAAATATACCGGAGGACACCTTCATGTTTGATAAAATTCACGAGGAATGCGGCGTTTTCGGCATATACAGCAAAAGCACTTCCGACGTGGCCTCGCTCACCTACTACGCTCTTTTTGCTCTCCAGCACAGGGGGCAGGAGAGCTGCGGCATTGTCGTAAACGACTGCGGGGTTATGACGGCTCACAGGGACACGGGTCTTGTAAACGACGTCTTTACGAAGGACAACCTGTGCGCGCTCGGGCCGGGTCAGATTGCTATCGGCCATGTTCGCTACGGGACCACCGGCCACAACAACCGCAGAAATGCCCAGCCGCTTACGATAAACCATATTAAGGGCTCGATGGCGCTTGCGCACAACGGCAACCTCACCAACGCCGCGGCCCTGAGATACGAGCTTGAATCCGCCGGCTCCATCTTCCACACGACCAGCGATACAGAGGTCATAGCCTACATGATAACGAAAAACCGCCTCTCCACCCCCTCTATCGAGGCGGCGGTTTCGGCTTCGATGAAGCAGCTCGAGGGGGCTTACTCCATCGTCCTGATGTCGCCGCAGAAGCTGGTCGCCGCAAGGGACCCTCTGGGCTACCGCCCTCTATCTATCGGGAGGCGCGGCGAGGACTATATCTTTGCTTCCGAGACCTGCGCTTTAGACTCTGTCGGCGCCTCCTTTGTCCGCGACGTGGAGCCGGGCGAGATTGTCGTCGTCGACTCCAACGGCCTGCGCTCCATAAAGGAAAACTGCAACGATAAGCCGAAGGCGCTCTGCGTCTTCGAATACATCTATTTTGCGCGCCCCGATTCCGTTATCGACGGTACCTCCGTCCACGAGGCGAGGCGCAGGGCGGGCGCTCTCCTCGCTCTCGACCATCATGTGAACGCGGACGTCGTTATCGGCGTGCCTGATTCCGGCATAGACGCGGCGCTCGGCTATGCGCAGCAGTCGGGAATACCCTACGGCATAGGCTTCATCAAGAACAAGTACATAGGGAGGACCTTCATTCAGCCGGATCAGAAGTCCCGCGAGGACGCGGTGAGGATCAAGCTGAACGTGGTTTCATCCGTCATTAAGGACAAGCGGGTAATAATGATAGACGACTCCATCGTGAGGGGCACCACCAGTGCGAGGATAGTAAGGCTCCTCAGGGACGCGGGTGCCAAGGAAATCCATATGCGCTCCTCGGCTCCCCCGTTCATGAACCCCTGCTATTTCGGCACGGACATTGATTCCAAGGAAAACCTGATAGCCTGCAAATACTCCGTCGAGGAGACGGCAAGGTTCATAGGCGTCGATTCCCTCGGCTACCTCAACGTATCCGACCTGCCGAAGCTCGTGAACAAGAACTGCCGCGGCCTGTGCGACGCCTGCTTTACCGGAAGGTACCATGTCGATATATCTGGCGTTTCGGCAAAATCGAAGTTTGATCAGAAAATAGGCCTTGATATAAAGGGGGACTGAGCGTGTCAAAGAGTTTTAGTGAAAGCTATAAGGCCGCGGGGGTCGATATTACCGCCGGCTATACCGCGGTGCAGCTTATGAAATCCCATATCGCGCGCACAAATACCGAGGGCGTGGTGTCCGATATCGGCGGCTTCGGCGGTCTTTTTATGCCGAACCTTGCTGGAATGAAAAATCCTGTGCTCGTCAGCGGCACGGACGGGGTGGGAACAAAGCTGAAGATAGCTTTTTTGATGGATAAGCACGATACCGTCGGCATCGACTGCGTCGCCATGTGCGTAAACGACATAATATGCTCCGGAGCCTCCCCTCTCTTCTTCCTCGACTACATCGCGCTCGGCAGGAACATCCCCGAGAAGGTTGCGGAAATCGTAAAGGGCGTGGCGGACGGCTGCGTGATGGCGGGAGCCGCCCTTATCGGCGGTGAAACGGCCGAAATGCCGGGCTTTTATCCCGAGGACGAATACGATCTCGCGGGCTTTTCGGTCGGCATCGTCGACAAGGACAGGATAATTGACAACAAAAAAACCGCGGCACGCGACGTTATTATAGCGCTTCCCTCCTCCGGAGTGCACTCCAACGGCTTCTCTCTGGTGCGCAGGGTTTTCGACGTGGAAAAGCGGGATATTAAGGCCTATTCCCCCGAGCTCGGCGCCTCCATCGGCGAAACGCTCCTAACCCCCACTAAAATATATGTGAAGCCCCTGCTCGCCCTCCTGAAGGAGGTCGCGGTAAAGGGAGTGTCGCACATCACGGGCGGCGGCTTCTACGAGAACATACCACGCAGCATTCCCGAGGGCTTCACCGCCAAAATCGAAGAAAAGGCGCTGCGCATTCTCCCGATATTCAAGCTCATTCAAAAGGAAGGCAAGATCCCCGTCCGCGACATGTTCAACACCTTCAACATGGGCGTCGGCATGAGCATAACCGTTTCTGAAAACGACGCCGACAGGACGCTTTCAATCCTCCGCGCAAACGGCGAGGACGCATATATAATCGGTGAAATCGTAAAGGGCTCCGAGGGGGTCGTCATATGCTGAAAAAGCGTGTGGCCGTGCTCGTTTCGGGCGGAGGCACCAACCTTCAGGCAATCCTGGACGCCGAAAAGAGCGGTGTAATAAGGAGCGGCGAGGTCGTGCTTGTCATATCCAACGTCGAAGGCGCCTACGCTCTCGAGCGCGCGAAAAACAGCGGCGTAAAGGCCCTCACAATCACAAAAAAAGCCTGCGGAGGGCAGGCGCAGTTTGAGGAACGGCTTGCGGAGGCTCTTGAGGCAGAAAAAATCGACTTAATCGTCCTCGCCGGCTTCCTTTCAATACTCGGCGAGGACTTTACAAAAAGGTTTGACGGCAAAATCATCAATGTGCATCCCGCTCTTATACCGTCGTTCTGCGGAAAGGGCTTTTACGGTCTCCGTGTGCATGAGGCCGCTCTTGATTACGGCGTAAAGGTCAGCGGCGCCACCGTGCATTATGTAAACGAAATCCCCGACGGCGGCAGGATAATAATGCAGAAGGCCGTCGACGTTCTGCCCGGAGATACTCCGGAAGCTCTTCAGAGGCGCGTCATGGAGGAAGCGGAGTGGGTCATACTGCCGCGCGCCGTCGAATATGTGTGTTCAAATGCTCAATGAAAGGATATTTACCAATGCAACAGATATCTAGCTATCTTGAAGGCAACAGCTACCCCGGACGCGGAATACTGATCGGCAAGAGCCGCGACGGGAGGTACGCGGTGATAGCCTATTTTATAATGGGGCGCAGCGAAAACAGCAGGAACAGGATTTTCGTGAGGGTCAACGGCGGCATAAAGACTCAGGCCTACGAGCAGCACAAGCTCAAAGACCCTTCTCTTGTGATATATTCCCCGGTGCGCATCTACGAAAACAGCATTATAGTCACAAACGGCGACCAGACGGATACCGTATACGAGTATTTAAGGAGCGGAAAAAGCTTTGAGGACGCAATACGCACCCGTGTATTCGAGCCTGATGCGCCCAATTATACGCCCCGCATCAGCGGTCTTGTGACGCTTTGCGAAAAGAGCTTCAGCTACAAGCTGAGCATCATAAAGAGCGGCGGCGAACTCACCTGCCAGCGCTTCTTCTACGAATATTCAAACCCGGTAAACGGCGAGGGACACATCATCCACACCTATCAGGGAGACGGGGATCCTATCCCTTCCTTCTGCGGCGAGCCGAAGTGCGTGAATGTGGAAAACGACATCGAATCATACACGAAAACGGTATGGTCAAGCCTTAACGCCGAAAACAAGGTATCGCTTTTCGTGCGCTATGTGGACACCCTTACCGGCATCTCCGATACAAGGATAATCAATAAAAACGGCTGCAAGATTGGATAAAAACTTCATGAAAGGAATTCATATATGAACGAATTCTCTCTTAAATACGGCTGCAACCCGAACCAGAAGCCCGCGAGGGTATTCATATCCGGCGGCGGCGAGCTGCCGTTTGAGGTTTTGAACGGCAGACCGGGCTATATAAACTTTTTGGACGCGCTTAATTCCTGGCAGCTTGTCAGTGAGCTGAAGGAGGCGCTCGGGCTCCCCGCCGCGGCTTCCTTCAAGCACGTCAGCCCCGCGGGCGCTGCCGTCGGCCTGCCCCTTCCAGATGTCCTGAAGAGGATATACTTCGTCGAGGGCAGGGAGCTCTCCCCGCTCGCCTCGGCTTACGCAAGGGCAAGGGGCTCCGACAGGATGTCCTCCTACGGCGACTGGATCGCTCTCAGCGACACCTGCGACGCCGCGACCGCAAGGCTTATATCCATCGAGGTCTCCGACGGCGTGATCGCGCCGGGTTACGAGCCGGAAGCCCTTGAAATCCTGAGCCGCAAGAAAAAGGGCGGCTACAACGTCATCAAAATCGACCCTTCCTACCTTCCCGAGAAGCTCGAGCGCAAGCAGGTATTCGGCATAAGCTTCGAGCAGGGCAGAAACGACGTAAAGATCGACGAGGAGCTGCTGAAAAATATCGTTACCGAGAACAAAGTCTTCCCCGAAAGCGCGAAGCGCGACCTGATACTTTCCCTTATTACGCTAAAATACACGCAGTCGAATTCCGTCTGCTACGCGAAGGGCGGTCAGACGATAGGCGTCGGCGCGGGTCAGCAGTCGCGTGTGCACTGCACGCGACTTGCGGGCGACAAGGCCGACAACTGGCATCTGCGCCAGCACCCGAAGGTGCTTTCGCTTCCCTTTAAGGACGGTATCGGAAGGCCCGACAGGGACAATGCGATAGACGTCTATATTTCAAGGACTCCCGAGGACGTCACCGGCGAGGGCGCCTGGCAGAACGTTTTTTCTGCTCGGCCAGAGCCCTTTGCAGAGGACGAAAAGAGGGCCTGGCTCGCAGCCGTTTCCGAGGTCTCGCTCGGGAGCGACGCCTTCTTCCCCTTCGGCGACAACATCGTGCGCGCCAGCAGGAGCGGCGTACGCTACGTCGCCGAGGCCGGCGGCTCCGTCCGGGACGACGACGTAATCGATACCTGCAACCGTTTCGGAATCACAATGGCCTTTACCGGCTTAAGGCTGTTCCACCATTGATGCCTGGAGGTAGAATGAAATGAGAATAATGGTGGTCGGCGGCGGCGGACGTGAGCACGCGATAATCAAAAAGCTCCGCGAAAACCCGAAGGCCGGGAAAATCTATGCTCTTCCCGGCAACGGCGGCATTGCTTCGGACGCTGAATGCGTCGCTATCGGAGCGACTGAAATAGAAAAAATCCGCGACTTCGCGGTAAATAATGAGATTGATTTTGCGGTTGTGGCGCCGGACGACCCGCTTGTCCTCGGCTGCGTCGATCTGCTCGAGGCCGCGGGCGTCCCCTGCTTCGGTCCCAATAAGGCGGCGGCGATAATTGAGGGCAGCAAGGTCTTTTCCAAAAACCTTATGAAGAAGTACGGCATCCCGACGGCTGATTACAACGTATTCGAAAGCGCCGGAGAGGCTTTGAAGTTTGCCGAAGACTCGGTCAGTTTCCCTATGGTCGTCAAGGCGGACGGTCTTGCTCTCGGCAAGGGCGTTATAATCGCTGAAACCAAAAGCGAGGCGCTTGACGCGATACGCTCGATAATGCTGGACAAGGCCTTCGGCGAGAGCGGCAGCCGTATAGTTATCGAGGAATTTCTGACGGGTCCCGAGGTTTCGGTGCTTGCCTTTACGGACGGCAATACCGTCGTGCCCATGGTCTCCGCGATGGATCACAAGCGCGCGCTCGACGGGGACAGGGGTCTCAATACCGGCGGGATGGGCACGATTGCCCCGAACCCTTATTACACAGATGAAATAAACAGACGGTGCATGGAGGAAATCTTCGTCCCTACCATAAAAGCGATGAACGCCGAGGGCCGCAGCTTCAGGGGCTGCCTTTTCTTCGGGCTTATGCTCACGCCCATGGGACCGAGGGTCATCGAATATAACTGCCGTTTCGGGGACCCCGAGACGCAGGTGGTGTTGCCGCTTTTAAAGACTGACCTTCTCGATATTTTTATCGCGGTACGCAACGGCAAGCTCGGCGATATGGAAATTGAGTTTTCAAGCGAGAGCGCCTGCTGCGTAGTGATGGCCTCCGGCGGATACCCCCAGTCCTACGCAAAAGGTAAAGAAATTACCTTCGGAGATACCAAAGGGGCTACCGTCTACCATGCCGGAACAAGGCTTGAGAACGGCAAAATATATACTAACGGCGGGCGCGTGCTCGGAGTAACGGCTACGGGCGGCACTCTTTCAAATGCGATAGAAAAAGCCTACGACGCCGTGAGGACCATCAGCTTTGAGGGCGCGCATTACAGGCGCGACATCGGAAAAAGGGCTTTGGAAGCGAAATAGGAGCGAAAAGGCGTCCTCACGGCCGCCTTGCGCGGTTTTACTGTACTATTTTTGGCGAGGTGCGATATGGTTTACAGAATTTATACGGAAAGAAAAAATGGCTTCGAGGCGGAGGCAAGGGCGCTGCTTGCGGACATCCGCGAGCTTTTGCAGATTAAATCCGTTTCTTCCCTGCGCCTGCTTAACCGCTATGACGTTGAAAATATAGACAAGGCGACCTTCGACGCCTGCATAAATACCGTCTTCGCCGAACCGCAGACCGATAACGCTTATTTCGAGCTGCCGGAGGGGGAGACTGTTTTTGCAACAGAGTATCTGCCGGGGCAGTTTGACCAGCGCGCCGATTCCTGCGCCCAGTGCATACAATTCGTTTCGGGCGGCGAAAAGCCTTTGGTACGGAACGCGAGGGTATACATTCTGGGCGGCAGGATTACCCGTGACGAGCTGGAGACAATAAAAAAGTATGTAATAAACCCGGTCGAGAGCCGGGAAGCGTCTCTGGAGCTTCCGGACACGCTTGACATACCCTTTGAAGTCCCGTGCGATGTGCCTGTTATGAACGAATTTCTCGGTCTCGACAGGGACGGGCTTGCCTCCTTCATATCGGATTACGGTCTCGCTATGGATCTCGGCGATATCATATTCTGCCAGGAGTACTTCAAGAGGGAGGGGCGCTGCCCTACCCTGACCGAGATACGCCTTATCGACACCTACTGGTCCGACCACTGCCGTCATACTACCTTCGGGACGATAATCGACAGCTTCGACATTGGTGACAAGGACGTAAAGCAGGCTTTCGACCGCTACTTATCTGTCAGAAAGGAGCTTGGCCGAGATAAACCCGTAACTTTAATGGACATCGCCACGATAGGCGCCAAATACCTCCGCAAAAACGGTTATCTCGATAAGCTTGATGAATCCGAGGAGGTGAACGCCTGCACCGTAAAGGTCAAGGTGGACGTAGATGGCAGGGACGAGGACTGGCTCTTCCTTTTCAAGAACGAGACGCACAACCATCCGACGGAAATCGAGCCCTTCGGCGGCGCCGCGACCTGCATAGGCGGCGCTATCCGCGACCCTCTTTCCGGGCGCTCCTATGTATATCAGGCGATGCGCGTCACTGGAGCCGGCGACCCTACGCTGCCCATTTCCACGACTCTTCCGGGAAAGCTCCCGCAGAGAAAAATAGTAACGACCGCGGCGGCGGGCTATTCCTCCTACGGCAACCAGATCGGACTCGCGACGGGGCTGGTCGATGAAATATACCACGACGGCTATATAGCAAAGCGCATGGAAATAGGCGCGGTCGTAGGAGCGGCGCCTGCCGGGAATGTGCGCCGCGAAAGGCCGGCCGAGGGCGATCTGATAGTTCTTCTGGGCGGGCGCACCGGACGCGACGGCTGCGGCGGCGCGACGGGTTCGTCCAAATCCCACACCCTTGATTCTCTTGAAAGCTGCGGAGCGGAGGTTCAGAAGGGCAACGCGCCCGAGGAGCGGAAGCTCCAGCGGCTCTTCCGCAACGGCGAGGCCGCGCGGCTTATAAAGCGCTGCAACGACTTCGGAGCGGGCGGGGTTTCGGTCGCCATCGGAGAGCTTGCCGACGGTCTCGTAATAAATCTTGACGCGGTGCCCAAAAAATATGAGGGCCTTGACGGAACCGAGCTCGCGATAAGCGAGTCTCAGGAGCGCATGGCCGTCGTACTGGACAAAGGGGACGTAAAGCGCTTCATGGAGCTTGCCGCGGACGAGAACCTCGAGGCTACCGTCGTCGCGGAGGTCAGCTCGGAGCCGCGCCTTCGCATGAGCTGGCGCGGGAAAACGATTGTAGACATCTCGCGCGAGTTCCTGAATTCAAACGGCGCGGAAAAGCACACAAAAATATCTGTCGGAAGCGGGACGCTGCCTTCAAAGCACATCTGCGGCGATTTCAAAAGCCTTATGACCTCGCTCGCCGCTGACCTCAACGTATGCTCAAAGCGAGGGCTTTCGGAGCGCTTTGACTCCACCATCGGTGCCGCCACCGTTCTCATGCCCTTCGGAGGCAGCTATCAGCGCACGCCCGCGCAGTGCATGGCGGCAAAGCTTCCGGTTTTGGAAGGTGAAACCAGCACCTGCTCTGTGATGGCTTACGGCTATAATCCTTACATTTTTGAAAAGGATCAGTTCAAGGGCGCATATCTCGCGGTCGTGGAATCCGTTTCAAAGCTCGTCGCCTCGGGCGCGACGCTCAGCGACTGCTACCTCAGCTTCCAGGAGTTTTTCGGCAGCCCGAGGAACGCCCCCGAACGCTGGGGCAAGCCCTTTGCGGCGCTCCTCGGCGCGCTTTCCGCGCAGCTCGACCTTAAGCTCGCCGCCATCGGAGGCAAGGACTCCATGAGCGGAAGCTTTGAGAATATAGACGTCCCCCCAACCCTCGTATCCTTTGCGGTTTCCGTCTGCGGTGCCGGCAGAATCATATCTCCGGAATTCAAGAAAAGCGGCCGCACCGTTTCCCTTCTCCTGCCGGAATACGGCGAGAACGGTCTGCCGAAAGCCGAGAGCCTTCTTAAAAACTTCGCTCTCGTTTCGGATATGATCGCAAAAAAGCGCGTGCTCAGCGCATGGACTCCTTCATACGGCGGAGTCGCCGAGGGAATTATGAAAATGTGCTTCGGAAACCGCCTGGGCTTCAGGTTTGATGGTAAAATCGACCATGAGACCGCTTTCGACTACCGCTACGGAGCGTTTATACTGGAAACCGAGGGCGAAATCCTCGGCGAGGCGCTTGGAGTCACCACCGACGCTTACGAAATAAGCTTTAAGGGCGAAACGCTTTCGCTTGAAATGCTCGAAAAGACTTACGAGGACCGCCTTGAGAGCGTTTTCCCCTGCAATAGCGCCGGTGAAAAGCGCCAGGTCAAGGCCTTCGAATACAACAGGCGCTCAAATCTCGCCCCCGTCGTAAAGGTCCCGAGGCCAAAGGTTCTGATAACCGTTTTTCCCGGGACTAATACCGAGTACGACACGGCAAGGATGTTCGAAAAAGCGGGTGCCGAGACGCACGTCGCCGTAATCAGGAATCTTACGCCCGAGGCCCTTGCGGACTCCGTGGAAAGCGTGTATAAAGAGATCCGAAGCGCCCAGATAATATTTGTTCCCGGCGGATTTTCGGGCGGCGACGAGCCGGACGGCTCCGGAAAGTTTATCACCTCGTTTTTCCGCAACGCCAGGTTGAAGGACGCCATACACGAGCTTTTGAACAAGCGGGACGGGCTTATCGGCGGCATATGTAACGGTTTTCAGGCGCTTATAAAGCTCGGACTTGTTCCCTACGGTCACATCACCGACATGGATGAAAACTGCCCGACCCTGACCTACAACACGATAGGACGTCATCAGTCCAAGCTCGTACGCACGCGCGTGGCCTCGGTAAAATCCCCCTGGCTCAGCGCCTGCAGCGTGGGGGACATACACACCGTGGCGATATCGCACGGAGAGGGTCGCTTTGTCTGCCCGGAGGAGCTTTTGAGCCGGCTTTCCGAGAACGGTCAGATAGCGACACAGTACGTCGATCTCGCGGGAGAGCCTACCATGGACATCCAGTATAACCCCAACGGCTCTCTGCTAGCCATCGAGGGCATTACTTCGCCGGACGGCAGGGCGTTCGGCAAAATGGGCCACACGGAACGCAGCGGTCCGCTGCTTTACAAGAATGTCCCGGGCAATTTTGATAACGGCATGTTCAAAAGCGCGGTCCTGTACTTCAAATAGGAGATATCGCGCAGCGTGCGGAGTCGAGGGAGGTTATTTTATGGAACAGTACAAAATTGACCGTATAAACGAGCTTACCAGGATTTCTCGTGAGCGCTGCCTGACTCCTGAGGAAACGGAGGAGCGGAAAGAGCTCCGCGAGGAATATGTCGCCGCTTTCAGGAATTCCCTAAAGGCTCAGCTTGACAGCATACGGTATGTAGACGAAAACGGCAACCCGGTGAAGCCGGGGGGCTGCGGCAAATAGCAAAACGCCGGCGCTCGGGGCGCCGGCGTTTCATTATGATATTTATCAGATGGCGTATGCGGTGTCGTAGGACTCCCTGATAACGGTGAGCAGGTTCCCGACCTGACGGGCGTCGCCTATGACGCGGACCTTGTCTGAAGGAACGCCGGCGGCGACGAGCTTGTCTTTCAGCGGCGCGCCTGAAACGTATCCGACGGACATTATCATGCTGTCGGCGTCGATCACGGTTACCTTGCCGTACTCATCCTTGATCGATACCTTGAGGCCGTCTCCGCTTTGCTCAACCTTTGAGAGCGTGTTGGAGACGAACACCTTGATGTCGTAGAAGCGCACTATCTCACGGAGCATATTCACGTTGGCTGCGCAGAGGCCCTCCACCAAGAGGATGTTCTCCATCATCTCAACGACGACGGGCTTGATGCCCTTCAGAGCGAGATCGTAAGCTATCTCGATTCCGGTAAGGCCGCCGCCTATAACGACGGTTTTCTTTCCAACCTTCTTCCTGCCGAGCAGGTATTCGACGGCCTCGACGGCCTTGCCGCTCTTCGTGGCTTCGGCAAGACCTTCTACCGGCAGTTCCCTCGCCTTTGCTCCGGTGGCGACCACGATCTCGTCGTAGCCCTTCAGGTTCTCGGCGGTCGCTTCCGTGTTGAGCCTTACGTCGAGCTTAAGATCCTTAAGCTGCTTTTTATACCAGTCGATGAGCATCTTGTCCTTCTCCTTGAAGTCCGGGGCCGCGGCGGCTATGAAAACTCCGCCAAGCTCGCCGGTCTTTTCAAAGAGGGTTACGTCGTGGCCGCGCATCTTGAGCAGCCTTGCCGCCTCCATGCCGCCTATTCCTCCGCCAACCACCGCAACCTTCTTGGCTTTTGCGGCGGGCTTCAGCTCGTACTTCTTTTCATCCATGCAGACGGGGTTCAGGGCGCAGTGCGCCATATTGGGCCTGGTGTCCTTTATCGGCGTGTCAGGAGGAGTGGGCTTGCGGTAAGGACTTACGGGGAAGCAGCCGTTATGGCAGGCGATGCAGGGGCGAATGTCCTCGACCTTGCCGTCGCGGACCTTGTTGAGCCATTCGGGGTCCGCAAGGAACTGGCGGGATACGCCGATGCCGTCAATCTTCCCGCCCGCGATCGCTTCGGCGGCGGTGTCCGGGTTCTCCATACGCCCCGCGCAGAACACCGGGATGTTTACGAAGTTCTTAATATATGTGACCTCGGGCAGATTGCAGGCCAAAGGCATGTACACGGGGGGGTGAGCCCAGTACCAGGAGTCATAGGAGCCGTTGTCGGCGTTGAGCGCGTCCGCGCCTGCGGCTTCGAGGATTCTTGCGGCCGTCGGGCTTTCTTCAAGACTGCGTCCGAATTCCACATAGTTCTCCCCGGGGAGCGCGCCCTGGTTGAAGCCGCGCATCTTGCTCGACACGCTGTAACGGATCATGACCGGATAATCCTCGCCGCACTGCTTTTTTATCTCGCGGATGATGCTGGTGATGAAGCGGAAGCGGTTCTCTATCGGGCCGCCGTATTCGTCCGTCCTCCAGTTCATGCTGGCTATCGTGAACTGGTCGAGCAGATAGCCCTCGTGAATCGCATGGATTTCAACCCCGTCTATGCCCGCTTTTTTGCACATCAGGGCGGATTTTCCGAACGCGTCTATCATATCCTCGATTTCCTCGACGGTCATACCCCTGTGCTTCACGCTGGGGATCCAAACGTTGGGCATGCCTTCGGAGGTGGCGGGGACATCCTCAAGCACCATGCCCTCGCGCTTGCCCTGCGAGCGGCCCCATCCGGCGCCGAGCTGCAGGAAAATCTTCGAGCCGTAGGAATGGATCTCGTCCACCAGGTCCTTGACGGGCCCCATGAAGGCGTCGACCGCGTTGTAAAGGTACTTTCCCTCCGCTTTTACGAGGGTGACGCCCGGAACGAAAAGGCCTACGTTGCCTTTCGCACGGTCTATGTAATAGTCATGGACCCCGGGGTTATAGGTATCGACTCCGTGTCCGAAGGGCGAGGTGCCGCCCATAGCGCAGAGGATGACGCGGTTTTTGATTTCGCAGCTGCCGATTTTGATCGGCTGGAAAATTGCATCGTATTTACCCATTGAATTCGATCCCCCTGTATTAATATATAATTTTGCCATTACAATTTTTCGGCGGCCGGACGATTCAAATGCGTCAAGCGGGCCGCTTTCGTCGGGCCCCTGTCCCATAGGAGGCCCATTTAAGAATATATACTATAAGTCTAGTTTGTTCCATAATAATATTCGCGGAATTATAAAAATATTTATATTTTTATAATGATATTTAACTATTTCCTTAATCAAAGAATATGTGCTTGTGAGTATTCACAAAAGGCACGCCGCGTGGGAAAGACGGCGTGCCGTGACCGGACTGCAAAAACGCGATTTCTATTTCCTCGTCGGAATTATTTCGAGCCAGTAGCCGTCCGGATCCTGTATAAAATAGATGCCCATTTTATCGTTTTCATAGCAAATGCAGCCCATCTCCGAATGCAGCTTCTTCGCGGCGTCGAAATCGTCGACGCGGAAAGCAAGATGAAATTCACACTCTCCGAGGTCGTACTTTTGCTTGTGATCGGAAAGCTCTGTCAGCTCGAGCAGGAAATCCGATTCGTCGTTTCCGACGTAGACTATCGTAAAAGAGCCGTCCGGTGAAGGGATACGGCGTTTTTCGGTAAGTCCCAGGGCTTTCTCATAAAATTTTAGCGAGGCGTCAAGGTCAGCGACGTTGTAATTTTCATGCACCATTCTGAATTTCATAGTTTTTTTCCTTTCGTTATTTATAAAGCCGGCAGGCTGAGTATAAACCTGTGCAGGGCTTGAAAATCGCCGCGCGCGAAGCATTCCGCCCGGATTCCCCCGTGGTCCACGACGTGCCCTTCCAAAAGATAAAACGGTATGCCGAGCTTGCCTGCGGCGCCGTCCTCTATGGTGTCGTTTCCCACCATTATGCAGTCTATAGGACGCTTGCCAATCTTTTGCAGCAGCTCCTCGAAGTACCTTGGATTCGGCTTGCAGAAGCGTGAGTTTTCGTATGTCGAAATATAAGCGAAATCGCCGGGCTCAAGTCCTGCCCAGCGTATGCGCTCGAGGGTCGCGACCGCGGGGAAGATGGGGTTTGTAGCGAGCGCCAGAGTATAGCCGCGTCTTTTCAGCTCCTTGACGCATTTATCCGCGAGCGTGTTCGGATATGCGGTTTTCGCAGCCTGTGAAAACTCATTGACGTAAAAGCTCTCAAACTCCGGCTCGTGGATTCTCATATCGCGCCCAAGAAGATCTGAAAAAGCCTTCCAGAAAACCTCGGTATTGAAATCCGCGCCGTCGTTTCCAATCATCGCCTCTGTCGCCGCCCATACCGACCTTGTCAGCTCCCTGGGCTCGATGAGGTGCGAAAACCTCCGCGTCAGCGCGCTGAAGTATTCACTTACAAACTCGTCCTGATCAAGCGGGAGAAGTGTTCCGTCCAAATCAAATAAAACCGTGTCCATAGGCTTCCTTTTTAAACTGACACCTATAAATTTATTTAAACTGGATATTTAAATAATGTCAGATATAGAATATTATAAAGCAGAAATTAAAATCCGTCAATCAAGGAAAGGTAAACAGTATGACAAGCGAAAACTCTAAAAAGACAAGACAGATAGTTTACGGCGCCGTATTCATTGCCCTCGTATACGTCTGTACTGCGTTCGTTAATTTTCCGATGACGTTTCTGCTCGGCAAGGGCGGACTTGTGCACCTTGGTAATGTTCCGCTTTTTGTTATCGCTATAGTTTTCGGCAAAAAGTACGGGGCAATAGCCGGGGGCGTTGGAATGGCTCTTTTTGACATACTCAGCAGCTGGACCGTGTGGGCGCCGTACACTCTGGTGATCGTGGGACTCATGGGCTTTACAGTGGGGGCGATAGCAAAAAAGCGCAGCGGTTTTTTCGTCAACCTGCTCGCGATCACAGCGGCCTGCGTAATAAAAGTGGTCGGGTACTATATTGCGGAGGGGATAATATACCGCAACTGGATATCGCCCCTGGGTTCGATACCGGGAAACATAGTCCAAATCGGCATAGCCGCCCTTATTGTGCTGCCGTTTGTCAGCCGCATACGCAAGGCGGCGTCGAAAATAGACATATGATACGTGATACCGGACAGTAAGAGAACCTTTTGAAGAAAGCAGTGCGCCCCGGCGGTTTACTTGCCGCCGGGGCGCACTGCTTTCTTCTCAGCTTAATCCTGAAGCTATTTTCGCGCTACACTACCTTGTGAAATTCCTTTGCATCCTCCTCGCCTCGAAGGACTCTCAGCCCGCCGAGCGCAAGGGACTCCATTTCGTTTTCGCCGGGATAAACGACGACAGGGGCGATAAACGAGACATACTTCTCAATCAGCCCGGTAAAATACTTGGAGTAGGCTATGCCGCCCGTAAGAAGAATGGCTTCAATATTCCCGCAGACGACAGGAGCTTCCTTTCCTATGTTTTTGGCTATATTAAGCGCCATGGCGTCGTAAATAAGCTTCGCATGCTCGTCGCCGGCCGCGATCCTTTTTTCAACCTCCCGGCTGTCGGTGGTACCGAGGTGCGCGTACAGGCCGCCCTGCGTCTTAATGATCTTCATAAGCTGATGCTCCGTGTACTTGCCGGAGAAGCAGGTCTCGACGACCTCGTGGAGGGGCAGCCAGCCGGTGCGCTCCGGAGAAAAGGGGCCTTCGCCGTCGTTAATCGTATCAACGATTTTTCCGCCGCTGTGTACGCTTACCGATATCCCGCCGCCCATATGGACCACTATCAGCGAGCAGTCAGAGTACTTTTTTCCCCGCTCCTTTGCGTATCTCATCGCAATGGCCCTCATATTGAGGTTGTGGCCTATTGCGTTCCTCGGCATTTCGGGCAGACCGGTGATGCGAACTATGGGGAGCATCTCGTCTACGGTAACGCCGTCGTAAATAAAGGCGGGCACCTTGTGCTTCTGGGTGAGCGAATAAGCTATGATGGCCGCAAGGTTGGAGGCGTGCTCATGGTGGGGCTTGTTGCGGAGCTGCCAGACCATGTCCTCGTTAATCTTGTAGGCTCCCGCAGCGACGGGGGGCAGAAGCCCCCCTCGGGCGACGATGGCGGTTATGGATTCGAGAGGCACGTTGTTTTCCTTCAGAGCATCAAGTATAAGGCCCTCGCGGTACTCAAACTGATCAACGACGGCGTCGTACTTCTTCAGCTCATCCGGATCGTGTACGATGGATTTCACAAAAAGCGGTTTTTCATCCTCATAGACGGCAATCTTCGTGGATGTGCCGCCCGGATTAATGATAAGCAGTTTTTCCATACAATACGCCTCAGGCAACCGCGGCCATTCCGGCTTCAAGGGCTTTGAGGTTCAGCTCGACGAACGCCGGCTTGACGCATTCCTTTATTGCGGCGGTCCAGTCGAGAGCGTCAAGCTTCATCAGCTTCACGAGGGCGCCGAGGAGCACGACGTTCATGGCTTTGGGGTTGCCGAGTCCCGTCGCTATCTTGTTTGCGTCCAGCACATAGGTCCTGGCGAGAGCCTTGACGCGGTCAATCGCGTCCTGGGGATACTGCTGTGCGCCCGAAAGCGTGGTGGCGGTAGGCATTTTGAAGTCGTTCACGACCACCATGCCGTCCGGCGAAAGCTCGCCCACATAGCGAAGCGCCTCCATTGCCTCGAAGGAGACAAGAATGTCCGCGCTTCCCTTGCCAATAATCGGGGAATATACCTTTTCACCGTAGCGAACCTGCGTTACGACGCTGCCGCCGCGCTGGCTCATGCCGTGGATCTCGCTCATTTTAACGTCGAAGCCCGCGGACACGAGGGCGGTGGAGAGGATCTTGCTCGCAAGTATCGTGCCCTGTCCTCCGACTCCGCAGAGCAGAATGTTCTTCACTTCAGCCATCTTATTTGCCCTCCCTAACTATCGCGTTCCTGGGGCAGACCTGGGTGCATACGTCACAGCCGAGGCACTGGTTCCTGTCAATGGTGACCTTCTTCGTATCGCTGTGGTATTCAAGCGCCGGGCAGCCGGTTTTCACGCACATCTTGCAGCCGATGCACTTTTCGGCGTCGACTTTGTTAATCGTCTTGTAATTTCCGAATTCCTTTTTGTCGGCCTCGGAAAGCTTCTTGAGAGCGCAGGGCCAGCGGGTGATGATGACGGCGGGGGTATCGAAGCCGAGACCCCACTGTATCGCCTCCTTGGCCTCGCTGAGATTCAAGGGACTGATGGTTCTTATATGCTTTACGCCGAGAGCCTTGGCGACCTCGGCCACGTCGGTGACGTTTGCCTCCTGATCCATGGCTGTAAAGCCGCTCCCTGGGTTCTCCTGATGTCCGGTCATTCCGGTTATGCGGTTGTCAAGCACGACGAGAAGAACGTTGGAGTTGTTGTAGACAGCCTCGAGCATGCTGGTCATGCCGGAATGGAAGAAGGTCGAATCTCCCATGACGCCGACGCAGCGTCTGCCGTCGCCCGCCATATTGAAAACCTTCTGCGCGCCGTGCGCGACCGAGAAGCCGCCGCCCATGCAGATAGCGATATCCTTCGGGGCAAGGCCGTAGCAGCCTATGTCGCTGGTAACGACGACGTTCTTCAGCTTATTGAGCTCATAGAAGAAGCCGCGGTG
Organism: Clostridiales bacterium; assembly: GCA_029268065.1. Classification (GTDB taxonomy): domain Bacteria; phylum Bacillota; class Clostridia; order Oscillospirales; family Oscillospiraceae; genus DUPK01. The sequence continues at coordinate 85,567 of JAJUHC010000001.1, read as the reverse complement.
CGGACATCCGGCGCAGAGGACGGGAGGACGGTCTGCAACGACGGATTTGTCGTACTGTATGGTCTTGTTTTCCACTCCGAGCAGCGCTTTTCTGACGATATCCGGGTTCAGCTCGCCCTCGTTCGGTATCTTGGCCTTCCCTGTGCACGGGATTCCGGCGGCCTTTATGATATCCTCCATAAAGGGCTCGAGTTCCTCTACGACGATAAGCGTCTCTACCTGCGACGCGAAATCGCGGATCTTCTTTATAGGCATGGGGAAGGTAAAGCCGAGCTTCAGGTATGAAACGCTGTCGCCGTATACTTCCTTTGCGTACTGATATGCGATACCCGCGGAGACAACGCCTATCTTGCGGTCCTTGGCCCATTCTATGTAGTTAAGTTCGGTGGTGTTGGAAAACTCCTCGAGCTTTTTGAGGCGCTCCTCGACCTTGGTGTGCAGGACCTTGGATATGGCGGGGACGGGGTTGAACTTGTCCTTTTTCACATAAGGTACAAAGGGCACTTCCTTCCGCTCGCCCAGCTCGACGACACTCTTGGAGTGGCAAACGCGGGTCGTCATCCTGAAAAGTATTGGAGTGTCGTACTTCTCGCTGAGCTCGAAGGCGATTTTCATCATGTCCTTGGCTTCCTGAGAGTCGGAGGGCTCGAGCATGCCTATCTTCGCGGCGCGGGCGTAATAGCGGTTGTCCTGCTCGTCCTGCGACGAATGCAGACCGGGGTCGTCCGCGTTGATTATTACGAGTCCGGCGTTCACGCCAGTATAGCCGAGCGTGAAGAGCGGGTCGGCGGCCACGTTGAGGCCGACATGCTTCATCGATGCCGTTGCGCGCGCCCCTGCGAACGCGGCCCCGATGGCGGCTTCGAGCGCGACCTTTTCGTTGGGCGCCCATTCTGAATTGATTTCCTTGTAGGTTGACAGATTTTCGAGTATTTCGGTGCTGGGCGTTCCGGGGTAAGCGGACGAGAACTTAACTCCCGCTTCCCATGCCCCCCTCGCAACCGCTTCGTTGGCGGTCAGTAGTTGTTTCAACAAAATTCCTCCTCGTTAAAGTCCTTATAATATCAGCGTTTGTCTGCGTCTCAATGGCAGTATCCGCAATGGTCGCATTCCAGGCCCTGCTCGCATTTCGGTATGATGCTGAGCAGTTCTGGGTGATTCTTAAAGATTTCGGAGCCGTCCTTTTTCTCCTTTTCGCTTATCGTTTTGTTTGTGAATTCCGTGTCAAAGTCATCAAAACCGCCGAATTCGTCCAACGTGGTCACCGTTCTTTCAGATTATGTAATTTGCAAAATATATCATGCTGCAAAAGCTGTCGCAAAAAGCGGTTAGTCGGGCAAATTAAAGGGTGTGAGCGGGAAAAATCGCGGCGGCACGCCCACGGTTTTCCGGCGCAAGATTTTTTTACAATTTGTAAGTATATTATCTCAAGTAATAATTTTGTTGTCAATATAACTATAATAGAAAAAAATAAAGAATAAGCATGGCAATCCGTCATATTACACAATCGGTCCCTAAATATTTCCGGAATATCGAGAAAAATTCAGTGTTTTGCACAGAAAAATACGCAAAAGTTACAACCTTTGTGTAGCAAGTATTTCACCCCAAAGTATTGACAAAGGAAAAAAATACAGTATCATTATAATAGTGACTAAGCGTACAGTTTTGTCTATTTTTTCGCTTGTTATCAGTAGTTTGTAATATGAAATTACGTTTTTGGGAGGCAAATATGGAAAAGAAAATCTATGTGGAATCCGCGAATAACCTGCCCGTTTACGACGAGTGCGATATTCTTGTCGTGGGCGGCGGAGCGGCGGGCCACAGCGCGGCGATAGCGGCGGCCCGCGCTGGGGCAAAGAACATCATTCTGATGGAGCGCTACGGATATATGGGCGGCGACGTCACCGGCGGCTACGTTATCATGGTGCCGGACCTTTCCTGGTATAACATGTCCTTTGTCCGCGGCCTACAGGAGGAATGGTTTACCCGGCTCGAGAAGAACGCGCCCGGCTCGGTGCTCGCTCCCAGCCTTGACAAGCTCGGCAGCGAGGATCCTGCTCTCCTTTACAGATGGGCGGCAATTCACGACTGCGTAAGCCGCGGCACCCATGTCGAAAAGGGACCGAACGGAGAGGAAGTCAGGCGCGACACCAAGCGCCTTGTCCGCGCGGTGTACTTCGAGCCAAATCAGCTCAAGATTGAGATGGACAAGATGCTCTACGAGCACAGGGACGCTATCCGCGTGCTTTATCACAGCTGGGGCACCAAGCCCATAATGGAAGGCAACGAGGTAAAGGGCGTCATCTTTGAGAGCAAGGAAGGCAGGCAGGCTATTTTTGCGAAGACGGTTATCGACGCCACCGGCGACGGCGACCTTTACAGCCAGACGGGAGCGCCCTACGCAAGCCTTGCCGACGGACAGACGCGCTCAAGCACGACCGCGGTCGTATGGCGCGTAGGCGGGATAAACTGGGATCAGTATTACGAGTGGAGCAATGCTCATCCGGCGCAGGTGCAGGCCATAAAGAATCGCATGGCAGAGATAGCGGGCTTCCGCAACGTGCCGCTGCCCTCTAATGACAACAGCATCTGCTGGATCAACAACTGGCACGCCGCCAAGGACTGCACAAAGGTAAAGGATCTGACGGACACGGAAATCAATACGCGTATCTCCATGCGCGAAGTCCTGGATTACCTGAAGGAGGCCTGCCCGCTGGTCTTCAGAAACGCGTTTATTTACGACATAGCCCCGCAGCTCGGAACGCGCTGCAGCCGCCGTCTTAAGGGCGAATACATAATGAGCGCCAATGACTGGGCCTTTGCAAACCAGTTTGACGACACCATAGCCTGGCACTCGACGATCTGCCAGATAAACGACTGCGGTCCGGTGGAGATACCCTACCGTGCGATCCTGCCGCAGAACATCGAGAACCTGCTCGCTCCGGGCAGACACCTTTCCTCGGACGACGTCGCCATCGACTGGCTCAACCTTATTCCCCAGTGCGTCGGAACAGGTCAGGCGGCCGGCGTCGCCGCCGCCGTTGCGGTTCAGAGCGGCACCAACGTGCGCAGCGTAGATATCAAGAGGGTTCAGAATATCCTTATCGACCAGGATGTACCGCTGCCGCGCAACAGCAGGGTGGACCCGGCGTATATGGAGTGCGTCGAATCGCATATGTACGGCACGTACACCGAGCTTGCCAAGAAGGCCCGCGCCGAGGCGGACGGTCTGAAGTCGTTCCGTCAGTGGTAAGCATGGACTCCGATAAAAAAGAGGAAAATAAGGAAACCGGAAATTCTGATCAATCCGCAAATCAGGAAAGGCTTCCCTCCTCGGATTTTTATGCGAAGCTCCTGAACATCCCGCCCTGCAAAAGAGGCGGGGAGTGCAACAACTGCGGGCGCTGCGAGAGATAAATATTCTGGAGAAAAGAGATGAGCCGCAGTTTTCCAAAAGGAAAACTGCGGCTCTCGCTTTTTTTAGTTTCTGTATTGTCTCAAATACGGTATATCCAGCTTTATTCCGTCAGAGGTATATACGATATACTTCTGAAAACTGAAAAAGAGCAAGACCACCAGTAATATCAGCGCTGCGATCACTCCTCCGAGCACCTTCAGCGCCGTCAGAATCGGATTGCGCTTCCTGTAAATTCTTTTTTTGTCGATGCTCAAGGCTTTCTTCCTTTCAGCTCAGTGTTGCCGGTCCTCTATCGCCATTATTTTACTCACCCTGCGGGCGTGGCGGCCGCCCTCGAATTCCGTGCTGAGGAACGTTTCTACGATTTTAAGCGCAAGCCCCGGGCCAACGACGCGCTCGCCTATCGCGATAACATTCGCGTTGTTGTGAAGCCTTGCCATCTCGGCGGAATAGCATTCGGAGCAGACCGCGCACCTGACTCCCCTGACCTTGTTGGCGGCAATGCCTATTCCCACTCCCGTGCCGCATATAAGTATTCCCTTTTCGCACTCGCCCGAGGCGACCGCTTTTCCGACGGCCTCGCCGTAGTCCGGGTAGTCGGTGCTATCCTCGGTAAATGTCCCGAAATCCTTGAACTCTATCCCCTTGCGCTCAAGATACTTGCTTATTTCCGCCTTGAGGCCGAAGCCCGCGTGGTCAGATCCTATGGCTATCATGCTTTCCTCCCCGCGCAAATGCGCGTAAAACATATTTGTTGTAAACCTATAATTTTATAAACTCGGGTTTTCTTTCCTTGAACACGGTGAAATACCTGAATCCCGCTTCCCTCAGGAGCTCCATGCCGTCCTCAAGGTTTTTCCCCACGTCCTCCGGCCTGTGAGAGTCGCTGCCCGTTGTCACTATCTCTCCGCCGAGCTCGCGGTAAAGCTTCAGCACGCCTAATTCGGGGAAGGCCGAACCGGTTCCGTCGCGAAGTCCCGAGGTATTCAGCTCTATACCCTTCCCGCCGTCGCGGATAAGCCTGAAAAGCTCTTTAATCCTCTCCGTATGCCCTCCAAGACCGATGTCATAGCCGGCGCGCTTCATGTAACGCCTCGTATAGCCAAGATGCCCGATAACGTCAAAGCAGTCCAGTCTCACAAGCTCAAAATGCTCCTCGACGTATTTTTCCACGAGATTCTCGCATTGCGAGGCGCTTTTATAGTCGATGCAGAAGAAGTCGGGATAGCCCCGCAGATTGTGGATGGAGCCGATGATGAAGTCGAGCTTCTTCGAAGTCACGGCTTCTATATGGCTCGCGGAGGCGTGGTTGGCTTCCCCGAATTCGATCCCCAGACGGAGGTCTATCAGATCCTTGAGCGCTTCCTTAGCTTCCCCGAACTGCCTCCTCATTTCCTCCCAGTTCCCGAAGCAGTCGGACCTTGCATTTCCCGTCATGAAGTCGTCGATATCCACATGGTCCGTTATGCACATTACCGAAATTCCCTTTTCCGCTCCGGCAAGCGCCATCTGCAGCATGCTGGACGACGCGTCGGGCGAGCAGCTGCTGTGCGTATGAAAATCCGTCAAAAACATTTTGATCAACTCTCTCAAAAGCAAAAACTCAGAACGGCCAAACTCCGGGTATCCAGCGAAGATAATTCGTCGTATACCATTCTTTCACGGCGGCTCCCGTCAGCACGGGATAAAACGCAATAAAGAGCGCTACTGACGCGGCCGTGTACGCCATTATCCCCGCCCTGAAGCGCCCGATACCCTTTTCGTACATGCAATTGAATGCATAGCAGGTCGCGAGCACGAGGAACAGCGTAGATGGGAAATAATGATAAATAAACACTATGCGCGAGACAAAAACCCAGGGCAGAAGCTGGGCAAGATAGCCTATGACGATATAGAGCGCCTTCGAGTCGCGTGTACTCGCGAAGCGCTTGACCGTATAGACGAGGGCGATGAGTCCGCCCCACCATAAAATGGGGTTTCCGAAGGCGCCGAAGGCGGATTTATAGCCGTTCGGCAGGTATTCAAGATAATACAAAATCGGCCTGATGTCAAGCAGCCAGGAATACCAGGGCGAAGAATACGGGTGCGTGGCGACGAGCTTGCTGTGGTAGGAGAACATGAAGCGCTGATTTTCAAGGATAATCTCATAAAATTCCCTTTTCCAAAGCATTCCTCCGCCTATCGTCATGCCCTTAGCCGTTCCGTACGGTATATAGGAAAGGGCGTAGATTACGCAGGGAAGCAAAATGAATGCAAAGACGGAGAATAGCAGCGTTTCAACGATGTACCGTTTAAACTCGCGGCTCAGGCCATTGTCGCGGCAGTATATTCCCCGCGTAATCTGCTTAATGAGCCAGAGGACAGCCAGCCCTCCCCCGCCGTAGATTACCACCCATTTGGAAGCCGCGCCGAGCCCGAAGAAGAGGCCGCTGAGGAAAAGCGGCAGGGCCGTTTTTCCGAACGGCGTTTCGTGACCCTGAGAGACGTAGCGGTACATAAAATAGAACATGACAAGTATGAAAAAAACTCCGTAGGTATCTATCGTCGCTATCCTCGTCTGAACGAAGTGCATGAAGTCAAAGGCGAAAAGGACCGTTCCCGAAACGGCTATCAGCGTCTTTCCGAACATATTTTTTATCAGGGCGAACATAAACGGGAGCATGAGGACGCCGAAAAGCGTTCCCATGAATCGCCACCCAAAGGGCGTCATGCCGAAGAGCCTTATTCCGAGGCTTATTATCAGCTTTCCGAGCGGCGGATGCGAAACCTCATAGGGGTAGACGTTTTCTATATGCTCATACGCCGTTCGTCCGTGGTATATCTCGTCAAAATACATGCTGTTCATGTAATCAGGCTTCGCCGGGACCGTGCCTTGCTCATCGGAAAGCTTTGACGCCCTGTCGTTTGAGAAGCTTATGCTCTCCGAGGGGATGAGCTTCCCGTTTTCGTCGTAGAAAGCCAGCTCGCCCAGCTCAAGCGGCGTGTACCTCGCCCATATCTGTATATATCTCATTTGGGCGCCCTCGCCTATGTCGGCCGAAAGCCAGCTGAAAAGCTTGGCGTAGCTTTGCTCCATGATTTTCACGTCCGACCAGCTCTGTCCGTCTTCCGACCAGCGAAGGCCGTACTCACCCGTGTGGAGCCCTGTGTAGTACATTATTTTTCGCACATATCGCGGCTCGTCCAGAGTCAGCGTGACGTTGTAGTCCCCGCCCTCAAACTTGTAGAAGGTAATCGGTGCTTTCGTATTGCCCAGGCCCCAAAAAGCCACCGCCGCGTAAACGGCGGTGATCAGGAGAATCGCGGCCACATCCCTTTTCGTAACCGGATACAGGGGGTTAACCAAGGAAAACCTCGGTTTTTCTTCATTACCGATATCGGTACAGTCGTCCCCTATTTCCGGCATTCGCTTTTCCTGCAGATAATTTGTGTAAAAGAGCAGGAGCGCGCAAAACAGCACCAAAGGAAAGACGATTGTGGGAGTGAGGTATTTCAGCAATTCTTTCAAAGTTATTCCCCCGAAGCGCCAGGCTTATTATTAGGTCTTAAAATAAAACGCGTAAAACACAATATCCAGGGAGCACTCGGTCTTGGCGGATATGGACCGTTCAAACTAGGCCTGCTTCATATAAAGCCCCACGAGCTGCATTTCCTTGTCAAATGAAAGGGTATAAATCACGGTCTGGTTTTTATACTTCGCCCTCACGCTTGCGACGGCATAGGAGTTTTTTGCGCTGTCCTCGGTTCCGCTCACCGTCACGGCTTCAAAGGACTTAAACTCGCCGGCCCCGCCCATGGTTTTATCCGCGGCGTCCCTGAGAACCTCCGCCGAGAGCTTGGAGCGTAGATCCGACCTAACCATAGTGTCTGAAAGCTTTTGATAGTCGCCGGAGTTAATGAGCATTATCGCGTTTTCCGCCGCGGCTTTAACCTTTGCCTCGTCAAAGTCCGGCGACAGCTTCGCCGTGTTTGAGCCTTGATTTGAGCAGCCGCAAAGCACGACAACTATCGTCAAAGAAAGCAGCAAAACGAAAATGAGCCCTTTTTTCACTTAAAGTTGCATCTCCAGTCCGGTATCATATCGTTATTTTATCATGCATTATTCCTTATTACCAGTATTTTCTCGAGTCTTCCTGCCTTATTATGCGGCGATAGTGCAAAAAAACACACGGCCGGGAAGCTTCCGGCCGTGTGTTCGAGCGTGTCGAAAAAGTCTTTCGACACGCTTCAAGGGGGTATCCAATACCCCCTTGATACGCGGCTGAAGCCGCGATACCCCCCGGTCGCGCACAATTGCGCGGGATAATGTATTTTTCCGGCGTACACGCCGCCGGAAAAATGGGTTTATACTGTTATCACATTTTTTGCTCTTAGGTTTTTTGACAGTCTGAAACACACGGCCGGGAAGCTTCCGGCCGTGTGTTCTTATTATGCGCAACTTCATTTTATATGCGGGCCCTGATTTACCCGCCGAGCGCTGTAACAGGCGTTTTATTCGGGGAACGATTTGTGCTCCAGCAGATCGGATCTTATTCTGTCCGCGATATCCGTTTCTTCCCAAGGCATGCCCGCTGCGTTTTCGCCGAAGTGGCCATAACAGGAGAGCTTTTCGTAGACGGGACTGCGAAGGTTGAAGCCGCGAATAATCATGGCGGGCCTCATATCAACCTTTTCGCAAACCCACGACTCAAGCCTTTCCTCCGGCACCTTCCCGGTTCCGAACGTGTTGACGGATACCGAAACCGGATCTGAAAGGCCTATCGCATAGGCAAGCTGAACCTCGCACCTTTTGGCGGCCCCGGACTTTATAATATTTTTTGCGATGTACCTCGCCATATAAGCGCCGCTGCGGTCCATCTTCGTGGCGTCCTTGCCGGAAAGCGCGCCGCCGCCGTTGCGGGCGCTTCCGCCGTAGGTATCGGATATGACCTTTCTTCCGCTCAGGCCGGTGTCTCCGGCGGGTCCCCCGATAACAAACCTGCCGGTCGGATTTATGAAAATCAGCGTGTCGTCGTCGAGCATTTGGGCGGGGAGCGCGTGGCAGATCACATTTTCGGTCAGCTGCGACCGGAGCGTGTCGATGTCGGTTCCTTCCCTGTGCTGGGCGGACAAGACAACGGTGGAAACCCGTTTTGCTTCTCCGTTTACATACTCCAGCGTAACCTGAGCCTTTCCGTCCGGGAGAAGGCAAGGCATGAGACCCGACCTTCTGGTATATTCCAACCTCCTTGCAAGGGCATGCGCCAGGACTATCGGCAGCGGCATGAGCGACACGGTCTCGTCGCAGGCATAGCCGAACATCATCCCCTGGTCTCCCGCCCCGGTATCCTGCTCGCTTCTTCTGTTTAAACCGATTCTTATATCCGGGGACTGCTCATGGACGCTCACATCCACCCTGCAGCTTTTTGCGTCAAAGCCGCGCTCCGGCTCATTATAGCCGATATCCTCAATGACCCTTCTTGCGATCTTTTCGTAATCAGGCGAATAGCCGGAAGTGATTTCGCCCATGATGTGGACGCAGTCCGTAAGAGCGGCCACCTTGCACGCTACATGCGCATAGGGGTCTTTTTTCAAAATCTCGTCAAGAATGGCGTCGGCTATCTGGTCGCAGACCTTGTCAGGGTGTCCGCGCGTAACCGATTCGGATGTAAAATAGCTGCCCATTGCCGGCTCCTTCTTTCCGGTTTACCCCGCGCAGCGTTTGCCGCACTTTTCACACTGGCTTTGCTCCCAGAGCTCATCTGAAACCCTTGCCCATTCCGCCGCGCGTCCGGCGCATTTTTTTGAAAGATCTCTGGCATCCTCCGGGGCGGCAACGTCAGTTGAATGTGCGCCCGACTTTTCCACCATTGCCGGCAGCGCCTCGGGATTGTCCAGCACCGGGCACGGCCTCAGCATATTGTGATTAAACGGCTGGTTGTCATGATAAGCCATAAACAACGGCTTGCGAAGCGCGTCGAAAATTCTGTCCGTACGGATATTGCTGTCCGAGTAATGTGCGAAGGCGCAGGGCTCTATGTCTCCGTTTGCGTTAATGTGCAGGTAGTAGCGGCCGCCGGCAATGCAGCCCTTCACATATTCGCCGTCGTTCCAGAAGTCCATTGTGAATATCGGCTTTGTGCCGCGGTATCCCCTTATGGTATCGTACATATACCTTCGCTGCTCCGCCGTAGCCATAAGCTCGGGCACCGCCTTCTTTCCTATCGGCATGTATGTAAACAGCCAACAGAACTTTGCCCCGCAGTCGATCAGTGCGTCGAAGTATTCCTCGCTGCCGATTATCTCGGTGTTTTTCGAGGTGTAGCAGCATGACATTCCGAAAAGCAGCTTTTTGCGCTTCAGCAGCTCGCAGGTTTTCATTACCGCCTGATATGTGCCTTCGCCGCGGCGGAAGTCCGTATCCTTTTCGAAGCCTTCGATGCTTATCGCAGGCACAAAATTCCCGACTCTGAGCATTCTGTCCGCGAAAGCCTCGTCTATGAGCGTACCGTTTGTAAAGGCAAGGAAGGCGCATTCGGGATGCCTTTCGCAGAGAGTCATGATTTCGTCCTTCCTAACCATCGGCTCCCCGCCCGACAAAACGTAGAAGTAAACGCCCATTTCCTCGCCCTGAGCCACTATGCTTTCCATTTCATCATAGCTGAGGTTGAGGTTGTGTCCGTATTCCGCCGCCCAGCAGCCTGTGCACCTGAGATTGCAGGCGCTTGTCGGGTCAAAAAGTATCGCCCACGGCACGTTGCAACCGTATTTGCTTTTAAGCTTGTTCTGGGCGGACGAACCGATCAGCGTCGCGTTTACCGCGATTGTTTCAAACAGCTTTCGGCGCTGAAGGTCATCTATATCCGTCCAGAGGCTGAGTATCAAATCCTTCCACGCGTTGTCCGGCTGGGAAAAAACGGTTCTTACGGCCTCCGACTGGCTGGTTACCGTTTTCGAATCATCAAGTTTGCAAAGCACATCCAGAAGCTTTGGAATATTGTTTTCCGGGTCCTTATCCACATAATCGTAGGCTTTCATCGCGCCGGCGTGTTTAAGCTTTTCTGCCGCGTTCATTGCTGTTCCCCCTTCAATTTTCTGTTATTATCTGAATAATTTATTCTTCTCTGTCGTGATTTATATCGTCGGTTTTATATTTAAGCCTTTTCTCTCTGAAACTCCATGGTCAGAAAAAAAGCGCTGCACAATAATTGTGCAGCGTGCCGGAAAAGCCTCATTTTTAATCATTTGCCGGGAAGTGCTCTAATTTCAGGCAATCATGGTTTTTTGTCCGGACGCCTGCGCTGATCGCACTTTTCAAGCGTGTACCGGATATTGCCGTCCAAGATTTCGCCCATCTCATTGATGTGTTCAATAAAATCCTGCTTCATTCCTTCTCCGATCCATTTGGTGAAAATGCCTATCAGAGCTATCGTATAAAACTCGGACAGTATTCCGATCTCCTTTTCGCTTACGCTGAGCCCCTCCGCCTGCTTGCGGATAAACGCGGTTATGTTTGAAAGCGTCACATCGTAAATGTACTTCTCGAGGCGGGCGCTGCCGACCGAATTATACAGATGATAGATCGCCCTTCTGTTCATCCTCGCGAAATGGACAGCCTGAAGGAAGGCCTCCTGCCATGAATCGAAGGCCTCGTTCTGCTCGATGATTTTCTGCGTTTCCGTCTTAAAGAGCTCGTCAACCAGCGCGTATATATCCGGGTAATGATAATAAAAGGTGTTTCTGTTGATCTTGCACCTTTCCGCAATATCGACGACGGAAATCTTATCGAACGGCATCGAATCCAAAAGCTCGACGAAAGCGCTCATGATTGCTTTTTTGGTAAACTGAGTCATAGCCTTATCTCCACGCCCAATACGTTTCTGCGGCACTATATTAACATAATTTGCCTCCGTCCGCAAGTACAAAAACGGCGGCGAACCCTTCAGGAGCAAAGGGATTCTCCTCATGGCGGCCGGCTGGAAACAAATGCGCAAGGCTCCCGCTTACGGTGCCCGGAAGGCTTAGAATCAGAGCAATAAAGCGCGCCTGCCGACACGCAGCCTTATATGCGTTAACCGAATAACGCACTATCGGCAAAAATACCCGATTTGGCGATTGCCCCTGAGCCGCGAGAGCCTTCAGCTCAGAAAATCCTTCAGCTTCTTGCTGCGGCTCGGATGGCGCAGCTTGCGCAAAGCCTTGGCCTCTATCTGACGTATGCGCTCGCGGGTTACGTTGAATTCCTTCCCGACTTCCTCAAGAGTCCTCGTTCTCCCGTCCTCGATTCCGAACCGGAGACGCAGTACCTTTTCCTCCCTCGGAGTCAGGGTCCCCAGAACGTTCATGAGCTGCTCACGGAGGAAGGTGAAGGACGCCGCTTCCGCCGGCTCCGAAGCGTCCTCGTCCGGGATGAAGTCACCGAGATGGCTGTCCTCCTCCTCGCCTATCGGCGTTTCAAGAGAAACAGGCTCCTGCGCGATTTTGAGGATGTCCCGCACCTTATCCACGGACATGCCCATTTCTTCGGCTATCTCCTCCGGCGAGGGATCATGCCCCAGCTCCTGAAGCAGCTGGCGAGATACCCTTATGACCTTGTTTATGGTCTCGACCATATGGACGGGTATCCGTATGGTCCTCGCCTGATCGGCGATTGACCTTGTTATTGCCTGCCTTATCCACCAGGTGGCATAAGTCGAGAACTTATATCCCTTCGTGTGGTCAAACTTCTCAACGGCTTTGATAAGCCCCAGGTTCCCCTCCTGTATAAGGTCGAGGAAGAGCATGCCGCGGCCCACATAGCGCTTCGCTATGCTGACGACGAGGCGAAGGTTGGCTTCCGCCATGCGCTGACAGGCTTCCTTGTCTCCGCAGGACATGCGCTCCGCAAGCACCACTTCCTCCTCCGGGGTGAGAAGGCTCACCTTGCCTATTTCTTTGAGGTACATCCTGACCGGATCGTCCACGCTGAAGCTGTCTACCAGGGACTCCGGATCCACAAGCGCTTCCTCTTCCAGTTCTTCCAGCTCCGCGAGCTCTTCGATATCCTCCATGTCCGGCTCGATATCGTCCGGAGGCTCCGCGAGGAAATCCTCGTCGTCCACCACGTCCACGCCGCAGTGTTCAAAGGTTTCATATATCCTGTCCATCTGCTCGGCGTCGAGGTTCAGCTCCTCCATAGCATCAATCAGCTCTTTAAGGCTTATGGACCCCTTCTTCTTGCTTCTTTCTATGAGGTCGTTGACCTTATCCTCATTGTTCTGCGCCGCCGCAGTCTGCTGATTTTCCAGAGCCGCGTCCTTCCCGGCGCTCCCCGCCGCCTTTTCAGTGTTTTTCTTTGCCATCTTTATCCTCCAAACCTTTGCTCTCTCTGTATTTTAGGTTCAATTCCATTAACTCCTGAATATCTTCCTTTGATTTTGCAAGCAGCCGCTCCCTCTTTATAACGCCTATGTAATCCCTCATGGCTGAAACGCCGCTGGAGACCGGAGCCGGCCTTTGCATCATAAGCGTAATATGTGATATTTCCTCGGGCGTAAATTCGGAGGACATTAGAGAGACGCTTACCGGTCTGCGTTCGTCGCAGCGCTCCCTGATGTAGCAAAACGCCCTTGCGAGAAACTCCGAGCTGAAATCCTCCTTTTGCAGCCCATCCGTTTCACTGGAAAGCTCGGGGTCTGCCAGCAGCAGCCTTACGACGCCCTCCTCGGCGGCGGCGCTCACCGGATTGTCAAAGCGTATGCTCCTCTCCTTGGGCCGGAATACGTTAACCGGCCTCGATGAGCGCTCCTCCTGTTTTTTTGCCTCGCGCATACGCCTCAGCGAAGCGCGCTTTATTTCGACCATCATGCTCTCGGTCGATATTTTCAGAAGCTCGGCCATACGCCCCGCGTATACCTCCCTTTCTATCGGGCTCCTTAGTGTAGAAAGCATTTCCGCTGTTTCCTTCAAACACGAAATCCTGCCCTCGTCGGTATCCAGGGCATACCTGCTCTTTATTTCCTCAAGCCTGTATTCCACATGGTTGCCCGTACTGGAAAGGAGCGCGGCGAAAGCAGCGGCGCCATTATTGCGTATATACTCGTCCGGGTCCTTGTTTCCCGGGACGCTCAGGATTTTTATCGCCACGCCCAGCTTCTCGAGATGGCCTATGGCGCGCTGAGCCGCGGCCTTTCCGGCGCTGTCCGTATCGTAAGCTATCACGACTTCCTTTGTATAATTCGATATCAGCCTTGCCTGATCCTCGGTAAGCGAGGTGCCCAGCGACGCCACCGCGTTGTCAAAGCCCGCCTGCCGCAGGGTAATCACATCCACGTTTCCCTCTACGAGTATTATTTTACCCAGCTTCGACTTCTTCGCCAGATTGAGCCCGAAAAGAAACCGGCTTTTATTGAAAAGCAGCGTTTCTTTTGAGTGGACGAACTTCCTTTCGTTTTCGTCGTTCGTTATGCGCCTCCCTGAAAATCCTATGACGTTGCCCCTCACATCTATGAGCGGAAACATAAAACGGTTCCTGAAAAAATCGTAAACCGAGCCGGTTTTCGAGCTTTTGGAGGCAAGCCCCGCGTCCAGCAGCTCCGCGGCGGAATAGCCGAGGGACTGCATCTCGTCGCAAAGCGAGCTCCAGCCGTCAAGAGCCGCGCCGAGTCCGAAGGTTTTTACTGAAGCCGGGGTTATACCCCGTCCCGCTATATAATCCGCGACGGCCCTGCCGGCGGGTTTGGAGAGATTCTGATAAAAAAAGCGCGCGGCGTCGCGGTTAAGAGCTATAATGCGTTCCCTCCTGCTCCGAAGCTCCCTGTCCCCGTCCTCATCCGGCAGCTCCATGTTTACCCGCCTTGCCAGGAACGCGACGGCGTCAGGGTATGAGAGGTTTTCGATCTCCATAATGAAGTTGATGACACCGCCGCCCTTGCCGCAGCCGAAGCAGTGATATATCTGTTTTTCGGACGACACGGAGAATGACGGCGTCCTTTCGCTGTGGAAGGGACAGAGCCCGAACTGATTGCTTCCGCTTCGCTTCACAAGGCGGACATAGCTTCCGACAACTTCCGAAATCTCGTTTCTGGAGATAAGCTCGTCCAGAAAACGTTCCGAAAAAGCCACTCCGCTCCTCCTTTCGTTAATAGTTTCCAAAAAATACAATATTTATTCGTTTAATATGCCAAGAGCGTGTTTAGACGGCCCGAAAAATCTATATTACATGCCACGAAGCGGGGATAAATATCTCGCTGTACTTGGAAATCGCGTATTTATCGGTCATTCCCGCCACATAGTCGCAGACCGCGCGCTGAGTGCCGTCGCGCTCGGCAAGCAGCTTGAAATCGTCCGGCAGCTTGTCCCTGTTTTTGACGTAATAATCAAATATGCCGCCGAGTATGCCTCCTACCTTGCTCTCCTCGCTTTTCGCCTTGGGATTGCGGTAAACCATCTCATAGAGGAAATCGTGGAACTCGTCGACGGCCGACTGGACCTCCGGGCTCATAAAAAGGTCGTTCTTCCCAAAGCTTTGTCTTATAAGGTCCGACGTTATGGTGTTTATCCTGACGGAATGGCTTTCACCGAGCGTTTTTCTCACATTCTCCGGCAGGTCTCCGGCCGTCAGTATGCCGGCTCTTATCGCGTCGTCCACATCGTGATTTATATAGGCTATCCTGTCGGCAAGGCGCACGCATTTAGCTTCGAGAGTATCGTCCGGCGCGCCCTTGGTATGGTTCAAAATTGCGAGTCTCACCTCGTAGCTGAGGTTCAGCCCCCGGCCCTCCTTCTCGATACAGTCCACCACTCTGAGACTCTGCTCGTAATGCCTGAACTCCCCGCAAAGCTCGTTGAGGGCGCGCTCTCCGGCGTGCCCGAAGGGGGTATGCCCGATATCGTGCCCCAGGGAAGCCGCCTCAACAAGGTCCTCGTTCAGCATCAGCGCCCTGGCGATGGTCCTCGCTATCCGCGACACCTCGATGGTATGCGTCATGCGCGTCCTGTAATGGTCGCCCTCCGGCTGGAGAAAAACCTGCGTCTTGTGCTTCAGGCGGCGGAACGACTTGGAGTGCACGATCCTGTCTATATCCCGCTGAAAGCAGGTACGGATTTCGCAGGGCTCCTCCGGCCTCTCTCTTCCCTTTGAGCATGACGCAAGAACGCCGAAAGGCGAAATGATGCTCCTTTCCAGTTCCTCGCGAACCTCCCTCGGACATTTGCTCACCCTGCACACCCCTTCCAATACGGTTCTTGCTTTATATATACGATTTTTATTTAATTTTCCCTCTTTTTTGAGCATAAATTTTCAAAAAAATCGGGAGGGCGAATCTCGCCCTCCCTAAAGCCCATATTTTCACATGGATACTACCTGAGAGATTTTGAAAAGCACCTCATCCAGCGATTTTTTCATATCCAGAGCCTCCTGAATATCGAAGTCCGTCAGGAGATCGCTGCGTATGGCGACGACGCGGTTTCCTATGCCCTTTCTCATGAGATCGACCGCGCGGTATCCGAGCTTTGTCGCGTTTACACGGTCCAGCGCCGACGGCGCGCCTCCGCGCTGTATGTGCCCCAGCACGGTAAGCCTCGCGGTCATGCCCGTTTTTTCCTCTATGAGCTTCTTCACCTCCGGCGACGGAAGCCTATAAGCCTCCGAAACGACTACGATATAATGGCTCTTCTCATGTGCCTCGATCATATCGTAGACCTGCTGCAAATCCCATTCCTTTTCAGGTATGAGGACAGCGAGAGCGCCCGAGGCTATGCCGACGTCGAGCGCGAGAATGCCCGACATGTGCCCCATCACTTCGACTATGCTGCATCTGTTGTGGCTCTCGGAGGTGTCGCGCAGCCTGTCTATGGCCTCCACCGCAATGTTGCACGCGGTGTCGAAGCCTATGGAATAATCGGTGCAGGAGATGTCGTTGTCGATGGTGCCCGGTATGCCGATTGTTGGCAGCCCCAGCTCGCTGAGCTCCTTGGCTCCCCGAAATGAGCCGTCCCCTCCGATGACTATAAGCCCGTCAATTTCGCTGTCGCAGGCCATGCGGACCGCCGACTTCACCCCCTCCGGGGTTGCGAATTCCGCGCTGCGGGCGGTATGAAGTATGGTGCCTCCGCGCTGGATGATGCTGGACACGCTGCGCATTCCCAGCGGCATGATATCGCCCTGCATAAGCCCCTGGTAACCGTAGCGGACCCCCACGATTTCAAGCCCGAAATAGTGTGAGGACCTCACAACGGCGCGGATAGCGGCGTTCATGCCGGGCGAATCCCCGCCGGAGGTGAGAACACCGATTTTGCGAATTTTTGCCATATTTAAACCCCCGCAATCTTTTTGTATTTAGTATCCGGTTTATTTTTGGATTTTACCATTGATGCCATGTTTATTCAAGTAAGGAATACGGAAAATTTTAGTTAGGAAATAATCAGCAATTTGTATTATGCTATGTTATTTTTGTCCTCAGTGTGTTATTATTTGCGGTAATGGCATATTATTATCACTCCGGATAAAGCAGAAAGGGGAAATCAGTTTGGAAAGAATGCGCAGGCGGTGGAGCCAGCTGACGGCGGAAGATGTGCAGGCGATAGCGGATAAAACGCCGCCGGAAAAGTACAGCCGGGGAGGGGCCTTCTCCTCGGGACCTTATCGGCCGCCGGAAACCGACGCTCTGACGGGCAAATCGTTTACCATGCGTTTTTCGGACGGCACGGTGCTTGAATACTCGTTCACTGGCAAAAACGCCCTTAGCTGGTCAATAAACGGCGGCGAGGGACACGAGGAGTATTGCCAGATACATCACGGGACATGCGAAGAGGAGATATATTTTATCAACCACTACTGCCATGGCTCAAAGCCTCCGCGCTCCCATTGCCTTATAATTGACCTTGAAACCGGCCTTGTAACCGCCTGCATAGCCAAGATAGGGGTACCTGAATCCGCAATCGAGGTTGACAGGCAATTTCTCTTCGGGCGCATCGACGGTCCCTGGCCGAAGGATATACCCCTGCATGACTACACCACCGACCTCATAGGAAAGGCCGTTTACTGGACCTATGTTCCGGGAAAGCTGAAGATAAAGCACATATACTCCATGCCCATGTACTATACATACTCGATGGTAAACGGCGACAAGTGCTGGATGGCTTCCAATCCGGCGGACTATATAAAAATAAACAAGCACATGTACGTTTTCAATTTCATGGAGGAAAGGCAGACCGGCCTTCAGGGCACCTTCCTGATTAATACCGACACCCTGCACGACGTCGGTGCGTTTTTCGGCGTCAGCGTGGATGGGCTCAGCTGCAAAACCCTCGGCGCCGTCGGTAAGTATTCCACAATGTATACGCTTTTCGACGAGGATATGTCCGACCCGTTGCCTTAGTCTGTTCATATCGGCCTGTTTTGTTTGTTTATGAATCGAAACGATTTCCGGTTACTTAAATCTGGGATTGTTCACGTTTTGTTAACATTTTGCACATTAATCATGTCCGCTTTATTGTTAAAATAGAAAAAACACTTTTCCTGGGAGTACATATGAAAAAGAAAATAGTCAGATCCGCCGCCGCGGCGCTGTGCCTCAGCCTCATGCTGGGAACCGTGGCGTACGCCGCATTCCCCACGACAAGCCTTCGCCATTTCGAAACGACCCTGGCTGGCAATGCAGTTCTCTCGTCAAATACGTTCTGGAGGGACAGCGCCTCCGATAAGGTCACCGAGAATTACATTACATACAAGCCAAATCAGAATGTAAAGCCCCTCGTAGTATACGGCTCCAAGCTCTGCAACTACGGAAACTTTGAGGACATGGCCAAGCTTCTCGAAAAACGCGGTTACAGCGTTGTCGCAGGCGTCAACGGAGACTACTACAACATGGACACGTTTCAGCCTCTGGGCATAGTGATAACCGAGGGCAAGCTCATAAGCTCCGACGACGACCATTACGCCGTTGGCTTCAGGTCGGACGGCACGGCGGTCATCGGTTCCCCGAAGCTGAATATGAGCTTTACGATCGGGAGCTCCACTTATCCTTTGTACGGAATAAACAAGGTTCGGACCGGCAGCGGTTTTTATCTTTTTACTGAGGACTTCTCCTATACCACAAAGAGCAAGGACAACGGAACGGAGGTTATCTGCAGCATCGTCAAGGGCGATATGAAGGTGAATTCGCAGATGACCCTCAAGGTGGAGAGCGTCGTCAAATCCACGGGTCCCGTGGACATACCCGCAGGCAAGATTATCATTTCTCTCTCCGAAAGCGCGCCCGATCAGAGCGTACTGAAGCTGTTTACCGCCGGAGCCTCGGTCACCGTAAACGTGAGCTGCGAGGATACGCGGTGGAGCAGTGTGCAGTACGCGGCAGGCTCTCTGTACAAGCTGGTGACCGCCGGAAAGGTCGAGAGCGGGCTTGAAAACAGCTCGGGTCCGAGAACCGCCGTGGGAATCAAGCCGAGCGGAGAAATCGTGCTTTACACGGTCGACGGCCGCCAGGCCGGATACAGCGTCGGCGCGTCGATAGCAGAGGTTGCCGAGAGAATGCTCGCTCTCGGCTGTACGGAAGCCTGCCTCATGGACGGCGGCGGCAGCACCACAATGGGAGCTAAATTTGTGGGAGACAGCGGATACACGGTGATTAACAGTCCCTCGGACGGGCATATGCGGTATGTAACGCAGTTCATAATGCTCGCCGGGTCGGGTCTGGGAGAGGCCTCCGTCATGGGCGTGTACCCATACGATGCGGCGATACTTAGCGGCGCCAAGAAAACCTTCACAGCCGGGATTGCCGACAAGTACGGCAACGCAAAAAGCCTCGGCAGCGTGAGCTGGAAGGTTCAGTCTGGCGCAGGGTCTATAAGCGCCGGCGGGGAATATACGGCGGCAAGCGCCGGCGACGTAGTGATCTCGGCTTCTTCGGGAAATCTCAGCGCGTCCACGGTGGTGAAGGTTGTCAGCTCTCCCGATTCCATATCGGTGGTCGACGAATCGGGCGGGGAAGCTCTCAGCACAATAACGCTGGAAGCCGGTCAGAGCCTCAATCTGAGCGCGAAGGCTGTTTATAAGCATATTGCGCTCGACACGGAGGACACCGACTTCAAATGGAAGCTCAGCGACGGCATCGGCACCGTAGGCCCAAACGGCACGCTTACGGCGGGGCTTTCGCCAGGGAGCGGAACGCTGACGGTTTCCGCGGGTTTGGCCTCTGTGAGCATACCGGTAACGGTAAAGATAGGCATTAAACGCCTGGAGGATTTTGAGGGCGGAACGCTGAATCTGTCCGGCAAGCCCCAGTACGGCACGGCCGCTTTGAGCGCCGACTCCGAAAGGGTGCGCTTCGGGAAGCAGAGCCTTGATTTCAAGTACAATCTGTCGGGCGGCAACGCAATGCTCCCTATGGACCTTAAGCTCCCCGACAACTCCCCCTATGTATCGCTTTGGGTATACGGCGACGGCTCCGGCAACTGTCTGCAGCTTTTGATGTCCGGAGAAACCTCGGAGAGCGTTGCGCTGGACTTTGTCGGCTGGAAGCAGTTCGTGCTTCCGGCAAAAAGCAATGTAAGCGGCATCCAGATATCCGGCAGGGGCTCGGGCGAGGTGTGGATAGATCAGATATTGGCGGAGTCAGCGCCGGTCAAGGATACTGAGGCGCCCTCCATCGTGTTCTCTGAAATTAAGGACTCCGTCCTCGTCTGCGGAGTATGGGACGACTACGACGGAAGCGTTTTCTATTATAACGTCTCGGTTTACTGTGACGGGAAGGCGCTTGAGTACGATTATCAGAGCGGGCAGCTTCAGTCGCTTCTGCCCTCGCTTGATCCCAGGACGTCGCACAGGGTCACGGTCTGCGCATCGGATATGAGCGGCAATCTTTCCCGTTATTCGATCGATTTTTCCGCGTCGGATGCCGGCAAGTCGATATTCGGCGATATGGATGGCCACTGGTCTGAAAAGTATGTAAGCTACCTGTCCGGGCGCGGCGTGGTGAACGGCATTTCGGTAAACGATGTTCTCAAATACCAGCCTGACGAGAAAATGACCCGGGAGCAGTTTGCGGTCATTATGGCGAGGTACCTCGGCACGGACCTTAGCAAGTATGCCGACACCAAGCTGGGCTTCGCGGACCTCAAGGAAATTGCGGACTACGCGCTCCCCTCAGTCAGGGCTATGTATGCCCTCGGGATAATCAAGGGTGTCACTGAAGGCGACAAGCTGTACTTCAAGCCCAAGGATTCCCTTACCCGCGCCCAAACCATGACGATTGTCGGCCGCACGCTCCCCGGCGGCTACAAGTCCGGCGATCTGGCGGGCTTTGAGGACGCGTCCGAAGTTCCGGATTGGGCGTTAAGCCATGTTCGCGTGCTTACATCCCTCGGTGTTGTGGGCGGAAGCGGCGGTATGCTGAACCCCGACGCGTATGTGACCCGCGCCGAGGTCGCGAAAATAATCAGCATGATGTACTGACGGAGCATTGACAAACCATTGAAAACGAAACCGCGCAGCTTTAGCTGCGCGGCCTCATTTTATGTACATCAGTATTTTTTGAAGCAGATATTCATATCCACATATCCCGAAATTCCGTTCACTTTTCCGCTGGACGTGTACTGCCACATGTGGAAATTGTAATAGAACGAGGGTTTGTCCGAATACTGCGCAAACCAGAAGTCGTACGCCTTAATTTTGCTGAGATCGTACCTTAGGTAGCCGACCGACTTATTGAAGTACACCATCGGCTTAAAGCCGGAATCCTCGACCCTTTTGCAAAAAGCATTTGCGGCGCTGCACAAATCATCTGTGCTCACATTGTTTGTTCGCGCGGTAGAGGCGTTAATCGGTTCCCAGTCGAAAACGACAGGGTATGCGATATCAAGCCCCGAAATGTACGACAGCACGAAGTCCGCCTCCTGCCTGGCCTCGTCCGCCGTGGTCGCCTGGGAGAAAAAGTATACGCCGATCTTTAAACCAGCTGCGACTGCTTCTCGCGCATTGCTCTCGAAATAATCGTCGAGGCATATTCTCCCTGTTTCATAGCCTCGGTATCCGACGCGTATTATCGCAAAGTCTATTCCAGACGCTTTTACCTTTTTCCAGTCTACGGAGCCCTGATAGGAGGATACGTCTATTCCGCTGTACGTCGTTATTGTGTTTGACCTATATTGCATTTTTCCATTAGACACATAAAAGGCGGAGGGGTCATACTCATTGACCGGCACATCCTTGAGAATGTCCAGCGTATAATTCCCGAACACGATTTTGCCCGTTTCAGTTCCGGGATTGTTTTTGGTATCCTCTGGGGAATCTTTTGTATCGTCGTTAATATCGCCGGCCGGAGCGGAGCCGGGATTTTTTATTCTCCATATGATCGCGCTCATCTCGGAACGCTTGAGCTTGCTCACAGGGTAGTATATTAGCCTTCCGTCCTCATTATAAGTCCCAAGAATGACACCCTTTTTAAATAGAGCCGTCACATACATGTCGGAAACGTCAGCAAAGGGCGACCTGGTGTCGGTCAGAGGAAGCCCGAGAGCCTTTGCGGCGATCTGCGCTATCATCAGGCGGCTTATCGGGGCGTCGAGGTCTGTAACCGTCGCGGCGTCGACGAACCTCCTGACAGAGGCAAAATTAAGATATCCCGTCGCCCAATGCCGGCCGGAGGCAGGCTGCTCGCCGTATCCCGCCGCCAGGATTATGAGCTTTAACGCCTCACCGCAGGTCACCCTGTCGTCCGGTCTGAATGTTCCGTCGGGATAGCCGCTGACCACTGAATTCTTACTGAGCTCGCTTACATATGTATAAAACCAATCGCTCTGCCGTACATCCGAAAACGTAACCGTTTTGCTTTGTTCCGTATCCGTCTCCGCATATGCGATATTGAGCGTCGGGCTCAGCATGCAGAATAAAAGTATCAGCCCCATGAACCTTTTTTTCAACGCCTGTGCCTCCAGATAAGAATAAATAATCGCCATTGCGAGTAATTATGTAAAACGTGTCCCGTTAAATAATAATAGAAAATATGGCAAACTTCAACTGTTTTTCAGAAAGTTAACCGAATATTAAGATTTACAAAAAATAAGCTGATAAACAGTCATGGAATTCAAGCAAAACAAGGCTCTGAAGAAGATGACCTTGGAAATCAAAAAGCGGCCTTGAGTAATAACGTAGTATCATTAAAATGCGGCAGCAGCTTATCAGTCAGTTTCCTTTTTTGTCAGCGCATCGAGGTTTTCATGCAGCTTAGCAAAAACCGAAGCAACAATTTTAAGTCTCACGTCTGAAATGTCGTTGAACGCCGCGTCGAGAAATTCGTTTTCCCGAGCCTCGAATTCTGAAAAGAAGTCCCTGGTCTTTGGGGTTGTGGAAACAGATATGTTGCGTCTGTCCGTTTCATGCTGCTTCGTTTGCACATATCCCTTCTTTTCAAGAGCTTCAATCATCTTGGTGACGTTTTGTCTTGAGCTTCCGAACGCCTCGGCGATTTCAGTAAGCGAGGGCGATTCGCTTTCCTTTTTGGATATTATGAGCAGCAAAAACCACTGCTTTATGCTTATATCCTTAAGCATGCTGTTTCCGGCAAACTGGAACTTGTTGCTCAGAACGAATATGTTCGTGAATACGTATTGCTCATACTCTCGCTGCGTCATAAACACGTTCCTCTCTCAAATTATTAAAGGGGAGCGGGGGGAAAATGTGTATTTCGTAAAATTGCGCAATGCATTGCGTAATCTTACGCAACTTTGTTTCGCATTTTTGCGCAACCTATTGCATATTATACGCAATAGGTTGCATTTTGTCAATACTGCAAAATCCTCACCGTCAGCAGGATTTGCTTTGCATAGTATTCTATAAAATCGACTATAATCTAACGATTTTATGTACATATTTATGATATTTTTACTACTTTCAAGCTTTTTTTACGAATTATTGCGGTATAATCGCCGAAAAAAGCATAAAAAATACTCAAAAAAAACGCGCAACATTTTCACATTGGGTTTTTGTCCTGAAAAGTGCGTATTATTACAAGTATGTGTATTATTGTTATCCACTTTTATTTTACTACACAACGCAAAAAACTAACATTAGTTCGTTGGTCTGCTGATTTTTGGTTGCTTTTCAGCGATTTTTGTTATAATTTGGTTAATTATGTGTGTAATTATATTTTACAATTTTTATTATACACATATTATCTGCTTGTATTGACAGCAAAATCAATTAGGGTTAAACTGTAAATATAATGCAAAATAGTTCATCTGCGGGCTTGAGGGGGTAAAACGATGAATTCCTTAAATGCGGTGCAATTTGACGGAAAAAAAGAGTATGTGCTTGTATCAGGCGAGAAGCAGAGCTATTCGATCGGTCAGATCATTTTCTCGATATTGGATACCGACTGGGAACCCCTGATATCCGACGCAAATAAAACCTCCGCAATGATAATGAATTTTAAGGGCTCCGTTCAAATGGTAAAAAGAATGGAGGCTCCGTTGGAGTCGCCTTACTATTTGGCAGCCGCGTTCAACAGCCGCCTTAACTCCGCTCTTAGTTCCGCGCCCGTACTATATTACCTCTTTTCCTCGCAGGCTCCAGCTTTCTTTATCAGAAAATATCCAAGCGATGACGCTTCAAAGATATTTATATCTTTTCTGAAGGAGTATCCCTCCTTCGAGAATACGCTTAATACCTGTAAAAGCATGCCGGACGAGCCGCTTTCTTTTATGTCCGTCCAGTATGTCATTTCCGCAGCCAAGGCGATAAAAAGAATTCAGCAGTTTAAAACTGACATTGAATCGATTTTGAATGGAACCCTCGATACCGACAGCCCGAATTCAAGCATACCGCTTACTGAAAGGTACCATACTCTCCCTCATGAGCTGCGGAGAAGATATGAGCGCAGCGACGCTGCCGTTTCCGTCAAATGCAGTTTGGATTCGGATTCCCTTTTCGTAGGCTATTACAGCGAGGATATTTGCTCCCTAGCTTTTTTGGAGTTTGAGTATATGTATGTAAACGGCATATCCGTCCGAAAATGCGAAAGCTGCGGCCGATACTTTCTCCCCTTTTCTTCGCTTTCACGCTATTGCGAACGCATAGCGGACGATAAGAGGCAAAAATCGTGCAAGGACATTGCGGCAATCGATAAATACAACGATAAGCTCAGCCGCAATTCCGCCAAAAAGCTGTATCAGCAGCGCTCCAATGCTTACCAGATGCGCTGCAGCCGTTCTCCCTCGGCGTTTCCGCGCACCGAATACGAGCTTTGGAGGGAAATGGCCAAAAAGTACATTAAAGCGCTTGAAAACGGGGAAATTACCGAAGAGCAGTTCGATACGGCGATTCAGATCCCCGGGAGATAGCATTTCAACGCTTTTTCGACCTTCGTGCCGCCTCCGTTTTCTCGTAAGCCAGAGTTTTCGAATCCTCCTCTGTGCTTTTCGCAGGTTCCGTGACTTGATCCGTCCGAGGCCTTGTAACCTCCGTTGCCCCATAAGCGCCCCTCTGACTTTTTTCAGTATGGTTTCCAAAATAATCCGTGACACCGAAATATATGATTGCCCTACCGGTTCTCCGAGCCCGAAAATACGGTGAAGCATCGCCGGTTATTCGGAACCATACGATACCTTCTTATTCCAATTGCTAAATAAATCATATTTTCAGGGAGACATTATGGACATAAAAAAACTGGAGTATTTTGAAGCCGTAAGCCGGCTTCGAAGCTTTACGAAGGCTGCGGAGGAACTGCATATTGCGCAGCCCTCCATTACCGCGTCCATAAATAAGCTGGAAGAAGAACTGGGAGTCGCGCTTTTTGTAAGGAATCCAAGAAAGGTCGAACTGACTTTTGAAGGGGAGCTTTTCAGAAAGAAAACACTCTATTTATTAAAGCTGTTCAGGGAAACAGTAGACGAAATGCAGGCGCTTGGCTCAAAAGCCAGCCAGGTGTTGCACATTGGCATACCTCCCATGGTGGGCACGCAAATAACGCCGCTTTTATATGGAGATTTTCTTCCTAAGCATCCCGAGGTCACCCTGGACATATATGAAGACGGCAGCTATGCCATACTGGAGGCGTTAAAGGGCGATAAAATTGAGCTTGGCTACATCGTTCTTGAGGACAGTATTGAAGCGAAATTCAACGTGTATCAAACCTTTCAGGGAGAAATCCATGTGCTGATGAATATTAACCATCCGCTTTCGAAACTGGACAAGATTCCCATCGAAATGATGAAGGACGTTAAGCTTATTCACCTCCCCGAACGAACCTATATCAGAAAAAAGATAGATACGGAGCTTTCAAAAGTAGGGTTAGAGCCCAGCATTCTTGCGGTACCAGATCAAATGATAACGACTGTTAACCTGGTTGCCCGGAACCTTGGAGTCTGTTTTGTGCTGGGAAACAGCAATAATATCGTAAACGAAAGGCGTACGCTTACGGTAAGACCATTCGAAAAGCCGATACTGTTCCGCACGGGCTTTGTTTGGCTGAAGGACAGAAATTTATCTGAGGCCGCAAAGAAGTGTATGAAGTTTATGAAAGAAAGAGCATTTTGACCTGATCCCTGTTCCGATTGGCTTTACAGCCCGGCGCAGGGATTTTTTCGTCCGAATAATAGATTTATACTATGGATAAATAGATTATTGGTATTTGTGTATTTGTTTTCTCTATGATAGAGTAAAAACGACCACTATATTGATTCTGTATGATACAAATTATAACCATAATTCACAATTGCGCTCAGCTTTAGCTTATGGGGAAGGCAGAAACTCATTTATTCAAGTAAAAATGCGAGGGGGAGAAAAAGTAAACTCATGACTCTAAACTGATTTTTTGGCTGCGCGCTGCCTGAAACATCTGCGCAGCAATCCTAATCGGGGGGCGGTTTAAGAAGATTTTAAAGCTGCAGCGCTGACTTTCGGAGAGGAAAAAATAAAATTACAATACGAGGAGGAAAAACATGACCCCGCTGACAATTACTATTATTGTTTTAATGATAACAATTGCTGCATTTATTACCGGAAAAGTGCCATTTTCCGTAATCTCCATGTTCATAATGATTTCTCTTATTATGGCAAAGGTACTTACGCCTGTTCAGGCCTTTTCGGGCTTTACAAACACGAACGTCATTCTGATTGGCGCAATGTTTGTGGTCGGCGCAGGCTTGACAAAAACCAGCCTGCTGGACAGGATACAATCCCTTGTTAACAAGCATAAGGACAGCCCCACAAAAATTATCATTATTTCAAGCCTGACAGCCGGAATTTTAGCGCTGATTACAAGCGGTCCCGCCGCCATGGCAATAATGATACCTCTGCTCGTCGCAATTGCAAACGATACCGGCCTGAGCAGAAGCAAGATCATGTTCCCGGCGTCGGCTCTTGCGAATATTTGCGTCGGCATGACTTTTCTCGGGCAGGGAGCGGCAAATCTGACCTGGAACACCGTTATGATGAACGCCGGCGGCAAAATTCCTTTTACAATCTGGTCATTTACGATTGCCAGACTCCCGATTGTAATAATTGCAGTAGTGTATATGGCGTTATGGGGACACAAGCTGCTTCCCAACAAGCCAAACGAAGAGTTTGCGGATAATATAAAAAAGAAGGAATCAGGACCTAAGCTTTCGCCCGCGATGGAAAAGGTGGCGGTCGTAATAATAGTTCTTACGGTGGCGGCAATTATTCTCGCTCCCCAAATTAAGATCGACATGTACATCTCTGGCTGCATCGGCGCCGTCCTCTTGGTAATCACAGGGGTACTCAGCGATAAGGAAGCACTTTCCTCGATCCACCTGCCGACCATGTTCCTGTTCGCCGGAGTGCTTCCTCTCTCCGACGCGCTGAAAATTACAGGGGCCGGCGATATCGTAGCCAAATGGATTGTAAGTATGCTTGGCAACACGTCAAATCCCTATGTAATAATGTCCGTATTCTTTATTATTCCGCTTATTTTGACCCAATTCATGTCGAATACGGCGATGATAGCGATATTTGTGCCTCTGGTCTCCGCCGCCGCAGTAAAAATAGGCGTCGATCCGAGAACCGCGGTAATGGGCACAATACTCGCAAGCTGCTCTTCCCTTCTCACTCCGATGGCCTCCCCCACTCAGGCGGTCGTAATGGAGCCGGGCGGATACACCATAAAGGATTACTTTAAATGCGGGCTTCCGCTGGTCGTCTTAATTACCATAGTCAGCATTATCTGGCTTCCTTTGATATTCCCGTTCAAATAAGGAGTCGCAGAATATTCAGGATTCCACTTGATGCGGAGTCCTGAATATTTATAAAATAAGTGTAAAAGGTGTTTATATGCAGGATTTGACGAAAATCACCAGAGAAGAAATGATAAAAATGGCGGCAGAGACCCGAA
This sequence comes from Clostridiales bacterium, assembly GCA_029268065.1. Taxonomy (GTDB): domain Bacteria; phylum Bacillota; class Clostridia; order Oscillospirales; family Oscillospiraceae; genus DUPK01. The sequence goes on along the minus strand of JAJUHC010000001.1, from coordinate 57,841 downwards.
AAAAGGTTACAAACGCAGTCGTAACGCAGGAAAAGCTTGATAAATACCCGGCTACCGTTGAGCGGCTCCATGTTACCACGAGGGTCGGCCCTTCGGATGTATACTTCAGTTACAGGGACAAAAAAGAAAAAACACCCTTGATAATCAACCTCCACGGCGGAGGATTTATTAGAGAACGCACGCCGAGCGACGATCTTTTTTGCCGGAAGCTCATAAACAGCCTTAATTGCAAAACGCTCGACATAGATTACCGCCTTGCGCCCGATTACCCATTCCCGACGGCGCTGCACGAGTGTTACGATGTGGTGAAGTGGGCCTTTGACAATTCCGAGCAGCTGGGAATAAATCCGTCGAAGATAATACTTACAGGGCATAGCGCTGGCGGCAATCTGATTTCCGGAATAATGATTCTGGCAAAGCAGTCAGGCGACTTCATGCCGTCTCTTATCGTTATCGAATATCCTCCAATGGATTTATATACCGACCCGGACGAAAAGCCCAGCGGAAGCAAGGGTATACCGTCGGAGCGCGCGCGTCTTTACAACCTTTATTATTGTGACAGGGAAATTCAGAAGGATTATCTGGTTTCGCCGGTTTTCGCCGGTCCGGAGCTTTTGAGCGGCTTTCCTAAAGCTCTGGTTATCACAGCCGAAGAGGACAGCCTTTGCGACGAAGGCGAACAATTCGCGTTAAATCTCGCCAGAGCGGGCAACGAAGTTACGCTTAAGCGTTTTAAGGGCGCGGGACACGGGTTTACAATATATGATATGCCCCACGCCGAGGAAGCTTTTGAGCTTATCGTAAGGTTTATTAAAGACAGCCTTGCTGCCAGTAATACATAGGTGAAGAAATGGACTATGCAAAAGAATCTCTCCGCCTGCATGAAGCGTGGAAGGGGAAAATAGAAATAAAGACGGCGGTGCCTGTTGGCACGCAAGACGACCTGTCGCTCGCCTATACTCCCGGGGTGGCGGCGCCATGTCTCGAAATACAAAAGGACGTGTCAAGAAGCTATGAATTGACGCGCCGCTGGAATATGGCGGCGGTAGTGACGGACGGAACCGCAGTACTGGGCTTGGGAGATATAGGACCAGAGGCTGGCATGCCGGTTATGGAAGGCAAATGCGTTCTTTTTAAAACATTTGGAGATGTTGACGCGTTCCCAATCTGTATAAAATCAAAAGATGTTGACGAAATAGTCAACACGGTTTATCTTATATCCGGGAGCTTTGGGGGTATAAACCTCGAGGACATTGCAGCGCCTCGCTGCTTTGAAATTGAGAAGAGGCTAAAGGAAAAATGCGATATCCCGATTTTCCATGACGACCAGCACGGAACCGCCATCGTCACCTTGGCAGGAATCCTGAATGCTCTGAAAGTAGTGAAAAAGGAAAAGGAAGAAGTCCGTATAGTGGTTAACGGCGCCGGAGCCGCGGCGATTTCAATTTCCAGACTTCTGCTGACGGACGGTTTCAGGGATATTACTCTGTGCGACAGGAACGGCGCCATATATAGGGGCCGTGAAAAAGGGATGAATTCAGTCAAGGACGAAATAGCGGAATATACAAATCTCTCAAGACGCTCCGGGACGCTCGCCGATGTTCTCACGGATGCGGATATATTTATCGGCGTGTCGTCGCCAAATACCGTCACAACAGAGATGGTAAGAAGGATGGCCAAGGATGCGGTGATTTTTGCCTGCGCGAACCCGAATCCTGAAATTTTCCCGGAGGATGCAAAAGAAGGCGGGGCAAAAGTGATTGCGACCGGCAGAAGCGATTACCCCAATCAGATAAACAACGTTCTGGCATTCCCCGGCGTTTTCAGGGGAGCTTTCGATGTGCGAGCAAGGGAAATAAACGATGAAATGAAGCTTGCCGCGGCCTACGCCCTGTCATCGCTGGTGGCCGCCGAAGAGCTGTCGCCCGACTATATAATTCCCAAGGCGTTTGACCCGAGGGTGGCAGGTACGGTGGCCGCGGCGGTTTCAAAAGCGGCTCGCGAAACCGGCGCCGCAAGACTCTGAAACAATAATTCAAGGGGGCTTTATTTATGAGCGATAAGCTTATTATGAAGGTTTATGTAGACATCGATCCTGCCGAGAGACTGCAGCTTGACACCGCTTCCGGCACGATTGTAATGATCCCTTTTACCGGGACTGTCTCAGGAGAGATATTTAACGGAAAGGTTCTCCGTGGCGGAGTCGATACTCAGCTGATTGATGTAAACGGAATAAAGCACATGTCCGCCCGCTACATGCTGGAAGGCGAGGACTACACCGGCGAAAAATGCAGGATTTTTATAGAAAACAACGGATTTTTCCCAAAAGATGCGCCAAAGCCCTTCAAAACCATACCTACATTTTATACCGACAGCAAAAACCTCGCACCTTATTTGCACAGCCGCAAATTCCGCGCGGAGGGGGACCGCGAGGGATCCGTGCTTGTCATAAAAGTTTTTGAAATCGGCGCTGTATAGAGTGTAAGGCACTGTCCGCAGGACAAATCCCACGGCTCATTTCCCCGCCCGTAAGCTGCGTCACGTCCGACACAAAACTGAAGCATAATGCTATGTCCGAAAGGACCTGATCGAACTCCGGACCCTGGAAGGCTTAAAAACGCAAAAGGACTGAGGGGCGGCTCTTGCCGCCCCTCAGTCAGCGCTTTTTTATGTTCGTTGAAATCTCGGAAAGAGCGCGCGAGGCTTCCATATTGCAGGTGTTGGTCTTTGCTATGTCTCCAAGCGAAAGCATGCCTACAAGCCTTCCCTCGTTCGTAACCGGCAGCCTGCGTATCTGATGAGCCGCCATGATTTCTGCCGCAAGCCTGACGTCGTCCTCCGGCGCTGCGGATATCGGCGCGCGTGACATTATCTCGCGCACTGGGGTACGCTCGGGATCGCTTTCCGCCGCCACGCAGCGCAGAACAATGTCGCGGTCGGTAACAATGCCGCGGAGCCTTCCGTCGGCCGTACAAACCGGAAGGGAACCGATGTTGTGCCTGTAAAGGAGCCTTGCGGCAAGCGAAGTGGACTCGTCAGGAGAAATCGAAACTACGTTTTTGCACATAAGCTCGTTGACTTTCATATATACACACCTCCGCCGATATTGTTCCCGTGCGACCGGTTGCTTATACGGCGTTAAGGTGATATAATGCTAAAAAATAACTGGGGGAGCGGTACTTGGAACGGGAGAATTATATGTCCGAAGCGCTTGAACTCGCGAAGGAGGCCGCAGCGGCGGGGGAAGTGCCCGTCGGCTGTGTGATTGTTTCAGACGGCAAAATCATAGGGCGCGGCAGGAATCGCCGCGAGTCAGACAAAAGCGCGATTGCGCACGCCGAAATAGAGGCGATAGGCGAGGCCTGCAGGGCCCTTGGCGGATGGCGGCTGAGCGGGTGTGAGCTGTATGTGACGCTTGAGCCCTGCCCGATGTGCGCGGGGGCCATAATCAATTCCCGAATATCCAAAGTGTTTTACGGGGCGGGGGATTCAAAGGTCGGCGCATGCGGAGGGGTCTTGAATATCTTTGAGGAAAACTTCGGGCACAAGCCGCAGATCGTAGGGGGCATAATGCGCGAGGAATGCGCCGGGCTGATTTCCGAGTTCTTTAAAAACCTGAGAAAAGCATAACCGCCGGTATTCAAAACCGGCGGTTATGCTTTTCTCGCTGTCAGATGCTTTTGAGGCGGCAAAAGACGTCGCCGTCGTTTATCTCTATGCTGCCGTAGCTGCCGTCGAAAACGCTCCCCGGGTTCATAATATGCAGGGAACCGCTCATTTCATATACGGGACGGTGAGTGTGTCCAAACAGCAGCACATCCGAGGAGGCTTCGCGCGCCGCTTCCACCGCATTTTTGAGCCCCGTCTTTACTCCGTAGATATGACCGTGGGTCATAAGGATTTTCAAGCCGTCAAGCGTCAGGCTCCTCGAGTCCGGCTCGTTTGAGCCGGCGTCGCAGTTGCCTCTGACGCCCGCGGCCGGGATGCCCGGGAAGTCCGTCCGGAGACGGTACAAATCGAATATACCGTCGCCCAGATGAAGCAGCAAATCGGGCTTTTCAATCAGAATTGCCCGGCTCATTGGCTTATATTTTCCGTGAGAATCGGAAAAAACCAATATTTTAATAGTGTCATTCACCTCTTTTTGCAAAGCGAATATACTGAAACTAGGGAAGCCAATGCAGGTAAGAGCGTTAAAACGCGCCCCTGCCATGTTTAAGGCACGCCGCTCGCCATGTGACGGCAACCGCGGGAAAGCCCCGGACGCCTTTTGTCCGCGGCGTCTCTTTGCGAACTGATGGAGGTTAGTATATGAAAAATGATTATGAAAACATCCTGGGAATGTTGAATGCCACCGGGAACCCGAAGGTTTCAGAAAAAATGCCGGAGCTTATGCAGCTCGCCGGCTCGGCTGACGGACAGCGCCTCAAGGAGAAGTTCTCCGGCAGCGACGAGGTCAAAAAGGCAATGGAAAGCGGGGACCCTGGCTCCCTGCAATGTCTCCTTACCACCGTTCTTCAAACAGAGGAGGGCAAGCGCCTGGCGAAACAGCTGTCCGACATGCTTAAATAATCGGTATATGAAAGGTGAGCAGTATGGGAGATTTTGAAAACAGGATAAACGAATTGCTGAAGTCGCCGGAAAGCCTGGCGCAAATCATGAATCTCGCCCGCTCACTTTCCGGCGACGAAGCGGAAGCCGGCAGCAAGGAAGAAAAGCAGGACGCTTTCAAAGGTTCCGGCACGGCGGACTTGGGCTCGGCTTTCGACCCTCAGATAATGGGGCTTATCGGGGCCGCGCTCAAGGAGTACAGCTCTCCGAGCGAGAACGCCGCTCTGATATCCGCCATAAAGCCCTTTCTTACGAAGGACAGGCGGGAAAAGGTCGATAAAGCGATGCAGATAGCAAAGCTCGCCAAAGTGGCAAAAAATGTTATTCCCGAAATCGGAGGCACAGACAATGTATAACAGATACGCATGCTGCCGCGGAGATTTCCGCAGGACGGAGCCGCAGCATGAGCCATGCAGGCCGCAACAGGGATGCGATCCGCCGCCGACTCCGACGTGCTCGGAAAACCCAAGGAGCAGAGAGTCCTCAAATCCCCTGTCGTTTCTGGGTTTGAAAAACTTCAATATCGGCAATTTGAATATACTGCCCAAGGACATGGATTTCGGCGATATGCTGCTGTTCCTTGCGCTCATACTTCTTTATCTGAAGAACAAAGACGAGGAGTGCCTGATAATGCTTCTGGTGCTCCTGTTCATGAACTGACAAGGCCCTTTCCGTCCGGCAATTTAAACACATCGTCCGGAGGCACCGTGAGGTTTACGCTGTCAGCCGACATAGCGTAAACGAGAGTATCTCCGTCATAAACCTGAGAGGCGGCAAGCAGACCCGTGGCCAGCGAAACGTAATATTTATAGGTATATCCATATTCGCCCGACCGGGCCCTGACATAAATGCAGGGCTCGTTATTGTGCTGCTTGAGGGCAGCCTCGAGAATGTCCGGCGGGTTCAGCCGGAGCACGTCCTCATAGGTCGGGATCATCTCAAATTTATCCGTAAGCGCCGGATCGCTTTTGCTCCCTATGTTTCCCGTATAGTAGCTCCTTTCGGAACCGTACCAGATGTAAATGTTGTTATCAGTGACTATTACGTTCTTGGTCAGAGCGCTCCACTGTCCCGAAACGGACAGCCTCGATATTCCCGATCTAACGCTTGCCGTTATTTTATATTCCGCTTTGCCGTCAGCCCAGCAGCTCGTTACGGTTACGTTTTCAGTATAGCTTTCCGCTCTGGTCATGGTTTTTATAACAGCCTGGACGTTATCGGCCGTAATCTCAAGCCTTTTTATGTCCTCGTTTGTCTGACCGCCGGGCATAGGGGTCTCCGAGCGGCTGCTTGCCGCCGGAGGCGGGAGTGTCACGGCCGGAGTGCTCCCGGTAGTGCTGAAAATAAAGATTGCGAGAGCAAGCAATATCAAAAATGAGCTGCCATAGGCGATAAACAGCATTTTTTTATGATTCGTATTACCGGCTCCCTTCCTTTTAGAATTGATTCAGCGGATTCAAGGCATGAAATCGGCAGGTTTGGAGTCCGAAAGTCCGAAGCTCCAGAGTATCGCGTCAGCTATCCTTTCGCAGGCCCTCCCGTCGCCGTAGGGGTTAACGGCCCTCGCCATTCTTTCGTAGCTTTCCCTGCTGGTCAGAAGCTCAGCGGCAAGGCGGAATATTTCTTCCTCGTCAACGCCGGCAAGCTTAACCGTTCCGGCTTCCACAGCCTCCGGACGCTCGGTTTCACGCCTCAGGACAAGCACGGGCTTTCCCAGGGCGGGCGCCTCCTCCTGAAGCCCGCCAGAATCTGTCATGACCATATGGCAGCGCGACATCAGGCAGTGCATTTCTGAGGTTTCGAGCGGCTGAACAAGGAGAACCCGCTCTGCTCCCCCCAGAATTCTGGAAGCGGTTTCCCGAACGACCGGGCTGAGATGTACGGGATACACGAATTCCGTATCCGTAAAGGCTTCTGCCAGCCTTCTCACGGCTCTGAATATGTTCTCCATGGGTTCGCCGTAGTTTTCCCTTCGGTGGCAGGTCATAAGGATTACCCTTTTGTGGGCAAAATCCAGCGAATTAAGCGCTTCATCAGTAAAATGTTTTTGCTTTACTACGGTGTATTTCATTGCGTCGATCACAGTGTTTCCCGTGATGGACACGCCCTTGCTTACGCCCTCTTTTTCAAGGTTTTTAGCGTTGTTTGCGGTAGGGCAAAAGTGCAGGTCGGCAATGGAACCTATAAGCGTTCTGTTCATTTCCTCTGGAAAGGGAGAATACTTGTCATAGGTTCTAAGCCCCGCTTCCACATGGCCGACCTTGATTTGCGAATAAAATGCGGCAAGAGCCCCCGAAAAGGCCGTGGTAGTATCCCCGTGCACCAAAACCAGGTCTGGTTTTTCCTCCAGGAATACCTTCTCGAGGCCCTTCAAAGCCCTTGCCGTAATATCCGAAACCGTCTGTCCCTGCTGCATGATATTAAGGTCGAAATCGGCTTTTATCCCGAAGGTCTCCAGCACGGAATCCAGCATTTCGCGGTGCTGCGCGGTAACGCAGCAAATACTTTCGATTTGGGCGCGGCGCTTCAGCTCCAGAACGAGAGGCGCCATTTTTATCGCCTCAGGCCTTGTTCCGAAGACTGACATCACCTTAATTTTCTTCATTTGAGACTCCTTCCCCGGTTTCGGCCTTCGCGCTGCCGTTTTCCGCGACGTTTCTTTTCTGTTCCTCGATCGCCTGATATGTGGTTTTTGTCACGAACGCAGTCACGATAATTGCGACAGCAAAGGTCACCATTATCAGCACCGCCCTCATTACACCGCCGGTGGTAAGCACGACGGCCACAAGCCCGAGCACCGTACTGACGGAATAGAGCACCGCAACCGCCTGCTTCTGGCTCATACCCATGTCTATAAGCCGGTGGTGGAGGTGCCCCCTGTCCGGGCGCATCGGGCTCTGTCCCTTAAGTATCCTCCGAAGGAACGCAAAGGCAGTATCGAAAAGAGGAAAGGCAAGAACCAGGAATGGCACTACAAATGATACTATTGCGTAAAATTTGAAAAGACCGATTACCGACACCGTCGCGAGCACATATCCGAGCAGCAGCGAGCCCGAGTCGCCCATGAAGATCTTCGCGGGATTTATGTTATAGGGCATAAACCCGAAACAGGCGCCGACGAGCGCGGCAATTATCACCGCAAGCCCTATATCTGCGACCAGCACCGACACTACGAGCATTACTATGGAGCTTATGGCGGAAACGCCGACCGCAAGCCCGTCAAGCCCGTCTATGATATTCACTGAATTTGTTATCGCCACTATCCAGAACACGGTCACGGGCACCGACATAATGCCGAGATGGATGTACTCGCCCGTTCCGAACAAGTTAAGGCTTGAAACTATGTCGATTACGATTCCGTAATAAACCGCGACAAACGCGGCGAGAATCTGAAAAATAAGCTTTGTGAGCGCCTTCAGCTGAACGATATCGTCTATGACTCCGATAATGACGACGATAACGGCGCCGAGAAGCATTCCCTGAATCTGGGGGCTTATCTCGGCAAACAGGACTACGCTGAGGACAAATCCCAGAAATATGGCCAGCCCGCCCATTCTGGGTATCGGATGGTCGTGGACGCGTCTAGCGTCCTTGGGGACGTCGATGGCGCCCACCTTTTGTGCAAAGCTTTTTGCCACCGGAGTCATCGCAAAGCTTATTGCCATTGCGACCAGCAAGGCCAAAACAATGTTAATAACACTTCTGGCGTCAATATACATGATCCAACCCCTCCGGGCGGCGAAAAACCTCTGCCGCCCCTCGACGCGCAACGCGGCGGCGGCTTCTATTTCTCTACGAAGCCGACCTTCTTATACACCTTGCGCAAAGTTTTATAGGCGGTTCTCGCCGCTCTTTCCGCGCCTTCCCTGTAAACGCTTTCAAGGTACGCCTTGTCCTTTATAAGGCGTTCGGCCTCCTCCCTTATCGGGCGCAGGCGCTCGACAACGGCTTCGCCGACGGCGGGCTTGAATTCGCCGTAGCCCTTCCCCTCGAATTCTTTTTCTATCTCGGAGTAGCTTTTGCCGGTAGCGGAGGCGTATATAGTCATCAGGTTCGATACCCCCCGCTTGTTCTCCGGATCGTATTTGACCACGGTTTCGCTGTCCGTCACCGCCCTTTTAAAGGAGCGCATGATTTCCTCCGGCTTCTGCATCAGGTATATGCAGCCGCCCGGATCCTTATCGGACTTGCTCATTTTATTTTCTGGCGAGGTAAGGCTCATTATCCTCGCGCCCACCTTGGGGATAAAGGGCTGAGGAACTCTGAAGACCTCTCCGTAAACGCCGTTGAATCGCTGCGCGATGTCGCGGGTAAGCTCGACGTGCTGCTTCTGATCCTCCCCCACCGGCACGAGGTCGGTCTGGTAAAGCAGAATGTCGGCGGCCATCAGCACAGGGTAGGTGAAGAGTCCGGCGTTGATGTTATCCTCGTTTTTCGCGCTCTTGTCCTTGAACTGGGTCATGCGGGACAGCTCTCCGTACATCGCGTAGCAGTTCATGACCCAGGCGAGCTCCGCGTGGGCGCTCACATGGCTTTGGATGAATATCGTGTTGTCCTTCGGGTCGAGCCCGCAGGCAATATACTGGGCGAGCTGCTCGAGCGTGTGCCGGCGTAGCTCGGCGGGATTTTGGCGCGACGTTATCGCGTGCATGTCCACTATGCAGTAATAGCAGCTGTATTCTTTTGAAAGCTCCACCCAGTTTTTTATCGCTCCGAAATAAGAGCCGAGCGTCAGCTCTCCGGAAGGCTGTATGCCGCTGAAAATGACCTTCTTTTCATCCATTATTTGTTAATCCTTCTTGTTTAAAAATTCCTTCAGGCACTCGCCCATTATACGGCAGCCGTTATCTATCTCCTCCATGGTCGGCAGCGAGAAGTTGAGCCTGAAGCCTCGGTTGCTCGGGTCGGCTTTTACGTCGAAGGTCGCGCCGGGCACGCAGGCCACCTTGCGCTCCAGGGCAAACTTCCAGAGCTCGGTTCCCGAGCAGCCCTCCGGCAGGTCGCACCAGATGAAAAGCCCTCCGCCCGGCTCGGTGTGGGCGACGCGCTTGTCAAAGTATTTGTCTATGCACTCGAGCATGTAGTCGCGCTTCTTCCTGTAAGCGCTGATGCATTCCTGAATATGCTCGTCCAGACTGTACTTTTCAAGGTATTTCGCTATGGCCACCATAAAGAACTGGTTAGTGCAGACGTCCTCGCCCTGCTTTGCGACGGTCATTTTTGCGATTAGCTCCGCCGGCGCTATGGCGTATCCGAGGCGGATTCCCGGGGATATTACCTTTGAAAAGCTCCCTGCGTATATGATGTGCCCTGTCGTATCCATCGCCTTTATCGGAGTCACCGGGGGGCCGGAGTAGGAAAGCTCGAAGTACGGGCTGTCCTCGATAACGGGAATATTGTATTGCACCGCAAGCTCATAGAGGCGTTTTCTTCTCTCCCCTGACATCGTAACGCCCATGGGGTTCTGGAAGGTCGGTATCGTATAGATAAGCTTTACGTTTTTCTCGGTCTTAAGCGCCTTCTCGAGCAGATCTATCCTCATTCCCTCGTAGTCCATGGGAATTCCCACGATATTGGCTCTGAAGGAACGGAATGTATTGAGCGCGCCGATAAAGCTCGGATTCTCCGAGATGACCGTATCGCCCTCGTTGACGAGGCACTTTGTCGCGAGGTCGATCACCTGCTGTCCTCCGTGGGTTATGAGTATCTCGTCTCCCGGCGTGTCGATGCCGTACTTTGTTTTGTGGCGTTCGCGAATGAGCTTTATGAGAGGCGGATAGCCTTCCGTTATCCCGTACTGAAGAGCGACTGCGGCGCTGTTTTCCAGCACATCTTTAGCCGCTTCATGCAATTCCTTCGCGGGGAAAAGGTCGGCGGACGGATTCCCTCCCGCAAGCGAGATGACGGTCGGGTCCGAGGTATATTTAAGCATTTCGCGTATAGTCGAAGGCTTCAGAGTCTTCATTCTATCAGAACATTTGAAATCCAGCATTCAGAGCACCCCATTTTTTCCTATTTTATCTGGTTATTTTATCACAGCTTGGGCATTTTGAAAACACCTTTTTTATATTATCATCTCTTGTTTTTGCGGCGCAACGACATACGGAGCATCGGAAGCGCCGTTACTTTCTCGGACGAAAAAGCGCGGTTCTCAAAAATGGGGTGCCCTGAATTGTGCTAAACGGCCTAAATATCCGAAAAGAACTTGATGGACATCCTAAGGTAAAAAACCCTTTCGGTGTCTTTAAAGTCAATCCCCCCCAGCTCTTCTATTCTGCTGAGCCTGTACTCCATCGTCGCTCTGTGTATGTAGAGGTCTTTGGCGGTCTTAACGGCATTCATTTCGTTTTCAAGATATACCTTCAGGGTGCGGAAATAGTCGCTGTTGTTTTCCCTGTCGTACTGCAGCAGGGTTTGGATTTCCGGCGCGCACAGGAACCTGCCTCCGAGTTCTTCGGTCATTTTCGCTTTCAGATAGTAAGGCACTATCTCCGAAAATCTGTGATGCCATATCGACGGGAACTGACTGAGGCCTATTCTCAGTGCTATCGCCGCCTGAAGGTAATAGGAGCGGATTTCCATGATATCCGTAAAGGTATTGCTGTACCCTATCCTGAAATTTGCATCCCGAAAGGTTTCCAGATATTTGATGGTAAACTTTTCGGGAGAGGAGTTATAAAACGACAAATTCACCGCGCAGGCAATAAAATCCTTGTATTCGAAAAAGCAGCAGCCCTTGAAGTCCCTGTTGAAAGTCTGGCAGTAGTATGGGATGGTCCTGTTAAAATAATCCCTTTCGCTCGGCATAACGCTGGCCATGAGATATGGACCGGAAATGTTCCAGCCGCGCTGCGCCAGACTGTTTTCCAGCCTCCAGCGCTCGACGTTTTCCCCGTTCAGAAGCTCGGTCAGCAGATCGACTGCATGATCCTTGGAGGATGTAAAATAGTCCTTTTCGGACATGTCGTATATAAGCTGTATAAACGAGGTAAAGAACCTCAGCAATCCGGCGTCATAGCTGCGGTAAGGGTTTCTGTCTTCCGACACGACTACCCTGCACGCGAACTCACCCCCGTAAAATACATTCATACACAGGCAGTTAACGGAAAAAATGCTCGGCTCATATATAAAGGGCTCCGTCAGCATTTTCACGTTGTTCCATATTATGTCGTTTTTAAAAAAGGTGACAACCTCCTGAGGCAAAAGCTCCGGATTCGGCTGAGGAATGTTTGACACCTCGCACAGGCGGCAGTATTGGCTTGAATCGCCGAGAAATTTGAATTCGCTGGTGTTTACAAGCAGCTCGTTCTGGTTGAAGTAAGGTGCCATAAGGTCGACCAGATACTGGACCCTTCGCCCCCTGTTGACGGCGTCGAGCAGCTTAAGCTCCAGCGCATTGTATTCGCTGAATATCGCCGTCACCTGATTTGAGAGCTCCTCGAGCTTGTAATCCGTGTTGAGCACCAGCAGAATAAGCTGAGACTTCGTATATACCTCCGACGGCATCCCGATACACAGCATGGCCGCCCCGTTTTGAATCGAAATGATGTCCGGCAGCGCCGCGGAACACACGACATAAATTATTCCCGATTTCAGGACGGGCTGCCCGCAATAAATCTCACATCGCTCGAGGTCGAAGATATTGTCGCTGTTGGTGTAGTTTTTGAATACCGCCGGACGGCCGAGCGCATCCTCGATAATGCCGACGCATAATTTCATACCTCTCCCCCCTCTGCGCTTATTCATATTGTAGATGAGAGATGTGAAAATATCAATCTGTTTGTATTATTTACATAAATTTTGCTTAGATATACACTCTTTGTATCAGGCATAGGATTGCCGGGCTTGCGCAAAGCAGAGAGGCTTTCAGCCCGCCGCCCAAATGAAATCATGGCCTGCGGCTATTTCGAGGACGCCGCTTCCGCGGCCGGGCTCGCGAAGAAGCCCCGCGGCGCAGGCTCGGGCTGCATCGCGCAAAAGTCCCCGGTAATATAAGCCGGAATAAGCCGATCATGCTTTCAAATCAACAATAATACGAGGAGGGAAAACAATGCTCACAATCAGGCAAAATCTTAAGGAGACCATAACCGGCGGCAGCCCGGACCGCTTTGTGAATCAGTACGAGTTTATGGAATTGATGATGGACGCGCCGATGGATCTTCCCCTCGCGCCCGGGCCCGGAACACGAGTCAAGAACAAGTGGGGCATTACCTTCGACTGGCCCGCCGACCAGATCGGTTCGTTCCCCATGCACGACGCGGAGCACAAGGTTGTCAAGGATATCAGGAAATGGAGGGACGTTGTCAGGGCGCCTTCCGTATTCTATACCGAAGACGAGTGGGCGCCGGCGATAGCGCACGCGAACTCTGTGGACCGCGGGGAGAAGTATGTCACAGCCGTCTGCGCCCCCGGCATCTTTGAGATGACGCACCACCTCATGGGCATAGACGACTCGCTCGCGAATCTTTATGAAGAACCCGAGCTCATGCACGAGCTTATAGACTATGTCGTCGAATACGAGCTTGCCTATGCTAAGGAGTACATATCGCACATTCATCCCGACGCGCTTTTCCATCACGACGACTGGGGCAGCCAGACGACCACGTTCTTCTCGGTGCCGATGTTTGACGAGTTTTTCCTCGAACCGTACAAGAAGGTCTACGGCTTTTGGAAGGCCAACGGCGTCGAGCTGATAGTGCATCACGCCGACAGCTACGCGGCGACGCTTGTGCCGAGGATGATCGAAATCGGCATCGACATCTGGCAGGGCGGAATGTCCACCAACAATTTTCCGGAGCTGATCAGACAATACGGGGGCAAGATCAGCTTTATGAGCGGGATCGACAGCAACGTTGTCGACCGTCCCGGATGGACGCGCGAGGAAATACGTTATTATGTGGAAAAGGCCTGCCGGGAAAACGGCAAACACTATTTCATTCCAAACCTGACCCAGGGGCTTAATTTTTCCTCCTATCCCGGCGTATACGAGGCCGTATCCGAAATAATCGACGAAATGAGCGAATTGATGTTCAAATAAGCACGCTTAGCGTTCTTTGCCGTAAGCTGCGCGTCAATGCTTTTCCGTCGCCGTTCCGTCATATAGGAAGCAGGGCCGAGGCGGCCCTGCTTCCTTATGCCTTTAAACACCGTAGATCAGAAAACGATATTGCCGAGCGGAATGCCGACAAGCGCTACGCCGATCGCCATTGCCAGAATACATATCAAGGTCTGCTTAACAACATCCTTGGTGGATAGCCACTCCTTTTTCCCTGCGATAAGCGCGCCCACGGGGCTCGCGCAGGGCAGTAAAAGACCGACGTTGCTCGTAAAGATGATCAAAGCCGTTATCATCGTCGGGTTGGCCCCGACTACTTTTGCAAAGGAATACATGAGCGGAACCATTATTGCGCCCGCAACCGCGTTGTTTATGAAGTTCGTAAGTATCAGTGTGGCAAGCGATACGACGAGGGCGAAGAAGTAAGGACCCTTGCCGGCGAAAATGGGAGTGAAAAGATTGACAAAGGTTTTGGAGAAGCCCGTTTCTCCGGACGACAGCGCCGTACTTACTACAATCGCGGTAGACACCATGAACATGATATTCCAAAAGAGTCCCTTGTCCGCGAGCTCCTTGAAAGTAAAATACTGCTTTCCTTCCCTATCCCTGAAAAGCGTGATGAACGCGCAGATCGCCAAAACGAAGGCGCTGGTACCGATTCTGTTCATAAATTGCTGCATTGCTGCGGGAAGAACGCTTGGGAGGATGGTCAGAACGAGCAGCGCGACAAGGGCGCCGGAGGCAATCTTTTGTTTTGTCGTAAAGGGCGCAATATCCTTTACCTCCACCTTTGCCGTCTTCAGCTTTGACATATCAGGCCTTAAAATCAGCTTGCAGAAAACAAAGTAAATCGCCATGACGGCAAACCCGAAGATCATGCTGAAAATAAGGTACTGCATGTAGTTATAAGCGCCGAACAGGTTTTTAGACGCCGAGGAAAGGTAGCCGAAGGTGGCTACGACGCCTACCATAAAGGGAAGCAGAACCCCGCCTACGCTGTTGGCGAAGGCTACCGCCACGATCATCATCTTCGGCCATTTGTCATTTTTTGAATAATTGACCTGGCTGCTGATGGAATCAATAAATTCCCAGCTGATGAAAATGCCCGCGAAGCCCGCTCCGAAAGCCGAGCAGACAAAGGTGGCCGCGCATATCACAATGGAAAGCAGCCAGGGCCGGCCTTTAATAAGCTTTGAGGAGACAAGGCGGTTTGAAAGCTGCGTGCCGATTCCGGACACCGTGAGGATTGCCGAGAAGATCAGCAGCCACAGTATGAGCTGAACGATGCCGTTGCCGAATGCAAGGTTAATAGCGGCTCCAACCGATTTCCCATAGGACGAAAAGCCCAGGAAAAAGAAGGCCAGCACGCTGGGCCAGATCATATCGCATCTAATCCAGCCGTAGAGGGCGCCAAGGAATATTCCCAGGATTTCCATTCCGAGCGGCGTCATCGCCCCGAACGGCGGGATAAAGCGGAAAACCGCCATCAGCAGCACGACAACCAAAGCGTCGATAAAATATGTGCGGTTCACATTTCGATTTTTTTGCACGTTTTGAGTATTGTTCATACCTTGTCTCCTCTTTCTGCTTTAAGCATTTTTCAGGATTGCAGCGCCAAATTGTAAATATGCGGACTGATTGCACCGAAAACCAATTCCGGCAAGGCAATGCGGAGGGTCATTTCATGTAATTGATTCTGGACTGCTTGTACAGCTCTTCCCTGAAGGCGGGGGTCAGCAGGTTTGACGCGTAAAAGTTGAACATTGAGGGCTTATCGGGCCTGCAGAACCTTTCGGCGTAAGCCTTCGCAGCGGTGCGCTGCTCTTCCTCCGTCGTCTTTGCGGGGTCGAAGGGATCGGGCATGACCGCCACAATCAGCTTATCCCCGTAAAGCTCGTAAATCTTCTGCGTATCGTTCATGGCCTGCGGGTTCCAGGAATCCCAGCCCGCCGCGATGATGTTCGGAACCTGCTTCATAGCCTGTCCGCAGCTGTGCAGCTCGCAGAACTTGCCCTTGCTGTGAAGGAAGTCGGTAACTCTTCTCATGTACGGGACTATCATTTCCTCCGCCACTGCGGGTGAGAAAAATGTCTCCTTCTGGGAACCCCAGTCGTCGTGTATTATGAACATATCGACATCGGGGAAGTAATTAACGTACTTATCAAAGATACGTATGTACAGGTCGGAAAGCTTATCGAAAAAGTCCTTCACGGCGTCCTGCTGCTCTTCGTCGATAAGAGCTACGGCGGCGTTTTCAAAGTCCAGGAAGGAGATAAGCCTTTCGTACCAGCCGGTATAGAATACTCCGATGTTATACTTGTCCGTCTTGAGATAGTCCCCGACGGCCTGCGCGCCGCCTTCCCAGTCCCAGCTGTCGATATCCGGCCAGACGACCTTGTCGTACCATTCGTCGATGCTGTTCAGGAACGGCTTGCCGGGACGTATCATCGAGCCGCCGACCTGGGGGATGAACTCCCAGTCAATGCCGAACATATCCTTGCCGCCCTTCTGCTCCGCCTTGCGTCCGTCCATAACGGAGGCGCGCGCCACGACGTCGGGAATTAGGCGCGGGTTGAAGGTGTTCCTTTCGATGCCCGTAATCTGCCATATCGGCTGCTTCATATAGACCGCGCGGTACGCTTCCCTGAGTTTAACAGGAAAATTGTACAAGGGCACCTCCGGACCGCCGAAAGGTCCAGACGATTTGCCGACCACCTCAAGCTCGCTTGCGTTAAATTTCGCTATTGCCATGCGTTATTCTCCTTTATTTTTGTCCAATATTGCGGATTTTTGCTTTTCGTTAATATTATATAGCCGTATTCAAAAAATAAAATCCTGCAATTTATCGGGGATTTCAGCGCACAATTTGGACAAATCGTAGTATAACACGGAAAAGATAATAATCATATGGCTTGATAAACCCTGCGCCTGACGTTATAATGCAGGTTAAGAGGAAGAAGCGGGAGGCGCCATAATGAAACTGTCAAAGGACATAATATATTACCAGCTGTCAAAAAGATTCAGCGTTCGTTATCTCAACGACAGTGATACCAAAACGGAATTCATGCGTCCGGTGTTTCTCACCGGAAAAAACGATCCGTCCGCCTGCGTTACGATAATCAATTCGGAAGACTGTGAAAGCGCCGGCAGGCAGGCACTCAACCGCGAGATTTTGCTGATATGTCTGGGGAATGCCCCCGAAAGGATTCACAATTTACATATTCCCGCGATACTGGTCGAAGGGGACGCCACTGCCGAAGAGGTTTTCAACTCGGTTCAGGAAATATTCAATACTTTTGATCAGTGGGACGACGACCTCAAGACGGTCTACTACAACGACGGGAGCTTCAGCGATCTCATCGACTGCTGCGACCCCGTAGCTTGCGACCCCATCTGCCTTTCGGACAATATGTTCCGCTATATGGGCTTTTCAAAAGCGCTGTCGGAGGAACGTGGCCTGACCGCGGCCGTGGAAAACAACAGGCTGCCCGTAGATTCGGTCAACAATATGCTCGCCAATCAAAAATTCAACAAGCTGAACGGCATCAAGGGAATCTCAAGGACCGCCCCGGTCGGGGACGTCGACGGAGACCTCCTCTTTGAGAATTTATTTTATCAGGACGAGTTTGTGGGCAGGCTGATGATAAAGCTCAGCGCGGATGCGGACGACTACCGGATCAGGTATAACAAAATCATTTTGGAGCACCTTTACTCTTACACAATTAAGCTCTACGGCAAGTATTCGTCCTTTAACAAGAACGAAATATGCCTCAACGGACTCCGCATCCTGCTGCAGGACAGGCTGGACAGGAAAAAGATCGATGAGGAGCAATGGAAAAAATCTCTTGAGGAAAACGGATGGGAGCAGGGCGACAGGTTTCAGCTTATTCAGGTTAGGCCCAACCTGCGTTACGACAAGAAAATGTACGCTCCCTATTTCAGCACCGAAATAGAGAGCGCATGGCAGGGCTGCGTTTGTTTTGAACACCAGAACAGATTTTTTGTATTTATAAACCGCGATAGGTTTTTAAGCTCCGAAAAATTGGAATTGAAGCAGGCGCTGGCGTATTTTCTTCGGGAAAGCTTATTGATTGCGGGGATGAGCCGCGTTTTCAGCGATATCGACTATATTGTACCCGCCTATATGCAGACGGAAATAGCGCTTGAATACGGCGTCAAGAGGTCGCCAACATTTTGGTACTACAATTTTAACGATTACGTCGAGGATTATGCGCTCGGCAGCTGTCTGGGGAGCTTTGAGGCGGAGCATATATGCAGTGAAAAGCTTCTGGCATTGAGGGAATACGACGCCAAAAACAACACCGAGTATTGCAGGACGCTTTTAGTCTACCTGCAGTGCAGGTTCAACTCGACGGAGGCGGCAAAAAGGCTGATTATCCAGCGCAGCTCCTTCAATTACAGGCTAGAACGGATAAAGCAGCTTGTCAATATAGACTTAGACACCTGCGACGAAGTGTTCTATCTGATGCTGTCATTTAAAATTCTTAATATTGAAAGCCAATGACCAGCGCCGCTTTTTTTCGCGGCTGATCCAAAAAGCCTCGGTTACACCGCCGGTAAAATGGGTATACCAAACCGTTCGCTAAAGCTGTTTGTCTCCTTTCGGAATCTGCCTTCCTTCGTGATTGATGGTGTAGTTGTCACGGTATATCAGCTCCGACACCTTAACCGGCCGGTATCCGTTCTGAATCAGCCATTCGATTATGCCCGGCAAGGCTTCGGGCGTGTGCTTAGCGGCGTTGTGGAAAAGGATTATCGAGCCTGATTTCACGCGCTTTGTCACACGATTTGTGATCTCGCTTGCCGGTATTTCCTTCCAGTCAAGGGAATCGACGTCCCACTGTATAGTGTACATCCCCATACCGTTCAGCGTCTTTATGACGTTGTCGTTGTATTCGCCGAACGGGGGACGGAACAGGATCGGGCGGACTCCTGTCAGGGCTTCGATCTTGTCGTTGCAGGCGCCGACGTCCTCGGCAATCTGCTCGGAAGAAAGCTGATTGAAATGCTTATGGGTGCTCGAGTGGTTCATAACCTCGTGCCCCGCTTCGTGGAGCGCCCTTACCGATTCAGGGTACTTCCTTACCCAGTCGCCCACTACAAAGAACGTGGCTTTTACGTTGTACTTTCCGAGAATGTCTATCAGCAGCTGAGTGTCCTCGTTTCCCCATGCGGCGTCAAAGGTAAGCGAAACGGGCTTGCCCTCTCGTTCCACGCAGTATATTGGAAGCTCTCTGGCTGCGGCCGCCGCGCTTATCGATCCGCCGAAGATGCAAAAGAGGAGGACGGCGAGCGTTCCGGCAACAATCCTTTTCGCTTTTCTTGTTTTGCTGAAATCCATACAAAAATCCCCTTGCTTTTCCCGTTTTTCATTTTATATATTCCCGTTTTCGGGGTTTTAATTCAAAGCTATAATCGGACGCCCCAAGCGTCCGATTATAGCTCAGACTGTCAAAGAACCTAAGATTAAAAAATGTAATAACAGTATAAAAACATTTTTCCGGTGGCGTGTACGCCGGAAAAATACATTATACCGCGCAATTGTGCGCGACCGGGGGTATCGAGCCGTGAGGCTCGTATCCAGGGGGTATTGGATACCCCCTGGAAGCGTGTCGAAACACTTTTTCGACACGCTCAGCTATAATCGGACGCCCCAAGCGTCCGATTATAGCTTTGAAATGCTCTTCAGTCGCCGCGCGGTTCAACAAAGCTCTTGCGATAATTCGAGATACAATAATCGACGACCTCAACCGCCTTGCCGCGTCCCTCGACCTCGTTCACGAGCGTCTCTCTGCCCTCAAGAGTCTTGTATACCTCAAGAAAGTGCCTCATCTCGCTGAAAACATGGGCGGGGAGCTGCGAAACGTCCGAGTAATCCTTAAAGTTCGGGTCCCCGAAGGGAATGGCTATTATTTTTTCGTCCAGCCTGCCGCCGTCCTTCATCGCGATCACGCCTATCGGATAACAGCGCACAAGCGTCAGCGGTTCGAGCGCTTCGCTGCATATCACGAGGACGTCCAGCGGGTCGCCGTCGTCGCCGTAGGTAAGGGGTATGAAGCCGTAGTTTGCGGGATAGTGGGTGGATGTGTAGAGTATGCGGTCGAGGATTATCATTCCCGTCTGCTTGTCCAGCTCGTACTTCTTCTTGCTGCCCTTCGGTATTTCTATCACGGCGATAAAATCCTCCGGGCTTATCCTTTCCGGGCTAATATCGTGCCAGATGTTAAACATATCAGGCTCCTCCGCAATCCATGCTTCGATTTCACGCCTTCGGCTTAAATAAGCATTAATATTTCTTTGTTTCTTATAATAAGTATATACAGTGTCTGTCGGATTATTTAAGCATTAATATTTTAACGCTGTTAAAAATACTTTTTTTCAGCAACATCAATAAAAAAGTGATAGCAAATTTTACCGTCCGTCAATTGAAAAAAAACGGTAAATATTATATAGTTTATTATAGGAACAAAATAATAATTTGTGAAGAAACAATCGGAAAGGAAGAGGAAAATATGGGTAAAACTATTCAGGAAACCAATACCGTGCCCGTTTATGAAGAGTGCGACGTTCTGGTAGTCGGAGGCGGCGCGGCCGGGCATTCCGCCGCTATTGCGGCGGCGCGCGCGGGAGCAAAGAAGGTTATTATCCTTGAGCGCTACGGCTACTTCGGCGGCGACGTGACCGGAGGCTATGTACTGATGATACCCACCATGAGCTGGTACAACAAGTCCTTCGTGCGCGGGCTTCAGGAGGAGTGGTTTACGCGCCTGGACAAAAGCGCTCCCGGCTCGTACATATGCCCGTCTCTCAAGGAAATAGGAGACACCTCCCCCGTGCTCATCGACAGATGGAGCCTTATCCACGGCTGCACAAGCATGTGGGCGGAAAACAAGCGCCTTGTCCGCGCCCCCTATTACGAGCCGAACCAGCTCAAAATAGAGCTTGACCTGATGATTCAGGAGGAGCCCAACGTAAAGGTCATGTTCCACTCCTGGGCAACCAAGCCTGTTATGGACGGGAACGTCGTCAAGGGCGTATTTTTTGAGAGCAAGGAAGGCCGCCATGTCATTCTCTCGAAGATAACCATAGACGCGACCGGCGACGGCGACATTTTCGCGCAGGCCGGAGCGCCATTTCTCGGCAAGCGCGACGCCAGCACAAGAGTCGATAAGACCGCTCTCGTATGGCGCATGGGCGGCGTGGATTTTGAGGCTTACGCGCGCTGGGCGCGCCAGTTCCCCGCGGAGAACGCCTCCTTCAGAGACGAGCTTGCCAAAATCGGGGGCTTCCGCACCGCCGTTTTGCCGACCGAGCGCAACGACGTCGTCTGGTTCAACAACTTCCTGCCTGCCAAAGATTGCATAAAGATTAAGGATCTCACGGCGACCGAGCTTGAAGTCCGCACCTCCATCAGGGATGTCATCGAGTTCTGCAGGAAGGCGGTTCCGTTCGCGTTCCGCAACGCCTTCCTCTATGATATAGCACCTCAGCTGGGCGCGCGCTGCAGCCGCCGTCTCGACGGGGAGCATGTAATGACTCAGCTCGACGTTGCGACCGCCGCGAAATTCGAGGACGTTATCGCCTGGCACAGCATAGTCGGCCCGATGAACGATTCGGGTCCCGTAGAGCTTCCCTACCGCTGCATACTGCCGAAAAAGGTTGAGAACCTTATCTGCCCAGGCCGCCACCTTGCCGCCGACGAGATCATCATTGACACGCTGCTGCTCATACCGCAGTGCGTGGGACTCGGTCAGGCTGCCGGCGTCGCAGCCGCCGTCGCCGCTAACGACGGTACAACCGCGCACAAGGTGGACATCAAGAAGGTTCAGAGAATACTTTCCGAGGAGCAGGATGTGCCGCTGCCCCGCCAGAGGAACACCGACCCCGAAATGGTGCAGCTCTGCGAGGATCACCACTACGGCATTATGAACGAGCGCGCGAAGAAGATCCGCGCCGCCGCGGGCCTGGATTGGTAAGAGTTTTTTTGACAGCCCGAAATAAGCAAAAGGAAGGGAAAAACAGCTCCCTTCCTTTTTCCGTGCCCTTCCCCGCCGTGATATTTTAAAACGGAAAATAGTAATAGTTTCTGACTCTCATCGTGAAGCCATAGTCGATTATCACCGGTCTGCCGTTTATTTTGCCCCAGTTTTTCGCCCTGCGCAAATCGGCCTCCAGCAAGCCCAGTTCCCTCGTGATATGCTTAAACTCCTTAAGGCTGAAAAGCTCCCTGAAGCTGCCTACGTTAAAATGGTGCAGAACTTCTGAAAGGAACATCAGGTTATCCGCCTTTTCCATTATCAGCAGCTCAAAGCCTTCCGAAACCTTCGGAATTTTTGCGAACAGCTCCGAGCTGTCTTTTTGCGAAATATTGTATTCCGCTCTGTTTTGGGCTAAGCCCTTGCTGTTCCTCGCTACTTTAACCACATATCCGTTGCCAAGATCGAAAACGCGCCTGCCCGAGCCTGAGCCCAGGTGCCTGTACAGGCCCTTTTTCAAATCCTGATTAATTTGCTCAAAATCAAAATCCAATTCAATCCCTGCTTAAACTCATACTTCTTGCAAAGCTGTCCATAACTGAAATCAGCGTTCCAATCCATCATATTAATGGCGCTCATTTCCTGTGCAGCCCCGTAAAAAGTACAAGCTTGCGGGGTTATATCCCGAATAGGGTTTGATTTTTCTATTTTCGTTTGTTTAAGAGGCGATGCCGAGTCTCACGGCCCGGCCCGATGATATTATATGATAGTATAAAGGCGTTTCCTGCCGGATTCTGCGTTTCCGGAATCGGACGTCCGGATTTAGTGCGTTTTTGCGCGGAAAGCCCCGCTCAGGCGGAATCCCGAGCGGGGCTTTGACAATTTGCTTATCTGTACTTGCCGTAATCCTTTACAGTCTGGAACATGGCTTCAACGTTTTCCGTTTTGCAGCTTCCGAGCACAGCGGAGCACTTGAATATGTATCCGCCGCCCGGGGCACAGGTATCGAGTATCCTCTTGCACTCATCGACGACCTTTTCCTTTGTCCCGTATGTAAGCAGCGCTGTCGGGAAATTGCCGCCTATGCAGATCTTTCCGCCGAGCTTTTTCTTTGCCTGGGCCATGTCGACCGTCTCGAAGTACATGTAGGAGCCTTTCGGCGCTTCGGCGAGGAAGTCAAGGCGCGTATTGTACTTGCCCTCGCAGAACAATACGGGGATCATTCCGCATTCGGAGATGGCTTCCATCTGCTCCTTCAGGTGGGTCCAGTAGAACTTCCTGTACTGCTCATTGTTCATGAAGCCGTCCACACCCTTGTGCAGCATGAAGGAGACGTACTTGCCGTTTTTGCTGCCGTCCTTGTTCATCTTCCTTATAACGTCAAGCTGGTACTCCTGATACTCCTCGCAATAGCGCATGACCTCTTCTTCATAATCGTAAATATCCGTAAGCGAAAGAATTGTGCCTCTGTATTCGTCGCTCCACTTGTCGAAGGGCACGGCCGAGCCCCCGCCGGAGAAGGACGGATAGCCGAGCTCCATGATCTCCCTGTTGACCGCCGCCGATTTTGCCCTGTATTCCTTATAGAAATCGGCAATCTTCCAGAAGGTTTCCATTGTCTCCCGGAAGTCCGGGCGCCCAAATATCTCGGCAAGCTCGGCCACGGTGCGGAAGCCCGGGCTGATCTTGAAGTCCTTGAAAGGCTCCATAGTTTTGAACATGCGCGGAAGCTGCTTATTAAGCTGCCAGGCAAGACGGTTGTTGAAGAATTCATCGAACTCGTCGTCCATCAGCGTGCAATATTCGATGTGCTGCTGGATGGAGTCGGGTCCCACCTCTTCGTTGACGCCGGATACGAGCATCTTCATTGAGCCCTGCAGCTTGAATCCCGGTCCTTCGCCGAAATAATACTGGCTCGTGTCCGTCATGACGTCGGGGTCGAAGTCGGTCAGGTACTTTTTGATTGCGTACTTGATTTTTTCCATGGAAGTATCGGTTACTACGTCGGCCATCGTGAAGCCCGCGTAGTTCACCATGAACTGCCCGCCGGTTATCTCGATGGGAACTCTGTCAGGCTCTTTGAGGGACAACGCGTCGCGCATACGCTTAGTTTT
Source organism: Clostridiales bacterium (assembly GCA_029268065.1). Lineage (GTDB taxonomy): Bacteria > Bacillota > Clostridia > Oscillospirales > Oscillospiraceae > DUPK01. The sequence goes on along the minus strand of JAJUHC010000001.1, from coordinate 34,064 downwards.
CTCGTCGAACTTCTTCTGATTTTCTGCTGTCATCATGCAAGCTTCCTCCATAAAAATAATATAGTAGACCGTCCGTCTAGATTTTAATCCTTTTTGTCCCTTTTTACAATTATTATTTTTTAAAAAACATATTTTTTTACAAAAAGGCTCATATGTTCGTGCCATTGCATTATTGAGGATAATAATGTAAACTATACGGGAGGCGGTGGTAGAGATGGCGGAACTGGAAACTGAAGTGCGCTATATAAGGGGCATAGGCGAGCAGAGGGCCAAGCTTCTGAGGAAGCTCGGAATTGCCAGTCTGCGAGACCTTATCTGCTATTTCCCGCGCGCCTACGACGACAGGAGCGTTTTCCGGTCGATAGACTCTCTTGTTCCGGACGAGACGGCGTGTATACGCGCGATGGTGGTGTCCCCGCCCCGTCTGAGCCATATCAGGAAAGGGCTTGACCTTGTGAAGCTCAGGGTGTCGGACGACGGCGGCTCTATGGAAATCACGTTTTTCAACCAGCCTTACGTCAGGGACTCGCTGAAGCCGGGCCAGTATTATGATTTTTACGGCAGGGTCGGCGGAAGCCCGCGAAGGCTCGAAATGACGAACCCTATATTTGAGCCGGAGGGAAAAAACGAGCTGACGGGCCGCATAATGCCTGTTTACCGCCTGACGGCAAGCCTGGGTCAAAACCTTTTCGCGAAAACAATGCGGCAGGGGCTCGACGAAATCGAGGGAATAATTCCGGAAGTTCTGCCCTCTTCGGTCAGGGAAGCCCACAAGCTCGCTCACGCTGATTTTGCGTATCACAACATACACTTCCCCGCGGACTCCGAGTCGCTGAGCCTTGCGAGGAGGCGGCTCGTGTTTGAGGAGCTTTTCGTGCTTGCCTGTGCGCTGCGTTTCCTGAAGGAGCGCCGTATTGAAAAAAGCGGTCTTGTCCCAAAAGACGCCGACATTTCAAAGTTTTACTCCGCCCTGCCCTTCTCCCCCACGGGCGCCCAGCGCAGAGTGATAGACCAGATGATATCGGACATGCGGTCCGGAAAGCCGATGCGGAGGCTAATCCAGGGCGACGTAGGCTCGGGCAAGACGCTCTGCGCCGCCGCAGCGGCCTATTATGTGTTCTGCTCAGGTTTTCAGACGGCCTTTATGGCTCCGACCGAGATCCTCGCCCAGCAGCACTTCGGGACCCTTGAGAAAATGCTCTCGCCGCTCGGAATGAAGGTTTCGCTCCTCACCGGCAGCATGAGCCAGAAGCAAAAGCGGGAGATAAGGGAGGCCCTGGCGGAGGGTGAAATAGATATTCTTATAGGCACGCACGCGATATTGTCGTCGGGAGTGGACTTTAAGAATCTCGCTCTGGTAATAACGGACGAGCAGCACCGCTTCGGTGTAAGCCAGAGGAGCCTTCTGACCGAAAAGGGCGAAAACCCGCATATGATTGTAATGTCCGCGACTCCGATACCGCGCACTCTCGCGCTCATTATTTACGGCGAGCTGGACATTTCGGTGATCGACGAGCTTCCGCCCGGCAGGCAGGCCGTGGAAACCTTCGGAGTCGACGAAAAATACCGGACAAGAATAATAAACTTTACCCGAAAGCTCGTTTCAGAGGGGCGTCAGGCATACTTCGTCTGCCCGATGATAGAGGAAAGCGAGGCTCTGAATCTGAAGGCAGCCGAAAAGTATTTCGAGCAGATGAGGACGAAGATCTTTCCGGATTTGCGCGTCGCCCTGCTGCACGGAAGGATGAAGGCCTCGGAAAAGGACGAGGTGATGGCGTCCTTTATGCGCGGGGAAGCGGACATTCTTATAACGACCACGGTTATCGAGGTCGGCGTCGACGTACCAAACGCCACCTTGATGGTGATAGAAAACGCCGAGCGTTTCGGACTCAGCCAGCTCCATCAGCTCAGGGGACGAGTAGGGCGCGGCTCGCACAAATCCTATTGCATCCTGTTCTGCGAGGACGGGCCGGCCAATCCGCGCGTCGGAATAATGTGCAAGACTAACGACGGTTTTAAAATTTCCGAGGAAGACCTGAAAATTCGCGGCCCCGGCGACTTTTTCGGCTCCCGGCAGCACGGCCTCCCGGAAATGAAGATAGCGGACCTTTCGGCTGATATGAAGGTCCTCACCGAGGCGCAGAACGCCGCCATTGAGCTTTTGGCCGGCGACCCCGATCTCTCAGCGCCCGGGAACCAGGCCCTCAGAAGAAGGATAGAGGAGCTTTTCGAGCTTAATCAGGGCGCCTTCAGCTAAAACCGGCCTTCACTCGCTCTTTTCAAATTCGGCGAGGTATCTTTTGAATATCGTGATGTGGTGCTCCTCGTCCCTTATAATCCGCTCAAGGAGATTCTGTATCATGGGGTCGCTTATTTGGCATATCCGCATTTTGTAATCCCTGATCGCTACATTTTCCGCCTCAATGTTCTTAATCAGAAATTTTCTGGGATTTTGTATCTCAGCAACGAACTTTCCGCTCCAGTAAATGTTCCTGCCCCGGTTCTGCGTCCTGAACAGCGGGGCCCCTCCGAGCTTTGTAATCAGCTCTCCGAGCATCTCAAGATGCCGCATCTCGACTATCGAGATGCACTCGAGTGAATCCGAAAGCTCCCCGTAGCATTCCTCTGAAATCAGATGCTGATAAAGATACTGGGTGATCGCCGTCATCTCCCCGTTCTGCCCCGCGTAATTATTCAGCAGGAGTCTCGCGTAGTACAGGTTTTTTTCCTTCACATCAGCCGGCGGATACGGAATGTTGAGAACACAGTCGTTATGACCCATTGTTGAGCCCTCCTTATTCATGCTTTGCTACAATATATTCATGAAAATGCTGATTCAACAATAATTACTTTATCCCCCCGCGTATGAGCGCGGGGGATTTTTATCGTCCGTGCCTGTCATATATGTCCCCCTCCCTCATAATAATAACCTATAAGAATATGGGGGACACGTTATGCGGGCGAAAAAATTTATAATGAACACCTTCCTTCTCACGGTAACCTCGCTCCTTATACGCGGGATAGGACTTTATTTTCAGATATACCTCTCAAACAAAATAGGCGCCGCGGGCATAGGGCTTTTCCAGCTCATAATGTCCGTCTATGTCTTTGCGGTCACCCTTGCGGTTTCCGGCGTGCGCTTTGCCGTATGCCGCATCGTATCGGAGGAAATCGGGCTTGAGAATCAGTCGGCCATAAGGGGCGCGGTCAGGCGCTGCCTTGTTTACGCTCTCAGCTTCGGACTGTTTTCCGGCATCATTCTTTTCACGGGCGCGTACAGGATAGGCGCGGTGTGGGTAGGCGACGCCAGGACCGTCCTTTCGCTCAGGATACTCGCGCTGACGCTTCCTCTCATATCCGTTTCCGCCGTTATGGGCGGTTACTTCACCGCCGTGCAGCGCATAGTGAAATCCTCTTCCGCTCAGCTATTTGAAAATCTTGTGCGTATAGCGACGGTGATGTTCCTGCTCACCTTCATCCCCTCGGAAAACCTTGAGTATGCCTGCGCCGCAGTCTCCGTAGGAAACCTGTTGGGCGAGATGCTTTCCGTTTTTCTCATGTTTCTGCTCTACCTTTTCGACGTCCGCCGCTACAAAAGGTCTGCTGTGCCGCTTCGCGGGATGACAGCGAGGATACTGCGGCTTGCGATGCCGCTGGCTCTCAGCGCTTACGCCCGAACCGCGCTCGGTTCCCTCTACCATCTGCTCGTTCCCAGGGGGCTTCAGAAGTCCGGCGCTTCCGTCAACAGCTCGCTCGCCGCCTACGGCACCATATCCGGAATGGTGCTGCCTCTTATTCTTTATCCCATCGCGGTTTTCACCTCCATCGCGGAAATGCTGGTCCCTGATTTGACGGAAGCTCAGGTGCAGGGTGATAAACGGCTCGTGAAGCGCATAGTTAACCGCATCTTCAGCCTGAGCCTCATGTTTTCGATAGGCATATGCGGAGTGTTCTTTGCCTACTCCGGCGCGCTCGGCCAGCTGGTGTACCGCTCCCGCGAGGCTGGAACATACATAAAGATATTCGCTCCGCTCGTCATAATAATGTACATGGATACGGTGACGGACGGGATGCTCAAGGGTCTCGGGCAGCAGATGCACTCCATGTTCATAAATATCCTCGACGCGGGACTCAGCGTTCTGCTTGTATACTTCCTGCTTCCCGTCTACGCCCTGCCCGCCTATGTTTTCACCATTTGGTTCACCGAAGCCTTCAACTTTGCTCTCAGCCTCAGAAGGCTTTCGACCGTGACGGAGATTGACATACCGCCGAGGGCTTTTCTGCGTCCCCTGATATGCATTGTCGGGGCGGTCAACTTCTCCCTGCTGCTGCTCAGGACCCTGGGCCTGCCGCTTGCGGCGCAGCCTCTTTCCGTAACGCTGCATATCCTGCTGACGGGCGCATTTTACTACGTTTTTCTCCGTGTGCTCTCCTGCGTCACCAGAACGGATATAAGAGCCTTCGTTTCCTTGTTTAAATAATAAAAACGTGGTATAATTCTGTTTGCAGCCGTTTAACCGGCTACCGCATCCTGAGTACGGGCGCGGTAGCGCAACAATATGCCGGGGCCTCTCAGCCCCGGTCCTGCCGCGGAAGGGGACAAGTCATGAAGCTGATGGTGCTGGACGGAAACAGTATAATAAACCGGGCGTTTTACGGCATCCGCCTGCTCTCAACGAAGGACGGGCTTTATACGAACGCCGTTTACGGCTTTATAAGCATTCTGCAAAAACTCTTGAATGAAGACCGTCCGGACGCTTTATGCGTCGCCTTTGATCTGAAGGAGCCGACCTTCCGCCACGAGGAATTTGAAGGCTATAAGTCTAAAAGAAAGGGAATGCCGGACGAGCTCGCGCAGCAGATGCCCCTGCTCAAAGAGGTGCTGGACGCGATGAACATCCCGCGGTTCGAGCTTTCGGGCTTCGAGGCGGACGACCTTATAGGCACAATCGCGCTTAAATGCCGCGACGCCAAGTGGGACTGCGTGATAGTCACCGGCGACAGGGACAGCCTCCAGTGCGTAAACGGCAGCACGACGGTCAAGCTCGTTTCTACGCAGGCGGGGCAGACCGTGACAAAAACCGTAACCCCGGAGCTGTTCTATGAGGATTACGGCTTCTCTCCGCCTCAGATGGTCGATTACAAGGCCTTGATGGGCGATTCCTCCGACAATTATCCCGGCGTTGCCGGCATTGGTGAAAAGACGGCGCTCGACCTGATCCGGCGTTTCGGTTCGATAGCCAAAATATACGAAAATCTGGAGACGCTGGACATCAAGGATTCCGTGCGAAAGAAGCTGTCCGAAGGGAAAGCTGACGCGGAGCTTTCGCTCCGCCTTGCGCGAATCCGCTGCGACGCGCCGCTCGATTTTACGCCTGAAAAGGCTCGCCTGACAGCTCCCGACAATGCTGCCCTGCTGGAAATTTTTAAAAGGCTCGAGTTTTACAAGTTTATAGAAAAATTCGGGCTTTCCTCCGCGGAAGCCTCCTCTCCGAAGGCCGCTGAAACGGCTTTGGTGCGGGAAGTCCGCGATATTTCGGACTGCGGAGAGCTGAAAAGGCTGCTTGAGCGCTGTGAAAGCGCCGCTTACGTTTCCGTACTGTGTCCCGATGGGCTCGACAGGCTGGAGATATGCGACGGCGAAAGCGTGAGCGCAGTCGCTTGGGCGGCCTGCGGCGAAGGCTACAACGATTTTCTCCGTGCTTTCTTCGGAGGAACGGTCAGAAAGGTGTCCCACAACGTAAAGGATCTCATGCGTCTTCTGCTTGACGAGGGGCTCGGCACCGACGGCTTCGTTTTTGACACCGCTCTCGCCGCGTATCTTCTCTCCCCTACGGACAGCAGATACCATATTCCCCTGCTTGCTTCCCAGTATCTCGGGGCGGAGGCTCCGGACGCGGCGGCGGTCTACGCCCTTCACGGCGTGCTTTCGGACAAGCTGAAGGAGCTTGCTATGGAAAAGCTTTATTTCGAAGTCGAGCTTCCGCTGTGCCAGGTGCTCGCGGACATGGAGCACGAGGGCTTTCTTGTCGACAGGCGCGCGCTTTTTGAGTTCGGCGAGTCGCTCACTGCGGAGATAGAGAAGCTGCAGTCGGGGATATTCGAGCTTTCCGGAACGGAATTCAACGTGAATTCCCCGAAGCAGCTCGGGGAGGTTCTTTTTGAAAGGCTCATGCTTCCCGCGCCGAAAAAGACGCAGACTGGCTATTCCACAAACATAGACGTGCTGGAAAAGCTCATAGACAAGCATCCCGTTATCCGCGAAATAATCAAATACCGCGAGCTTACGAAGCTCAAATCCACATATGCGGACGGACTTTTGAAGGTTATAGCGCCCGACGGGCGCATCCACACCAATTTCCAGATGACCGTAACGGCCACCGGACGCCTGTCCTCCACCGAACCCAACCTGCAGAATATCCCCATCCGCAGGGAACTGGGCGGGGAGCTGCGTCGCATGTTCATCGCTTCGGCCGGAAAAACTCTTGTGGACGCGGACTATTCGCAGATAGAACTCAGGATACTGGCGCATATATCAAAGGACGAGGCAATGATACAGGCCTTCAGGAACGGCGAGGACATTCACCGTTTCACCGCTTCGCAGGTTTTCGGCGTGAGTCCCGGCGAGGTGACCGCGCTTCAGCGCAGCCGCGCGAAGGCAGTAAACTTCGGCATAGTTTACGGCATATCCGCCTTCTCGCTCGCTCAGGACATCGGAGTGACTTCAGGCGAGGCCAAGAGCTATATAGAGGGATACCTTTCAAAATATCACGGAGTCAGGAACTACATGAAGTCGATAGTGGAGGAGGCAAAGCGCGACGGCTATGTTACTACGCTTTTCGGGCGCAGGCGCTATCTGCCCGAGCTTAAGTCCTCAAACTTCAATATTCGTTCCTTCGGCGAGCGCGTCGCGCTGAACACGCCCATACAGGGCACGGCGGCGGATATAATAAAGCTTGCGATGGTGCGGGTGTTCAGGCGCATAAAGAGCGAAGGCCTCAAGGCGAAGCTTCTGCTGCAGGTTCATGACGAGCTGATAGTGGAGGCGCCGGACAGCGAGGTCGAGACCGTGAAAAAGCTTCTCGACGAAGAGATGGAGGGCGTGATCTCGCTTTCCGTCCCCCTTCTTGCCGAGGCTCACAGCGGAAAAAACTGGCTTGACGCGAAATGAGGTTCCGCCTTGTTTGAAATTGTAGAAATGCAGTCAAAACATGTAGAAGACGCGGCCGTGCTTGAAAAGCTCTGCTTTTCCATGCCGTGGTCGGAAAGCATGCTCCGCGGAGAGCTTGAAAACCCTCTCTCACACTACGTCGCCGCCCTTGACGACACGGGAAGGCTTGTAGGCTATGCGGGAATGCTGTCCGTCCTCGACGAGGGCTACATAGCCAACATCGCGGTCCTCCCCGAGTACAGGAGGCGCGGCGCGGCCGACGCGCTTTTGAATTCCCTTACGGAATACGGAAAAGCTCAAAACCTCTCGTTTCTTACGCTTGAGGTGCGGAAAAGCAACGCTCCCGCCATATCGCTCTACCGCAAGCACGGCTTTTCCGTCGAGGGAGTACGCAAAAAATATTATGAGCAGCCGCCCGAGGACGCGTATATTATGACGCTTTTCCTAAAGAAGGAGATGTAGGACCTTGATAATCCTGTCAGTAGAATCCTCCTGCGATGAAACCGCCGTCGCCCTGACGCGAAACGGCAGAGAGGTGCTCGCAGACGAAATATATTCTCAGGTGAAGATGCACGCCGAGTACGGCGGCGTAGTGCCCGAGCTGGCTTCGCGCAGCCATATGGAGGTCATAACCCGCCTCGCGGACCTTGCTCTTTCCAAAGCCGGCATAACGAAGGCGCAAATCGACGCCGTGGCGGTGACCTACGCGCCCGGGCTCATAGGCGCTCTGCTCGTCGGACTAAATTTCGCAAAGTCGGCGGCCTCGGCGCTCGGCGTTCCTCTTATTCCCGTCCACCACATAAGAGGGCACATCGCCGCGAACTATATTGCCTTCCCCGAGCTTGAGCCGCCATTCACGGCTCTCGTCATATCAGGCGGGCACAGCCTTATTCTCGACGTGAAGGGCTACACGGATATGGAGATAATGGGAACGACGAGGGACGACGCCGCGGGGGAGTGTTTTGACAAGGCCGCCCGTGTCCTCGGACTGGGATATCCGGGCGGGGCGCCCATAGACAGGCTCGCAAAATCGGGAGACGAGAAGAAGTATCCTCTTCCCAGGGCGAGGGTCGACGACGCTCCGCTCGATTTTTCCTTTTCGGGCCTCAAAACAGCGATGATAAATATCGCCCATAATGCCGCTCAGAAGAACGAAGAGCTGGACTTGCCATCGCTTGCGGCGTCCTTCTCCGCCGCTGTAAGCGACGCTCTCGTGCCGCGCGCAATCGAGGCGTCAAACGCGGCGGGACGCGCCGTGATAGTATGCGCCGGCGGCGTGGCTGCGAACTCCAGAATACGTGGGGACCTTCTGAGAGCCTGCGGGGAGGCCGGCAAGGCCCTCTATCTCGCGCCGCCCGCCCTTTGCGGGGATAACGCCGCAATGATAGGCTGCCAGGCGTTTTATGAATACAAGACGGGCAACGTGGCGGGGTCAGACTTGAACGCATACGCTACAATGGGTCCGGACGTTTTATTCAAATGAAGTTTGCCCGATTGTCATTGCAAAAAAAATATTTTTTTTGGTTTTTTTGGAAAGATTTTATGTAATTTGTTATTATGTAAACCTATTCATGATATGTCGACGATTTTTTATAAGATCGCTGTTCTGTAAATAATTGTAATTTTACTTCAGATTCCTTGAAAATCAAGGCTTCAAGGCATGTTGACAACTATGTGGATAATGTGAATAACTAACTGTAGTCTAGTTATGGCCTTTTTTTATGTATACTTTAGGCCCTGTGAATTGGCACAAAACAGATAAGATATTATGCGCTTTTTTATCACAATAATTGCCAAATTTCTTCTTTTAAATAAATTATTACTTATTGATCGAGCCGGTTAGCGCTATTTGCGAAGCTTATTGCGGCAAGTTTCCCTGCAAAATACAAATCGTAATAACAAAATTACATTGACTTGAAAACGCAAATATGCTATACTGCCATAGGCTGTGATTCAGTTCTGTATTTTGTTTCGCTGGCATAGCTCAGCCGGTAGAGCAGCTGATTCGTAATCAGCAGGTCGGGTGTTCGAGTCACCTTGCCAGCTCCACGAGAAACCCCGTAACCGTGAAGGTTGCGGGGTTTCTCATTTGCATCAGGAACCGGCGCTTTTCCGGTTTCGGAGATATTAATGCCCCGATTTAATAATAGCATGTCAAGCGGACTGCCCCCAGCTCATAAACAAGCAACGCGTCCCAGCCGGCTTTCCGCAGCCGATTGGGACGCGTCCTCCAAGAGTAAGAAAATGAAAAAGAATTGCGGTGTGACTTAATAGGAAACCGTATGATCGGAATCCCGGCTATCCCTTGAGCACCGTAGGAAGCCAGACGGAGATTTCCGGCACGAATCCTATGATGATCAGCGAAAGGATCAGGCCGAACAGAAACGGCAGTGCGGCCCTTGTTATCTTGTCCATACTCAGTCCGGTAAGCGAGGCTCCGACGAAAAGGTTTGCCGCCACCGGCGGGGTGACGAAGGCTATTGCGAGCGCTATCGTCATGATTATTCCGAAGTGAAGCGGCGAAACGCCTACCTGCATGGCCACCGCGAGGAGCACAGGGGAGAAAATAACGATAGCGGGCGTGGTCTGGACAAACATTCCGATAAGGAAGAGGATCACATATATGATCATAAGTATCACATAGCGGTTGGTCGTGAGGGAGAGGAACATTGCGCTTATGCTGTCGGTAACTCGCATATAGGCAAAAATTGTGCCGAGCGCCGTGGCGGGCGCGACGGTCAGCATCAGCCCTCCGTTGAAGACCATGTTGTCCTTGAATACCTTCCAGAGCGATTTGAGAGTGAAGGCCCTATAAACCACGATACCCACGAAGAGTCCGTACACGGTCGCCATGACGGCGGCTTCCGTAGCCGTGAAAACGCCGCTGTATATGCCGCCCAGAATGATAATCGGCATCAGGATGGCCCACTTTGCATCCCAGAGAGCGGCGATGAATTCTTTAAAGCTGAACTTCTGCGAGCCCTTATAGCCGTGCTTCTTGCAGTAAATATAGTTGAATATCATCAGGATCGCCCCGACGACGAGCGCGGGGCCGATGCCCGCAATAAACATGTCGCCTATCGAAGTGTTGTTGGTAACGCTGTATATTACCATGGGATAGCTGGGCGGAACAATAATTCCGAGTCCGCCGGCGCAGACGACGAGTCCCGTCGCGTAGTATTTGTCATAGCCCGCCCTTATCATCTGGGGGATCATTATGGTGCCAATCGCCGCGGTAGTCGCCGGAGCTGAACCGGAAACCGCACCGAAGAACATGCAGGCAAGCACCGTCACCATTCCCAGAGAGCCTGTTACGTTGCCGATAATGCTGTTCGCAAGACGTACAAGTCTTTTGGAGAGCCCTCCGACGTCCATTATGGTTCCCGATATCATAAAGAACGGAATGGCGAGCATGGTGAAGGATGCCGTTCCGCTGTACAGGGTCTGCACTATGAAATTAGGAGTCGTTACCGGGCTTATCGCGACCATGATAAGGCAGGGTATGATAAGGCAAAGGCCGATAGGCACGCCGATAAGCAGGAGGGCGAACAAGGAAACGAATAGTACTGTAACTGCCATTATTTACTTTCCTCCCTATCTTTTTCGGCCGGGATTGAAGGAGAATCGGAGGCTTTGAAGGGCTCGTTCATCTTTGCGGCCCTTTCGGCGGCTATCTGCTTTGCCTCAGCCTCGAGCGCGTCCGTATCGATTACCGGCTTGGAAGCTCCGAGGGTTTGGGGAGTTTCTTTCACAAGCTTCATTATATCGAAAACGATGCGCACGGATGTGACGGTAAGCATTATGGGAATAATCGCATATAAGTAACGTTTTGGTATTCGCAGGAGGGAGGTGGCGCTCATGCGCAGGTTTTTTATTATGGTAAGATAAAGATACGAGGCATAAAAGTTGAAGGCGATAAAAATGACGTCGCTTATTATGAGAAGTGCCTTTTTAACCTTAAAGGGGACCGCCTCCAGCAGGGCGTCTATCCTGAGATGCTTTCTGTGAGTCACGGCGCCTGAAACGCCGCAGTATACCATTCCGACAGACAGCGCGATCGCAAGCTCTTCAGTCCATGTGAACGAATGCCTGAAAACGAAGCGCGATACCACCTGAAGGAACAGAAGAAACATTATTATAATAAACAGTACTGTGCCGATGTATATTTCAAAATTATTAAGGATTTGGAGCAGTATGCTTTTGCCGCTCTTCCCTTTTTCCATACGGAAACTCCTTTCTGTACTGGGGAAAACCAAGAAGAAGGACGCCGGTTCATGGAATCGAAACCAAATCGAAACCACGAACCGGCTTCAATGAACTATTTTATGATTTTTTGACGCTGTTCACTGTCTCAATCAGCTTGTTCCACTGATCGTCGCCCATTGTTTTCCTGACCTTGTCCCATGTGGGCTTGACGGCGTTCTGGAAGGCGGTCATTTCCGCGTCTGTCGGCTTATAGAACTGCATTCCGGCTGCCGAAAGCTTATCCTGGTATTCCTTTTCCGCCGCTTCGAGGCGCTGGCGGCTCGCTTTGGTGGAGGCTTCGTTTGCGGCCTTTACCGCAGCCTTCTGGCTGTCCGAGAGCTTGTTATAGAAATCCTTGTTCATGAAAAACAGGGTGGTTGTGTAGCTGTGGCGAGTCAGAGTGCAGTACTTCTGAACCTCATAGAACTTGTTGGAATAAATGGTTGAAAGCGGGTTTTCCTGCGCGTCCACAAGCTTCTGCTGGAGCGCGCTGAACAGCTCCGAAATCGAGAGCGGCGTGACGGCGGCTCCGAGATCGTTAAACGAAGAAATCTGTATCGGGTCTGTCATGGTTCTGATTTTCACGCCCTTGAAATCTGCCGGCGATTTGACGAATCCCTTGGAGCTTGTGACATGGCGGTATCCGATATCCGAATAGCAGAGCGGAATAACGCCCACGTCGTTCTGGACCTTCTGAAGCATCTGCTTGCCGAACTCGCTGTCCATAACGGCGTGCACGACGCTGTAATCCGTGAACAGATAAGGCACGTTCAGGGCTGCGAAGGCCTGGGTATAATCGCCCCAGGAGCCGGTGTTCAGCTGCGCCATCTCGAAAGCGCCGTTCTGGAGTCCGCTCACCGTCTCATCTGTGCCGTTGGCCAGCTGAGAACCGGGGAAAATCTGAACCTTGATGCTGCCGTTCGAAGCCGATTCGACGGTCTTGATCCAAGTGTTGATAGCGATTGCGCCCGGGGTGTTGTTCGCGTCTATCTCGCTTTTGGCCACGCTCGATGCCCATCTTATGGTTACGGGCGCGCCGGAAGCCGTTGCGGCAGGCTTCGCGCTGCCCTGGGGAGTCGGTGCGGATTGCGATGAGCCGCCGCAGGCGGCCAGAAACAGCATTGCGCAGGCGCATAAAAACGGCAGCGATCTTTTAAGTAGCTTTTTCATTTTGATCCTCCAATATTAGTTTTGATTACAAAATTGACTAAGCCTTGGTTTGCGAACAGTTGCCTACCTGTTATACAGGCATACTAGCATATATTTACCGCATATGCAATACTTTTTGACATTTCATAAGTTAGCATAAATAATAGGTGCCATTTTTGTCTGATTTACTCAATAATCGACTTGCTAACAGAAAAATATGAATATATGCCTTGCTAATTTAAAATTAAACTGTTAAATTACTGCTTGAACGTGTATACTTGTTATACATAAAGGAAAAAGGTGATTTTTTTGGAGAAAATAGTAAGGAACAGTTTGACGGATCAGATTTTTGATTACATGCGTCAGAAGATACTCGCTGGCGAATGGAAGCCGAACGAGAAGATCCCGTCTGAAAACGAGCTCTCGGAAAGGCTCGGCGTAAGCCGCATGTCGCTTCGCGCGGCGATACAGCGTTCAAACGCGCTGGGTCTGACCGAAACCCGTGTCGGAGACGGGACATATGTGGTTGACTTCAGCATGCGAGGTTTTTTTAAGAGCCTCTATGATTTCAACATACTCCAGCAGGATTATCAGCAGATGAACGAATTCCGCATGATCATACAGATCGGAAGCGTCCGTCTTGCGCTCATGCGGGGGGAGGATCTGACCGAGGAGATAGCGGAGCTTGAAAAAATATACCACGAAATGTGCTCAAGCCTGAACAAAAAGGATTATGAGAGCTTTTACGACGCGGATTACCGCTTCCATGAATATATCAGCCTTATGTCCAAAAACGAATATATCAAGTACTTATACGAAGCCATATCGTCGATCTGGTTCGAGGTCACCAAGTCTAACTCCACTATCAGCATAGAACGCAACAAAAGCGAAAAAATGATCCTTCAGTTTCACAAAAACATACTTGAAGGCCTCAAGGAAAGGAATGTAGATAAATGCGTTGAGGCCGAAATGGAATCGCTCAAACGAAGCGAAACCTATTATAAGGGCTGATGTCTTGTCCCTGGGATATGTATTATGCACAAATTCTGGGGACATTTTTTGTTGCAATGGTATGCTTGACGCTTCCGTCACCCTGTGGTAGTATGCTTGTATAACAACCTTACAAATGGGTAAACAGCTGCCTGCCTGTATATCCAGGAGCGGAACCGCTCTGAATGAAAGGCGTGTTAGAGCTTGAAAATAACAAGCGTAGATGTTTTTGAATGCAAGCCCAACGTGATGGGCATGGTGGTGTGCGTAAGGATCAATACCGACGAGGGAATTTCAGGCTTCGGTGAAGTCGGTCTGTCGTACGGAAAGGCGCACCATGCCGGCGTTGGCATTGCAAGGGATTTTGCGGAGCTTATAATCGGCATGGACCCGCAGAATATTGAAGCGATATGGGAGCATATTTTCCGCACAACCTTCTGGGGCATGGGCGGAGGCACCGTGATAAACGCGGGCATGAGCGCAATAGATACGGCGCTCTGGGATATAAAGGGCAAGGCCCTCAACATGCCGGTGTATCAGCTTCTCGGAGGCAAGACCAATCAAAAGATCAGGGCGTATGCAAGCCAGCTCCAGTTTGACTGGGACGATGAGCACAGATTTCTCACCGAACCTGAACAGTATGCGGAGGCGACCCGGAAGGCGATGGCGGACGGCTACACCGCGATAAAGGTGGACCCCATTGGCGTGACGATGGATGGCAAATGGGCGCGCGAAGCCACGAACCCGAACTGGAAAATGCGCGGGAAGCTGTCAAACGAAATGCTGAAGACCGCGTACAACCGCACGGCCGCGATGCGCGAAGCCGGCGGAGAGGATATGGATATAATCATTGAGCTCCATTCCTATACGGATACTATAACGGCGATACAGCTCGGCAAGGCTCTCGAGCCCCTCAATATCTATTATTACGAGGAACCGGTGCATCCCCTGAACGTCGGCTCCATGCTTGAGATCCACAAGGCTCTGAATATACCGATAGCAACCGGCGAGCGTATTTATACCCGCTGGGGCTTCAGGGAGTTTCTTGAGCAAAGGGCCGTCCAGGTCATCCAGCCCGACCTTTGCATCACCGGCGGCATAACCGAGACAAAAAAGATCTGCGACATGGCGAATATTTATGACGGCGCTGTCCAGCTGCACATATGCGGTGGTCCGATTGCGACCGCAGCTTCCCTGCATGTTGAAACGGTTTTGCCGAACTTCCTGATACACGAGGTTCACGAGGGCGCCATAAAGCTGGCGATGCGCGAACTGGGCAAGTACGACTATATGCCTGATAAGAACGGGAATTACACGGTTCCGGAGCTTCCGGGCATAGGACAGGAGCTTTCCGAGAAGGCCATGGCCGAGGCGACCGTATATACAATCAAATAAGCGCTTCAAAACTTTACCGGCCTCCATATTCGGCGGCAATCAAACGGCAATCAAATTCCGGGTGTGCTGGATGGCACACCCGGTTGTTAATAAGGAGGATTTTTATGCTGAGTGAGAAAGCAAAGGAGCTTTTCAGAAAGCTCGAAATGGAATTTCCGGCGGTTGCACTGAAGTATCATGCCGTAAGGCCCGAAGGGGTCCCCGCATACGACGGCGATAAGCTGGCGTACTGCCAATATGTAAAATACGTGCAGTCGACCGGAAAAAGCTTTTACATAACAAAGGAAAACGACGCCTGCTACGGCAAAATGCCGCTCGGCATGATTCCCATGCCCGCGGTGACGGCCTCCGGTCAGGCCGGATACGATTTTGAAATATACCGCTCGCCTGTCGCCTGCCAGCAGCTTTATCAGAAGCTGCCGGTGCTGGTGCCCGGAACGGTAAATTATGTGCAGTTCTCGACCGTTGAAAGCTGTGACTTTGACCCCGACCTTATACTGTGTGTTGCCGGCTTCCCTCAGGCGGATATAATTATGCGGGCCACGAGCTACATCTCGGGCGATCTGTGGGAATCCAAGTCCTCGCCCGTAATAAGCTGCGCCTGGATGTACGCCTATCCGATAATATCCGGCAAGGTCAATCATATTACCACCGGCTTTTATCACGGCCTGAAGAGGCGGAAGGCATATCCGGCGGGACTCAGGATGATCTCGATACCGTACCAGAAAATTGACGAGGTCGTAACCGCACTCGCTCAAATGCCCTGGACTCCCATCGCGTTCAGGGATGACGAGGAAAGCAAGGCGGAGCTTAAGCGCAGGATGGATCGCTGGCAGGAGATGGCGCTGGAGCTCGACTGCGAGGTCGATCTTCGCTGATTGAAGCTGCCTTTCTGAATATTATATGGCTGCGCCGGCCCCTGCGGCGCCGGCAATACATTCCGCTCTGCCGGCAAGCCTCCTATGCTCGTCCCGCTCACTGCCGGCATTAGATAATCTTCCGGTTTCAGCTACTTCCCTTCCATGTACCTGCGAATGGCGTCGAAGCTCTGGTCGCTCAGGTCGTGTTCGATTTTGCAGGCATCCTCGCGGGCGACTTCACTGTCGACGCCGAGCGCCACAAGAACGTCCGTAAGAACCTTGTGCCGCTCATACATGCGGGAAGCGATTTTCATGCCGGTCTCGGTGAGCGTGATATGGCTGTCGGAATCCATGGTGATGTAGCCGTTTTCCCTGAGTCTTTTTGTGGCGAAGGATACGCTGGGCTTCTTGACCCCAAGCTCCTCGGCTATGTCGACGGAGCGGATATATCCGTGCCTTTCCTTAAGAATGAGCATCGTTTCGAGATAATCCTCGGCGGACTTCCTTATGTCCATATGTCATCCCCTCTCCCGGCGCTTTTAAATTGATTTCAACGGAATCAGACTGAGCTTGTCAGAATTACAGGTTAAAAAGGTGCTCCACCAGAATCTTTATCCCGAGCGCGATGAGAACGGCTCCGCCGACCAGCTCCGCTCGGGATTTGTATTTCGCCCCGAATATGTTTCCAAGCCTTACGCCGATTACCGAGAGCGAAAATGTCGTAAGGCCAATAAAGGTGACGGCATAGGGCAGATTCACGTTAAGAAATGCGAAGGTTACTCCGACGGCGAGCGCGTCTATGCTTGTGGCCACGCTGAGCATGAGCATATTGCCCGCCGAAAGGGAACTGCTCTCGGGTTTTTGCTCCTTGCTGAAAGACTCCTGTATCATGCGGGCTCCGATAAAGGAAAGCAGGGCGAAGGAAATCCAATGGTCGAAGGCTGCCAGCCTGCTTTGAAAGAAGGAGCCGAGAAAGAAGCCCAAAAGCGGCATGCCCGCCTGGAACAAGCCGAAATACAGTCCGACGGTGACGGCTCCCTTGGCCGTAATTCTCTTCATGGCGAGGCCCTTGCATACGGAAACCGCAAATGCATCCATCGACAGCCCGAAAGCCAGCAAAAGCAGTGTGAAAAAGCTCATATGACACTCCCGTCGGTATAAGAATTTCGATATTCCGGGTCGCCGCCCCGAAAACGGAAAAAAGACGCTTAATGCAAAATATCCTTATACAAAGTCCCTTGAATATAGGCAAATGCACAGATTCTGTAAGATCACTTGCGTCAAACAAACGAAAACAGCGTTTTTTCCGGCCTTATTGAAGGCTTTTAACATATTCCTCGCAGTTTTTGATCTTGAGTCCGCAATCCTCTGCGTCCTTGCCCTCGGCCATAATGTACACCTTCACCTTCGGCTCTGTTCCCGAGGGCCTTACTATAAAGCAGGCGTTTCCCTCAAGCTCAAAGTAAACTGTGTCGGAGCCGGAGAGCTTTGTTTTTGAAAGCCTGCCGCTTTTTACGTCCAGCACCGTCCCCGGCCTGTAATCTGTTATACCGGTTACCGCATATCCGCCTATCTCCTTAGGCGGGTTTGCCCTGAGCCCCTTCATCAGCTCCGCCATTTTTGCAAGCCCGTCCAGTCCTGGCAGGTTGATATAAACGGTCTTTTCGAAGAAATAACCGTATTTTTTAAAGAGGGACTGAAGCGCGTCGTAGAGAGTCATCCCGCTTTGATGGTAGAAGGCCGCCATCTCGGCCGTCATAAGGGAAGCCGTAACGGCGTCCTTGTCGCGGACAAAGTCCCCGATCATATAGCCGTAAGACTCTTCGAAGGAATAGATTACCTTCTTTTCCCCGCCTTCCTCGAACTCCCTCACCTTTTCCGCCATGAACTTGAAGCCGGTAAAGGTGTCCTCGATATAGACGCCGTTCTTCTTTGCGATTCTGTCCGCCATCTTTGTAGATACTATCGACTTTAAAACAGCGGCATTTTCAGGAAGCGTCCCCGCCCTTTTCTTTGCGCTTATAATGTAATCCATAAGGAGAACGCCGACCTGGTTACCGCTCAGGGTAACATATTCTCCGTCTTTTCTGACCATGACTCCCAGTCTGTCGGAATCGGGATCCGTACCGATAATCAAAGAAGCGTCCTCTTTTTTTGCAAGCTCCACGGCAAGCCGGAAGCCCTCGGCGTATTCGGGGTTGGGGCTTTTCACGGTGGGGAAGTTGCCGTCCAGCACCATCTGCTCGGGAACGGGGTACAGATTCTTTATGCCGAGGCGTCTCAGCGCTTCGGGAACAAGCTTGTAGCCCGCGCCGTGAAACGGGGTATAAACGATGCGCAGATCCTTTGCCGCCGCTCCGACAGCCTCGCGGTTTATCGCCTGTTCAAGGACCTTTTCGAGATACTTCTCGTCCATCTCGCTTCCGATAATAGTAATAAGGCCTTCAGACAACGCATTTTCATAATCGGCGAGCCTGATTCCGTCAAAAATGTCCGTCTCGGACATGGCTTTGGCAACCGAGGCGGCATGCTCGGGCGGAAGCTGGGCGCCGTCCTCCCAGTAAACCTTGTAGCCGTTATATTCCCTTGTGTTGTGGCTTGCCGTTATATTGATGCCGGCGACGGCGCGAAGCTCGCGTATGGCGAAGCTCAGCTCCGGAGTCGGGCGAAGCGCGTCGAAAAGGAACACCCTGATGCCGTTTCCGGCGAGTACCCTTGCCGCCTCCCTCGAGAATTCCGCGCTGTGGTTCCTGCTGTCGTAGCATACCGCCACCCCGCGCTCCATAGCGTCCCTCCCCATCTCGCATATGAGCCTCGAAAAGCCCTGCGTCGCATGGCGGACGACGTGCCTGTTCATGCGGTTTAGGCCGGCGGCCATAATACCGCGAAGCCCGGCCGTGCCGAAGGAAAGCGGCGCAAAAAAGCGGTCCTCGATTTCCTTTTCATCGTTTATGGAGCGCAGCTCGTCCCTCTCATTCTCGGCAAGCGCCGGGCTTGAGAGCCACTTTTCGTATTCTTCCCTGTATGTCATCCTTGCTCCTCCGAATCGGCAAAAAGTATATTTTTAGCGTCCTCGAGCATCGTTTCCGGGACATATATGTCCATGCCTCCGCCGCTGGATCCCGTATAAACCCTGGATATCTGCCCCATTCCGGGAAAATCGCAGGCGTAGGGGATTCCGAAGGCGCGGAGAACGGAAAGCGTCAGCTCATAATCTGCCTGTGTGCCTCCTATATTCGCTAAAAAGGCGGCCGGCACCTTTGCGCCGCCCCGCTCCATGGGCCATTCCGCCGAAACGTCCCTTCTGCGCCCGAACGACCATTTCAATTTAGGCTTCTTGAGCTTCGCGGCAGGCTTCTCCCCGAACAGCTCCGCTCCGCAGCGCGGGCACTTGACGGCGCCCTCTTCATATTCCGTTTCACACTCATGGCACCAGGACATAAAAGCCTCCAAATCAAGGTATCAGGTTTGTCAGGACGTGAAAAATGCGTTTTTTTGAGCCTGTAAAGCGTTAATAAAACGATTATAAACACGCATAAAACGCGCATAAAATCGCATTATTTTCGATTATTTATGATATTTTGAACCCTCGGCAATCTTAAAGCCGCGGTAAAGCTGCTCCAGCAGCATGACTCTCGCGAGATGATGCGGAAACGTCATTTTCGACATTGAGAGAGAAAAATCCGCTCTCTGCTTTATCCTCTCGTGAAGACCCAGAGAACCTCCGATGACGAAGCACAGGCGCGACCTGCCCGCCAGCGCGAACTTCTGAAGAAGCTGCGACAGCTGCTCGCTGTCGAGAGGCGTACCCTCTATGCAGAGGGTGACCACGGCGCAGTTTTGCGGCAGCCTGAGCTCTATACGCCCCGCCTCCTGAGAAAGCGCGTTCTCGATATCGGCCTCAGAGGGGTTGAGCGGAAGCCGGCTTTCCGGCAGCTCCTCCACCTCCAGCTTACAGAACGAACCGAGCCGCCTCATATACTCGGACGCGGCGTCGTAATAATACTGTTCCTTTAGTTTTCCGACACATATCAGTTTAATACCAAGCATCAGGTAATTCTCCCGTTATACGTTGTATCTTCGCCCCGCAACGTCGCGCGGAGCGACGCTGAGCGCAAAATCGGAGCCCGCGACTGCGCCGCTTGAGGATATCAGGCGGTCGACGGTAGAGTAGGCGAGCTCCGGAAGGTTGTTTTCCTTGCTGAGATGTGCCAGCACGATCTGCCTGGTCCCGTTCTCGATAAGCCTGCGCGCAAGATAGCCGCTGACTTCATTTGAAAGATGTCCCCTGTCGCCGAGAATGCGCTTTTTTAAAAACGCGGGGTACGGTCCCGACTCGAGCAGGCCGATATCATGGTTTGCTTCCAGAATAACGGCATCCGAACCCCGCACAGCCTCGTAAACGCAGTCCGGCACATAGCCGAGGTCGGTTAAAACGGCAAAGCTCCTGTTCCCGTCGTGAATCCTGTATCCCACGCTCTCCGGAGTATCGTGCGGCGTCCGGAAGCTATGTATCGCAGCGCCCCCAATCTCAAAACAGCCGCCCGCCTCAAAAGCGTTCAGCACGCCGCCGAGGGAGGGTTGGGACTCAAGCAGGGCCGAGGCCGTTTTTTGCGGAGCGTAGACGGGTATCTGGTAATACCGCGTCAGGGTCGGAAGCCCGGAAATATGGTCGCTGTGCTCATGCGTGACAAGCACGGCGGAGATGTCCGAGGGCGTCAGCCCCATCCCCCTGAGCGAGGACGCTATCCTTCTCATCGAAATTCCGGCGTCTATAAGTATATGCGTTCTCCCGCAGGACAGCAGAACCGAGTTGCCGCCGGAGCCGCTGGCAAGTGTGCAAAATTCCAACATTTCACATCCCGTCATATGAACAAAAGGAGCATCCCGAAAGACGCCCCTCAAGGGGTTTGTATGAATTAAACGCCGAATACACGCCCCGCCTAAATGGCAATGGCGCTGGAAACAGGCGCTTCAGACACCGAAACGCTGACTATATCCGCGCCGACGCCCTGCAGCTTGGCCACAAAGTTTTCATAACCGCGCTCGATATGGTAAACGTCCTCAACCTCAGTTCTTCCCTCCGCGCAAAGCCCCGCAATGACAAGCGCTGCGCCCGCCCGAAGATCGCAGGCCCTCACGGGAGCTCCCGTAAGACCGTCAACGCCCTCTATCACCGCAATCTTGCCGTCCACCTGTATCCTCGCCCCCATGCGGCGAAGCTCGTCGACATACCTGTAACGGTTGTCCCAAATTCCTTCGGTGATAACGCTTATCCCCTTGGCAAGGCAAAGCCCCACCGCGACCTGCGGATGCATATCGGTCGGAAAGCCCGGGTAGGGCATGGTTTTGATATTCGCTTTTAAAAGCGGCTTCGTGCGCCTTATGAGCAGCGAATCGTCATAATCCTCTATGTCGACTCCCATTTCCATAAGCTTCGCCGTGATGCACTCGAGGTGCTTCGGTATTATGTTTCGGACGAGAACCTCTCCGCCCGCCGCGGTCACAGCCGCAAGATAGGTGCCCGCCTCTATCTGGTCCGGAATAATGGAATAAAAGCCGCCCTCAAGCTTGTCCACGCCGCGGATCTTGATTACGTTGGTTCCCGCTCCTCTTATGTCCGCTCCCATGGAGTTCAAAAAATTCGCGACGTCGACTATGTGAGGCTCGCGGGCCGCGTTCTCAATTATGGTCATGCCCTCGGCGAGCACCGCCGCAAGCATTATATTTATCGTGGCGCCGACGGACACGACATCAAGATATATCTCGGCCCCGCGCAGCCTGCCCGAGGCCACCGAGGCGTATATTATGCCGTTCCTTATTTCCACCTCGGCCCCCATCGCCGAAAAGCCCTTTATATGCTGGTCTATGGGACGCACGCCCAGGTCGCAGCCGCCGGGCATCGACACCTCAGCCCTCCCGAACCTTCCCAGCATGGCTCCGACAAGGTAGTAGGACGCACGAATCTGGCGCATAAGGTCAAAAGCGGCGCCGATGCGGGAAACGTCCGAGCAGTCGATATCCATTGTATTTTTGTTGACCGTACTTACGGACGCTCCATACTGCTCAAGTATCCTGAGCAACAGCGTCGCGTCGCTGATCTGCGGAATATTCTCTATTCTGCATACGCCGTCAACAAGAAGCGCCGCCGGAATCATTGCGACGGCGGCATTCTTCGCGCCGCTGATGTCGATTATACCATGAAGGGGTTTCCCGCCTCGTATAACGTATTTCGTCAAGGGCTCACTTCCTTATTTGTTACATATCTGATAAGATATTTTTACATACGTGTTAATTGTACCACCTTTACATAAATATTGTAAAGGATTTTCTATTTTTAATCACAAAAAAACTATATACTGTATGTTTCCACAAAATCGAACATAATATTTAGTCGAAAATTGCGGATATTTTTCCATTCAGGCCATTCACATAATAGCTGCCCGAATTTGCCTCCATGCGCCAGACGGGCAAAAGCTCAAAGCTGCCGGGCGCGTTTTCGCTTATCAGATAGCCTGCCGCAACGCCCCTCACTTCCCTGCAGGACGGGTCAAGCTCCTTGATTCCGTTTATGAAGCTGATCAGAGCCGTGCTGACGTTCATCACAGCCGAGTCCGAATACTGCGGGTACGAAGCCGGCCTCCTGCCGGCTACGGACACCAGCTTCCCGGCCTTGAACTTCATGACAACGCTCGCGTTGAAAACCCTGAGGCTGCTGTAATCGAGGCTAAAGGTAAGGGTCGCGGCGTCGCCGGACACTTCTGTTTTTACGTTTTTTTCATCCACGTCGAATCCCATATTTTTGAGGTAGGAAAGCAGCGCCTTCGGCGACGAATCCTCGAAGTCCTTGCCGGATGTGAAAAGTATTTCAAACTCGCCTCCCGGCCTGAACGTGGCCTCACCTAAAACATTTGCATACTGGTAAACGTTTCCGCCCGCGGAGGTCATGTCCTTTGCCCCCAAAAAGGTTTCCGCGATAAGCTTCTCGGCGCCCGTATCGCGGGCGAGCTTATAATAGCCGAGGCTCACGTCTTTGGGAATTTTCGATATGTCAAGCGATACGCCCCCCGCAGCAAAAATGCTGACGATATCTTCCTTTGCCTGCCGTTCTAGTTTGCCCGATTCCGTGTGTCCGATTATAAAAATGGCAAGGAAAAAAATGTTAACCAGCAGAAGTATGGCTATTATTATATTCTTTATCTTTGAATACTCCATACCGTTCCTCTCACATTGCCTCCGGGGCGAACCGCCGGCCTCTGAATTCGGTTATTTCTCAGTCCAAGAGGGCTCGAGCCCAGGCTTCCCCTCGTCCATGTAAAAAAGCACAGGCTCCTTATACGCTGAAACCAACACGGCCGCCTGACGCTCCGGCATAACCTTCTCCAGGTTCTCCAGAAGCGTGTAGCTTCTGAAGAAAAACTGCGCCGAGGTTATGCGGCTGCCCACGACCTTTATCGTCGCGGCATTTCGATACGGCGAGGTTTTGACGGGTATGCCGTTAACATAGTAATCGAAGGTGAGAGTTGCGCTCTTCCCCTCCGGTTCATATTCAAAGCCCGTGAGCTGAAGCGCCGCATTGCCGCAGACGGAGCCGACGGTGGACAGGACAAGGTTTCTTACGCTTTCGACGACCTCGTAAACGGATGGCGCGAGACCCTCGCTCCGGATTTTCAATAGGCTGGTGCTCGCGCTGCCCGTAACCTTATAGGATACGGAGCCGTCGGAATTAATTCTCAGGGTGTACTGTTCTGTCACGAACAAAAAGGAATCGTTGGACTCGTAGTATTGCGAGCCAAGGAGCGAGTTTATTCCGAACTGCTCAAGTATTTTTTCCTTTGTGATTTTACCGTAGAACGGGTTGGCTGCCGCCGCCGAAAATACCTTTGTCGATTTCATCAGGACTGTGTAGGGATCCACATCCTTATAGGATTCGCCCAGTTCAAAGGCAAACCTCGCATCGTTTGGCAGGTATTCCGACAGGTATGCGCCCAAAGTAGCCTGACCTATGACCGTAAGAGAGCGATAGAAGGTTTTTTCGGACTCGTTTACAAAGTAAAGGTAAACCCTGTTCTGGTACGCCGCGATGCATATCCGCCTCACTCTGTCTGAGGCTCTGTCGTCCGTTATTTTGGAACCGCTTGATTTGACTATTGCCGAAAGAGGTATCGGATTATCGAAATCCAGGAAAAGCCCCACCGACGACAGCGCAAGCTTCCACTCCTCCTCAGCGACCTCCTCGGGCTTTGCTGAAAGCGTCAGGGCATCGCCAAAAACGCTGCTTATTCGGCTGTAAAAAGCGTTCAATGCGCTTCCGTCATATTTTATTCCGCAGTGGTCGCCGTATTTGCTGGTCACCACGGCGCAGACGGGAACGGCGGCAGGGGATATAACCGTCCTGCTCTCCGCAAGCGCGGCCATTTTGCGATTAGTCGAAAATCCGCCCGCAATTTGCGACAAAGACGGCACGGATACTATCAGGCTGTCGAAAAGCTCCGATTTGACGGCCAGGAACACGGCCGAAAACAGAAGCAGAGCTATTATCAATGTTTTTACAGCCTCTTTAATGCGTTTTGGCACAGCAACCCCCCCCCGCAGCTTTTTCAGGCAATACTGCCGTTGATCGGGAGAATGACCTTCATGGTCGTCCCCTTGCCCAGTACACTTTCGACCTTGATGCTGCCGTTATGCTTTTTTACAATATCCTGAGCGATCGAAAGGCCGAGTCCGGTGCCGCCGGACACTCTCGAACGAGCCTTATCCACCCTGTAAAAGCGGTCGAAGATATGGGGCAGGTCCTCCTTTGGTATTCCAATTCCGGTATCCTTTACCGAAAGCCAGACCGTGCTTTCGTCATGCCCCGACCTGACCTCCACGCTTCCTCCCTCCGGAGTATATCTCACCGCGTTCGAGAGGATATTCAGAATCACCTGCTCTATCCTCGCCCTGTCCCCGCATATCTCGGGCATGCCGGCGTCGAGCTCCAGCGTTATGCCGAGATTGTGCTTGCGCGCTTCGAGCAGCATGGAATCAAAGGTATTTTTTATAGAGGCGGCGAAGGAAAATCTTTCGAAGTTGAAATTGGCCTCCGCATCGAACTTTGAAAGCGTAAGAAGATCCTGCACGATTTTCGTCATTCTGTCGCTTTCGTTCATTATTACCTGAAGAAACCCCTTTTCCATGTCGTCAGGAATACCTTCTGCCTCCAGCAGCGTTTCCGCGTAGCTCCTGATATTAGTGATAGGCGTCCTGAGCTCGTGCGATACGTTGGCGACAAACTCGCGGCGAAGCTGGTCGGCCTTCTTTTGAGCCGTCACGTCGTGTATGACGGCCAGAATGCCGCCCAGCTTTCCGTAGACGAAGAATGGCGCCAGCGCGATCTCCAGGTCCATGCCGTTTATATTGCGTTCAAGCTCCGCGTACTCCGGCCCCTTCAGGCTCTTCAGCTCGTCCATGGAGGCAAAGCCGCCGAACACGGCGTCGAAGCCGGTCGCCCCGTCTTTGAGACTCAGGCCGAGCATTCGTTCCGCAGCCGGATTGCAGTGCAGAAGCCCGCCGTCTATCGAAAAGGCGAGAACTCCGTCCGTCATGTGCTGAAATACAGTGCTGAGCTTGTTCCGCTCGTTTTCAATGCCGTCAAGCGTCGTCCGAAGCTGCTCCGCCATCCTGTTGAAGGTGCGCGTCAGGGTGCCTATCTCGTCCTGGGTCTGAACCTCGATTTTTTTGGAGAAGTCGCCTTCTGATACCCGTTCCGCTGCCCTCGTAAGGCTTTGAATAGGCGTGACCAGGGTCTTGGACAGCAAAAAGCTCAGGAGGACGGAAATGACAAGGCCTACGATAAGCGCCTGCATTATAATGAGAAACAGCTCCGCATTGAGGTCCTGCACGGTCTGCTTGTTGTCGCGGATATAAATTATGAAGGAGTTTTTCTCCCCGTTTATCGGCAGGGCAACGTCCATGTAATCCGCCATGTTGTCGCTCTTATAGCCTTCCTTGCCCGTCAGCGCGGTAAGTATATTCGGAGTAAACGCCACCGTTTTGTCCGAGTTCGACGCCATGAGCAGCTTGCCGGTTTTGCCTTCCAGGATGTAGTAGTTCCTGGTGCCGAAGTTTATGCCGAGAGACCCCGAATAGGCTCCAAGGGTTTTGCCTATCCTCGCGGCGCCGTCCTCCTGATCCGCGTCAGCCCTGAGTTCGGCCACAAAGTCCGGCTGTGAAAATACCGTCTGCATCTGCTCGTAGAAACCGTTAAGGTAGAACCTTAAAACGCCCCGTATAAGAAAGGCGCCTATCACGGTCATGAGCGATATTATGAGCAAGGTCATGATGAGCATCAGCTTCGCATGCAGCCCTCTTTTCACGGCAACCACCCCAAAGCGTAAGAATCAGGACAACTTGTGCAAAAGAAAATAAACGCAAAAAACCGCAAAACCCCGGCGCCGATGTCAAGGGGTTCGAAGCGCACGGGCTTTATGCGGAAAGGCACTCGCGGAGAGGCGGGCTATTTGTTGAAAAAATAGCCTGCCCCGCGCCTTGTAAGTATGTATTCCGGCTCAGCGGTATTCGTTTCCACCTTCTCGCGGAGCCGTTTTACCGCGACGTCGACCGCGCGGAGATCGCCGAAGTATTTGTAATTCCATACCTTTTCCAGAAGCTCCTCCCTCGAAAAAACCGTGCCGGCATTCGAAGCAAGATACAGAAGCAGGTCGTATTCGCGCATCGTAAGGTCAATCGGCTCCCCGTTCTTATACACGCTGCGCTTGTCCATATCTATAATAAGCCCGCCGAGGTTCAGAGCGTTGGGAGAGTCCGGCCGGGGAGCGGGCTCGCTTGCGGCCCCCCTCCTTATATTGGTCTTAACCCTCGCAATCAGCTCGCGGATGGAAAACGGCTTAGATATGTAGTCGTCGGCGCCGATTTCGAGACCGAATATCTTGTCCTCCTCTTCCTCTCTGGCGGTGAGCATGATAATCGGCGTCTGGTTGTTGATCTTGCGAAACTCCCTGCAGACCTCAAAGCCGTCCATATACGGGAGCATTATGTCCAAAAGTATAAGATCGGGATTGCTGCCAAGCGCCATGGCAAGCCCCTGACGTCCGTCGTTGGCGTAAATTACATCGTATCCCTCTCGGGCAAGATTGAAGCTCAGTATGTCTACAATATTTTGCTCATCGTCTATGATAAGGATATTTTTTCCCATATAAGCCCCTTTATTATTTTTATTTTAAATAATGCGCCGCCTTCAGCACCGCAACGACAGTCTTCGCATCGCGTATCTCATCCTTCATAATCATGTCGACGAACTCCTCAAGAGGTATCCTGACAATGTTGAGGAACTCATCTTCGTCCGGGTGAGGGGTTCCGCAGGTCAGATCCAGCGCAAGGTACAAGTACAGGATCTCGCTGCAGTAGCCGGGAGAGGGGTATATGCTGCCGAGATTTATTATCCGGCCCGCCGTAATGCCGGTTTCCTCCTCAAGCTCCCTTATGGCGCATTCGTAGGGGTCCTCGCCATATTCGAGCTTGCCGGCGGGAACCTCGAGGGTTTCCTTTTTGAAAGGATAGCGGAACTGGCGGACCGCAACCACGTTCATGCAGTCGTCAACCGGAATTATCGTCACTCCGCCGGGGTGCTCCACCACTTCTCTGTACACTTCCTTGCCGTTGTCAAGCTCGGCCGTGTCCCTTTTTACCGTTACTATTCTCCCCTTATATACCACCTGGCTGGAAAGCGTTTTCTCATTGAAGCTCATAACCTGTCCTCACATTGCCGTATTTTACCGAATACTTATTATAACATATCCGCGATCGGATTTAAATGTCTTTTATGTTAACATTTCTGCGGACGTAATTTGTTCAGGAGCGGAAACCATTTGCTTAAAAGCAAAAATAAGGAACATAGTCAAAGACGACTATGTTCCTTTGCCCTATGCAAGAACAAGTCTGTAAATCAGCCTTCCTATGCGCCTTGCCGAACGGGTGCATATTCTGACCGTGCTGTCTTCCCTCATGGCGTAGAAATCCCCGCCCCAGCCCTCGGGCTGGGCGATTTCCATTATATCTCCCTCAAATGCGAAATAATCCCGCAGCATCGCTTCGAGATCCGCAATGTCGTAGAAGCTCCTGTCGTCTATCAGATCGAAAAGCTCAAACCTGCTCAGAATGTGCACGGCAAATTCAAGACATGTATAGGCCTGGGGAATCCGAATCTTGAAGCCGGTCAAAAACAGCAGAGCAGAAATATAATTGTACATGTATGCGTCGGAATTCAGCTTGAGAGTATTCAGATACGACATAATCCCGTCGTACTTTTCCTCGCTTAGAGGTATTTTGCAGACCTTTACGATCGTGCCTTCCTCGCTTCCGGAGTACCTCAGCGGGGATTCCTCCGAGAAGCCGGCGATAAAAGGCGTGTTCGCGTGATAGCGGGTGAAGGAATACATCCTTTTCAGATCTTCATCAAATGAAATCGAAACATGGCTGTACTTATTCCCTGTTACAAAACGGATTATGGAGCCTATCCGCGTGGGAGCCGCGGAAAACACGATATATAGGTATTTATCGTCCGATTTCACGCGTCATTCCCTCCAAAAATGAATTCTTACACTAAAAAAATATAACATATCATCGGCATATTGTAAACATTATTGGCATTAACATTTTTTACAGCTATCAATTAGGTTTTTCGGGTACTATAATTGTGTGAGTCAAGCCCGAAGGCTCCCATCGGCGACATTTGAGCCGCGGGAAGCTGCGGCTTTGCCGCGGGGTGGCACGGCTCCTCGCGGAGAATGCATTCAGGGGGATTATTGATGGACATCCGATACATAAACCAATCGTCGGTAATGCTTTATCTCAGCAGCGAGGACCTGCGGGAACGCTGCATCGAGGCCCGGAACATAGATATGAAGCAGGCGACCGAGCTCCTCGATATCGAAGGCTGGGAGTGCGCCGAATTCGAGCTCTTCGCCGGGCACGACTCTGTCCTGCTCTTTGCCTGGGACAGAACGCTTAAACCTTACAGCTTTGCTTTCGATTGTTTTGAGAAATTGATTTCCGCCGTTTCGGACTGCGAGGCAGACTATCTCTCCCGGCTCACCCGCTTAGGCGGGCAGTACATACTCACCGTTTATCCCGCAAAAAACCGCCAGCCCTGCCACTCGCTTTATGAATTCGGCGAGTTCGTCTGTTCCTCCGAGGGCTTTGCTTTGCACCTTGAGGAGCACGGAGAGCCGATAATAAGTAAAAATGCGGTCGGAGCGCTCAAAAGAGTGCTTGGAGCTTGACATATGTGTTATAATTAGAATGAAATGTTCCGTTTCCGGACGCTTTAGGGAGAGCGGCATGTTTTCAATCCGCGCCGATAGAAGGGAATGATGACTGTGTCGGCACATAAGGACGGCGTTAAGGTCATCGCTCAGAACAAAAAGGCCTACCACGATTATTTTGTTCTCGAAAAGCACGAGGCGGGCATAGAGCTTTCCGGGACGGAAGTCAAGTCCGTGAGACTCGGAAACGTGAATCTTAAGGATTCCTACTGCACCGTAAAAGACGGAGAAATATTCGCAAGAGGGATGCATATCAGCCCCTACGAAAAGGGCAACATCTACAACAAGGACCCTGTGAGGCCCAAAAGGCTCCTGATGCACAAGCGGGAGATAATGAAGCTCTTCGGGCAGATTAAGCAGGACGGGCTTGCGGTGATACCCCTGTCTGTCTATCTTAAAGGCGCTCTTGTGAAGGCGGAACTGGGGCTTTGCAAGGGCAAAAAGCTCCATGACAAGCGCGAGAGCGAATCCCGCAGGGACGCCGAGCGCGAGATGGACAGAAAAATGAAGGAAAAGAACAGCTAAGGAGAAAACGATGAAAAATCCCGTTGTTTGCATCGAAATGGAAAACGGCGCTCTCATTAAAGCGGAGCTGTACCCGGAATGTGCTCCCAATACGGTCAGCAACTTTATTTCACTTGTTCAGAAGGGCTATTACGACGGCCTAATATTTCACCGAGTTATAAAGGGCTTTATGATCCAGGGGGGCTGTCCCCTCGGTACAGGCACCGGAGGCCCCGGCTACACCATAAAAGGCGAATTTACAAAAAACGGCTTCAAAAATGACCTCAGGCACGAGCGCGGAGTTCTTTCGATGGCAAGAACCGCAATGCCGGATACGGCGGGCAGCCAGTTCTTTATCATGCACGCCGATTCCCCTCACCTCGACGGCAGCTACGCCGCCTTCGGCAGGGTAATCGAGGGCATTGAAGCGGTGGACGCGATAGCGAACACAAAAACCGATATGCGTGACAAGCCGCTGTCAGATCAGAAAATTAAGAAGGTAACCGTTGACACCTTCGGGCAGGATTTTGCAGAACCCGAAAAGGTGTAAAGCTTCCCCGAAAGGGAAACAATAAACTAGCAGCCAAAACACTGCCTCAATGACCGCGAAAGCGGAGATCATGGGGGCGTACCGGTTTCGACGGGGGTGTTGAGGCAGAAATAGCGGGCGGAGGAGCCACCCTCCTTAAAATGGCAAAATTATAAATTAAAGAACAACGATTCTTTAATGCCCGTAGCCGCTTAAGGCTACCGTTCTCGCCGGCAGGACCACGGGCCGGATGAGGGCGTCGATTAGTGGTGCACGTGAGTAGGCAAAGCTTTGAGCTTACCATGAACAATGAAGCTACCAAGCCCCTGAGTGTGACGGTTCGCGCCCGGGCAAGGGAATGCAAATAACCGTCTGCGCCCGGAGAAGTTTCTGTTAATATGCTTTCGGACGGGGGTTCAACTCCCCCCGCCTCCACCACATTGCCACTCTGTTTTTGATACAATGACCGTATCGGAAACAGAGTGGTTTTTTACATGCAAAAAAGCCAGAAAATGGCCGTTTTTTAGACTTTTTCGTT
The DNA here is from genome assembly GCA_029268065.1 of Clostridiales bacterium. GTDB lineage: Bacteria > Bacillota > Clostridia > Oscillospirales > Oscillospiraceae > DUPK01. Next base: position 3,358 of record JAJUHC010000001.1, on the reverse strand, counting down.
ACTTTTCAGCCCACTTTGAATAGGCGCGCTCTTCCCAAAAACAGCCCCAAAAGCCGAAATCGCCGCTCAAACGCCGCCCATGCTCAGAGGAAACGCCAACGAGCAGCCAAAATAAGGGGGAAACGCCAACGAGCAAGGGGGGGTGTGCATTTTTTGAGGTAGGGGTGTTCATTTTGGCGTTTGGTGTCCGTTTTTGACAGAGAAAAACCTCGGCGGAGTCGATTCCGGCCGAGGTCTTGTTGCTTTATGCGTAAACTTCCGTGCTGTCCATCAGCGTGAACACAATCTGCCCGTCGGCGCAGACCGTGGCCTTTTCCACGACCGCCGACCAGAGCGATTCGTCGAACGTATCCAGCGTCCTCTTGTTTTTCTCTATTGCGTCGACGAACGAAGTAAGCCGCGCCGCCTGCAGCTTCCGCTCCGTGCGCCGCTTTTCCAGCGCTGCTAGCTCCGCCGACAGGGCGCGATATTTTCCTAGCAGCTCGTTATACCGCTTTTGGTAAGCCTCCTGATCGCACGGAGTTTGGGCGTTCTCGTCGATGTGCCGTTTCGTCAGCTCCGTCAGCACATCAATTTTGCCGCGCTTCCGGCCGATCGCTTCCTCAAGAACGGAATGGTCGCACAGGGTGTTAATCGCGAGGCGGCAGTTCGCTATTGTTTCCTCGCGGGCGCTCTCCAGCGTATTCCACGCCGTCACGAAGCGCTCCTTTATCTCGTCTTCGGTAAAATGCGGTGTGGTGCACTTCTCGCCGTTTTTGAATTTGCCGTTGCACTGCCAGATAGTTCGGCGGTATTTGCTGGTCGAGTGCCAGACCTTTGAGCCGTAAAACCCACCGCAATCCCCGCAGACCAGCTTCGCCGAAAAACAGCTCGTCCCGCGATAGGACCCGCCGAGCGCTTTTCGTCTGGCAAGCTCCGCCTGAACATAGTCGAAGTCCTCGGCGTCTATGATGGCCTCGTGGCTGTTTTCCACATAATACTGCGGAACCTCTCCCTCGTTTCGCTTCGTCTTTTTGGTGAGAAAATCCGTGGTGAAGGTCTTTTGCAGCAGAGCGTCGCCCTTGTATTTCTCGTTTGTGAGGATGCTCAAAACTGTCGAGGGCTGCCATGTTTTCTTTTGGGTGGGCGTTAAAACGCCTTGCTCCGTCAGGGCCGTCGCGATGGCGTGCGGCGTAATGCCCTTCAGAAACATTGTGTAAATCCGCCGCACGATTGCGGCTTCCTCCGGGACCACCTGCATCATGCCGTTTTCTCCCTTACGGTATCCCAAAAAGTGAGAATAGGCAACATACACCTTTCCGTCCGCTGCGCTCTTGCGCTTACCCCACGTGACGTTTTCCGAAATGGAGCGGCTGCCGCTGCTTTTCGCTAAGATGCGAGAAAGCTTCATTAATGTATTCCCGATCCTCCTCTGTCTCTGCGTCCTCCTCTGGTGTGGAGCTTGTCCCATACTCCTTGCCCTCATAGAGGATGGCGTCCAGCGAATAGCAATGGCGGCGGTGCCTGCGCTCCGCGCTGTTTTCCGCTCTCCGCGATGCGGTGATGTAATTGCCGAGCTCCTCATCGACCTCGACCTCCGATTTGCTCCCGTCCGCAAAGATCCATTGAATCTTCATTGCTCATAGCTCCTTTCGGAGCCTGAACAAGTCGCCGGAAAGCAAAAAACGAGCCTGACACATAGCTTTTCAGCTACTTGTCAGGCTCGTACGTCATTATTTAATACCTCTCCAAACGGAGGGTTGCGTCGTGCTCTGTACTAAGTACGGTGTATGTTGGTATTCAGTTTTTTGATCCCTATTTCGGCGCCGCAGTTTTTGCACTTACCAAAGTAATCAGGTTTCCAATCAATCCCATCCGTGATCTCCCGAAGCTCGGATTCAATTTCGGCGTCAGAGTCTATTACGCGTTTCCCGCATCGCGGGCATTTCAGCTTTATTTTCTTCATTTAAGACCTCCATTTTGATAGCGTTAGCTACATTGCTTACGGCTAGGGCGAAAATATAGGCGGGAAGCACCCGCCTATATGGGGTTGTTCATTTTGCAAAGAAAGTCAGCTCATAGTCAATATCAGGTTTCGATATGCCGGCAAGCATTCCAAGTTCACGAAGCCTGATCTCTGCCGCCTGAATTGAAACGTTAAATATACGTTGAACATCTAAAACCCAGCAGGCAGCCCTAAATGCAGACGGTCCTTCAGTGTTTTTAGAAGTCAACTGTCTTACCATGCTCTCGGGCATAAGTATAGCGGAAGAAAGCCGGTTGGCTTGCCATTCCATCCAGTCGTTATCTGTCCAGAGAGCCATTCTTTTATTTGACAGCTGCGAATAATCGACACGGCACTGAACCATCGGCGCGCACTCTGTGCCGGATAATATCATTTGATTCGGGTCGTATCCGTAGTATTCCCATAATGTATTCCGGCAGGTCGGGAGCTACGGTGTTTCTCCGCTTGCCGGCGAGATCGTACATCAATTCACGCTCCTGCTTGTTAAGTTCAAGTATGCCGGCTATTTTTTCAAGACGATCGCTGTCAAACGGGTTGCGGCGGTCCTTCTCGACATCGCTCAGGAAAGGCGCCGACACGTCAAGACGCCTGGCCATTTCACGGAGGGTGATCCGGCGCTCTTCTCTTTTCTTAGCGATGAAATCGCCGAAGTTCGAATATCCGCTGCTCATTTTATATCCACCTTTTTATTATTTGAACGCAATTATCGCGTTAGCTAATCAGTTTACGCTTGTTATTCTAGCACGGTGGAATGTGCTTGTCAATACAAATGTTCGATAATTCCGGGGCGTCATTAACCATAACAACGCAAATATTTCAAACAATAAAAAACGTGAAAACGCGGCATGATTCATTGAATTAGCGGTCGTTTCGTGCTATTATTTCCATATGCATCCTGTTCTGTTTCAAGAATAATACGCATGACAACCAGCTATAACTGCTGAGAAGCCGCCTATTGAACGAACCGAAAACGAGGATGTTGCAGACAGCGTGGTGTGCAAGCTGAATAACCTCACAATCCCCGCGCAGAGTGCAGGTCTTATGCGAGCAGGGCCGGATAAAGGGCGCTGTTCGCTTAGGTTGGGCTTGGGCGATACCGAAGGACGCGGAGAAGCCCGCTGATTTAAGGATAAAAACAGATAAAAAATAGAGGAGAAACATAGAATGGCCAAAGCGAAGAAAACCTCCACATCGGAATCAATCGAGCAGGTTCTCTGGAGCGCCGCCGACAAGCTCCGCAAGAATATGGACGCCGCGGAGTACAAGCATGTCGTTCTGGGGCTTATATTCTTAAAATACATATCCGACAGCTTTTATGAATTATACAACAAGCTCAAGGAGGGCAAGGACGAG